>NZ_VFRA01000001.1:1417941-2126911 GCF_006788895.1 Rhodoglobus vestalii
ATCGCACTTGTCAAACCCCGCCACGGAGTGCGGCTATGTCGAAACTGCGTGGCCAAGTCCCGTGCCGAAACCTGTTCACGCTGCGGCGTGCACCGTGAGGCGGCCACCCGCGACGCGCAGGGGCGGGCGTTGTGTCCCAAGTGCTTGATCACCGACCCGGCGAATCAGGAGGTCTGCCTGAGCTGCCGACGACGTCGTCCGGTCAGCGTCCGGACCCCGGCGGGTCCGCTTTGTGGTTCGTGTCGACCGATCGCGACGGTGACCTGTTCAATCTGCGGACGTGTGGCTGGCGGCTCGATCTCCAATCTCACCGGACAAGCGTGCTGTCACGCGTGCCTGCAGCGGCGAGCACGCTGCAGTGGCTGCGGCAACGTCAGACTAGTTCGCAGCGGAACCCGTTCCGAACCGCTCTGCGGCTCCTGCACTCGCCCCGAAGCCCACTGGCACGCCTGTCCCGGCTGCGGCGAACCCTCTCAAAACCGGTCGCGCCGCTGCGCCCGTTGCACACTACGACGACGCCTCGGTGAATTGCTACGCGATGACGCCGGAGGGATCCACCCACAACTGCAGGTCCTGCATGACAACCTCGCCAGCCACGAGCGGCCAGACACTGTGCTGGCCTGGCTGAACACATACACCGCGATGGCGATCATGCGCGAACTCGCGACGCGGCAACGAGCCCTGACCCATGCCGGGCTCGACGAGCTGCCCGACAGCAAACCGTTGCGGCACCTGCGCAGCGTGCTGGTGGCCACAGGTGCGCTACCTGCCCGCGACGAGCAACTGATCCGGCTCGAACGATGGATCACGGTCACGCTCGCCGATCTGACTGACCCGGAACAGCGCGCGCTGCTGCACCGCTACGCCCGCTGGCACGCGTTACACCGGCCACGCCGCCGCAACAACGGTCGACACGCCACCGACGGGCAACGCATGGCCATCCAGCACAACATCAGCGCTGCAATCACCCTGCTCGACTGGCTGTCCGCCCGTGGCCTCGACCTGGCCAGCGCCGGACAAGGCGACCTCGAACAGTGGTTGACCTGCGCGCCCGCGACTGCCCGCGTTGGCGCGGGTAACTTCGTCCGCTGGGCCAGACGAAACAAGATCACCACCCTGGCCTTTGCCGCCACCAAATGGGACGGGCCTCGGCGTATCATCGACAGCGAAGCCCGGTGGACTCACGCCCGTCGGCTGCTACACGATGACAACATCAGGGCCGAGGACCGCGTCGCCGGACTGCTCGTGCTCCTCTACGCGCAATCCACCACCACGATCAGCCGGCTCACCCTCGAGCACGTCCACGCCGACGCGCACGAGGTGCGGCTGCGACTCGGCCGCGAACACATCGTGCTGCCCGAACCCCTCGACGCGCTGGTCCGGGAACTCGTTGCTTCCCGGCACGGGCACGCCACAGTTGGCGACCAGGGCATGTCCCCCTGGCTGTTCCCCGGAGGACGACCCGCCCGGCCGATCAGTGCCTCTCGGCTCGGCGAACGGCTTCAACAACTCGGCCTTCAGCCCGGTCAAGCCCGCTCCACCGCCCTGTTCGGCCTCGCCGAAGAACTCCCCGCAGCGTTGCTCGCCCGACTGCTCGGAATCAACATCAGCGTCGCGGTCGCCTGGCAACGCGCCTCCGCCGGAGACTGGACCGGCTATGCCGCCGACTACAGCCGTCGGGCACGCTCGAGCAGCATCGCCGGACCCACCCATGATGAACACTCGTGAGAGCTATTCCGAGAGTTCCAATATCCGACTCCGCCAGAACACGCCGACCTCACGATCAAACAGAGAGCCCTCGACCGCACCGCACCCATAGAAAGCGGAACAGGCCGCTACACACCCTCCGACACAATCCTGAACTTCCTCGAGAATCTCTGCAAGATTATGCCGAACAATTACGGGTGCTAAGCCGCCTGATCAGCGCTTTAAGGCAAACATCGGCATAATCCGAACATCAGGATAATTCAGGAACGCCCGATCCATCTTCAGATCCGAGACTTCTTTCCGAAGCCGCACCAGCTCGGCCCGCTCTGTCTCGCTCAGAGCCCCATCGCTCGCGTCATAGCGGTCCCGGTGGGCTTTGACCCAGTTGCTCAACGTTTGCTCGACGATGCCAAGCTCACGCGCGACCCTTGCGACGGGTCGGCCCGTATTGATCACCAGCTTCACAGCCTCGTCTTTGTACTCAGGCGTGAACGCCCTCCGTTGGTTTCCCATAATGAACATCCTCTCTTAGAAGGTGTCCACCAAACAGGGCCAAGGCCAGGCCGGGTCGCGGATCTTCGCGCGTGGTTCCCCACCGACGAGGCATGCCTGGCCTACCTGGACCGGCTGCGGTGGCCCGACGGATTCGTGTGCCCGCACTGTGACGCCAGATCAGCGGGCACCGGCGGGGTGGGAATAGCAAGTTGATTTGGCCCCGGGTTTGTCGTTTGTTTTGGCCCCACCCCGGGTAGGGTTTTCTGGGTTGCCGTTGGTCGCGGCGGGTTAGCCTTTCTGTGCTTGCCTGGTGGTTTTGAGGCGGTAGGAATCGGTTCCGGTGTTGATGATGTGGCCGCGGAAGGTGAGCCGGTCCACGATGGCTGCGGCCAGTCGGGGGTCGGTGAAGGTTTGGCCCCACTCGCTGAAGTTAGCGTTTGAGGCGCACGCAATCGATGCTCGTTCCTCTCGAGCCGTGATGATCTGGAACAGCAGCTCCGCCCCGTGGGTATCGAGTTTGACGTAGCCAACCTCGTCAAGACACAGCAGGTCCAGGCGAGCGTATTTACCGACCAGCCGGGACAGCTCCTTGTTATCGGCGGCCTCGACGAGCTCGTTGACCAGCGCAGCGGTGGTGATATATCGGACACGACGGCCCTGTTCCGCGGCAGCAGTGCCTAAACCGATGAGTAGATGCGTTTTGCCGGTGCCGGAATCCCCGAGCAGCACCAGTGGTTCACCGGCATCGATCCAGGAGCCGCCAGCCAGCTGGGTCATCGTTGCCGGCGGCAGATCGGGTATGTGTGCCAAATCCAGGTCTTCGAGTCGTTTCGGGCGTGGGAACTTGGCTTCTTTCACTCGTCGGTCGCGGCGCCGGTCCTCGCGCTGGTCGCATTCGAAGGTCAGCACCTCGGCCAGGTAACCCTGATGAGACAGCCGCGCTCGTGCCGCTTCCTCCGCCATCGACGCGGCGATCTTCGCTGTCCCCGTCAGGTAAAGAGTTTTGCATGCGGCGCTGATCGCTGCCGCCGCGGCAGGCTCGCTGATACCGGCCAGCGTTGGACGTGTTCCTGTCGCGCTCATCGGGCACCCACTAACAGTTGGTCATATCCGGCCAATGACGGTGCTCCGCGTTCGGGAAGATGCACGACTCTGTCGGTAAGTTCCTCTGGCAACTGGGTAACAATGGGTGCGAACGCCGCGTTCGCGCGGGCGGCGACGGCCAAACGGTCCAGGTCGTAGTCAGCGGCAGCAATCGCTGTTTCCATGGCCTCGATCACGGCAGTAGCTGGCAACGTTCGTGCCAGCAACAGCACCCCGATCAGTGCCCGCGTCCCAGCACCGTCACCGAGTTGATGGCGGGCTTTATCCCAGAATTTCTGATGAATGGGTGTGAAAGCACCGCTGGCACGGGCGGCGACCAGGGCGGTAGCACCGGCCATGGCACCGGGTTTGCGGGTGAGGACCTCCAAATAGTGATCGAGATCAAGGACGTGCGCATACTTATGCACGGCCCGCACGTGAACTGCGATTCTCTTCCCGTCGGCGAACTGGGCTGCTACGGGGATTTCGGACAGCGGAATTAGTGGATTCTTCTACGCTGCCAGGGCTGGCTGTTGATAACCATAGTGGACTTCGTTGGGCCGTCGATAATCGAGCGCTGAGTGCCGCCTGCGACTGTTGTAAAATCCCTCGATATAGCGGATGATGTCGCTGCGAGCCTGCGTCTTGGTCGCGTAAACGGTCCGATACACGCGCTCATTCTTGAGCATCGAGAAGAAACTTTCCGCCATGCTGTTATCCCAACAGACGCCGGTGCGGCCCATAGATGAGCGCATGCCCAGACTGGTCACCAGGGCCCGGTAGACGGCTGAGGTGTAGACGCTTCCGCGATCGGAGTGCCAAATGGCGTCAGGCGCGATCAGGGTCGTTGCCGCGGCATTCTTGAGAGCGTCCTCGACGAGTTCGGTACGCATGTGATCGGCAATGGACCAGCCAACGACTTTCTTCGAGTAGCAGTCGATGACCGTGGCCAGGTAGACGAACCCCTGCCAGGTGTGGATATACGTGATGTCTCCGATGAATTTCATCCCCGGACGATCCGCGGTGAAGTCGCGTTTGACAAGGTCGGGCACGTTTGCTGCGGCCAACGCGTCGGCCTCCGTCGTGACCCGGAATGGCCGTGGTTGGCAGGCTACGAGGCCTTCCTGGCGCATCAGCTGCCGGACGAGTTCGGGGGAACACTGCGTCTGCTCGGCGGTCAGGTCCGCGTGGATTCGCCGATACCCGTAAGTGCCGTCAGACTCCTCAAAATAGTGTCGGATCCGCGCCAAGAGGGTTTCCCGGCGGGCCGACGTCGCCGATTGCGGGCGCGTCAGCCAGTGGTAGAAACCAGAGGTTGACACCTCCAACCAGCGACACATATTCACCACAGGATTCCGGTTGTTGGGCTCAGCTTTTTGGGAGTCGATGAATTCGTACTTGCTCACTACCGCTGCTCCCGCGCGAAGTAAGCGGCCGCTTTTTTCAAAAATTGGGTCTCAGCCTTGAGCTCCTGATTTTCCCGCTCGAGTACTTTGAGACGGGCACGCTCGGGGACGGTCAGCTCCGTCTCGGTGCCACCATTCGCTTCGCGATACTTGATCAGCCAGTTGCGCAATGTTTCGTGGCCGACCCCGTAGGACTCGGCCACGTCCCTGATCGGCTTCGAGGTGCTGATCACCTCCCGACACAACTCATCTCTGAACTCCTGGGTAAATTTCCGGCGTGCTGTGGTCATGCAGATCTCTACTTTCAGTGAACCCCCATTTTAAGAGGGCCCACTGTCCGAAATATCCGCAGCACACCAGACCATATGAACTTGCCCTTCGTGAGTGATTTAGTCGTTGCTCACTGACCAGCCAACGGTGGCTCATCACGTCGACGATCTGACGCTCGAAAACCGAGCGAACTACACCACTACCCTAGACGCAACCCGATAATTCGTCAACGACGCTAGAAACGGTTGGTATTTGATCATTTTAAATGTGTATCAGAATTGTCACATCGTGGACTCTTTGTCGCCTTAAGAGACGTTCCCCTTAGTTCTCGGTGCACAATGGCTCCTTAATGGCCTAATCAATTATTCACGTAATAACGGTGAATCTGCGGGTGCGGAGAGAAGCAGTGTCACAGGTTACGATCGGCGCGAGCCTAGGCACTCGGGCGATCAAGAGCGTGCTGTATTGGGAAACTTCGACAAACTCAATGACTAAGAGTGGAATTCTGTGATTACTCTAGAGCGGTTTGATTTTCAGGATGACACGCTCAGATTCGATTATTTCTGGCAAGTATGGACGGTTGAAGTACCGCCACGCGAGCTTATCGATGTGAGTTCGTGCCTCGTGTCCATGCACGACCTCGATTACCGTCCCGCGGATCTCCGCGTACTCGTAGGCGTTGTCCTTGTCAATTATCAGCACAACGACGCGAGGATCCCGCTGGACATTCTTGAATTTCGCGCGGTGCACCTCCGTGTTTATGATGATGTTCTCGTCGTCGCAATCGACCCACATAACCTGTGCGCACGGCTGGCCATCCACTTTGAGCGTCGTGAATGACGCGAAATTGCCGCCCGTCGCCAGTTCTCGTACTTTCTCGCTAAGCATTTATGCCTTTCCCTTGTGGATACTTGCCCTCAAGTCGCGGAAGGAATCCACTATCTCTGCCGGAATGCGTGCGCCACAAACTACGACCCCTGAAGGATGACAGCGAAGATAGCGGACTGACCAAAGCGACTGAGTGAGAGCGAGGTGGAATTGCAGTATCAGTATAGCAACAGAGATCGGCTCCTACCTGTATGCGATCCCTTCCCTCTTTATCTAATACTACTGAGACGTTGACAAGATGGTCAATGAATCGACGTGCCTCAGTTTCTTTGAGCGCGTGAGTGTGGTTGGTGCCTCACATACTTTGAGCGCGAAGCTTGCCTGTATGGAGGGTAAGATTCCGATGGCCGCGAGGCGACATGAATCGCCCCGGGTTTGGTGGAGGGTCTGATTCCCGGAGAGGATGATGATCATGCCAGCACTGAGGAAGTATCCACCGGAGCTTCGTGAGCGTGCGATGCGGCTTGTTGCCGAGGCCAGAAAGGAAGATTCGGAGTTGTCGTTGAACGCGGCGGTGATCCGGATCGGGCAGCGTGTCGGAGTCAATCCTGACACGTTGCGTGGCTGGTGCAAGCAGGCCGCCATCGACGCGGGCGAAAGGCCCGGAACCACCACGTGCGATGCAATTCGGATCAAGCAACTCGAGGCGGAGAACCGTGAGCTCAAGCGTGCCAATGAGATTTTGTTGGCGGCGTCCTCGTTCTTCGCGCGGGAGCTCGACCGGCGACTGCCATGGTAGTTCTGGTGTGCTGCGGATATTTCGGACAGTGGGCCCTCTTAAAATGGGGGTTCACTGAAAGTAGAGATCAGCATGACCACAGCACGCCGGAAATTTACCCAGGAGTTCAGAGATGAGTTGTGTCGGGAGGTGATCAGCACCTCGAAGCCGATCAGGGACGTGGCCGAGTCCTACGGGGTCGGCCACGAAACATTGCGCAACTGGCTGATCAAGTATCGCGAAGCGAATGGTGGCACCGAGACGGAGCTGACCGTCCCCGAGCGTGCCCGTCTCAAAGTACTCGAGCGGGAAAATCAGGAGCTCAAGGCTGAGACCCAATTTTTGAAAAAAGCGGCCGCTTACTTCGCGCGGGAGCAGCGGTAGTGAGCAAGTACGAATTCATCGACTCCCAAAAAGCTGAGCCCAACAACCGGAATCCTGTGGTGAATATGTGTCGCTGGTTGGAGGTGTCAACCTCTGGTTTCTACCACTGGCTGACGCGCCCGCAATCGGCGACGTCGGCCCGCCGGGAAACCCTCTTGGCGCGGATCCGACACTATTTTGAGGAGTCTGACGGCACTTACGGGTATCGGCGAATCCACGCGGACCTGACCGCCGAGCAGACGCAGTGTTCCCCCGAACTCGTCCGGCAGCTGATGCGCCAGGAAGGCCTCGTAGCCTGCCAACCACGGCCATTCCGGGTCACGACGGAGGCCGACGCGTTGGCCGCAGCAAACGTGCCCGACCTTGTCAAACGCGACTTCACCGCGGATCGTCCGGGGATGAAATTCATCGGAGACATCACGTATATCCACACCTGGCAGGGGTTCGTCTACCTGGCCACGGTCATCGACTGCTACTCGAAGAAAGTCGTTGGCTGGTCCATTGCCGATCACATGCGTACCGAACTCGTCGAGGACGCTCTCAAGAATGCCGCGGCAACGACCCTGATCGCGCCTGACGCCATTTGGCACTCCGATCGCGGAAGCGTCTACACCTCAGCCGTCTACCGGGCCCTGGTGACCAGTCTGGGCATGCGCTCATCTATGGGCCGCACCGGCGTCTGTTGGGATAACAGCATGGCGGAAAGTTTCTTCTCGATGCTCAAGAATGAGCGCGTGTATCGGACCGTTTACGCGACCAAGACGCAGGCTCGCAGCGACATCATCCGCTATATCGAGGGATTTTACAACAGTCGCAGGCGGCACTCAGCGCTCGATTATCGACGGCCCAACGAAGTCCACTATGGTTATCAACAGCCAGCCCTGGCAGCGTAGAAGAATCCACTAATTCCGCTGTCCGAAATCCCCGTAGCAGCCCAGTTTCGTTGCTTCTGGGTAGCCGGGATGGCCGATTTTGGTCCACCAGCGGCGGATGGACTCGACCGCGAACACTCCGGTGTCGGCATCGGAGCCGACGTTGACCCAGCCGCTGTTCGCGCCCACGTCATAGACCCCGTAGGGCACCGCCTTGCCGGCCTCTCCGATGAAGTCGTAAGTGTTGGTTGTCTCCGGTTCACCCTGAGGAGAGTACTCCGCACCGCCATTGGAGTACCTCCCAATGTTCTCTTTCTTCTTCGTGTCGACCGAGATCACCGGCAGCCCAGCGTCCAAGAACGCAGTGACCTGCTCGTTCAGGTAGATGAACTGGGCGTCGCGGTCGGGATGCTGGCGCCCCTCAAGCTTTTTCGCGTTGGCCTGCAGACTGTATCCGTGATCCTTCAAGAGCCTGGCCACCGTCTTGGGCCCCACCTGGTGACCTTGCGAGGTGAGCGTGTCTGCCAGCTTCACGGTCGACTTCGTCGTCCACCGCAGCGGCGACATCGGATCCCCGCGGGTTACCGGATCCACCAACGCGTTCAACGCCTCCCACACCAGTGGGTCCTTCTGCTCCAGCGTCGGACGGCCCGCACCCTTCATCCGCACCCGACCATCAGTGACCAGCCCCGCTTCCAGCTCCTTCGCGCCCCGCCCGACCGTATCTGCCGACACCCCGGTCGCTGCCGCGACCAGCTTGATCCCGCCATGGCCCAGCTGCCGGGCACCCGCCCCGGCCAACACCCGCTTCTGCCGCTCGTCCAGAATGGGTCCCACCTCGACCAGCACTCCCGCCAACGCGGTCGCGAACGCCGTATCGAACCCTGCCAACTCCGTAATCTCAGACATAGCACAAGCCTAAAGAACTTTCAGGCCAAAACTGGGTTAATTATCGCGCGAGCCCTTAGGGCGTCTGGCCAGCTCGAATGCGAGTGCGTGGGCGCGAGTGGCCCGATACCCGTTGACTCCACAGTCTCGTCTCAGCTCCCGCGAGATCGTCGATGGTGACCGCCCCAAGCGGCGTGCGATCTCCCGCACACCATGCTGACCCTTAAGCTCCAGGATCCTCTCGCGCTCACTCATTGACAGGGACCGGCCCTGCAATTGATGTCCCCACCGCGGTCGCACACCACCATACTCACGGATATGAGCATGCACCGCAGCCGTACTCCACCCGATCTTCAGCCCGATTGCGTCCCCTGCCAGCCCTGTCTGTTTCAAATCCCACAATCTGTGGACAACATCGCCCAGCATCCGCTCAGAATATCTTCTAGTCACATCAATCAGCATCCTTCAATCATCGAGGTGTTGCGCTGACCGCGTGAACCTGCGCGGGTTGGTGGACCAGATTTGGCGCCAGTGTTTGGGTGGGAACCCGCAGAACGCGAGGATGTCCTCGCGGGCGTCGAGGAGCACCTGAGCGACCTTGGAGTGGGTCGGTGTGAGTACCCGGATGACTTCGTCGAACTGTGCCTGGACGTGCTTCGCGTCGGGCTGGGCGAAGATGGTGCGGATCATCGATGCGACCACTTCCTGACTGGCGCGCGGCACGATCGAGAGCACGTTTCGCATGAAGTGCACTCGACAACGCTGCCAGCTGGTGCCTTGGAAAACGGTACTGATTGCCTTCTTCAACCCGGTATGGGCGTCGGAGATGACGAGCTTCACCCCGTCCAAACCACGGGCCTTCAGCGACCGCAGGAAGCTGGTCCAGAACACCTCGTTCTCGCTGTCACCCACGTCGAAGCCGAGGACCTCGCGGCGCCCGTCGGAGGCCACGCCGATGGCGACGACCATCGCCTGGGAGATGACACGGTGGTTG
Organism: Rhodoglobus vestalii; assembly: GCF_006788895.1. Classification (NCBI taxonomy): domain Bacteria; kingdom Bacillati; phylum Actinomycetota; class Actinomycetes; order Micrococcales; family Microbacteriaceae; genus Rhodoglobus; species Rhodoglobus vestalii. The sequence goes on from NZ_VFRA01000001.1 coordinate 1,427,647, forward strand.
ACGCGAGCCTTGCAATATGTGGCGTCGAGGAACACATACGGGTACCCGGTCTCGCCCAGATCACGGTCGCGGAACGCGGCAACTTCCCCATCGAGATCCGCACAGATCCGGGACACTTCCGACTTAGAGATACCCGTGTCGGCGCCGAGTGCCTTGACTAGATCGTCGACCTTCCGCGTCGAGACGCCGTGGAGGTAGGCCTCCATTACGACGGCGAACAGGGCCTGGTCCACGCGGCGGCGCTGCTCGAGCAGAGCGGGGAAGAACGACCCCTGGCGCAGCTTGGGGATCTTGAGGTTGAGGTCACCGGCCGTCGTCGACAGCAGTCGCGGCCGGGTGCCGTTGCGCTGGGTAGTGCGGTCGGTGTTTCGCTCGAATCGGTCGGCGCCGATGTGGGCGGTGGCCTCCGCGTTGATGAGTTCTTGGTAGAGCGTTTCGGTCGCCAACCGGATTCGATCAGTGACATGTGTGAGTTTGAGATCCGCGAGGAGCGCAAGCAGGGCAGACTGGTCTAGAGCCATCGTGTGTTTGTGTCTTTCTGTGAGGAACTTTGAACGGTTCTCACTGACCATCGCACGGTGGCTCACTGCGTCGGTAATCCGACGCTCGAACTCCGGGAATTACACCACTCGCAGGGACGCAACCTGAAAAAGGCAATGTGGAGAATGCTGTTGGGTTCCTGCGCCGCAACCTGATGGTCCCTGAACCTGAGGCCGCGAGCCTGGTCGGTCTGAACGCGGTGTTAATGGCGCGGTGCGACGCGCTGGCGCGCACCACACATTATCGCAAGGGCCTGCCGGTGAGTGAACTGTTCGCCCACGACGTGGCCGCGTCTCTTCAGCTGCCAGGGGTCGGGTTTGATCCGGTCCGCTACGAGTCGAGGAAGGCCGACAAGACTGGCAACGTACTCATTGACGGGAACACGTATGCCGCGGGCCCCTCCTTCCACAGCCGCCGCCTCACCGTGGGGTTGCGTCACGACGTGGTGCAGATCCTCGATGAACACGCCGCACCGGTGAGGTCCTTCCCTCGAGTTTTTGGGCAGCAAACAGAGACGATCTTCGACCCCGCCTCCCTGGTGCCGTTGTTGGTGACTAAGCCCGGAGCGTGGTCGCATTCCCTGCTGCGGCCTCTGGTGCCGGAGATGGTGCGTGACTGGCTGGATCAGGCAACGGCCACTGATCGGCGCCGGTTATTCAACGCTGTTGACGCCGCGTCGGGCTCTGCCGGCTTCGACGCTGCGGTGCACGCCGCAGACACCTTGCTGCGGCGCGGGGACGCCCCCGACATAGCATGGTGGGCATGCTCGCCCGCCGCCTGGCCGATGGCACCGAACCGACCGCCGCCAACGTGGACTTGAGTGTCTATGACACCTTCACCACGCTGAACACGAGCACAGGAGAACCCGCATGAATCCGATCACCATTCAAGACATTATCGAAGCCGGTAAGCATGCTGCGCTGACCGGCAGCGTGCTGAGTGAATGGGCCGAGAAAGGCACCCCGAAACAACGCGAATACCTCCACGGGGTTCTGTTGGCCGAACACGAATCCCGGCAGGAATCACGCCGCCAGCGCCTGCTGAAATCCGCTCGCCTGCCGGCCCTGAAAACACTCACAGGATTCGATTACAGCAGTGTCCGGTTCCCCGAAGACTACGGCCGAGAGGCCCTCGAATCCCTGGACTTCATCGACCGGGCCCAGGACCTCGTGCTTTACGGCGACGTCGGCACCGGCAAAACCCACATGGCCTCCGCCCTGGTAGCAGCCGCCTGCCGGCAAGGCATCCAAGCCAGATTCTTCACCACCTAATCCCTGGTCATGATGCTGCGGCGGGCCAAGGACGAAGATCGGCTGGACAAAGAGCTTGCGTCCCTGGCCAAGAACCAGCTCTTGGCAATCGATGAACTGGGCTACCTGCCAATCGATACCGAAGGAGCGCGACTCTTGTTCCAAGTCATCGCGGACGGCTATGAACGACGCAGCCTGATCATCACCACGAACTTAGAATTTTCCCGATGGGGAGCCGTATTCGGAGACGACAACATGGCCGCCGCCATCATCGACCGGCTAGTGCACCACGGACGGCTGCTGCAATTCCGCGGCGAGTCCTACCGAGTCAAAAATGCCCTCATGAAATAGCCAACTGCTCAAATGGACTAAAAACGCGCCCAGGCGGCCTGATTCTTAGCGCCGAAATGGCCTACTTAAACTTGACGAAACACAACCCTTCTCGTGCGCTCCCTCGATACCGGGGATACAAAAGAACGAATCGAAACCATAATGCGATCTCATGGCAATGAATCGTGGATTCTCTAACCGTTCCCGACCCAGCGCGACTCGGATCACCGCTGGAGTCAAGTTGTCGTAACGGATCATTTTCGACGGGATCCCGCCGAGACGCTCGAAAGCAACGTTATGGCCATCCAGAAACGACTCCTGCGCCTGGTTCGCATACGCCACATGCACGGCCCTGCCCGAATATGACAGGCGCAACACGAACATGAACAGTTTCACCATGCTGCCGCCGATCAGCGCCTGGAACTCCCCGAAGTCAACCTCGGCCTCAGCTCCTGGCGCATGGGTTTGCGGGACCGCAACATTGACCGGGGTGCCGATCAGCTCCCGCCGAATCTTCGCGACCGCGTGAGTGACGGTGGACTCGGCTACCGTCGCCCCATACTCGTCCACCAGCCGCTGCCAGACCCGTCTGGCCGTGTGGCGCTGCTTGCGCGGTGCCTCCAGGTCAGCGACTAACCACGCTCTGACGATCTCCAACCACGGTCCCATCGCCGGGGCGATCCTTTCCGGCACCTTCCGCGGCGGCGGTGTCGAGTCCGTCAACGCGGCACGCACAGTGCGCCGATGCACCCCGTATACACGGGCCAGTTCCCTGACAGACATTTCTTTATCTCTCGCATCACGACGGATACGCTCGAACTGTTCCACTCTCGATCTCTCTTTCAAACCCGTTCCCGTTCTCTTCGTCTTGGTCGACAAAAAGAACGCTACGGGTGGGTCGAGGGTGGGGCCACTTCAAACGACTAAAAGCCTCAAAGGTGGGGCCACTTCAGAGTGCCATACCCAAAACCTTGAAGTTCGCTCCCGTGTTCCCTGAACGCTTCGGCTCCCTGGCTGACGCGAGAACCTTCATGGCCGGCTTCGTCGAGGACTACAACCACACCCACCTCCACAGTGGCATCGGGTTGAATACACCGGCAGATGTCCACTACGGGCTCGCCACCACCAAAGCGACCGAACGCTCCATCACCCTGGCCGCTGCCCGCCAGAAGTACCCCGAACGGTTCAGCACCCAAGTGGATCCAAAGATCCTCTCAATCCCCGACGCGGCATGGATCAATAAACCCATCCCGAAACCAGAAGCAAAACTAGCCGCCTAAACTCACCCTGGCCTCATTCACCTTGACAAATTCCGGACGAAGTCACCATCCACAGCACTAGCTCCAGCGCAAGTCCGGTGTAGGCCTCAGGATTCGACGTTCCGCCTCTCGATTGCCAGCCCCGGGTTCAGGCTTTACTTTGGCTAGTCGTTGACGCGCATCTCGTTACCCAACTCATTGATCTTGACAGTCTCACCAGAATCAGAGAGCAAGAAAACGTCTTCCACACGCACGCCAACTCGTCCAGGGTAGAAAACGCTAGGTTCGATGGTAAACATCATTCCCGGCTCAAGCGGCGTTTCGTCCTCTTCAGAAATGTATGGCAGTTCGTGCACATCTTTTCCAATGCAATGCCCTGTACGGTGGCGGAACCAATCTCCGTAGCCCGATTCATCGATAACTGATCGTGTTGCTCGGTGAACATCCCCGCCAGTGGCTCCCGGTACCGCCGCCTTACGGCCAGCTTCTTGGGCAGCCATTACGATCTCGTAGACCTTCTCGTACTCAGCGTTAGGTTGCCCTATGTGGACTGTTCGACCGAAATCCGAACAGTATCCTTCGACTATCGCGCCGAAGTCAAAATTTACGCCGGCTCCTACAGAAAGAGCCCTTGTGGAAAGACGCTCACTCGCATCCCGATCAAGCCCCGGGCCCATCGCCCAAACCGCGGTGTCGAATGATGACGAGGGTGAACCAAGTTGACGAATTCGCAGATCAATTTCCGAGGCCAGTTCTAGCTCGGTAATACCCGCAACTACATGGTCACTGACTGCAGCCATGACTTGGTCGACCATCTGCGCCGCCTGGCGCATGAACTCAATTTCGTGAGTATCCTTGATCCTGCGGATCCGATTCAGAATATCATCAGCGACGAGAAGCTCGGCTTCTGGACGATAACGTCGCAGATTCAACGTAGTCTCGGACCATGTTCGCCCGCTCACCGCGATGCGTTCTTGGGCATTAGATTCATGGCCGCAAGAATCGGCGTTTGGTGTGCCGCCGACAGCAATGCGGCTGGCGCGAGAACTAAACGCATCAAACGCGCGAGCAAATACTTCCTCGCCGTCATCGGACTCAGTAGCGGTGACAATGTCCCCAATCACGCCGTCAGGTAAATGAAATTCTTGATGATGACGCGTCAATACAAACAGTGGGTCTTTCCCCGCAGAAAAGAAAGCTCCCGAGATCCAATGATTCGTGTAGCCAATATTCCCAAACGAGGGAATTCCTCGACCTAAGCCAGTGAAATATTCTAGGTCAGTTTGCGATGCAGGAAGAAATAAGACGTCGATGTCTGCAGCATCAAGTTCCGCATCAAGCTTCGCCCGTCGTGCCTCAAAATCTATAGTCATTCTAGTCCTTTCCGTTTACTCAACAACTATCTTTCCTCAATTGAGAAAAGATCTTCATGCGCATGGATAATCAACCACTTTCCTTCAACTTGGCGCCAGCCCTGACTTACGCGCATGAGCTCTCGATTTGATCCGTCGGAATTGGTCGTGTCAACACGGAGGAAATGGCGGCTAACTGCCAATGTTCCCGAGACATCAATTACTGGTTCGCTGACTTCCATTCGAGTCACCACCGGTTTGCTTGCACCGACGGGTCGAGTTGCACGAATCTCATTAAGGTCATCAATTCCTCTCGCTAGTTTCTCCGTCACCGCATCCCAGACCGTAGCTTTGGCATGAATATGATTGTCAATTTCAGAAGAGTCTCCCTTGAGGAACGAACTGTACATTGCTTTTTGTGCGTCCCAAATTGCCAGCTGATCCGGGTCAAATAGTGAGGTGTTCGTTGAATCGGTAACGGTGCTTGTTGCTTGTTCCATTGAAAATAGCCTTCCATTCTGGTGTTGGCGATGAGAGTCCATCATTACGAGTACCTAATATTCACCCGCCTAAAACGATTGGCTCGAGCCATGATTCGATCAGCTGTCTTGTGTAACGAGACTGAGGGTTCTCGCAGATTTGAACAGTTGATCCTGCCTCAACGATATCACCGTGGTGCATAACGACCATAGAATCGGAGAAATGGCGCACCACGGCCGTATTGTGGCTGATAAAGAGCATTGCAATCCCCAGACGCTGCTGCATCTCCAAGAAAAGATCCAGCACCCGCGCCTGCACAGAAAATATCAAGTGCAGAAACAGCCTCGTCACAGACCAGCAGCCGAGGTTCCAGAGCCAATGCTCGGGCGATGTTTATACGCTGCAGCTGCCGTCTGCTGAGTTCACTGGGATACCTCGTCATGAGATCGGGTGTGAGTCCTACTGATCGTAAGAGATTCTCCACTCGCTCGACTCGTTCAAGGCGTGAACCAATTTTATGAATTACCAGTGGCTCTGCGACCGACCAGGCGACTGAGCGGCGTTGGTCGAGCGCGAGAAGTGGCTGCTGAAACACCGCTTACACCTGACGCCTGAATCCACGTGAGCCGTGCGCAAGCATCGCGCTGATTGGGGTGCCATCAAACTCTACCTCGCCACCATCAGGTTCGATGAGACCCAACACGATGTTAGCTATTGTTGACTTGCCCGATCCCGACTCACCAACCAAACCAATGATTTCACCTGGCTGAACCTCGCGGTTCACGCCTCTCGCAGCGACCGTTATGTTTTCTCCGTAACCGAAGGATTTATCCACGTTTCGGAGGTGCAAAAGGGGCTTGCTCATACAATACCTACATCTCGATAGATGGGATTGTCGAAGTCCCAGCTGGCATCAATATTTAGCAGAGTTTTACGCGATCCGGTCATGCTTAGCGAACTTGATAGGAGAGACTTGGTGTAAGCATGTCGAGGCTTAGTGACCACTTGTCTCGCATCTCTTTGCTCAACCACCTCGCCGTGAAACAACACCAGCATCTGCTTTGGGTCAGTTTAAGGAACGGGACTCTCGGTGACGTAACCGTTGAGAAGATCTTCCTTGAGGGCTTCAGGGTTGCGCTTGCCCGGGTCGCCATAGCCACCACCGCCGCCTGTTTGTATCCGCACTTGCGATCCTTTCGGCAGCGGCAGAGCATTGACCTTCAAGATATGTTCTTCGCCGCCACCGCGGTCGATGACAACATCGGTTGGGGCACCGTCTTCCCCTCCGAAAAGACCCCATGCTGGCTGCTTAGAGCGTTCAAACCACAGGGAAACCGTTGTTTGTTCCGAGAGAGTCTCGTAGGAACGCCATATCCCAAGACCCCCGCGATACTCCCCAGCACCACCAGAATTTTGCTGAAGCCCATACCCGGTGACGCGGAGCGGGTAACGAGACTCAATAACCTCAACGGGATAGTTCTTCAGGTCTCCGCCACCATAGTTCATCCGTCCGTTCACCCCGTCCAGGTCATCGAGCCCTCCCCATCCAACCCCAGTGGCTTCACTGCAAAAGAACTGTATGCCGTTATCGTCATATCCAGCAAACAGAATATTCATCGCGTCAGCAGGTTGACCAGCATTTACTGCGTGAGGCAGAGCAGACGCCAACGCTTTCACAAACAGATCAACCATCATGCCAAGGTGCGGGTAATAGAATTGACAGGCCGCAGGTTCCCGCGCATCGAAGACGGTCCGCGGTGTAGTCACCACTGACACATTGCGAAACGTCCCGGCAGTCGCTGGAATTTCGGGATTCACCAGGAGCTTATACGCCAATCGTGCCGCCGACACAGTTTGTGCACGTCCGCAGTTCATTGATCCGGGAGTTTGAGGACTCGATCCGGTGAGGTCGAGCACGATCTGGTCACCCGACACGGTGACAGTCAATTTCACAGGCACCGGACCGCCTGCTGGCCCCCACGAATCAAGTGCCCCTTCTGCGCGATAGATCCCATCCGGAATTGCCGCTACCGCCTCACGATCGAGGCGCTCACACTGATCAAACACCTGCTTAGCAGCACCCTCTACTGTCGCAGAACCAAAACGCTCATAGAGCCGCTTCAACATGCGTTCGCCGGTGTGGCAGGCAGCAATCTGAGCGTGCATGTCACCCCAAACCGAGCGAGGTAACCGACTATTTCGCATCAAGAAATCGATCATCTGGTGATCAGCCACACCAGCCCGGTACAAATAGGTGGGTCCAAGACGATAACCCTCTTGGTAAATCGACGTCGAGTCCATGGCCTGGCCGGCATCTTTTGCGCCGATATCGAGCCAATGCGCTTTCGTCGCCCCAAACCCCACCAACCGACCTTCATAAAATATCGGCGAGAAGATCGAAATGTCATTGAGATGACTACCCACCAGATAGCTATCATTGATCGCAAAGACATCCCCCTCGCGATAATTCTCCGCCCCACCAATATGTTCGGTAGTGACATCAATCGCCACGTCAAGCGCACCTAGAAATATTGGCAAGCCCGAAGACTGCCCAAGCAACTCCCCGTCCGCGTTGAACAAACCCACCGAACAGTCTTTCATCTCATAAATAATAGGCGTGTATGCAGACCGAGCGAGACTATTATTCATCTGCGCAGCAATCGAGTCGAACGCATTACGGATCACCTCAACAGTAACCGGGTCAAGACGCGCACTAGCAGGCCTCATTACTTCCATAGACAAATTCATTCACTTACCCTTTCCAATATGAGATGGCCGTTTGCCGACGAAGTCACCATCCATTTAGGGGGAACAAGCACCGTGCACCCCGCCTCCAAGAGAATTAACGGACCATTTAACGCGGTACCTGGCACAATCGAAGCGCGGTCGTATACAACTGTTTCGTGGGTTTCATCGTGGAAACGGACGTTCTGACGACCAAGTTCGACCATTGAACTCACGGGGACAAGTGCTGCCATACTTCGGCGCTCGGTGAGGCCGCGCGCGACCATACGAAGCGCAATCACTTCGATCTGTTCATCGGGGTTGTTATGTCCAAATCGTTCGAGGTGCGCTGCGTCAAATCGTTCGTGCAAAACAGTGAGCACTTCTGTTGCAGGCTCCTCCGCCCCAAAGTCTATATTCAGCGTGTACTCTTGCCCGAGGTAACGTATGTCAAGGCTCGGGACCGATACTATCTCAGACTCTTGCACCCCATCCGACAAAAGTGTCTCACGTGCTCGGTAAAGCATCGCCTCCAAAGCGCTATCCAGAACCATAGGATCGAGCTGATCGACTAAGTGGAAGAACGTCTGCACAAAATCATGGCGCAGATCGGTGTGCACCATCCCCCACGCGGAAAGCACTCCCGGACTTGCGGGAATGATTACCTTTTCGAGTTCGAGTTCTTCGGCGATCGACACGGCATGCAACGGGCCAGCACCACCAAAGGCAAGCAACCCAAACTCACGAGGGTCGATTCCTCGCGAAACGGTGATCTCTCGAATCGCATTCGCCATGGCGGCATCTGCGACAGCGATAATACCGAGCGCCGTGCTCTCGACGCTTAACCCGAGCGCTTCTCCTACTGTTTGAGTGGCTGCCACCGCGGCCGCTTTGTCGAGTTTTAGACTGCCACCGAGGAGTGCCACATCAGGAAGGCGCCCCAGCAAAAGATTCGCGTCAGTGACGGTTGGTTCGACGCCACCATTCCCATAGCAGGCTGGGCCCGGTACCGCGCCAGCAGATCGAGGGCCGACCCGAAGGGCTCCTGCCACGACATGTCCAACAGACCCCCCGCCTGCGCCGATCGTATGCAATGCCACCGACGGTGCGAGTAATGGGTGGCCTTCTAGTTCTGACTGCGATTCGATATCAGCGGAACCATCGACCACTAAGCTTACGTCAAAAGATGTCCCTCCCATATCAACGCAAAGCATCCGCTCGAACCCAAGTTCTGAGGCAACCGCGACACCTGCCATGGTGCCGCCCACTGGGCCCGAAAACAGAGTCTGTACCGCGCGCTCGCGCGCACGCTCGACAGTCATGACTCCACCATTTGACTGCATGACTCTCAGGTCACACTTTAATCCGCGTGCCTTGAGCGCATCCTCTAGAACGCGAAGATACTCGCGCACAATTGGAGCGATGTACGCCGAGATAGCTGTTGTGCTCGTCCGTTCGTACTCACGCCACTCTGGTGCAATATCGTTTGAACAAATGACCGCCACAGATGGAGCTACCTCGCCGAACAATCGAGCTATCGCTTCTTCATGCACCGGGTTCTTGTATGAGTGCAGGAGCGCAACCGCTACTGCGTCCACTTCTCCCTTAAGGCTCTTTGCCAAGGTGCGCACAGCATCTTCATCCAGCGCAGTGATCACAGCTCCATCCGCAGCCAAACGCTCAACAACCTCGTAAATGTCTCGGCGTGGGATCAGCGGCACCGGAGGCCTATAGCGAAGGTCGTATATCTCAGACCTATTCGCTCTTCCGATCTCATACACGTCTCTAAACCCCGAGGTGGTGATAAGGGCTACCCGCGCTCCGCGACGCTCAAGAAACGCATTGAGACCTGCCGTTGTCCCATGGATAAACGAGTCGATTTCGTCGACTTCCACTTGAAGACCCCGCAACGCCGCAAGAACCCCCTCAGCCAGGGATCCTGGAGTAGTCAGTGCCTTAGCTGTCCGTAATGAACCGTCATCTCCAATCGCAACCGCATCCGTAAACGTACCTCCAATATCAACACCTACGTGGTACCCCATACTATTCCTCTCTGTTAAATCAGATACAGCTGCTCGAAACTATTAGCCACAAATAAATCGACTTGACTCATAGTCCAGACTCTCCGTTGATCCGGCCTTTCGGCTACTTGGTGCCGGTGGAATCTCTCTCGGCGACAGGTAAATTCACGATATCGGCGTGACACCCTTAGAAGAAACGTTTGCACAACGAACGCCTGAACGCAATACGCACGAAAATGTTCATATCCCGTGCGAGTGTTCGCCTGGCATACGTTTTTCAATTGCGGCCCGCAGTTTCATGACGTCTCGTGTAGCTCGCTTCGAACACGTCACACATCGAGATTTACTCCGCGGAGTGCATCGCACTACTCACTAGCCGAAAAGCACGGTCACGTCCCACTGAGTGGTGTAATTTCCCGTCATCGTGCAGGTCAGTGTTTTCTGATTATGCCGTAGTGAGCTCTGGAATGTGAATCACGCCGGTGAGCGTACCCGCGTCGGTGTCGGTGAGAGCGAGGCTGAAGGCGTCTAGCTGGCGCATGGAGGCCTCGGAGAGGTAGCGGCGGGACCCGGCTTCCCACTCGTCGTGCTGCTCGACCAAGACAGCGCCGGCGAGGCGGAGTAGCGCGGCCGGGTTCGGGAACAGGCCGACGACGTCGGTGCGTCTCTTGATCTCTTTATTCACACGTTCTATCGGGTTGGTGGACCAGATTTGGCGCCAGTGTTTGGGTGGGAACCCGCAGAACGCGAGGATGTCCTCGCGGGCGTCGAGGAGCACCTGAGCGACCTTGGAGTGGGTCGGTGTGAGTACCCGGATGACTTCGTCGAACTGTGCCTGGACGTGCTTCGCGTCGGGCTGGGCGAAGATGGTGCGGATCATCGATGCGACCACTTCCTGACTGGCGCGCGGCACGATCGAGAGCACGTTTCGCATGAAGTGCACTCGACAACGCTGCCAGCTGGTGCCTTGGAAAACGGTACTGATTGCCTTCTTCAACCCGGTATGGGCGTCGGAGATGACGAGCTTCACCCCGTCCAAACCACGGGCCTTCAGCGACCGCAGGAAGCTGGTCCAGAACACCTCGTTCTCGCTGTCACCCACGTCGAAGCCGAGGACCTCGCGGCGCCCGTCGGAGGCCACGCCGATGGCGACGACCATCGCCTGGGAGATGACACGGTGGTTGACGCGAGCCTTGCAATATGTGGCGTCGAGGAACACATACGGGTACCCGGTCTCGCCCAGATCACGGTCGCGGAACGCGGCAACTTCCCCATCGAGATCCGCACAGATCCGGGACACTTCCGACTTAGAGATACCCGTGTCGGCGCCGAGTGCCTTGACTAGATCGTCGACCTTCCGCGTCGAGACGCCGTGGAGGTAGGCCTCCATTACGACGGCGAACAGGGCCTGGTCCACGCGGCGGCGCTGCTCGAGCAGAGCGGGGAAGAACGACCCCTGGCGCAGCTTGGGGATCTTGAGGTTGAGGTCACCGGCCGTCGTCGACAGCAGTCGCGGCCGGGTGCCGTTGCGCTGGGTAGTGCGGTCGGTGTTTCGCTCGAATCGGTCGGCGCCGATGTGGGCGGTGGCCTCCGCGTTGATGAGTTCTTGGTAGAGCGTTTCGGTCGCCAACCGGATTCGATCAGTGACATGTGTGAGTTTGAGATCCGCGAGGAGCGCAAGCAGGGCAGACTGGTCTAGAGCCATCGTGTGTTTGTGTCTTTCTGTGAGGAACTTTGAACGGTTCTCACTGACCATCGCACGGTGGCTCACTGCGTCGGTAATCCGACGCTCGAACTCCGGGAATTACACCACTCGCAGGGACGCAACCGAAATGTTCCCCAAAACGAACAACTGAAGAGCAACTTTCGAACTTTGAGGACAGAAACACGGACAGATTGGAGCACAACCGGGTCACAACCGGGGTACAGAAATGCGGCCTGTGAACACCATTTTGGTCCCGAATTCGGAACCATTCCGACACCCCAACCCCCACCAACGCCCTCCCACACCCCACCGCAGGGGCACACTTTTTGGCCTCCTGAACCTCTCATCTGGCACCCTTTCGGTGAACAAAACTGCCCAGTTTTCGGCATCGAAACGGTGCCGAAATGGGGCCCTAATTGCTGTCTTCCTAGTGCCTGTTTTGGTCTTGCTGCACAGCAGTGGGAATAGCAAGTTGATTTGGCCCCGGGTTTGTCGTTTGATTTGGCCCCACCCCGGGTAGGGTTTTCTGGGTTGCCGTTGGTCGCGGCGGGTTAGCCTTTCTGTGCTTGCCTGGTGGTCTTGAGGCGGTAGGAATCGGTTCCGGTGTTGATGATGTGGCCGCGGAAGGTGAGCCGGTCCACGATGGCTGCGGCCAGTCGGGGGTCGGTGAAGGTTTGGCCCCACTCGCTGAAGTTAGCGTTTGAGGCGCACGCAATCGATGCTCGTTCCTCTCGAGCCGTGATGATCTGGAACAGCAGCTCCGCCCCGTGGGTATCGAGTTTGACGTAGCCAACCTCGTCAAGACACAGCAGGTCCAGGCGAGCGTATTTACCGACCAGCCGGGACAGCTCCTTGTTATCGGCGGCCTCGACGAGCTCGTTGACCAGCGCAGCGGTGGTGATATATCGGACACGACGGCCCTGTTCCGCGGCAGCAGTGCCTAAACCGATGAGTAGATGCGTTTTGCCGGTGCCGGAATCCCCGAGCAGCACCAGTGGTTCACCGGCATCGATCCAGGAGCCGCCAGCCAGCTGGGTCATCGTTGCCGGCGGCAGATCGGGTATGTGTGCCAAATCCAGGTCTTCGAGTCGTTTCGGGCGTGGGAACTTGGCTTCTTTCACTCGTCGGTCGCGGCGCCGGTCCTCGCGCTGGTCGCATTCGAAGGTCAGCACCTCGGCCAGGTAACCCTGATGAGACAGCCGCGCTCGTGCCGCTTCCTCCGCCATCGACGCGGCGATCTTCGCTGTCCCCGTCAGGTAAAGAGTTTTGCATGCGGCGCTGATCGCTGCCGCCGCGGCAGGCTCGCTGATACCGGCCAGCGTTGGACGTGTTCCTGTCGCGCTCATCGGGCACCCACTAACAGTTGGTCATATCCGGCCAATGACGGTGCTCCGCGTTCGGGAAGATGCACGACTCTGTCGGTAAGTTCCTCTGGCAACTGGGTAACAATGGGTGCGAACGCCGCGTTCGCGCGGGCGGCGACGGCCAAACGGTCCGGGTCGTAGTCAGCGGCAGCAATCGCTGTTTCCATGGCTTCGATCACGGCAGTAGCTGGCAACGTTCGTGCCAGCAACAGCACCCCGATCAGTGCCCGCGTCCCGGCACCGTCACCGAGTTGATGGCGGGCTTTATCCCAGAATTTCTGATGAATGGGTGTGAAAGCACCGCTGGCACGGGCGGTGACCAGGGCGGTAGCACCGGCCATGGCACCGGGTTTGCGGGTGAGGACCTCCAAATAGTGATCGAGATCAAGGACGTGCGCATACTTATGCACGGCCCGCACGTGAACTGCGATTCTCTTCCCGTCGGCGAACACCTCGACGAGAGCGGCCCCGATACGGACGCTGACCCGCCTGCCTGCGTAGGAGACCGGAACGGAGTAATAGCATTGCCGGACACATACCTCCGCCTTGTGGTTGACCTTGACCGAGGAGGTAGGCCCAGCCTCGAAAATACTCGAGGGCAACGTCAGCAATTCCGGCGCTTCCGCAGTAGCGGCCGTCCCGACGGTAACTGGGCGGGCCGAGATCACCCGGTGCTGATCCTTCTCATCGCAGACAGCCATGAACTCGTTCAACGCTGCCAACGTCTGAAACTCCGGGACCGGGGTCAGCCAGCGGCGGCGGAACCGGCCGACTTCACCCTCAACACCACCCTTCTCGTGCGCTCCCTCAATTCCCGGGATACAAAAGAACGAATCGAAACCATAATGCGATCTCATGGCAATGAATCGTGGATTCTCTAACCGTTCCCGACCCAGCGCGACTCGGATCACCGCTGGAGTCAAGTTGTCGTAACGGATCATTTTCGACGGGATCCCGCCGAGACGCTCGAAAGCAACGTTATGGCCATCCAGAAACGACTCCTGCGCCTGGTTCGCATACGCCACATGCACGGCCCTGCCCGAATATGACAGGCGCAACACGAACATGAACAGTTTCACCATGCTGCCGCCGATCACCGCCTGGAACTCCCCGAAGTCAACCTCGGCCTCAGCTCCTGGCGCATGGGTTTGCGGGACCGCAACATTGACCGGGGTGCCGATCAGCTCCCGCCGAATCCTCGCGACCGCGTGAGTGACGGTGGACTCGGCTACCGTCGCCCCATACTCGTCCACCAGCCGCTGCCAGACCCGTCTGGCCGTGTGGCGCTGCTTGCGCGGTGCCTCCAGGTCAGCGACTAACCACGCTCTGACGATCTCCAACCACGGTCCCATCGCCGGGGCGATCCTTTCCGGCACCTTCCGCGGCGGCGGTGTCGAGTCCGTCAACGCGGCACGCACAGTGCGCCGATGCACCCCGTAGACACGGGCCAGTTCCCTGACAGACATTTCTTTATCTCTCGCATCACGACGGATACGCTCGAACTGTTCCACTCTCGATCTCTCTTTCAAACCCGTTCCCGTTCTCTTCGTCTTGGTCGACAAAAAGAACGCTACGGGTGGGTCGAGGGTGGGGCCACTTCAAACGACTAAAAGCCTCAAAGGTGGGGCCACTTCAGAGTGCCATACCCACAGCAGATTTGGCAGCCTTTTGGGGTTGCCGGAACCCCCTGTAAATGTGGTTGCTCTGACGGTCAGTCGGCGGCGTTTGGGGGTGCCAGCAGACCGACCATGAACCTGCTGTGACGTTCTGTCGAAGCCCCGCGTCAGAGGTGGGTCAGCGTTGTGTGTGACCAACTATTTGTAGGCCGTTTCAGCCAAGAATGTGAGCCAAGTTGGCGGCCCGTTTCAGGCCAAAAGAGCGGTAAGAATCAGGCCAGCTATTGTTTCCCGAGATCATGATTTTCGGGGTTGGCGTGGAGATAGAGATCACCCGGTGGTTCGGGGCCCGTTCCAGAGTGTCAGGGGCATGGGCCCGCCACCTTAGATAAGTTCCTTACGGTGCTGCCATTGCGAAGCGTGTGCGCCGGAAGGGCTGGAAAGCAGATGACGGTACCCATGTCCGTACAAGAAAATATCAGAAGACTTGATTCCCAGGGAGTCGCGGTGCGTGAGATCGCGCGAAGGTTGGGGGTGAGCCGGGCCTCGGTGGCAAAGTATGCCGGGCAGGAAGATTTCTCGCCGGCACTGCCGGCACCGGTGGCCCGTCCTGGTGCCTCGGTGTTGACCGGGTTCGAGCACATCATCGAAGGGTGGTTGGGTGAGGACCAGCGCCGGAATCGCAAGCAACGCCATACGGCTAAACGCATCTTTGACCGGTTGGTGGATGAGCACGGTTACACCGCCACATATTCCCCGGTCCAACGGTTTGTGAGGAAGTGGACGGTCAGGAATCGGCATGTGACTATTGCTCGGTAAAATACTAAGTCTCGAGTGAATCGGTGAAATTGAGGAAAGAGAAAAGCGGCCTCAGTTCCAGGTTTTCGAAGCTGGGTCGCCCCGCTGCCGCGCGATCGACTGCGTCCACGAAGACTGGATCCACGAGTGAAACTGCCGAAGGTCTGATTGATTCTTTGACCTGACCTAAACGTGCAGCAGACCCGTCGTCTACGGCGACCTGGGATTCTCATACGGCATGAGCGCTGGTATCACTCGAGTGCAATTAGCCGGCGTCACCGTCGAGGTGCGGTTCTTGGACGCGTGACTTAGTGAATGACTAACCCGAACTCGCGGGCGGTGGTGAGCAGAGAAGTATCGGTCTTACCAATCGAAAGCTCCTCGTTGAGCTCGATCGTAGCTCCGGAGAAGATCGCCCAGCACTCGTGGGGGCCGAGACGTGATTCGTAACGCAACCCTCCGTAGAAGAAGTTGCCGTCATCATCTTGGGCTGTGTATGCCCACTCAGCGACTGCCCTGGTGAGCAATCGGTTGGTCCCACGCAATGTAGCGTTGTCGAGATTCGCTATTTCGAGAGCGTCAAGGATCGGCGCCATCTGGGCGGTCAGGAATGTGTGAGTCGCCGGCTTGTCAACGTCAAGAAATGGCAGGGGCTCGTTGACAGAGAAACGAACCAGACGTCGGCGCGTGCGCCATTCCGCCGGGATGGAACCGGGCGTCATGAAGTGCTCGCCGGGTTCGTTTGTCAGCAGGAGCGAAGCAGCGGTCGGCCGGAACCGTGAGATCGTTTCGGCGAAAGCGCCTTCAGCGCTGGTCGCGGCGTAGAGCACCTCGCCACCAGGAACGTCAAAGCGATTGCCGTTGCGCGGGCTGGCTGCGTCTTCAGCTTGGATGCTCGAGAAGCGCATCGGATCCGATGAGCGACCCACTCGCCAGAGTTCTGGGGAGCAGGTCGCTATAACCGGCTCGAGAATCGGATCAGGCACCGTTGATGAAGGCTCGGGCCGCAACCATTACGTCGCGGGCGCGGTCTTCGGCTAGTGCTTCAGCCGGCGAGTGGTCTTCGAGCTGCGGGTTCATTCCCATGAACCATGCGCGGATTGTGTGGTCGCCCTCTTCTGAAGAAAGCAGAGCGTAGACCTGGTACGCGTTGCGCAGGCGACGCTCGTCTTCAGAGGTGGGGGTTGTTTCACCGTTGACCCAGCGCAGTACTGAGCGTGGGCTCTTGTCGACGATCGAGCCGAGTAGCTGGCGACCGAGGACGCCCGCGAGAGTCCCGCTGATGTCTTGAATGCTGATTTGCGTGGAACGGTTGTGCGAGCTGGTGCGAGCTTTGTTTCCTGTGTGAATTAGATTCGTCACGTTGGTCTCCTTCGTGCGGTGGGAACAATGCCGTTCTTTCTCATGTGGCGGTTGTCCTTCATTTGTCACTCTATATGACGCATATGTGTCATAGCTGCATGTATCGCATAATGTCGTGCGAAAAAAGATAAAACCCCGAGAAGCATTTTGCTTCGCAGGATTCTGTTTCAGAATTGAAGCCGGTGACCGACGAGGTGCTGTGCGTTGCGTTGCGTCAATATGCTCGCACACGGACGTGCTGTGAACCGTCTGTAAGTCTTTTCTTGGCTGGCCTGGGGCTGGCTGGAAGGATTGATGCTGGTTCTGCTGACCGGGCGTGACTCGTGAACCGTCTGAGCCTCTCGCGAGGTGTCTTTCCCTGGATCTGTCCGCTCGGCCGGGAGAGCCGGCGTCTTCCCTGCCCACCACAACAACGTAAGGAAGGCGATCTCATCGTCGGCAAGGACGGCAAGTCCGCGATCGGTACGGTCGTGGAACGCAAGAGCGGGTATCTGATCTTGGTGCACCTGACTCCCGGATGCAATCGTGTCGATGCCGTCCGTGACGGTCTGATCCGCAAAATGGTCGACCTGCCAGACTTGCTGCGCCGAACCTTGACCTGGGACCAAGGTGTCGAAATGCACCGACACAAAGAAGTCACAATCGCCGCTGACCTGGCCATCTACTTCTGTGACCCGCATTCGCCCTGGCAGCGTCCCACGAACGAGAACACGAACGGGTTGCTACGCCAATATTTCCCCAAAGGCACTGATCTGAGCGTCTACTCGGAAGAAGACCTCGACTACGTAGCCTGGGAAATGAACGACCGCCCACGCAAACGACTCGACTACGCCAAACCAAATGAGATGATCGAACCACTACTGTTGCGCTGACCACCTGAATCCGCCCCGATAGAACGTGTGAATAAAGAGATCAAGAGACGCACCGACGTCGTCGGCGTGTTCCCGAACCCGGCCGCGCTACTCCGCCTCGCCGGCGCTGTCTTGGTCGAGCAGCACGACGAGTGGGAAGCCGGGTCCCGCCGCTACCTCTCCGAGGCCTCCATGCGCCAGCTAGACGCCTTCAGCCTCGCTCTCACCGACACCGACGCGGGTACGCTCACCGGCGTGATTCACATTCCAGAGCTCACTACGGCATAATCAGAAACACTGACCTGCACGATGACGGGAAATTACACCACTCAGTGGGACGTGACCCTTTTTCATGCCCCGAGTACGGATTGCAATACCTCGATTCTGAACGGTAATGAAGTTTGAACGCACCAAACAATCTCGTCTCTACGACCGTGGTGCCGACCCGGCGTCCGATGCCCGTGGCGTTATCAAAGACCATGTGCCTCGGTGCGGCACGGATGTGCTCAAAGACTGCACGCAGCCCGTGACAGACGCATTCAGCGGTCTCGCCCCGGTATGCCTGAACAAAGCGCATATTCGAGAACGGAAAAGTGACCACGAAGATATGCAGGACTTGCCGAATCCCAGCAATGATCGCCTCAGCCTGCCCGAAGTCGACCTGCACCGTCCCGGCCGGCCACACCAATTCGGTAAAACCCTCCCCAGCCTGCCGATTCCTGACCGTCCACTTCCTCACAAACCGTTGGACCGGGGAATATGTGGCGGTGTAACCGTGCTCATCCACCAACCGGTCAAAGATGCGTTTAGCCGTATGGCGTTGCTTGCGATTCCGGCGCAGGTCCTCACCCAACCACCCTTCGATGATGTGCTCGAACCCGGTCAACACCGACGCACCGGGCCTGTTCAAGGGTGCTGGCAGTGCCGGCGAGAAATCTTCCTGCCCGGCATACTTTGCCACCGAGGCCCGGCTCACCCCCAACCTTCGCGCGATCTCACGCACCGCGACTCCCTGAGAATCAAGTCTTCTGATATTTTCTTGTACGGACATGGGTACCGTCATCTGCTTTCCAGCCCTTCCGGCGCACACGCTTCGCAATGGCAGCACCGTAAGGAACTTATCTAAGGTGGCGGGCCCATGCCCCTGACACTCTGGAACGGGCCCCGAACCACCGGGTGATCTCTATCTCCAAGCCAACCCCCGGAAATCATGATTTCGGGAAACAATAGCTGGCCTGATTCTTACCGCTCTTTTGGCCTGAAATGTGCCACTAACTTGGCTCACATTCCTGGCTGAAACGGCCTACAAATAGTTGATCACACACAAGGGTGGCGTTGAGGGTGAAGTCGGCCGGTTCCGCCGCCGCTGGCTGACCCCGGTCCCGGAGTTTCAGACGTTGGCAGCGTTGAACGAGTTCATGGCTGTCTGCGATGAGAAGGATCAGCACCGGGTGATCTCGGCCCGCCCAGTTACCGTCGGGACGGCCGCTACTGCGGAAGCGCCGGAATTGCTGACGTTGCCCTCGAGTATTTTCGAGGCTGGGCCTACCTCCTCGGTCAAGGTCAACCACAAGGCGGAGGTATGTGTCCGGCAATGCTATTATTCCGTTCCGGTCTCCTACGCAGGCAGGCGGGTCAGCGTCCGTATCGGGGCCGCTCTCGTCGAGGTGTGGGCTGCTACGGGGATTTCGGACAGCGGAATTAGTGGATTCTTCTACGCTGCCAGGGCTGGCTGTTGATAACCATAGTGGACTTCGTTGGGCCGTCGATAATCGAGCGCTGAGTGCCGCCTGCGACTGTTGTAAAATCCCTCGATATAGCGGATGATGTCGCTGCGAGCCTGCGTCTTGGTCGCGTAAACGGTCCGATACACGCGCTCATTCTTGAGCATCGAGAAGAAACTTTCCGCCATGCTGTTATCCCAACAGACGCCGGTGCGGCCCATAGATGAGCGCATGCCCAGACTGGTCACCAGGGCCCGGTAGACGGCTGAGGTGTAGACGCTTCCGCGATCGGAGTGCCAAATGGCGTCAGGCGCGATCAGGGTCGTTGCCGCGGCATTCTTGAGAGCGTCCTCGACGAGTTCGGTACGCATGTGATCGGCAATGGACCAGCCAACGACTTTCTTCGAGTAGCAGTCGATGACCGTGGCCAGGTAGACGAACCCCTGCCAGGTGTGGATATACGTGATGTCTCCGATGAATTTCATCCCCGGACGATCCGCGGTGAAGTCGCGTTTGACAAGGTCGGGCACGTTTGCTGCGGCCAACGCGTCGGCCTCCGTCGTGACCCGGAATGGCCGTGGTTGGCAGGCTACGAGGCCTTCCTGGCGCATCAGCTGCCGGACGAGTTCGGGGGAACACTGCGTCTGCTCGGCGGTCAGGTCCGCGTGGATTCGCCGATACCCGTAAGTGCCGTCAGACTCCTCAAAATAGTGTCGGATCCGCGCCAAGAGGGTTTCCCGGCGGGCCGACGTCGCCGATTGCGGGCGCGTCAGCCAGTGGTAGAAACCAGAGGTTGACACCTCCAACCAGCGACACATATTCACCACAGGATTCCGGTTGTTGGGCTCAGCTTTTTGGGAGTCGATGAATTCGTACTTGCTCACTACCGCTGCTCCCGCGCGAAGTAAGCGGCCGCTTTTTTCAAAAATTGGGTCTCAGCCTTGAGCTCCTGATTTTCCCGCTCGAGTACTTTGAGACGGGCACGCTCGGGGACGGTCAGCTCCGTCTCGGTGCCACCATTCGCTTCGCGATACTTGATCAGCCAGTTGCGCAATGTTTCGTGGCCGACCCCGTAGGACTCGGCCACGTCCCTGATCGGCTTCGAGGTGCTGATCACCTCCCGACACAACTCATCTCTGAACTCCTGGGTAAATTTCCGGCGTGCTGTGGTCATGCTGATCTCTACTTTCAGTGAACCCCCATTTTAAGAGGGCCCACTGTCCGAAATATCCGCAGCACACCAGTCTTCGCTAACTCACGCGATCACAACGTCCCGGGGAACTACACCTGGTCCGGGCCTGCACCCAGACCGTGAACCGGTTGCACGCGATCATGGTCGTGCTAGTTATCGGCGGGGCACCGCGGAACTTGACCGCGGACACGGCCGCGACCCTGCTGCGCCGGGTGCACCCCACGGAGAGCCTGACTATGACCCGCCGACTCATCGCAGTCGACCTTGCCGCCGAGATCCGCCGACTGGATAAACGGTTCA
Organism: Rhodoglobus vestalii; assembly: GCF_006788895.1. Lineage (NCBI taxonomy): Bacteria > Bacillati > Actinomycetota > Actinomycetes > Micrococcales > Microbacteriaceae > Rhodoglobus > Rhodoglobus vestalii. The sequence continues at coordinate 1,448,515 of NZ_VFRA01000001.1, forward strand.
CGACAGCCACCGAGCGCATCACCACTCGGGTGACCGGCACCCAGTCCACGTTGACGACCATCCCCGGTATCGGCCAACTCACGGCAGGGAAGATCCTTGCCCGCACCGGACCAGTCACCCGGTTCACGACCGAGGCACACTTCGCCACCTATGCCGGCGTCGCACCCCGGGAAGTGTCTTCCGGGGACGTAATCCGCCATCGCCTCTCCCGAGGCGGTGACCGGCAACTGAACTATGCCCTCCACGTCGTCGCACTTACCCAAATCAGCATGAAAAGCAGCCCTGGACGGGTCTTCCACGACCGGAAACGCAGCGCGGGCAAAAGCGGCAAAGAAGCACTTCGGGCACTGAAGAGACGCTTGACAACGGTCGTGTTCCGCACCCTGATCGCCGACCACGCCCGCCTGGCAGTGGGCCCGGCAGGATACTCGAGAACGGCACGGCAATCCAGCGTCACCGGCTCACATCCCGACACCGGTTCTTCGGACAAGTCACTTACCGGACCCACCGCCGAAAAGCATATCCACGCCGCCACTTGACCAGAGAGGCGCCCAAAGGGAACCGACATCTCCCGCTGGAGCACCGGTGAAATCCAAGCGATCGCCGACGCGATCAGCTACGCTCAACGCACGAAGCAACTCTTGCGACGACCGGTTGAATACGGCCTGGGTGCCGTGATCGGCATGAACGATACCGCCGGCCTGCGGCCGGCGACTTTTGATCGCCACCCTTGTGTCCCTTGTTTGGATACCCGGTTGCCTGGTCCAACCACGCCAACCTCGGCATCCGGTATCGGGCCAACACTCGTTCCACTGTCGATCGATTCAGGTGTCGGTGGTGGCCGATCCGGTGTGGTCCCCAGTGGCGAGTGAACCGGAGGGCAATGATGCGTCGCTCGACCCGAATCGGGGTGCGATCGGGTGAGTATCTCTGCCGTGAGGACCGGTCCGTCATGGGCTGGCCGGCCAGGAAGCGGGCAGCGCACTTCGCTGCCGCCGCAGGCGAGCACTGAAATCGTTCTGCGGCACGGAAGGACGACCGACCGCCCTCGACGATCAGCCGGGCAAGACGAAGGCGTCCTTCCGAGGCGAAGGGAGCATTACTGTGAGTCACGAGGACCTCCGGTTAGAGATGTGAGTGTGGTAACCCACATCGCGCCGGAGGTCCACGCTAACTCAAGCGATCACAACGTCCCTGGGCACTACAACTAGTCGTTGACTCTCATATCGTTGTTGAGTTCATTGATCTTGACTGTCACACCGTCCTCCGCAAGAAGGAAGATATCTTCCACCCGCACACCAACCCTGCCCGGAAAGAACACACTCGGCTCGATCGTAAACATCATGCCCGGCTCCAGAGGGGTCTGGTCCTCTTCTGAAATATATGGAAGCTCGTGAACGTCCTTCCCAATGCAGTGACCAGTGCGGTGACGAAACCACTCACCGTAGCCCGACTCTTCGATGACTGCCCGGGTTGCCCGATGGACGTCACCGCCGGTCGCGCCCGGCACCGCGGCAGCACGACCCGCTTCCTGGGCTGCCATTACGACCTCATACACACGTTCGTACTCCTCGTTGGGTTGACCGATGTGGACTGTCCGCCCGAAGTCCGAACAGTAACCCTCGACGATGGCACCGAAGTCGAAGTTGACCCCGGTTCCCCCTTGCAATGCCCTGGTGGAGAGGCGCTCACTCGCGTCCCTATCCAGCCCAGGACCCATCGCCCAGACGGCTGTGTCAAAAGACGAGCTCGGCGAGCCAAGTTGCCTAATCCGCAGGTCAATCTCGGAGGCCAGCTCGAGCTCTGTGATTCCCGCGACGACATGGTCGCTTACTGCGGCCATCACCTGGTCAACCATCCGTGCGGCTTCGCTCATGAGCGCAATCTCATCGGCGTCCTTGATGCGACGGATGCGGTTGAGAATGTCGTCAGCAACCAAGAGTTCTGCGTCGGGTCGGCAGGCTCGAAGTTGAAGCGTAGTTTCCGACCACGTCCGGCCGCTCATCGCGATGCGGGACCCGGCATCCTTCTCGTGAAGGCACGAGTCGGTATTGGGAACGCCCGCGACTGCCAAGCGCTTCGGTTGCTTCGCGAACGCGTCGAAAGCTCGCTTGAACACCTCAGCACCGTCGTCGACTTCGGTCGCCGTGATGACGTCGCCGGTCACTCCACCGGGCAGGTGAAACTCTTGGTGGTGGCGAGTCAGAACAAACAACGGATCCTTGCCCGGGGCAAGGAAAGCGCCGGATATCCAATGATTGGTGTAGCCGATGTTTCCGAATGAAGGAATCCCTCGGCCGAGACCGGTGAAGTACTCCAGGTCGGTCTGTGATGCGGGAAGGAACAGCGTGTCGATGCCCGCGGCATCGAGTTGCTGATCGAGCTTCGCGCGGCGTGCCGTGTAGTCGATCGTCGACATGTAAATCTCCTTGTAGTTCAGTGTCTATTAACGTGAAAGTTCACTCGAGAAGAGGTCCTCGTGAGCGTGGATGATCTTCCACGAGCCGCCTATTCGCCGCCACCCGGCGCTTACACGCATGAGCTCGCGCACAGTCCCGTCCGGACCGACCCGTTCTACCCGCAGGAGATGACGGCTCACCGCCAGATCGCCGGAAACATCGATTATCGGATCCTCGACTGCAAACGCAGTGACGACAGGTTTTGCGCCGCCGCTCGGACGGGTAGCGCGAATAGCATTGAGGTCCTTCATCCCCCGCGCGATGGTCTCCGTTACCGCATCCCAAATAGTTGCGTCGTTGTCGATGTGACCATCGATGCGTTCACGATTACCCTCGAGGAATCCGAAATACATCTCTTTCTGGGCGAACCAGATCAGTCGCTGATCTTCGGTGAAGGATGTCGTGTCTGAACTGTCAGCGACATCGCGAGTTGCTTGCGTCATGGTTAGTCTCCTTCTTTTATTCTGGGGCAAGTTGAGTGGCCATCAGCTGGCCTGGGTACTTCATCGGACGACCGGCTCCAGCCACGAACCAATAAGCTCCTTCGCGTAGTCCGAGCGCGGGTTTTCACAGACTTGACTGGTCTCTCCACGCTCAACAACGTCACCGTGGCGCATCACGATGATCAAGTCCGAAATGTGCCGCACAACCGCAATATTGTGGCTAATGAATAGCATCGCAATGCCCAGCCGTTCCTGCATCTCGAGAAAGATGTCGAGCACCTGCGCTTGGACTGAGACATCCAGAGCTGAGACGGCCTCATCACATACAAGCAGTCGAGGCTCGAGCGCAAGCGCCCGAGCGATGTTGACGCGTTGGAGCTGGCCACCACTGAGTTCCCGAGGAAGTCGAGTCATGAAGTCCGCAGAAAGTCCAACTGAACCCAACAGTTCGGCTGCCCGTTCCGTGCGGGTCTGGACATTTCCGACACGGTGAATCACCAGAGGTTCAGCTACGGACCAGCCGATGGTGCGCCGCTGATCGAGGGCGAGGAGCGGCTGCTGAAACACTGCCTGCACCTGCCGACGATACGAGCGCGACCGACGGTCAAGCATCGACGCCAGCGTCAACTGCAGTAGAAGCCCAGTCCAAAACACAGGAAGAGCCGCACCGAGAATTGAGAGGCCAGCCAACATGCGCGATCGCCAGCCGTCGGACAGTGTCGCCCATACAACCCCTAAGCCGATCCCCACGATCGCGTAGATAAACATCGCAAGGAGAACGAGTTCGAGGGTCGCCGGAAAGAACCGGACGATGTCGTCTAGGACCGGCTGACGCGACTGAACTGAGTCGCCGAAGTCAAGGCGCACGATCCCAAAGAGGTAGTTGATGTACTGCTCCCAGAGCGGAAGATCGAGACCCAGCTGTCGCCGCACCTCGGCTACCTGTTCAGCCCCCGCACCCATTCCTGCGGCGAGTCGGGCTGGGTCTGCGGGGATGACTCGGCTGAGCACGAAGGTCAAACTGACCGCCGACCAGACGACCAAGAGTGTCCAGCCGACCCGGGTTAGCAGTCGTCGGAACCAGTGGTGTTGGTGAGCTCCGCCGACACGACCCGAAGGCCGGGTCTGCGGCTTCTGCTCAGCCGAGTCCAACTTCACTAACTTGACCGAGCGTGGAAGAAGCGGATCACGTAATTGAAGTCCATGATCTCGAACTTGACGTCCCACTCAGCACGGACTGGCTGTGCCAGCTTGGGCTGAGATGCGTAGATCGCTACGTGGGATTCTTTGATGGACTGCACGGCTTCAAGCAACGCTGCCTGACGCGCTGATTCATCAGCGATTCCGGAAAGCGTCGCAACTGCCGAGTCGACTGCAGGGTCCGGGAAGTAAGCCCAGTTGTAGCCGCCGTTCGAGGCCCAGTTGCTGGTGATGTACCCCTGAGCGAGCATCGCACTAGGATCATCGGTCACCGCAGACATATTGAGGAACGATATATCCGACGCGGTATCCGGGTTCGACTGGATCTCGGACATCTGCGGCCACGGGACCATTTGTATGTCCAGACCTACTCCGATCTCCCCGAGGTTCTGCTCAAGAAGAATTCCGGCGAATTCTTGGTAAGACAGTCCCGAGAGACCGAGGTAGGAGAGGGTCAGCTCTCCAGGGGCCACGCCCGCCTCTGAAAGGAGTTGCTTGGCGCGCTCTACATCACGTTCGAACTCAGCAAGCTCTTCTATCCCGCCGCCGAAGCCACTAGGCAAGGGCCCTCTCGAAACGTCAGCGAATCCTTGGTAGTAGTCCACCATCGCCTGGTAATCGAACGCAAGAGTGACTGCCTCACGTACACGAGGATCAGCAAGACGCTCACTCTGCACGTTCAACGGCAAGATCTGCACGCTGAGGCTCTCCTGCTCGACAAGTTTGATGCCGTCAATCAGTGCAGCGGATGCGGAGTCGTCAGGACCGATTGCACCAAGCATATCGATCTCGCCTTGCCCCATGAGCTGAACCGCTGTTTGCACATCAGGGTCGACACGCAGGGTCACCGCGGTCGGTGCCGCGCTATCCCAGTCGAGGTGGTAGTCCTCGAACGCGGTGAGCTCGATAGCGCTTCCCTTGTTCCACTCGCTGAGTTGGTATGGGCCAGAGCCAGCCTCGTTGTCAGCGAACCAAGCAGTTGCCCACTCGTCGTCAGCGGTGCCATTTTGGGTTATCGCTTCCGACGAGAGAATTGCGATCTTCTGCAGCTTGCCCGGGAGATAGACGTCAGGTGCGGAGAGACTAAACCGAACGGAGCGATCATCGATCGCCTCGACTGACTCGACGCCGACCACCAGCGATGCGGGACCCTGGTTGACTCCTTGAACCCTGAGCACAGACTGCACAACGTCCTCGGCATCCAAAGAAGTGCCGTCGTGGAAGGTCACACCATCTCGAAGGGTGAAGGTGTACTCGGTGGCATCGTCTGATACCTCCCATGTCTCCGCGAGAGAAGGCTTGATCTCAGCGCCGCCCGGCTCATACTGGGTGAGCGTGTCATACACGTTCCGCACAAAGAGGAAGCCGTCCGACGAGTATGCGACCGCCGGATCAAGTGTTGGGCTCTCGGCGATGTTCGAAAATACGGCCGTAATCGCTCCTTCCTGGGTGCTGGCCTGCTGCCCGCAAGCGGTTAACGTCAATGCCGCTACTGCCCCGACCGCTACTGCGGTCAGAGATCGTTTCTTGTTCATATTTCCTGCGTGGGTGATTCTTCTTGTGGTGTTGGCTGGGTGGTTGCACAGGGGCGTGTGACGTACCCGTTGTGAAGGTCTTCCGTGAAAGCAGCAGGGTCGCGATCGCCTGGGTCTCCGAACCCACCTCCGCCGCCAGTTTGAATACGCACCTTGGAGCCCTTCGGAAGCGGCAGCGCGTTCACTTTGAGAATGTGCTCTTCGATGCCATCACGAGTGACGACGACATCGGTCGGCTGACCATCCGAACCTCCGAAGAGACCCCATGCCGGCTGCTGGGAGCGTTCAAACCAAAGCGAAACGGTAGTGTGGTCAGCGAGCGTCTCGTACTCACGCCAAATCCCTAACCCGCCGCGATGCTTGCCGGTACCGCCCGAATCAGGCTCAAGCCCGTAGCCGGCAATCCGAAGAGGGTACCGTGACTCGACGACCTCGATGGGGTAATTCTTGAGGTCGCCACCGCCGTAGTTGATGGAGCCGTTAGCGCCATCGCGATCGCTGAGGCCACCCCAGCCGACACCCGTCGCCTCGCCCGAGAAGAACTCTTCGCCGCTCTCATCAACACCCGCAAAGAGGATGTTCATTGCATCGGCAGGCTGGCCCGCGTTTACCGCGTCAGGCATTGCAGGAGCAAGCGCCTTGATGAAGAGGTCAATCATCATGCCCAGATGCGGATAATAGAACTGGCACGCGGCCGGTTCTTCGGCAGCGAAGACTGTGCGGGGCTTAGTGACCACGGTCATATTGCGGAAGGTTCCTGCCGTGACCGGAATATCCGGGTTGACAAGGAACTTAAACGCGAGCCGAGCCGCGGAGACCGTCTGTGCACGACCGCAGTTCATCGATCCGGGAGTTTGCGCACTTGATTCGGTGAGATCGAGCTCGATCTGATCACCCTTCACCGTCACGACGAGACGGACTGGGACGGGCCCCCCGTTCGGACCCCACGAGTCCAGTGCGCCGTCTGCCCGATATACCCCATCCGGAATCGCCGTGACAGCCTCATGATCGAGACGTTCACACTGCGCGAAAACTTGCTCGGCCGCACCATCGATGGCCGCCGTTCCGTAGCGTTCATAGAGTCCTTGAAGCATCCGTTCGCCGGTGTGGCACGCCGCAACCTGCGCGTGCATGTCTCCCCAGATCGAGCGCGGGAGTCGGCTGTTCCGCATGAGGAACTCGATCATCTGATCATCACGCACTCCTGCGCGGTAAAGGTACGTCGGCCCCAGACGATATCCCTCCTGATAGATCGAAGTGGAGTCCATCGCCTGACCAGCATCCTTCGCACCGATGTCGAGCCAGTGCGCTTTTGTGGCTCCGAAGCCGACAAGTTTGCCATCATAAAAGATCGGGGAAAAGATCGAAATATCGTTTAGGTGGCTTCCCACCTGGTAGCTGTCGTTGATGGCGAAGACGTCGCCGTCACGGTAGTGCTCTACGCCACCGATGTGTTCCGTCGTCACCGCGATCGCTGCGTCGAGTGCGCCCAGAAAGATGGGAAGACCCGGAGCTTGACCAAGGAGCTCACCATCGGCATTGAATAGCCCGACAGAGCAGTCCTTCATTTCGTAAATGATCGGAGTGTAGGCGGACCGCGCAAGGTTGTTGTTCATCTGCGCCGCGATCGAGTCGAACGCGTTTCGGATTACCTCGACGGTGACCGGGTCAATTTTACCTTCGTTTGCTGAAGTGATCGTTGATCCCGTGTTCACTTTGCACTCCTTTCGATAACAAGATGCCCGTGCTGAGAAGGAACAGCCGTCCACCCTGTTGGCACGAGAACCGTGCAGCCAGACTCCAGCAGGATTGCGGGGCCGGAAACTGATCCACCGACGGCAATCGAGGCTCGGTCGTAAACGATCACTTCCTGCCACTCCTCCCGGAAGCGCACTTGCTGGCGATCGAGAACTACCGGATCATCTGCTGACTCCGTGACGATATCGGCGGGGCGCTCAGAGATTCCGAGCGCGACGACGCGCAGCGCAACTACCTCGATCTGCTCGCCCGGGTTGTTGTGGCCAAAGCGTTCGAGGTGTGCAAGATCGAATCGCTCGTGCAGCTTCGACAGAACCGATTCGCGATCCTCGCCGACGTCGAAAGTCACTGTCAGCGTATATTCCTGACCTAGGTATCGGACGTCAAGACCGGGTACGAGATCATGGCGGTCGACGTCTACGCCGTCTGCCACCAACGCTGCCCCTCCGCGCTCCAGCAAAACCTCAACGGCCTTAGCCAACACTGTTGGCCTGAGCCGATCGACTTGATGGAAGAACGTTTGCACTAGATCGTGGCGAAGATCTGTATGCACCATGCCCCATGCTGACAACACACCAGGGCTGGCGGGCACGATAACAGTGCCAAGAGCAAGTTCCTCCGCAATCGCAATCGCGTGCAGGGGTCCAGCACCCCCGAAGGCAAGCAGACCGAAATCTCGAGGATCGATTCCGCGAGCCACAGTTATCTCACGAATAGCGTTCGCCATCCCGGCATCGGCAACAGCGATGATCCCTAGAGCCGTTTCTTCGACACTGAGCCCAAGGACGTCTCCAACATGAGCGAGTGCAGTGCGCGCCGCATCCTTATCCAGAGCAAGGTTTCCCCCAAGAAGGGCGACGTCTGGAAGGCGACCCAATATCAGGTTCGCATCGGTGACGGTTGGCTCGACGCCACCACGCCCGTAACACGCCGGGCCCGGAACCGCGCCAGCCGAGCGCGGACCAACGCGTAGTGCGCCCGCGACGACGTGACCAATGGACCCGCCACCTGCGCCAATCGTGTGCATTACAACAGAGGGTGCAAGGAGCGGATGCCCCTCCAATTCCGTCTGTGAGGCGATGTCTGCGGCGCTTTCCACTACCAAACTGACGTCGAACGAAGTGCCCCCCATGTCCACGCACAGCAACCGGTCAAGTCCGAGGTCCTTTGCGATTGCGACACCCGCCATGGTGCCTCCGACCGGACCCGAAAAAAGTGTTTGAACGGCTCGTTCCCGAGCGCGCTCTACGGTCATCACACCACCGTTCGACTGCATGACCTTGAGATCACTGCGAAGTCCGCCCTCGCGCAGTGCCTGCTCGAGCGTTCGGAGGTAGGAGAGAACGACCGGGGCGATGTAGGCGGAAACGGCGGTCGTGCTTGTACGCTCGTACTCTCGCCATTCTGGCGCAATGTCGCTTGAGCACACCACCGCGATTGACGGGGCTACTTCTGTAAAAATGCTCGCGATTCTGTGCTCATGCTCCGAGTTCTGATACGAGTGCAGTAAGACAACCGCGACAGCTTCGACCTCTCCGTCAAGTTGCCGCGCGATCGCGGCTACAGCGCTCTCGTCAAGTGGCGTCACCACTTCGCCGCTGGCGTTCATTCGCTCGGTGATCTCGTAGATGTCTTTTCGAGGGACAAGCGGAACGGGCCGTCGGTAGCGGAGGTCGTACATGGCTGGGCGGTTGGCACGCCCCAACTCGTAAACGTCGCGAAATCCCGCCGTCGTCAGCAGCGCCAGCCGTGAACCCTTGCGCTCCAAGAAAGCATTCAGGCCCGCAGTGGTGCCATGTACGAAAGAGTCAATCTCTCCCGCGGTGATCCCCAAGCCGGCGACGGCGTTCAGGACCCCTTCGGATAGCGTCCCTGGCGTCGTAAGAGCCTTCGCTGTGAGTAGCGTTCCATCCCTCCCGACCGCGACCGCATCCGTGAAGGTCCCCCCAATATCGACTCCGACCGCGAATTCCATGTATCTCCCATCCTCCTAAACCGAGTGTACGTAGAACGCCCATATAAACACAATACGCACAAATTATCTATTTGGGTCAAGGTTGCAAGTTAGTTGTACAAGCTGACCTAAATAGACATTCGCACGCGAATCGATCTAAGAGTGGTCCGCCTTTTCATGCATCAAGGTTCTTTCAGATCACGCGTCAGGGGGATTCTCGCTCGTCACTTGTTGCGCAGTGCGAATGAAGAATGTTGGTCCACTCGTGCAGTTGGGTGTGGTCTTCTTCATCGTTGGTGACCTCGGGCTGCTGCTGGCCCCCGGTTTCGCGACTTTGCTATGGGTCATCTTGATGGGGCTAGGCACGCTACTGTTCCCGGTATGTCTCGTGTTGATCAACCTGCGTTCACGCACAATGCGAGGAGCGGTCGCGCTGAGCGGGTTCGTTCAGGGTGTCGGCTACACGATCGCCGCGCTGGGCCCGTTGCTCGTCGGCGTGCTGCGGGAGGCGACCGGCGGCTGGATCGCTGTGTTCATATTGCTGATTTTTTCGGCCATGGTGGCATCCGTTGGAGGCGTGTTGTTGCGCAAGCCCATCTTCGTTGAAGATCAGCTGCAGCCTTCATAGACGACGGAGATCCTGCTGAATCTTTTCGGCCGCGGCAAGCACGAGTGGGAGGTGGTGCGAGCGCAGGTGTTCGAGGGAGTCCCGGGTGGCACTGGTCGAGACATTGAGCGCCGCGGTGACCACGCCATCGCCGCCACGAATCGGGACCGCGACGGAGAGCAGACCAACCTCAAGCTCGCCATCGACAATCGACCATCCTTGAGTGGCCACCCGATCAATCTCAGCCTTGAGCTCAGTCAGTTTCGTGATCGTGGTTGGGGTCAGGGGCATGCGTTCGGTGGATGCTAGCCGAAGCTCCCGCTCTGGCTGCGACAGCGCCGCAAGGAGTACTCGCCCCATACTGGTGGCGAAAGCAGGAAAGCGCGTGCCTATCGTGATTCGCACATTCATGATGTGACGCGTGGGCACCCGGGCGACGTAGACAATCTCGTCGTCGAGCAGCACGGCGACCGATGCTGATTCTCCGGTAGCCCGCGAAAGTGTCTCGAGGTGGGGCTGGACAACGTCGTGCAAAGAGAGTGAGGAGAGGTAGCCAAACCCCAACTCCAGAACCTTTGGGGTGAGGGCGAATTGTCGCCCGTCTGCTCGTACGTATCCGAGTGTTTCGAGGGTGCGCAAGAATCTGCGGGCTGCTGCGGCGGGGATGTTGGCGTTGCGGGCGACTTCGCTGAGGGTCTGTTCTGCGTGCTCCGCATCGAACACGCGAAGCACTGCGAGGCCACGGGCGAGTGACTGCACAAAATCTTCCGCTGGAGCGTCTGCCTCTGGCGTTGTGCCTACGTCGTCGTCTCTCATCCCGCCTCCCTCAGAACTCTACCGATCAATATCACCCGCGCTGCGATCGTGCACCAGGATGCGATCGCGGCTGTCTAGCGTTCGAGAACGACGGCGAGGCCCTGCCCCACACCGATGCAAATTGAGACAACGGCGACTCCGCCTCCGCGGCGCTTGAGCTCGTGGGCGGCGTGGCCGATGATCCTCCCGCCCGAGGCACCCAGCGGGTGTCCCATCGCGATCGCACCTCCGTGAATGTTTACGCGCTCAGGGTCGAGTTTGGGCCAGAGCGAAACGCAGGCGAGCGACTGGGAGGCGAAGGCCTCATTGAGTTCAACGAGATCGACGTCAGCCCAGGTTCGTCCGGCGCGCGCGAGGGCACGGTTTGCAGCCTCGACGGGCGCAATCCCGAACATATCTGGGTCATTTCCGGCGACGCCCCGTCCTGTGATGCGTGCGAGTGGTTCGACATCCAAAACGCCTTCAGCACCCAGCAGAATCGCGGATGCCCCATCGTTTAATGAGGAGGAGTTGCCAGCGGTCACGGTGCCGTCCTTCGCAAATGCGGGCCGGAGGCTGGCAAGTACGTTGGCGGTTGTGTCGTCACGGATCCCCTCGTCTCGGGTCAATTCGTGTCCTGGCACTTGAACGATTTCTGTGTCGTAGTGCCCGGCAGCCCAAGCCTCGGCCGCAAGCCGGTGACTGCGGGCGGCGAATTCATCCTGCTGAGCGCGCCCGAGATTGAACTTCTGCGCCAGCTTCTCCGCACTCTGTCCGTTCGAAATGGTCCATTCCTCACGCAACGCTGGATTGACCATGCGCCAGCCGATCGAGGAGTTCCAGACGGTCTGATTGGCCAGAGGGAAAGCGCGCGAGGACTTCTCAACGATGAAGGGCGCTCGGGTCATCGACTCAACGCCGCCGGTGAGTACGACGTTTGCATCGCCTGCCTCAATGGCACGGCTTCCTTGAATAACCGATTCAACGCCTGAACCGCACAGGCGATTGACGGTAACCCCGGGAACCGAACTCGGGAATCCTGCCAGCAGTGCGCCAAAACGCGCGACGTTACGGTTATCCTCGCCGGCCTGATTCGCATCGCCGAAGATGACGTCATCAACTCGGGCCGGGTCGAGGCCTGTGCGCTCAATAGTCGCGCGCATCACAACAGCAGCGAGATCGTCAGAGCGCACATCCGCAAAGCTTTTACCGTGGCGTGCAAATGGTGTGCGGACGGCATCGTAGATGTAGGTTCCGGTCATGATCAGTGTTCCTCTGCTCGGTCAGTGGATGCGGTCGTTGTCGCATCAATTAGGGTCAGCCCGGTGAGGGCACTGAGAAGCTCGATCGTGTTGTCACCATACAATTCGCGAACTGCGAAGCCTTCAGATGTCACGTCGAAGACTGCATGATCGGTGTACACGCGCGAAACACAGGCAACCCCGGTGAGCGGGTAGCTGCAGGCGGCTACCAGCTTTGACTCGTTCTGTTTGGTGAGCAGGTCGGTCATCACGTAAACCTCTTTGGCCCCGATTGCGAGGTCCATGGCGCCGCCGACGGCGGGGATGGCTCCGGGAGTACCGGTCGACCAGTTCGCGAGATCGCCCTTCTCTGAGACTTGGAACGCGCCAAGAACGCACACGTCGAGGTGGCCCCCACGCATTATTGCGAAGGAATCGGCTTGATGGAAGTAGGCCGCCCCTTCTAACGCGGTGACTGCCTGCTTTCCAGCATTGATCAGGTCGGGATCAAGGTGGCCTGCGTCTGGGGCGGGGCCCATCCCGAGCATGCCGTTCTCGGTGTGCAGAACGATCTCAAGGTCTGACGGTAAGTAGTTGGCGACCAGTGTGGGAGCGCCGATCCCGAGGTTCACGAACGCTCCTTCGGGAATGGCTGCGGCGATCTGCTGCGCAAGCTCTGCGCGACTCAGCTTTGTGCTCATTTCTTGCCTCCTGCTGTGGACTCAGCGGTTTCGTCGAGGGGCTGCCCTTCAAGGTCGAACCCACCGACGAATTCACCATTGTGCAGCCACCGGCGAGCGCCTATGACAACGACGCGATTCACGTAGACGCTAGGCGTGACAACATTCTCTGGCTCGATTGCTCCCAACGGAACCACTTCATCGACCTGGATGATGCTTGTCGTCGCCGCGGTCGCCATAATCGGGCCGAAGTTGCGTGCCGTCTGTCGGTAGATCAGGTTTCCCCAGCGGTCAGCCTTGAGTGCGCTGATCAGGGCGAAGTCTGCGCTGATGGGGTATTCGAGCGCATACGTGCGGCCGTCAATTTCCCGAGTTTCTTTACCTTGGGCGAGCTCGGTGCCGACACCCGTCGGGGTGAAGAATGCGCCGATGCCGGCTCCCGCTGCTCGGATTCGCTCGGCAAGGTTTCCCTGGGGTACTAACTCAAGTTCGATCTTGCCCTCACGGTAGAGGTTGTCGAATACCCACGAATCTGACTGTCGAGGAAAGGAGCAGACAATTTTGCGCACCCGCCGTGCCGCGAGGAGAGCCGCGAGACCGCCGTCGCCATTCCCGGCATTGTTGCTGACGACGGTCAGATCGCTGGCACCCTGTGCAATGAGGGCGTCGATCAGCTCGTGGGGTTGCCCTGCGTGCCCGAAACCACCAATCATTACCGTGGCGCCGTCGGTGATGCCGGCGACGGCTTCCTCGAGGGAGGGTACAACCTTGTCGATCATTGCAGGCTCCTTGCGCGCCGGGATCGCACAGTCGCTCGCGACGCTAAGATTTTCGTTAGGCGAAAATAGTTTCACCTTGTGAATACTCTAGCCGAAACTGTTGCACGGTAAGAAATTGCACGCCGCCGGCAGCCTATTCCTCAGGGAACGGCAGCTGATCCGCCCGGCTTCAGTTGGGTCCATCGTCCCAGAACGAAGTAGCCGTCGCGGCATTCAGGATCACCCATCCCACCCGCCCATCCACCAAAAGATAAAAGTATCGGGTTTCTGAGTTTCTCAGGCTGGGATCAGGAAAACACCGCTGGCAGCTGTGGTGCCGGTCGGGCGCTGGATACCGCACAAGATCAAGAAACGATTTTTCTATGAAGGAGGTAGCGGAATGCGCCGCGATGACAGAATGGCAGCATGAGCAACCCTCTTGATGTCCCGTCAGAAAAGCCGAAGAAGTCTAACGACGCAGCAATGTCCTACTTCTTCGTCGGGCTCGCGCTCATCGTCACTGGTGGCGGTCTCTACTTCGGCGGCAATGGAGCAGGTCTTGCGTTAGCAATCTCAGGCTTCGTATTCGTCATTCTCGGCATTCCCGCACTCAAAGAGTGGGACGCGAAGAGAAAGAAGCGTTGATCGGTTCACGAAAGCCGATAAGCAGTCAGTCCGAGTTGCTCAAGCTCATCCACTGGGGCAGCCTAAAGATCACGGGTGCCGCTGCGGTTGCTGCGTAGCAGTCTGCTCTCGGAACCGCCGTTAGAGCTGATCGTCCAGCGACCGGACCCGGCCAACTCGTCTACAATCGCTTGGTCAGGACTAGGGAGGTTCGTATGTCGATTGGTAAATCCCTTCGACCAGCCTCGAACGCGGATGACGAGATCATCGGCAGCGTGATTGGTGGGCGTTACCGAGTTACCAGCCTTATCGGCCGTGGCGGCATGGCTTCGGTCTACCGCGCCACCGACCAGTCGCTGCCGCGTGAAGTCGCACTCAAACTGATGCTGCCGGGGATGGCCGACCCTGACGAAATAAGCCGCCAACACAATGAAATCGACACCCTCGCAACGCTCAACCACCACGCGCTGGTGACCCTCTTTGATGCGGGTACCGAGAAGACACAGGCCGCTGATCGCGTGTTTCTCGTCATGGAGTTCATCGACGGACCGAACCTGCGCGAGGTAATGACAGCGCCGCTTCCACCGGGGCTGGTGGCACATCTCGGCGCCGATATCGCGGAGGCCCTGCATTACATGCACGGCCGGGGTATTGTGCACCGGGACGTCAAACCTGCCAACATCCTGATGGCGCATTCGGAGCTTCCTAGCCGCCAATTCCATGCGAAACTTGCCGACTTCGGCATCGCCCGACTGGTCGACGGAAGCAGACTGACCTCGACAGGCATCATCATCGGCAGTGCGAGCTATCTGAGTCCGGAACAGGCAAGGGGCGGCGAGACAGCAGGGGCATCCGATGTTTACTCGCTCGGTCTTGTGCTGTTGGAAGCGCTGACCGGCGAGAAGGCTTTCCCCGGAAGCACCATCGAAACGATCAGCGCGCGGCTGAATAGCACGCCGACCGTGCCAGATACACTTGGCGAGGTCTGGGGCGAGCTACTGACGAACATGACAGCGCTTGATGCTGAGCATCGGCCCCCTACGATGGACGTTGCCGTCGCAATGCGAAAGCTTGCCAGCGCGTCCGAAGGCACGGAAGTGAACGTCGTCGCCCCGATCGGCATGACCGAATCGCTTGGCAATGACAATGAGGACGGAACGGCTCTAGGAGCAACCAAGGCGTATACCGCGGTAGTGACCGAAGCAACGGAAGCGTTGAGCGGGCCAGACACAGTGACGCAGGTGTCGAAACCCGTTATAATTTCGTCGCCCAGCCGCCCGGAGCCGAGAGTCACCGCACCAAAGCGCCCGCTCAGGTCTATCCGCAAGAAGACCATCGGCTTCGCCATCGCTGCCGTCGTGGTTATCGCCGCCACGGTTGGTGCGGTTTCCTGGTCGAACTCCCAGCCTCCGGCCGCCGCACCCGCGCCGACGTATCCAGAGGTATCCGGCACGTTGGGTACACACCTCAAACAGCTCCAGGAAAGCGTGACACCATGAGCGCTTGGGGACGCGCGGCCACTCGAATCGTCGCTGCAGCGTGCGCCGTAATGTTGGTCACCGCAGCACTCAGTGGGTGCGCGCCGACGAAACCAGAACTTGACTCTGTGTCAGCCTCAACAATGCAGGAATCCGTCGCCGCCGTAACGCAGGCAGCCGCCGACGGCGACCCCGCAGGTGCCCTCGCCGCCCTTGACACTCTTGAGGCACAGCTGAAGGAGGACACCGCGTCGGGCCTGATAAGTGCTGATCGAAGTGCCCAAATTCAGGCGTCAATTGACCTCGTCCGTGCCGACCTCACCGCCGCTCTGCCCGAGCCCTCACCGACTCCTACCGAGAAGGACCCTGGTAAGTCTGGAGACAAGGGCGACGACAAGGAGGACGACAAGAAAGATGACAGGAAAGATAAAAATGGCTAGGGCCCAGGTGAACAAAAGGCGCAACGAGGCAACGCTAACGTGCCTCGATCTCTTCCCAGCGTTCACCGACTTCGTCGCGCATCCAGATGGTCTGACTGGCCGGTTCCAGTAGAACGTCTACAGACCAGTACGTTTCGCCCAGATTTCAGCCGGAGATGACGCCTGCAGTCCCTTCATCAATAGGAATGGATGTCCCCACAGCAGCCACGTAGGCGGCAGGGAAAGATGAATCGCGTCGAAATCGCGAGCGACGTGCGACCGGTAGGGAATGACCCACCAGCCTGCGCGTCCGGCCGCGCGGTACCAGTCGTGGCGTCGTCGGGGCGACCACGATGTGGCCGGCAAGTAGGGTGCTCACATCTAGGAACATCAGGTCAGCCTAAGTCTTAGCAACCTGCAGCTTCGAGCCTTGCAGCACGAAACGAAACTGTTCCTCCGAATCGGTCTCGTTAGGGGTGAAACTTTCCCGCGTGGTTCCGGTGAGCCCTCCCGCGGCGCAAATTGCCGGTGCGTTCCCGCCCGAAGATTGTCGTCGAAACAGGCAGCGCAGGCTAAAATCGGTTCTGCCTGAGGTTTTACGAAGGAAGAAGCGATCACCCCGTGGCCTATCAACCGAAGTCTGCCCACCATGAGCGCATGAGCGTGCAGCACGTGCGCAGGTGGTCTGCGCTGCTCGGGGTTCTCAGTGCTGCCGGCACACTCGCCGTTGCCGAACTCGTCGCCCTCGTTGTCGCTCCCGCGAGCAGCCCGGTGCTGGCTGTTGGCTCTCTCGTCATCGACCTCGCGCCGGCATGGTTAAAAGACTTCACGATCGCGCTGTTCGGTACGAACAATAAATTGGTGTTGCTGCTCTGCCTCGGTGTTCTGGTGTTGCTTCTCGCGCTGATTGTGGGTGTTCTTGAGTACGGAAAACCGGGCTGGGGCGTTGTCGGGCTCGTGGCGGTCGGTGTGATCGCAACTATCGCGGTCGCAACGCGCGCCGAGGCCACCGCAGTGTGGCCCCTCTCTCCGGTTCTCGGTGTGGCCGCGGGGGTGCTGTTGCTGCGGCTCGGGATGATCCGGCTGCGCCGCTGGGTGCGCACGACGGCGGTGACCGGCGTTCCCGAGGCAACCAACGCAACGCCCGCTACTGTTCCGGCCGGTCGCAAGGCCAGCCGCCGCGACTTCCTGCGTTTCGTCGGGGTCACATCGGTTGGCGCCGTGCTGGTGGGCATCGGCGCGCGGGTGGCGAACGCTGGCGCCACCGCCGTGGATACTGTTCGCAGGGCGCTGACCCTCCCCGCCCCCGCAATCCCTGCCCCGCCAATTCCCGCGGGTGCAAGTCTCGACGTGTCCGGCATCTCCCCGATTGTCACGTCGAACACCGATTTCTACCGCATCGACACCGCGCTGATTGTGCCGAACATTGACGCCGACCGGTGGCGGCTGCGAGTCACCGGAATGGTTGAGAACGAGCTTGAGTTCACTTTCGACGAGCTGCTTGCCCTGCCGATGATTGAGAAGATCATCACGCTGTCTTGCGTGTCGAATGAGGTCGGCGGCGACCTCGTCGATAACGCGCTCTGGCTCGGCTACCCCATCCACAGGGTGCTCGCGATGGCGAAGCCTCTGCCCGGTTCCGACATGGTGCTGTCTAGGAGCGTCGACGGTTTCACGGCAAGTACGCCGCTAGAGGTGTTGCAGGATGAGGATCGCGACAGCATCCTCGCGGTCGGTATGAACGGGGAACCGCTCCCGCGGCAGCACGGCTTCCCTGTGCGCATGGTTGTTCCCGGCCTTTATGGCTACGTCTCGGCAACGAAATGGCTCGTCGAGTTAACGGTCACCCGGTTCGCCGACCAAACGGCGTACTGGACCGACCGAGGGTGGTCCGCGAAAGGCCCGGTCAAGGTGCAGTCACGCATCGATGTCCCCCAGCAGGGAATCCAGGTGGATGCCGGCACGGTGCCAATTGCCGGTGTTGCGTGGGCTCCCGATACGGGAGTGCAGACAGTAGAGGTGCGCATCGATGGCGGCCCCTGGTCTGAGGCACGGCTGGCAACCGCCATCTCGGCCGACACCTGGGTGCAGTGGGTCTATGACTGGCAGGCGACACCCGGAGAACACAGCATCGAGGTACGTGCGACGGATGCGGCCGGAGTGACCCAGCCCGGTGAACCCGTACCGGTCGTGCCGGATGGCGCAGAAGGGTGGCACACGATCAGCGTGCAGGCTGTCTAGCGCTCGTGGCCCACGTCGTCGCCCATAGTCGCCCGGCTCCGCGCAGGAAGCACGTCGCCGGGCGCCGCACGCGCTAGACGGCGCCGCTGACCGGAGCCGCAAACTGCGCGTTATAGAGGTCGAAGTACGCGCCTTCCGCCTCAAGCAGTTCGTGATGAGTGCCCTGCTCGACGATTTGTCCGGCATCCATCACCAGAATGAGGTCGGCATCACGGATCGTTGAGAGTCGGTGCGCAATGACGAAACTGGTGCGGTTGCTGCGCAGTACCGCCATCGCCTGCTGCACCAAAACTTCGGTGCGGGTGTCGACGGAGCTCGTGGCCTCGTCGAGGATGAGCACGCTCGGCTTTGCGAGGAACGCCCGCGCGATGGTGAGCAACTGCTTCTCCCCCGCGCTGACGTTATCTGCGTCATCCTCCAACACCGTGTCGTAACCGTCGGGCAGAGAGTGCACGAAGCGGTCAACATAGGTGGCAGTCGCGGCGGTGATAATCTCCTCCTCCGTGGCATCCGGTCGACCATAGGCAATGTTCTGGCGGATGGTGCCACCGAACAGCCAGGTATCTTGCAGCACCATTCCGGTGCGGCCGCGGAGATCATCCCGAGTCATATCGGCGATATTGACACCGTCGAGGGTGATGCGCCCGGAGTCCAACTCGTAGAAGCGCATGATGAGGTTCACTAGTGTGGTCTTGCCGGCACCCGTCTGGCCCACGATCGCGACCGTCTGACCCGGTGCCGCGGTCAGCGACACGTTCTCGATCAGGGGCTTATCGGCGGAATAGCGGAACGACACATTGTCGAACACGAGCTCGCCCGCGGTGCCGGTGGGGCTTGCAGCCTTCGCGCTGTCGGCAGACTGTTCCTCGGCATCCAACAACTCGAACACTCGCTCAGCGGAAGCGACACCCGACTGGATCAGGTTCGCCATGCTGCCAAGTTGCGTGAGCGGCTGGGTGAACTGCCGCGAATACTGCAGAAATGCCTGCACATCTCCGAGGCGCATAGTGCCACCGGCGACCATCGCGCCACCGACGACGGCGATGGCCACATAGATCAGGTTGCCGACAAACATCATGGACGGCTGGATGATGCCTGACACGAACTGGGCGCCGAAGCTGGCCTTGTAGAGTTCCTCATTCTTCGCATCGAATACCGCCGCGACCTCACGTTGACGCCCGAACACTTTCACGAGCGAGTGCCCGGTGAAGTTCTCCTCCACCTCGGTGGTCAGTTCGCCGGTGTATTTCCACTGCGAAACAAACATCTTTTGTGACCGTTTTGCGACGGTGACGGTGATCACGACGGTCAGCGGAATGCTGACAAGCGCGATGACAGCCAGCAGCGGCGAGACGATAAACATCATCACGATGACACCCACGACGGTGAGCAGGGAGGTGATGAGTTGACTAAAGGTCTGCTGCAGGCTCTGCGAAATGTTGTCGATGTCGTTCGTGACGCGGCTGAGCAACTCACCCCGTTGCGTCCGGTCGTAGTAGCTGAGCGGCAGGCGATTGATCTTGCCTTCCACGTCGTCACGCAACCGGTACATCGTGGATTGCACGACCGTGTTGAGCACATAGGCGGAGGCCCAGCCGAACACCGACGAGACGATGTACAGCGAGAGCACCAGAATCAGAATCATGCTCAGTGCCCGGATGTCGATGCCGGCGCCGGGGGTGAGATTCATTCCACTGAGCAGGTCGGCTTGATCGTTCTGGCCATTAGCCCTCAGTCCATCGATGACCTCCGCTTTCGTGCTTCCGGCGGGCAGCCCCCGAGAGATCGCGCCCTCGAACAGGAGGTTGGTGGCCTGACCGAGAAGTTTCGGGCCGAGCACGCTGAGCCCGACGCTGACGATCGTGAAGAACATCACCCAGGCGAGCCCGACACGGTGCGGCGTCAACATGCCGAATAGGCGGCGTGCTGATGGCCCGAAGTTGAGGGCTTTCTCGGCGGGCATTCCCGTGCCCGCGAAGGGTCCGCGGCCGCGCTGCGGTCGAGCGGCAACTTTTTCGTCGTGGTTCGACTCGCTCATGCTGCCGCCTCAACCGTCAGTTGTGAATTCACGATCTCGTTGTAGGTGTTCGAGCTATCGAGCAGCTCATCATGGGTTCCGCGGCCGACAATCTCGCCGCTTTCGAGCACCAGAATCTGTTCGGCATCCCGGATCGTCGCAACACGCTGCGCGACGATGATCATGGTGGCATCGGCGCGATGTTTTCGCAGTGCGAGCCGCAGCCGCGCATCCGTGGCACTGTCGAGTGCCGAGAACGAGTCGTCGAACACGTAGATCTCCGGTTTCTTGACGAGCGCCCTCGCAATCGCGAGTCTTTGCCGCTGCCCACCAGACACATTCGTGCCCCCCTGAGAGATGGATGCTTCGAGCTGGCCATCCATCCCTTCGACAAAGTCGCGCCCCTGGGCGATGGTGAGTGCTTCCCACAGTTCTTCATCGGTGGCATCGGGTTTGCCGTAGCGCAGGTTGCTCGCCACCGTGCCGGAGAACAGGTACGGCTTCTGGGGAACGAGACCGATCCGGCCCCACAACAGATCGGGGTCGATCGTGCGAACGTCGACATCATCGACCAGGACTGCGCCGTCGGTGGCATCGAAGAGGCGCGGGAGCAGGTTGACGAGGGTCGTCTTGCCCGCTCCGGTGCTACCGATTATCGCGGTGGTCTGGCCCTGTCGAACATCGAAGTGCAGGTCGCGCAGCACTGGCTGCTCAGCACCCGGGTACGAGAAGGAGACGTGCTCCATCGTCACTGTTCCGTGCCCGGTTAGCGACATCACCGGGTTTGAGGGTGGCGTCACCGAGCTTTCGGTCTCCAGAATCTCGCTGATCCGGTCTCCGCTGACTGCGGCGCGTGGAAGGATGATCGCCATAAAGGTGGCCATCGTTACCGCCATCAGGATCTGGAGTAGGTAGCTGAGGTAGGCGACGAGAGCCCCGATCTGCATCTCGCCGGAGTCGACGCGCAGGCCACCGAACCAGACCACGGCGACACTGGAGACGTTGAGCACGAGCATCACGATGGGAAAGATCAGCGCGGTCAGGCGGCCGGTCGCAAGTGTGGTGTCGGTGAGGGTGCGATTGGCCTGTGCGAAACGCTTGGCTTCATCCTTTTCCCGCACAAAGGCACGGACGACGCGGATGCCGGTGAGCTGTTCCCGCAACACTTGGTTCACGGTGTCGATGCGTTTTTGCATCGTGCGGAACAGCGGCACCATGCGAGCGACGATGAGTCCGATTGCCAGCAGCAGCACCGGAACGCTGACCGCCATCAGCCAGGAGAGCCCGACATCCTGACGGATCGCCATGATGACACCTCCGACGGCGAGGATGGGCGCGGCAATAAATAGGGTGCAGGTCAACAGCACGAACATCTGCACCTGCTGCACGTCGTTCGTCGAGCGGGTGATGAGGGTGGGCGCACCGAACTTCGAGACCTCACGCTCCGAGAATTCGCTAACCCGGTGGAAGAGCGCACCGCGCAGGTCACGCCCGAGGGACATCGCTGCTTTTGCCCCGAAGTAGACGGCGACGATCGCACACGCCACCTGCGCCAGTGTGATCGCGAGCATGACCCCGCCAATCATAAGGATGTGCCCCACATCACCTTTGGCAACCCCGTTGTCGATGATGTCGGCGACGAGACTCGGCAGGTAGAGGTTGGCGATCGACTGGGCAGCTTGGAAAATTGCGACGCCAACAAGAAGTTTGGCGTGCGGGCGAAGGTAGTGGCGCAGGAGGCGTAACAGCATGGGATCTACTTCTCAGTTGCGGTGGTGGGTATCGGCGTGCAGATACCGTGCAGGATGATGGCGGTGAGTTCTTCGTCGGTGAAGCTGGTGTTATCACCAAAGTGCGGCATCGACGAGGAGAACGCGAGCAGCTGCACAAGGTGCGCGATGCGTTCCGGCGTGAGCGCCAGCGAGTCGAGTTGGGGGGCCAGGAATATCTTAAAGGAGCGGTTCATGGCCGCGTGGTGGTGGCTGCTGGGCCGCTTGCGGTATTCACCAAACAGCGACATGAGGCTGACGACATCCCGGAATCTGGCACGGATAAGCGCGATTGCTTCTTGCACCTTCTCCTCGAGCGCCAGCGTCGGGTCGATGTTATCGAGGGCACGCAGCAGAGGCGCAGGGTCGGTATGCGTCTCGATGGATGCTCGGATCAGGTCGTCTTTGTCGGCAAACGCCCGGTAGATGGTTCCTTCTGCGATACCGGCGGCTTCGGCGAGCTGGCGGGATGTTACGGCGGGCCCATATTTGCGCAGCACCGGGGCGACGGCGGCAATGATCATTGCGCGGCGGTCATTGACGCTTAGCGGGGTGGCGCGGCTAGTTTTCGCGGGCGCGGTGGGAGTTGCCATACTGCATGGTAACTGAGTGAGCGCTCGTTCATTCGTCGTCGCACTCGATTATCAGGAGCTACACGGTTGGCACCTGAGACGGGTCAGCCGCGATGCCGAGTTCACGAGCCGCGGTGGAGATTTGCTTCGCCAGAGCCACATCGAGGTCGCTGAGCGCGTCGATGTCGTGCGTGAATAGGCTCACCGCTACCCCGGGGTAACGCAGGTCAACATCCGGATGATGGTTCGCAGCATCGGCAAGCTGCCCAATGACGTCAATCAGTTCGACGCCCTTGGCAAATGACCCCGTGGCGAAATACGTCTTGGCTCCATCGAAGTGCACCTGCCAATCCTCCACTCCATCGGATGCGCGAAACTGCTGGGCAGAGATGGGTTCGGCCATGGGGTTCTCCAATCGTAGGAATGCGTTAACCCTGCGCTGTGGTGGCGCGTGAAGTCAACCGGCCGTCTGGCCGTGCGCAATATGTCAATTTTAAGTTGACAACGGGACCCCGTCAACTTACAATTGACAAATGGCTAAAGACTCCCCCGCGCAGACAACCCGTCCGGCACTCGCATCGATCTTTCTCGCGCTTGCATCCGTTTTTGTTGCGCTTTCCACACTCTTCATTCCCTCCGTTGCCATCAAAATCACCGTGCTCGTGATCGCAGCGGTGCTTCTGGCCGCAACGGGAGCTTCGCTCGCCATCGTGCTTGCCAAATCACGCTCGTCAGATAAGTGACAGTCGACAGCGCACAGACGCCGGATGGTCGCCTCCGCAAGGCCCTATCCGACCTCATTGCTGCGGTCGATCCGACACTCGCAACGCGACTGGATCAAGATCCCGAGGCATTTTTAGATCTCATCGACCTGACCCGCAAGAGTGGGGAAGAGCTGGCTCAGTTGTTGAAGTCCGCCGTGTCATCTGCTCGAAGCGCGGGGCTGAGTTGGGAACGCATCGGGCAGCGACTGGGAATGAGTCGACAAGCAGCGCAGCAACGATTCGGCGCTACTCTCGACCGCGCCGATGCTGAGGCTTCGAGCGAGAGACGCCGACTTCACCCGGTTACGGCCTTTGACGAAATGGAGGCACTCGCTACCGCTGGGGTCCAGGGTTGGCACTCAATTGGTTACGGGATGTACTTCCACGACCTCATCCGCTCGCACGAGCAATGGGAGCATCTTCGGGTCGCAGCTTTCGGGCCCACCAAGCGAAGCCTTGAAGCTGATGGCTGGAAGCGCATCGGAACTATGTGGTTTCCGTGGGCGTACTACGCGCGGGCCACCGGGATACCGATCGAAATCGATGGTGAGCCTTCTCGATAAGCGTGACTCCCGAGAATCCGTCCTCACCAGCGGATGAGCGCGAACTTCTGCCGTAGCGCCTCGCCCCTCAGAGGATTCAGGGTTTCTACCCACGCAATACGGCCCAGCAGGTGGGCCCGAAAGTCGTTGTGGCCTCCGCGGTTCTGGCGCTCCACGCCGAGGGTCGCACAGTTATGAAGTGTGGCTTTGAGGAGGTCGTAGTCGTGTCGGGAAATGTTGGTGTGGTCGTTGACGACGATTCCGGTGACTGTTTGCCTCACGCCTGATCGTCGCACTCTGGTCTTTCGCGGATTAATCGTTTGGCCCTCCTCGCGCACGACACCCTGAACGCCGCGAATAAAAGCGTCGGGTCGTCGGGCTAAATCGCGGTCCCCGCTGAAAGCGAGATCGTCGGCATACCGGGTGTAGATTGCGCCAACCGAGTGTGCCCAGCCGGTTAATCGTGAGTCGAGACGACGAATGGCCAGATTCGCCAGCATGGGAGACGACGGCGCTCCCTGCGGCAAATGGTTGGCGGCCAACGCGTGCCGCAGCGCAAATCGTTCGTCGGCGTCGCCGCCGGGCGGCATCGCGGCAATCACCCTCGGTGGAACAGAATTGGTGCACAGCCCCGTCAGAATATGCGCGACCGTCTCGGGAAAACCGGATTGCCGAAACACCCCATAAATTCGCGAGGCCGTGACCCGGGTGAAGAACGTTGTGAGGTCGAGGGACACCACAATTTCACGCCCGGTGTGGAGGGCAGCGCCCGTTACGGCACTGCGGTTAGCAATGAAGCCGTGCGCCGCGTCATTGACCGGGATGAGCGCGATGACCGCATCGAGGAGCAGCCGTTGCACCCGACGGATCCGCTCCTCGGGCACCTCAAGCAGTCGCGGTGTTCTGCCCGGTCGGGTGCGCCATTCGTAGCGGTAGTGCTGGAGCGGTCCAACCGGCGCGCGACGATTCCAGTTCTTGGTGTCGGCATACCAGTCGAGCTGGCCGATGGTCAGTCCCAGCAATTCCGCGAGCTCGGCAACGGTATTGATTCGTGGAACTAATCCGCCAACGTCGCGGGCTTGTGACGGGGCTACAACAAGATGGTGGATGCGGATGGGGCGCCGCTGCTGACGTGCTTTGGCAATGGCATCCACAAAGGCGGGCGAGTTGCGGATGAACGCGGCCAACTCTCGCGAGGAATCGGTGGGCGGTCGATGGTAGGCGGCTACGACATCCGCGACTACTGCTCTCAACCACCGTCTGTGTGCTCCGAGAACGCTCCAACCAGCGTCAACGAGTTGCTTCGTTTCCCACACATCGGAGGCAAGAAAAGCGTAGGCAAGTGCGTGAGAAATTGCCGAGGGAGACGGATGCGGGGCACGATAAGAACGATGGGCTGCCATGATAACAACGGCAGTATTGGGTACCGCACGTTTACCGAAACTACCGCTCACACGGGGCGAAGTTCGGCATCGGTATCAGTGCCGTCGTCGGTCGGAGATCAGGCTCATTGTCGCGCCAGCCCGGGCCGCGAACGCGGTAGCGGTAGCGGTGATGGTGCGCTGCATCACCGTGACTGCGGCGGTCGGTGCAACATCCGCCGGTCGGGCGAGGCTAATGGTTCGGGTAAGCGTTGGTTCTTCGAGCCGAACCGACTGCAACCCAGGGCGATCGAGCAGCACCATCGCCGGCACAATGGCGACACCGAGCCCGCGTTCGACGAAACGCAGAACAGCATCCATTTCTGCTCCCTCAAGTACGACATGAGGGGTGAGCCCCGCGGCGGCGAAGGCGTCATCGGTCGTTTTGCGGAGATCGTAGCTTGGGCTAAACACGATCTGCGGCAGTCGAGAAACGGCCGCGAGGTCAATGGCATTGTGCGCCGCCAATGGAGCGGTGTTGGCGGCAGAGATCACCACAAGCTCCTCAACGAGCAGTGTGGTGACAGTGAACTTCTCGACGGCCGCCACATTTGAGGTGGTGATGAGCGCAAAATCGAGCTCACCGCTGGCAAGCTGGTCGAGCAATTGCCGAGATCCGTGTTCCGAAAGGTGCAATTCGATTGCCGGATGCGTTGTGTGGAATTCTTTCAGCACCTCGGCGACAAGGCTGATGCAGAGGGTGGGGGTTGCGCCGAAACGAACCCTGCCGCGTTCGAGCCCGGCTAGTTCCGCCAACTCTCGGCGCACCGATTCTGCATCAGCCAGCATGCGTCGCGCGAGCGGCAGCAGCAGCTCGCCCGCCGACGTGAGCGTGCTTCCTTCTCGGGCACGATGAAACAGCTCGGCGCCAAGGCTTTGCTCGAGCGAAGAAATCTGACGGCTCAATGATGGCTGCGCGAGATGTAGCTGCTCGGCGGCTCGGGTGAAGTTTCGAACCCGGGCCACCTCAACGAATCCAGCTAACTGTTCGAGGTTCATATCCATAGCTTATTCGCATTGCTACAACGATATTTGTGCATTGGAGTAATTGACCGAAGATGTTTAGCGTAGATACATGAGTTTTTCAGAACGTCAGATCTCCACCACAGTCCTCGTCATTGGCACGGGAGGCTCCGGTCTTCGCGCGGCAATTGAGCTCGCCGAAGCTGGTGTCGACGTGCTGGCCCTAGGCAAACGTCCCAAGTCTGATGCCCATACCTCGCTCGCTGCGGGCGGCATCAACGCGGCCCTCGCCACAATGGATGTCGAGGACAGTTGGCAGCAGCACGCCGCCGACACCATCACCGAGTCCTACCTGCTGGCGAACCCGCACACCGTCGAAATAGTGACCTCGAATGCGGCCCGCGGGATCGAGGATCTCGAACGCTACGGCATGCCCTTCGCCCGAGAAAACGATGGGCGCATCTCTCAGCGCTTCTTCGGTGCACACACCTACCGTCGCACCGCTTTCGCCGGCGACTATACCGGTCTCGAAATTCAGCGCACCCTGATCAATCGGGCGGCGCAATTGAATGTTCCCATTCTCGACACCGTGTACGTGACCCGAATCCTCGTGAACGATGACGGAGCGGTCTTCGGTGCTTACGGCTTTGACCTGGAGACGGGCACCCGCTATCTCATTCACGCCGATGCGGTAATTCTCGCCGCTGGCGGCCACAATCGCATCTGGCGGCGAACCTCATCGAGGCGCGATGAGAACACGGGTGACTCTTTCCGTCTCGCGGTTGAGGCTGGAGGGCGCTTGCGCGATCCCGAACTGGTGCAATTTCACCCCTCAGGAATCATCGAGCCCGAGAATGCTGCGGGCACGCTGATCTCCGAAGCTGCACGCGGTGAGGGCGGAATTTTGCGCAACGGTCTAGGCGAACGCTTCATGGGCAAGTACGACCCCGAACGCCTTGAACTATCCACTCGCGACCGGGTAGCACTCGCCTGCTACACCGAAATCAAGGAGGGCCGCGGCACCCCCAATGGTGGTGTGTGGCTGGATGTCTCCCACCTCCCTCGCGAAACCATCATGACCCGCCTGCCGCGCGTTTATCAGACGATGCTGGAGCTGCAAATGCTCGACATCACGAAGGATCCGATCGAGATCGCGCCAACCGCGCACTATTCGATGGGCGGAGTGTGGGTGCGACCAGAAGACCACAGCACCGACGTTCCCGGCCTCTATGCCATCGGTGAGGCATCCAGTGGGCTGCATGGCGCCAATCGTTTGGGCGGCAATTCCCTGTGCGAACTGCTCGTCTTTGGTCGTATTGTCGGCCAGGCTGCAGCCGGCTATTCGGCATCGCTGCCAGCGCAGACACGATCGGCAGCCTCGGTGCAGGTTGCGCGCGATGAGATCACCCACCTGCTCGCGGCCGATGGGTCGGAGAATGTGAGGGCCCTGCAACGCGCCATCCGAAACACCATGACCGAGCATGCCGGTGTTGTTCGCGACGAAACAGGTTTGAAAACCGGCCTTGCCGAACTCGACGCGATCGAGGCGCGCATGAGTGACATTGGGGTGCACCCGGATATCGCCGGCTACCAAGACTTGGCGCACGCCTTCGACCTCAAGTCAGCAATCATGGCGGCCAGAGCCACCATAGAGGCGGCCTTGGAACGCCGCGAGAGCCGCGGTTGTCACAACCGAAGTGACTACCCCGAGATGGACAAGTCGCTGCAGGTGAACCTTGTCTGGTCTCCCGCCACTGGAGTGACTCGGGAAGAAATCCCGGCGATCCCGGATGAGATCCAGGCTTTCATCCGTGAAGTGGCCGTCGAGGGCAAGCTGCTCGAGTAGCCGGTCATCGGCGCCGATGCGCACCTCTCTTGCTCTCCAGCGAGGGCGTTTAGCAGTCAAATTCCGGTGACCAACCTGATACTTCCTTGGGTGCGAGAACGTTACTGGGAAATGCTTCGAGTTCGGCACTCGAAGTCCCCGTGGCCTATCACGACTCCACACCGCCTCGATTCGCCAGCTCAGAAGCGCCCTCAAGCTCATTGGCGAGACGCAGATCAGCGACGCGCAAACCCGAGCCTGATGAACGGGAGGTGTTCGCGCGCAATCACCGCGGTGAGGGTTCCACCGTTCGCGAGTTTCGCCCCGATGGCGTAGACGAAGGGGTCGGTGTCAATCTCCGCGCCCGTCACGCTCTCCCCGTCGATAGTTACATCTATGCCAGCCCGGATCATTCGCTTCGAGGTGAGCGCGGGTGAGTCCCAGTCGTGAACGTCGAGCCCGGGTTCTTCACGGAACTGGTTCATCAGGATGTAGTTGGCGTGCTGGACGAGAAGGTTGTCGAGGTCGGCGAGCTCGGACTCGTCACGATGCCAGCTGGTCTGAACGGCTTCCCACAGCATCGGATATTTCATGCTTTCGACTCGCTCGATCAGCCATGCCGGTCGTGGCCACGGTGGCACCTCTTCGAGCGAGCGACGGGTCTTGTCGTCAAGGTCCGCAAGGTTCGCCGGATCGGATTTGTCTTCAGGCTTGCGCCACAGCGTGGCTGAGACGCTGGCGGTCATGGAGTCACAGCCGAGAGCATCAGTGCTCGAGTTAACGCCGATATCGGTGACCTCCACTGAACGCTGTGCAGCAAACTCGATTACCGGAATTGGCATGCCGTTCAAAGTCTTGGCACGCTTCACCCTCGGATCAGGTGCGTCCTCTGGCAGAACTCCATCGAAGTGCATCCTCTAAGAGTGCTGCTGTTCGCGCCGAATGACAAGACCTCGAAATTGTTTCGGCTTATCTGCCAGCAATCGGTTCGCGCGATATGTGGTCTGCGAGGATTGCCTAATGATTGAGGTGGATCAGGTAGGTGTGGTTGCTGGTGAAGTGACGTTATTGGCGCCGGTGTCTGCGGCAGCGCGGCGGGGTGAGGCTCTGATCGTGCGTGGACGCAACGGGACGGGTAAGTCGACACTGTTGCGGGTGCTGGCGGGGGCGAGAAAGCCATCAAGTGGCGCGGTGCGAATCGGTGGCGGATCGGTGGCGGAGCGTGACCGTGGCTTTCGGCGACGCGTGTCTACGATGATCGGGCTACCGCCGATGGCTGTCGACCTCACGGTGCGGGATCACGTCATGTTGGTCGCGACCACCTGGTTTGATGATCCGGCGGCGGCTGTGGACCTGGCGAGCGGGGTGCTTGCGGAATTGGGGCTTGATCAGCTTGGAGAGCGGTTCCCGCACGAACTATCGTCCGGTCAGACACAACTCTTCGGGCTCGCCCTGGTGCTGGCGCGTCCCTTCGAAGTGCTGATCCTCGATGAACCCGAACAGCGGTTAGATCCTGACCATATCGAGTCCGTGATCCGCGTTCTCGGCTCTCGCCGCGACGACGGCGCGACCCTCGTCATCGCCACCCACAGTGCGGTGCTTGCCGAAGCGCTTGCCGACCAGAACCTGCAGCTGGAGATCGCAGCATGAGCAGCCGATCACAGGCAGCGATCAGTATTTGGCGTGCTCGCAACATCCGCACGACTGGTGATCGCGCGTTCGCCATCTACACAGTGCTGATGCTCGCCCTCGTGGCCGTCATCCCAATAGGTCGGGCAGTGTGGCTGAGCGCGACCAGCCCAACAGGGCTTTCCCTTCTTGCGGATGCTGCGGCACCACGCATCGCGTCGCTCATCGTTGCTGCACTGTGGGCCGGCGCGTTGCTGCTGGGGCGCGACCGAGGCCCTGCGGTTCTTCCACCATTTGTGACTCACGCTCTTGCCACGAGCGACCTTCCCCGCTTCAACACCTTCGGTGCAGCATTATTGCGTTCGGGAATGATCGTCGTCACAGGATGCATGATCGTCGCAGGATTGATCAGCACCAGCCTCGCCAGCAACGGACTGGCTGGGGCACAAGCGGTCGCGAACTTCATTGCGGTCGGCACGCTCGTGGGCGTCATCACGACGGTGGCGTGGTTGGTCGGTCAAGTGTTCCCGCGCGCTGCCGTGGTCGGGGCTCTCGGCATCCTCGCCCTCGGAGTGGTCGCCGTCGCAGTTCCTGCCTCGCAAACGTACCTGCCCTGGGGATGGGTCGGTCTCGCGTATCCCACGAGCGGGGGATCACCCAGCCTCCTTGCATTGACAGCACTGGCTCTCTCGCTGGTCGGTTTGGTTCCGGTGCTGATGAATCGGCTCGGTTTCGAACAACTCGCCATGCAGGCAGCACGTTGGGAATCTGCAACCACGCATGCTGTCGGCATGGACTTCTCGTCAGCGGCCACGATCTACCAGCCCAAGCCGCACTTCGGGCGCCGGATCCGTGCGGTGCGACCCTACGGCCGACTGGCGCGGATCTTCTTCGTCCGGGACGCTATTGGAGCGATCCGAACGCCCGGCCGGCTCATCGTCAGTATCGTCGCGCTCAGCGGCGCCGGGGTGTTACTTGCTTTCGCGTTTGTGCCGACGGCACCGGGCTGGCTCCTTGGTGCCACTGCCGGGGTTATCGCCTTCGCTGGTCTGGGCCCGCTCACTGATGGAATCCGTCATGCTGCCGGCGTCGCCTCAGGCTTTCCGCTTTATGGGATGAGCGACGAGCGCCTCCTCACCCACCATGCGCTCTTTCCGTTGGTAGTCACCCTCGTCATGCTCCTCGCGGTGGTCATCCTGTGCTCAATTATTTTCGGCACCGCATCCGGCGCTGCCGCCGTCAGCTCCATTGCCCTCGCGCTACTTGCCCTAGCCACTCGGATCAGCAATGCGCTAAAAGGTTCCCTGCCTATTGCGTTGCTGACCCCGATGTCGACGCCCGCCGGCGATCCGATGGCCGCTGTGCGAGTTATCTGGGGTCTCGACGCGATTCTCCTCGCCGCGCTGGGAGGAGCAGCAGCCGTACTCGCATTTGAGTCACCGATACTTCTGCTGGGGATCAGCACCGCCCTCACCGGAATAGTAGTCACCCGCTGGCGTGATCGGCGATAGTGCCGCAGCGGGAAAACTTTCGAATAGCTGCGCGGATCGACAGAAAATGGGCGTGCGCTGATGCCAATTGCCATCTCACGGAGTCGGCACACGGGATGGCGTCCAGAACCAGCAGCGCGACTGCGATACTGGGCGGATGATTTTCTGAGCGCGTACGCAGTGCGGTTGGATGCCGACACGGGAGAATTGACGACCGCAGAGATTGCCGCCTTCATCACCCCGAAAGCCCTGATCACTGTTCGCAAAGACGACAGCTTTCCCATCGACGCCCTGCTCGATCACCTCGACTAGAATGCCGAACTTACCAGCCATGGCATCAGTGCACTTCTTTACGGGCTGCTCGATTTCGTTATCGACGGGCACTTCACTACAGTTCAGGCCCTCGATGACCAGATTGAGAATCTTGAGGATCTCCTGTTCGACGAGCGGCCCCATGACACGGATGTGCAGCGACGCAGTTTTGAATTGCGCAAGAGTCTTGTTCAATTGCGACGGGTCGTGCTGCCCATGCGGGAGGTGGTCAACACCCTTATTCGGCGTGATATCGACCTCGTTCCCCGCGAAATGGCTCCCTACTATCAGGACCTTTACGATCACGTTCTGCGCGCCACCGAGTGGACCGACAGTTTGCGAGATCTTGTGTCGACGATTGTCGAAACCAATCTGACCATTCAGGGCAACCGGCTCAATGTCATCACCAAAAAGGTGACCAGTTGGGCGGCCATCATCGCGGTGCCGACGGCCGTCACGGGCTTCTGCGGCCAAAATTTGCCATTCCCCGGGTTCGCCAACACCTCTGGCTTCGTCACGTCGGCCCTGCTCATCGTCGTGCTCTCGGTAACCCTGTTCGTCGTTTTTAAACGAAACGACTGGCTCTAGCGGCGAGACTTCGACCGCTGAACGCCCGCCGAGGCACCAACGCTGAATCCTCCGACGAATAAGACCAAGCCGAGGCCTGCAACCACGAAAGGGAGGATGAACGTCGGCGGCGCTGATCGCAGTGACCCAGCCTCGTCCACCCACGTTCCGAACTCGATTCCGTAGAAGAAGATCACAACCAGAATCGCCAGGCCGATCGCCGCAGTGAGCCATCCCCAAATAATTTCCCGCATGGTCGGGAGTCTGCCACACGCTCAAGCTGCAGTCACCCATCCGAGAAGCACCTAAAATTGCGTGGCCTTCGAAGCTGAGGTTTCTGCCTAAAGTGCTATCCGCGGTCCCAAAAAAGTTTTCCACAGGTCGACACGACTTTCGAAAATGACGATCGCGTCTGTATACACTTCTCACTGGCTCAGCGCGGTGTCGGCGATCCTGACACACGCTTTCACATGAGAAAGACAACCTCTTGATCAAGTATTTGATGCGTCGCTTCGCCGGCTGGATGCTCATGATCGTGGTCGCGACAAATCTGACTTACTTTTTGGCATGGGGCTTTCTTGACCCGCGCAACAACTACGTTGGACGCCGTCCACCGCTGTCAGAGGATCAGATAGTCCAGCTGCTCCAACCACGAGACCTCAGCGATACCGTTCCGCTCTTCGAACGTTGGTGGAGCTGGTTCTCCGGCATCATCTTCCGCTGGGATTGGGGAGTAAGCCCCGTCGGCCAGTCGGTGAATGAGCAGGTGGCGTATCGCATGTGGGTGAGCGCCGAACTCGTTCTTGGTGCCACGGTCATCGCCACCGTCTTGGGCATTGCCCTCGGCGTGTACACCGCTTCCAGACAGTACAAGCTTGCCGACCGCATCGGTCAGGCCACCTCGATAGTCACGATGAACATCAATATTGTCGTGGCGGCTCTCGGAATCGTGCTGCTGGCGATCGGCTTCAACAACATGGTGGGAACGACGGTATTCTTCGTCACTGGCTCAGCGAGTCCGGATGTTACGGGGTTCTTCCCCACCATCATCGATGCCCTCCAGCATCTGATTTTACCGACCATCGCACTCGTGATCATTGGTTATGCTGGCACCCATTTTCTTCAGCGTTCGCTGCTGCTCGACAATATCAACGCCGACTACGTGCGGACCGCCCGCGCCAAGGGCTTGACGAAGGCGCAGGCCATTCGCAAGCACGCGCTGCGCACCTCGCTCATTCCGGTGGCAACACAGGTGGCTTTTACAATCCCCACCGTTTTTATGGGCGCAATCCTTACCGAGTCGATCTTCGGATGGAACGGCATGGGTCGCTACTTTCTTGAAACCATTGCAAAAAATGACATCCATGGAACCGTCGCGATTGCCGCGTTTGGCGCGGTTCTCACCGCGATCGGCGCGCTGCTCGCCGACATCGCCGTCGTTGTTCTCGATCCGAGAGTGCGGGTGAGCTGAGATGCCCAGAAATTCGATCCAACCGGCCGTCGGCCCAGAAACCACTGCCCTTCGGCTTCCCAGAAAGCGCATGTCGAAGTGGCAACTCTACTCCCGGCGTTTTCGGCGCAATCGTCCGGCCGTTGCGGGCCTCGTGATCTTCGCGCTCCTCGTGCTGTTCGCGCTCGTTGCTCCCCTGCTTGCGCGCTACGACCACATCGAGCTCGATTTTCTCAACCTCGGTGAGCCACCGAACGGTGAACACTGGTTTGGCACCACGAGCGCAGGCAACGACACCTTCGCCCAGGTGGCAATCGGCCTGCAACGCTCACTCATGATCGCCGTCTCCGTTTCGGTGGGAACCACCGTGATCTCGGCGGTGGTTGGCACGGCGGCCGCATACTTCAGCGGCATGTTCGAGCGGGTCACCCTGCTGCTCATTCACTTTCTCATGGTCGTGCCCACTTTTCTGCTCCTAGCAATGTTCTCCAACGACTCAGGGGGAGACTGGCGCATTATTTCGCTCATCATGATCCTCATCGGGTGGTTCTTCCCTGCTCGCGTGATCTGGACGATGGCGCTCTCACTGCGTGAACGTGAGTATGTCCACGCTGCCCGTTACATGGGCGTGCCGGGAATGAAGATCGTGTTGCGCCACATGCTGCCCAACATCGGTTCGCTTTTGGTGATCAACTTCACGCTAGGTGTAGTTGCGGCGGTGATGATTGAAACGGGTCTTTCGTTCTTGGGCTTCGGTGTCAAGATCCCCGATGTCTCGCTCGGTTCACTGATCGGCTCCGGTGCAAACACGATCACCAGTGCGCCGTGGCTGTTCTATTTTCCTGCCGCCGCGCTCACACTACTCACCGTCTCGATGGCCCTAGTCGCTGATGGCTTGCGGGATGCGCTCGACCCAACTTCGGCCGCGGGAGGGCGAGCATGACCAACCCACTACTTTCTGTTCGCGACCTCAAGGTCAGCTTCCCCTCGGAGACGGGCACCGTGGATGCTGTGCGCGGCATCTCATTTGACCTCGAGGCGGGTCGCACCCTCGGCATTGTCGGCGAATCTGGCTCGGGCAAGTCGGTCACATCATTAGCAATCATGGGCCTGCTAGACGAGAACGTTCGGATCTCTGGATCAATCGTCTTCGACGGCCAGGAACTACTCGGACAGTCTGACAAACAGCTCTCCGCGATTCGGGGCAATGGCTTGGTGATGATCTTTCAAGACCCGTTGTCGTCGCTCACCCCGGTCTTCAGCATTGGCGACCAGCTGATTGAGGCGCTCACCGTTCATCGCAAGCTCTCGAAGCGAGAAGCGTGGGCTCGTGCGGTCGAACTGCTCGAGACCGTGGGGCTCCCTGATCCCGAACGGCGCATGAAATCGTTCCCCCACGAGTTCTCTGGCGGGATGCGCCAGAGAGTGGTGATCGCTATTGCGATGGCCAACAAGCCGAAACTCATCATCGCCGATGAGCCGACAACCGCCCTCGATGTGACGATCCAAGCGCAGATTCTTGATCTGATCTCCCAAGCCCAGAGTGAGACCGGTGCCGCCGTCATCATGATCACCCACGACATGGGAGTCGTCGCTAAGACCGCCGACGATGTGCTGGTCATGTACGCGGGCAAGCCGGTTGAGAAGGCTCCCGTGCACGAACTCTTCCACCGCACGCGGATGCCGTACTCCATTGGCCTCCTTGGTGCGATCCCCCGGGTCGACAAGGCCGAGAAACAACCCCTCGTACCTGTCAAGGGAAACCCGCCACTGCTGATCAACCTTCCGGATGCGTGCCCATTCGCATCGCGCTGTCCGATCGCTATCGATGCCTGTCACACACGCGAACCCGATCTCGTGAACGTCGGCAACACAGGGGTCGGCGAACATCAGGCTGCGTGCATCCGCTCACACGAAATTACTGATGGTGGGCTCATCGATGGGCGCCCGGTGTTTCCTCTGCCAGCCATCCCGGAGAGCGCGCTAGCGGACGTGCCCCGCGAAGATCGACCGGTGACGCTCGAAGTACGCAATATGACCAAGACTTTTCCGCTGATGAAGGGGGCCTTCCTCAAACGCAAGCTGGGGGAGGTGCATGCAATTCGCGGAATATCGTTTGACATCCGAGAGGGCGAGACGCTGGCGATCGTCGGCGAATCGGGTTGCGGCAAGACCACAACTCTGCTGCAGATCATGGATCTGGTCGAACAGGTTGACGGTGACATCCTGATCAACGGAACGAGTGTCGCCGATGTGCGCGGCGGTCAAGCCGAGCGCGCGCTGCGGCGTGACGTCCAAATCGTGTTCCAAGATCCGATGGGCGCCCTCGACCCGCGCATGACGGTGGCCGATATTATCGCCGAACCGTTGCGTGCGATCGGGACCACGAAGGTTGAGAGCGAAACACGTGTCGATGAGTTGATGGACTTGGTTGGCCTCGACCCATCGCACAGCAACCGTTTTCCGGCAGCATTCTCGGGGGGCCAACGCCAACGCATCGGTATCGCCCGAGCCTTGGCCACCAACCCCAAGGTTGTAGTGCTGGATGAACCCGTCTCGGCTCTCGACGTTTCCATCCAGGCTGGCGTGATTAACCTACTCGATGAACTCAAGGCCAAGCTGGGTCTGTCGTACCTGTTCGTCGCCCACGACCTCTCCGTTGTCCGGCACATCGCCGATCGAGTAGCCGTCATGTATCTGGGCGCTTTCGTTGAGCATGGCAGCGTCGACGAAATATTCGAGAATCCACAACATCCCTATACGCAAGCGTTGCTCTCTGCGATCCCCATCCCAGATCCGGACATCGAGCGCACCCGCGAACGCATCGTACTCACCGGTGATCTGGCAAGCGCCACCGATCAGGTTGGTGGCTGCTCCTTCGCCAGCAGATGCCAGCTATTCCCCGTTCTTCCGCCAGAGAATCAGGCCCGTTGTCTCGGCGAAGTGCCACCGTTGACCGGGCCTGAGAACGCCCATCGCAATGCATGTCATTTCAGATAGAACGTTTTGGCTCAGAAGCCATCGCCCCCGTTCGGGTGTCAAGATTCTGAGCCAGAGTTAGTCTTCCCACATCCAAACCCACAAAGTAAGGAACGGTATGAATCAGCACAGAAAGCTGCTTGGAATTATTGCACTGGGTGGTGTTCTCACCCTCGGTATCAGCGGTTGCGCCGCGGGAGGTGGCCCCGGCGACGATGGCGGAGATGCCATTGCTGTTTCGGCCGCTGACTACAATCCCCAACCACGCGAGAACCTTCAGGAGGGCGGCGAGGTGGTCTTCCCGATCACGGAAATTACCCCGCAGATGAACCCCCTCAACGGTGACGCAAGCGCAGACACCTCGCGCCTCGCTACGTGGTACACACCACAAATTCTGCTTATGGAAGAGGACGGCACAGCCTACAAGAACGATGCCTACCTCGACGAGTGGGACTTCGGTGTCGCGGACGGCAAGACGTTTGTGAACTTCACCATTAACGACGACGCCGTCTGGAACGATGGCTCACCCATCGACTGGAAAGCGTTCGAAGCAACCTGGATCGCCAACCGTTCCTACGAAGAGGGTTACAGCCCCAATGCCACCGACGGCTATAAGGAGATCGAGTCGGTCACCAAGGGTGAGACAGATAAGCAGGCTGTCGTCACATTCAAGGCCGAATTTGCGTGGCCCCAGATGCTCTTCACCACTGTGCTTAACCCCAATGTGAACACGCCCGAAATCTTCAACGAAGGCTTCATTGACGAGCCACATGCTGAGTGGGGTGCCGGGCCTTACAAGCTCAGCAACTTCGACATCAACGGCGGAACCGTGGTGTTTGAGCCCAACGAAAACTGGTGGGGCGAGAAGCCACTGCTTGACAAGGTGACCTTCCGTCAGCTGGACCGCGCAGCATCGATTAACGCTTTTAAGAACGGCGAGATCGACATGGCGAGCACCAACACTAAGGACCGCCTCGAGCAGGTCAAGGATATGGATAGTGTCGTAACTTACCGCGCTCAGCAGACGGCTAATACTCTTCTGCAGGTTGATGCCGACAAGCCACAGTTTCAGGACATCAATGTTCGCAAAGCATTCTTCATGGCGATTGATGTGGAGCAGCAGAAGAAGGTCGTGTGGAACGGTCTGAACTACGAAGAGGATCCTGCTGGTTCGTTCACGCTCTACTCCTTCCAGCCTGGCTACGTCAACGCGCTCGAAGAGGCTGGCTACAAGTTTGATCTTGAAGGTGCAAAGGGACTGCTTGACGAGGCTGGCTGGGTCGAGGGCGAGGACGGAATTCGCGAGAAGGATGGCGTCGCACTTGCGGTGACCTACCCGATCTTCAGCGATGACCCCGTGCAGGAGGCTAGCGCCAAGGCTTTGCAGCAGCAGCTGAAGGCCGCCGGTTTTGATGTCACCATCGACACGCGTTCGCCTCAGGACTTCTCGACGGACTACTCCACGAAGAACTGGGACATTTTCTCGCTACGCTTCACTGCGTCTGATCCTTTCGGTGCGGCGTGGTTCTGCCAGATTTACTGCTCCGATAGCGGGCTAAACCTTTCAGGAACGGGAACCCCCGAGATCGACACGAAGATCCAAGACCAGCTCGAGACGATCGCTGACCCCGAGGCGCAGACGGCCGAGGCGATGAAGCTCGAGGCCGAGATCTTTGCCGAAACTTGGGGTATCTTCCCGATGTATAACGGACCAGAAATCTGGACCGTCAAGGAAGGTCTCGCGAACCTCACGCCTGAGCCTTACGTTGGCCTGGACCTCTTCGGTGTGCAGCCCGTCGAGAACACGGGTTGGGAGAAGTAGGGTCTGACCTTCTGAACCCAACAGGGCGGGTCGGGTGCTTCGGCATCCGGCCCGCCCTGTTTTCGTTGAGAGTTGAGCATGGCCAACCCGAGCCGAGCCGAGTGGAGCCGAGCGGAGCCGGTAGAGCCTGGATGCCAACTCAGTTGCGAAGCAACGCGGCCGCTACAGGCCATCCATTCGTAAAGATGTGGATGATGATGATTGCTGTGAGGTTGCGGTAACGCCACCACATCACCCCCAAGAACAGGCCGAAGGAACCCTGCGCGACGATTACTCGGGCGACATCAAACACGATGTCTCCGGTTCCGCGCGAGGCGAGGTGCATAAGCGCAAACGCTAGAGACGCGGCGACGATGCCCGGCCACGCACCCAATCCCGCTTCGAGGCGGGTCTGAAGCCAACGCCGGTAGAAAAGCTCCTCCCCAACACCCGCCGTGAGCGCTGTCGCCACCGCAGCGACCATCACAAAGTTCGGATCCAGGCCGGCTATTTCGAACCGGGGGTTCCACGGCGCGATCTGAGACAGCACTGTCCAGACAACAACCACAATCGCAGGTGCCCACCATCTTGAGGGTTGCCGATTCCACTGAATCTTCACGCTACGTCGGGCGAGAAGAAGAAGCACCCCGGGGATGACCATGAACAAGACGAGCTTGCCAAGAACGTAGAGCTCCCCCTCGAGCGGAATGTTCGCCGCAGCCAGCGGAAAAACGACAGCCAATGAGACTAAGGCGAAAGTGGTGATCGTGAATGGGCGTCGTTCGCCTACGGTTGCGGGGCGAGGCGGTGCGGGGCGCGGAAGCAGAAGCACCAGTGCGATGCCGACCGCCGAGGGAAGCAGCCTTATCCAGTGGGCAATCGATTTCGCGCCCGGATCTGACGACACTACCGCGCCCTGCGGCGACACGACTACGACTATCACCAAACTTATGGCCCAGAGCATCGCCCCAGCGATCACGATCCAACGACCCACCCGACGGCGGATCTCCGCTGCGTTGTTCTCCATAGGATCGACAGTACTGCTCGATGAAGCGGTTTCATCGGTTGATCTGAGTGAGTGTCAGTTATTGCACAATTGGGATAAGCTCACGCCATAAAAGCAAAGAGGCCCAGTACCGTTCTGCTCATTATCGGCGCGGTCATGACTGTCGGCGGTTTCATCACGGCCGTGGTCTACCTGTTTTAACCGTGGCGCACCTGTGACTACGATGACAACCCGTCACCCTGCTCCATGCTTCCCGGTGACGCCGCCATTCTGCTCGCTGCAATCTTCGCGACGGTGCTCGGGGTGTTCACGCTTCTGGGCGTGCTCATTGTCCATCTCCAAGAGCGTCGGTAAAATCCTCTACGCTCGTGCTGTGACGCTAGATGGACTCATCGGCCAGATCGACGCCCAGCGCCGAAAGACCGGACCCCGGACCATTGTGGGAATATCCGGCTATTGCGGCTCCGGCAAATCCACTCTCACCCGACAGCTTGTTGCTGCCGTTCCTGATTCGAAGCGGATGCGGGGCGACGATTTCTTGGACCCCGTCCGCTCCCACCGGCGTTCGTCGGACTGGGATGGGGTGGAACGGTTACGACTCGCATCAGAAGTGTTGGCGCCCAGGCGCGAGGGACGACCGAGCACATTTCGACGCTATGACTGGAGCCAGAGGCAACTCGGAACCCCAGAACCGCTCCCGGTCGCACAAATTCTCGTGGTCGATCTCATCGGGCTTTTTCACGCTGAAGCGCTTCCGTTTATTGATCTCACTATCTGGTGCGACGTTGATCTGCAAACAGCGGCTCGACGCGGCATGGAAAGAGACGAGAAACTAGGACGAAATCACGGAGTGCTTTGGCGCGATGTATGGATTCCGAATGAACGTGACTTTCACGATCAGTTCTCTCCCCGCACTCAAGCGGATATTCGCTACTCGCTGTCTTAGCAGCGCCTGTCAGAATGGCGTAGATGACAATGACCATGCACCCGTGGACGCACCCGCAATCACAGCAGATGCAGCTAGTAGCGATTCCGAAACTTGTCCTCAACGCACTGGCCCGCGGAGAAGCTGTCGATGATGCACACTCCTCCCTCATCACGCCGTACCTTGCGGGCGTGGAGTGCATCGGGCTCTGGCGCATGAGAAGCGAACAAATTGTCGATACCCCGTCGGACGCGCCCTGGGTCACCCGATTGATCATTGTGCCCGGCGTCGATGGTGCTGTTGGGATAGCCGGATTTCATGGAGCACCGGATGGTGCCGGGATGGTCGAAGTTGGCTACAGGATCGCTCCGGAATATCGAAGGAGGGGGTATGCGAGGCGGGCTCTCGAAACTCTGCTTTCGGTAGCCAGCGCCAGTGCGGACGTGCAGATCGTTCGAGCCACCATCAGTCCAGAAAATCATCCGTCGCGATCCCTGGTTGACGGTTACGGCTTCACAGAAGTCGGTGAACAGTGGGACGAAGAAGACGGTCTTGAGACCATTTTCGAAGTAGCCGCACGCGGTAGTGGCGCTGCCTAAGAGGAGGGCTGCAATTCGGCCTTGCCGTTTCGGACTACGATTTGCTCCTCAGGGCAAACGGGCCCGGCGACCACAAACTTCTCGCCTGACGTGAACTCCACGGTGACGTCGCCCGGGGTGCAGCCCGATCCGAGGATGCTGGCGCCTCCCCCTGCTGAGACAATAATCTCATCGTCCCCGGTCGTGACGGTCACGTCGGAAGAGCTTTCGTTGCTGATGGTGAGATCGCCGACGCTGCTGCACGCGGTCAAAGCTGCGGTCACTGCCACAATTAATAGCCCAGTTCTTACAAATTTGTTCCAGTGTCTCATCGCCGGTTAGCCCCCATTGATCAGGTCGACAGTTTCTTGAGCGTTGTCGTCGGGCGAGAGAGCAATCATTATTTGGTTGCCGATTAGCGGTTCCGCCACGAATACCGCGGACCGAATCTCCGGACCTATTTTCATGACCAATCGTGCGGGTTCCCCGGCTCCCGCTGCTTCTTCTGTGAGCGCATTAAGGACTACCGCCCCCTCATCCGTAAACGTCACATCAACGGCGTTTTGCCCACCAGCTTCAGCAACCGCGGCGTCTTCCACCGACGCCCGCTCAAACGCTGTGGGCTTCAGAACATATTGGTCGTTGACTAAAATGCAGTCAGGGTCTGACCCCTCAACGCATGTCTCCGATACCGCCAACTCGATTGCTCCCCCGGGCATCGCCGCGGGTACGTCCACGTAATCGGTGCCACCCTGGGCGGCACAGCCGCTAAGAGCCAACAGGGCGACGAGAAATAGTGAAACTCTTTGAGTTCGCGAGGTCATGGTCTCTTTTCCTCAGGTGTTGGAACTAGCTGATCCGGGCCCGCAAGATGTGGTCGAACCCGCCAAGCAAAGAACGCACCAACCGCGAAGAGCACAGAGAGTGCAATCGGGATCCACGCATGAAGAGACGCATCGGGATCAAAAGCTCTCGGCACGATTAGGATCAGGGCCGCACCGGCGACAACCGTGACCGTGAAAAAGACTAGGAAGCGCGGAAGACTTCGCTTCATGGGTGCCAACCTCCTGTGGTGCATTCGGCGATGACGCTAATCGCTACGTCCCTGCAACTCTAACCCCGACAGATACAGTGTGTACACAGTTGAACTAGGCGTACACTAATTGTCATGGATACCGTGACGAACAAAATCTCGACGCGTGAACTGCGAAGCCAGCTCTCCGATGTGCTCGGCCGTGCAATGTACGGGGGTGAGCGCATCGGCGTGACCCGCAACGGCAAGCTCGCCGCCGTCGTAATCAGCGTGGCTGACTTGGAAGCTCTCGAAGCATTCGAGATGGCGCAGGACGTTGCCGCATATCGCGAGGCAAATGCTTCCGATGATGGCACTCGCGTGACGGTTGATGATCTTCGCGCCGACCTCGCTTCGTGAGCTATCGAGTCGAGTTTACCGCGGCCGCGGCTCGGCAAGTAAGGAAGCTCCCACGTCCTGCTCGCGATCGTGTAATCGACGCACGGGCCGCGCGCGAGAGCAAGACCAGGTCAGAGGCTATCCGCGACGCATTGACTTCCTACGTCGCGTAAACGTGCACGATTCTGCGCGAAAAAACGGCATCCTGTCGGAAGATGTCATCAAGGCGGCCACTTCGTCGCTCTGGGTCGAAGACCTCGATGACGATTCACCCGCGCGCCAACTCCGGCTGAGATTCGACACTCAGGGAAGACTGCTCGACGCTGTCGTGCTCATCTTCGATAGCGGCAACGAACTCGTCATCCGTGCGAACGAATCGCTTAACTTGGTGAAGTTTCTAGAGCATGGAGCCGAGGTCAGATCCGATTGTCGGGTATGCAGCGGTGGTTGATTTGAGTTGCCGCGTCGTAATCCCGAGCTTTATGGCCAAGCCGAACGTGTTTACCAGTTCGCTGTATTCGGGCCCCAGCAGGTGGGCACCGACGATGAGGTCATTCGATCTGTCGATGAGGACTTTCGCCGTCGCGGTGCTCTCGCCGATCCGATAGTTGGAGTACCAGCCACTGGTGTCGGAGTAGCGAACTGTTAAATCGATGCCCTGCTCGGTGGCCTCTGATTCCAGCAGGCCTACACGGACGAGTTCAGGGATGGTGAAGACGACGGTAGGGATACCGGCGTAATCAGGCGCAGTGGTGGTCCCTTTAATCATGTTCGATGCCGCCACTTTAGCTTCGGAGACGGCGACCGGAGTCAGGGGCAGTCCGGCGGTGTCTGCTGAGTCGCCGGCCGCCCACACTGCGGGGTTCGACGTGCTCTGAAGGTGCGCTCCCACACGAACCCCGCGCTCGCTCCATTCGATGCCGGCTGATTCCAGCCCCAGTGCGGCGAGGTCGGCGATGCGTCCGGCACCGTGAACTACGAGGTCTGCTTCTACTGTTTCCTCAATGCCGTCATGTTCAAGAGTGACCTGGTAACCATCACCGGTCTGCTTCACATCCGCGATCTGGGTGCTGCGGCGCAATTCAATACCGACCTCACGGCCGCGGTCGACAAGCAGC
Organism: Rhodoglobus vestalii; assembly: GCF_006788895.1. Taxonomy (NCBI): domain Bacteria; kingdom Bacillati; phylum Actinomycetota; class Actinomycetes; order Micrococcales; family Microbacteriaceae; genus Rhodoglobus; species Rhodoglobus vestalii. Next base: position 1,491,846 of record NZ_VFRA01000001.1, read on the forward strand.
TCGACAAGATCCGGGTCGAAGCTCTTCAAAGGGCGTGCCCCGCGGTCGATGATTCGTGCCGTGCTTCCGGCACGTGCGACGAGGTGCGCGAACTCGAAGGAGATAAAGCCGCCACCAACAAACAATATTCGTGGGGGGAGGGCATCTAGTTCAAGGAAATCGGTGCTGTCGATGAGGTGCTCGAAACCGGGAAAGTTCAGCGGTCGCGGTCTCGCGCCGGTCGCGATCAGGAAGCGCTCGGCCTGATACCGGGTGCCGTCGATATCGATCTGGTGTGTTCCGACAAACCGTGCGTGCCCGTGGAGCGTGTCGACGCCGGCGCGGTCGAGGCCAGATTCCATGCTCTGGGGAACAGGGTCGGTGAAGCCGTGCTTGTGCGCCATGAGGTCCGGCCAGTTCATCGTCAGCCCTGCATCGTCGATGCCCTTGCCTCGCATGAGGCGGGCACTGTCGATGATCTCAGCACCACGACGCAGAATTTTCTTCGGGTCGCAACCCCGCAACGCGCACGTTCCCCCGTAGGGAAGGGAGTCGACAATAGCGACTCGCCAGCCTTCGGCGGCACATTTCTTTGCGGCGGCGATGCCCGCCATGCCAGCCCCGATGACCATCAGATCGTAATCCTCGGTCACTGGTGTTTCTGCGGCAGATTCCGCTGTGCCCAGGGCGACCGGGTTATGCATCGGCGAGTGCTGTGCGTAGCTGCTCAAGTGTTGGTGCGCCCTCGAACCCGCTCGGCGTCAGGTACCGACGACAAGTCAAACCCGCCTGCGAGCCGGGCTCGGCGAAGAGATCGACGCCGTCTACGTGGATACTCGGTGAGCCGAAAAAACCGACTCGGTCGGCGTGCTCCGGTGTTTCGACCAACTGATAGGTCACGTTAATGTCCGGGCGCTCGCTCGCCAGAAGGTTCAATCGTTCGTCCGCGACTTTCCAGTTCGGGCACCCGGTGAAATAGAGAAGTGTTACATCCATAGGCATCACTGTAGAGCTTGATCCTCGGTATAAGGTCAAGCTCTTAGGATGAGGGGATGCGTATCGGAGAAGTAGCTTCGGAGGTGGGCCTCCCCACCCAGACCATCCGTTTCTACGAGCGCCAAGGTCTGCTTCCTCGACCTCAGCGTGGCTCTAACGGGTACCGCACCTATGACGCCGCGATCGTTAGCCAGCTCCAGTTCATCCGAAGCGGGCAAGGTGCGGGGCTAACACTGTTAGAAATCAAGGCCATACTCGACCTACGCAGCGACGGCGTCAACCCCTGCGCCCACGTCAGCGAGCTACTTTCGACAAAACTCAATGAGGTTCGGACACGACAAGAGGAGCTCGCCGCCTTGGAGGGAGAACTGGAAGGCCTTATCGTGCGCAGTAAGCAGCTTGTTCCTGCCCGGTGCACGGACGCCGAGATCTGTCACATCATCATGCCCACGCACCACGTTTCGAATCGCGAGCAACCCGATGCTCGGGTCTCATAACCCTAGGTTTTGAGGCGTCTCGCCCTGCCCACGTTGACGACGACCCGCAGCGGCTGTGTTGCATCCCATGAGTTTCGAGGCGTCTCGCGTGCAGGTCTTCTGCGGGCTCTCGACGCCGGTTAATTGCGTCAATTTGTGAAATGTTGCGCTTCAATAATCCTGCTGGAAAACGAAGCCGCACAATTGGGAGCCAATCGAACTGACGGCAATCTCATCACCGATAGCGACCGTTTTCGGGTATGTCACTTAAAGGCCGCTGCGCGCAGCGTGCGGGCCACATGGGCGGTCACCCACTCCGAGTCGAACGGGTGAGTCCGAAGCAGCCAGCGGTGGAAGATCGGACCGACGAATAGCTCAGCGATGCCGTAGGGGTCGGGCACGTTTTCGCGCCGGAAGCGATCGGATATGCCAGCGAGCTGGGGGGTGAGAAGTCTCTCGCGGAACTGCGCCGCGAGACCGTCGTCGGATTGCATCTGGGCCGTGATGGCTCGCAGCATAGGCTCGTGGGTCGTGTCGGTCAGCTCAGCAATCGTCGCCGTCGCCAGTAGTTCTAGATCTGCGGCGAGATCGCCCGAGTTTGGCACTTCGACAGTGCCATCCTCAGTCATGCTGCGGGCGAGGAGGGCGTCGAAGAGTATCGCCCCCGTCGATGGCCAGGTCCGATAGAGGGTCTGCTTACTGACGCCTGCCCGCGCTGCTATTCCTTCCATCGTGATCGTGCCAGCCGGGGTCTCATGAGCCAGCGACAGCACGGCCTCGTGTACTTTCTTGCGAGTTTGTTGACGAGCCATACAAGAACCATAGTTGGTAAGATGAGACGGTGCGTCCAGTTTAAGATACGATGGCGGCATGATTTCACCGCAAACATGGATGATCACCGGAGGCAACCGTGGCCTCGGCCGCGCATTGACCTTGGCCGCTCTCGACGCGGGACATTCCGTGGACGCGACTGTGAGGGGTACGCACTCGCTCCCCAAGCACGAGCGTCTTACGGTGCAAACCCTCGACGTTCGGGACCGTCGCGCGGCGCACGAGGCCGCGGAGCTGGCTGTGGCTCGTCTCGGCCGAATCGATGTGCTCGTGAACAACGCCGGCTATGGCCTGATCGGCGCAGTTGAGGAGGTGTCCGAAGAGGATGCCCGCGCGATCATCGACACAAACTTGCTCGGTCCGCTGTGGCTGAGCCAAGCAGTTATCCCGGTCATGCGCGGTCAGGGAGTCGGGCACATCGTTCAGATATCGACTGTGGGAGCCGTGGGTACGAGGCCGCTGCTTGGCCTCTACAACTCCACAAAATGGGGTCTAGAAGCATTCAGCGAGGCGATGGCAGCGGAGGTGCAGCAATTCGGCATCCGCGTCTCCCTCATCGAGCCCGGCGCACTCGACACCGACTGGGCTGGCGGAAGCATGCGGTTCAGCTCACCAACGAACGCCTACGACAGCCTGCGAACCGAGTTGTTCGGCACCGCAGAGGTTCCGTGGCCGAAGAGCGAGCCAGGCAACGGTACAACGCCGGAGAGTGCAGCCTCAGCGATCCTCGCCCGCGTCTCAGCGACCAAGGACCCCCGCCTTCGCGTACTCGTGGGTGACGACGCCCCAGCTCAGGTGAGAGCCGCACTCGACCTTCGCCAAGAGGATTACGCTCGCGACTCCCGCTATCCGACCAGCTGAGACCCCGATCGAATTCGAGGCGTCTCACAACCCGAGGGATGCAAGACGGTCTGGAATACGGTAAACCCGTCATTCGAGCCGTTCCGCCGTAGGTGCAAGCGGCTCCGCATGCTTCACGAGATGCAAGCCGCCCGACTGAGTTTTCTGGCGAAGCTCCGCCTCACGCAATCGTCGCCTCGCGCGCACACAAGGCCGGTCGTGCGAGCCTGATGGGACACTACTCAGTTGCACTGTATAGCGACTAGCTATACAGTTGGACTGAATAAGGAGGACGCCTTGCGGAGAAACCCACGACTGCCACTCACTGAGACGGTTGCCTATATCCTTTTGGCCCTTATACAGCCTGCGCACGGGTACGCGATCATGGCCCGGGTAGAGACCATGAGCGATGACGCTGTACGCCTGGCGCCTGGCACTTTGTACGGCGCGCTCGAGAACCTCGTGAAGCAGAAGCTGATCACGCGGGTCGCGGACGCTGATCCGCGTCGCAAGGTCTACCAAATCACCGAGCTCGGATATCAGACGCTTGCGCAGGACGCGGAGCGGATGGCGCACCTCGTGCGCGTCTTTGAGCGGACCCAAGGAGGGATAGAGAAATGAAGAAGGTATTCAAACTCTTCGTCGATTTTGACAAAGAAGAGAGGTGGCTCAACAGCATGGCCGCCAAAGGTCAGCTTTTGGCGAAGGCTGGACTGTTGTATTCATTCACCCCGATCGTGCCCGGATCAGCGGTGGTACGCATCGATTATCGGCCGAGCATGAGCGCCGATGACTTCGACGACTACCGGTCCCTCTTTTGGGACGCTGGGTGGCAGCATCTAAGTGGGTCTCGCAGCAGCGGAAATCAGTACTTCGCCTCCACCGGCGGCGATGAGAACGCCGAGATCTTCTCCGAGGCAGGCTCCAAAGCACAACGGTATCGGCGCGCGATTCGGGTCAGTTCGGCAGTAGTCTTTCCATTCCTAGTTGTGACTTTCGTTCTCTTTTCATCGGGAAGTGCAATGATCAAGACCCTCTTTTCACCGGGCAACTGGTATCTGACACCCGGTATATGGGAGAAAGAGGGAGGGGAACTTCTCGGTGCGTTTTTGTTTGAGACACCGTTCGTCGCACTCCGCGTCGGCGGCCCCATCCTGCTCATCGCGGCGGTGTTCGTGATGCTGGCAATGATCGCGTATCAAAGCTTTCGGTATCGGCGGGCGATTAGAGACTCCACTGCCGTATAGCTGTGCGTTCTGCGGGTGTCTCGGAAGAGCAAAAGCCTTATGAGGCACCACGTCCGTTTTCGTAGCAGGTCCCCTTCACCATCAGTCCCCATCTGGACAATGTTTTAGATTCCGGAGTACGAAACCTTCGTCTCTTGCGGGCCAGCAGACCTCCGGTAGGACGTCTTTCAACCCATGGGTTTCGAGGCACTTCGGTTACGAGACAACGGTAGGACCCGATTCGAGCCGCGAGAAGGCAGCGGCGCCCGTAAGCGAAACCTATTACGGTCGGTAGTCTTCGCGGTCTTCGTAGAGTGAGCGAGCGCTGGGATCCGCGCTTCGGCCACCGTTGGCCGCTCCGCCTAACTGGGTAAACACGAATGCCAGGCGCTTAGCGACCCGACCCATCAAATTGAGAAACCGTTTGAACATCGTTGGTCCCTTCTCGGTTAGCTCAACTATATTCAGCAACGCAGTTCGACTGCAATCCTCGCCTCCGCATCCCGGAGTTCGAACGGTGTCACAAGCGGAGCGCCGAATGCGTTGATGTCATCACACACGCTTCGGCCACTCACTACGAGACGCCGATGCCTTGTTTCTTTGCGAATCCGCGCGCCATGTTCTGGACTTGTGGGTTCGCCCTGTCTATGGTGAGCGCATGAGGCGCCTCACCGCAGCAGGACTCGTTTTGGGTGGAATACTCTTTCTCACTGCGTGCGTGCCAGGCTCTGAACCGACGTCGCAGACGGGGTCTCCGATCTTCGATCGCGCGAGAACTGCTGCTGACGAACTGCCCGCCACGGTAGACGGGAACGTTGACCCCAACACGAGCAGGTACGCCGGAGAGGATTCTGCGGGCAACGAATACTGGGTCACGAACGAAACTGACTCGAACATCGAATGCATCGTCTACGTTCCCCCGGACGACGCCGATAATTTGGTGTTCTGCTCAGGACCGGGGCTGTCTGCCACAACAGCCGACGGACGGATCATCGAGTTCGCATCCTCACCGAGCCAACTCTCGCGGGACAACGCGGAACTGGTGGGCGACACACTCCTCGTGAAAGCACCGAACTCTTAGTTCCCCGACCACCGCCCGTAAGCCGGACGATCACCGGGCGCTTTCGAACCGGTGTTGGCGTCGAGTCCACGCCGAGCAGGCAGGTGCCCGTATAGGTGTCCCGACATTAAGCCCCTTGAAGGGGCGTTGTATGCACGACGGGCTTGTCTCGTATCCCTAGGGACACGAGACGCCCCACCTACGGCACGCAAGAAAACTGCGAAACCTTGAAGTTCCAAGAGTCGCAGATTCTTACAACTATGTCTCATAACTAAACGCCCGTTTAGAGGTACTCATCGTTAGTTATGAGACACCGGATCGAACAGCCCACCTCCGCCACGAGAAGCGCATGTGAGAGAATCAGGCATGGCTGAATCGTGGCGTCGCACCCCCACCGAAAGTCCGGTCACGTTCGAAATCGATACCGCGGCGTCCATGCCGCCATTCGAACAGATTAAGGCTCAAGCGATCGCACAGATCGCTAGCGGTGAGCTACTGGCTGGCACCAAGCTGGCGACCGTTCGCCAACTAGCCAGCGATCTCGGAATCGCACCCAACACTGTAGCCCGCGCCTACCGTGAACTCGAAGCTGACGGCTTTCTCCTCTCACGCGGCCGCAACGGCACCGTCGTCAAAGCACGTCCTGGCGATGCCGCAGCGCTGCTCCAACTTGAAGCCAGAGCCTACGCTGACCGAGCGGCAGAGCTCGGCGTGAACGCGGATGAAGCACTGCGTTTCGTGACAACAGCCCTGTCCCGCTAACCAAAACCATGCGCTAATGCCCGATCACGTCGGAGTCGACGCCAGACCCCGGCACATCGAGCGCGGCAATCGCTTCCAAGTCTCGCGAGTCGAGCTCGAAGTCGAAAATCGCGATGTTCTCGGCCAGCCTCTCGGGGTTGGCCGACTTGGGGATCGCCACAAGCCCGTTCTGCACGTGCCAGCGCAGAGCAATCTGCGCTGCCGAACGTTCGTGCTTTGCGGCAATTTCGTTCAGCACCGGCTGGTCGAGCACATCTTTGATCGGACTCCACGCTTCCGTAACGATTCCGCGGGAGTCATGGTAGGCGCGATCGGCGAGCCGCGCATTCGTCGGGGAAAGATCAACCTGATTCACCGCGGGAACGGTGGCCGCGGCATCCACCAGCACATCAAGGTGAGCGGGCTTAAAGTTGGAGACGCCAATCGAGCGCGCAAATCCTTCGGCCTGCAGCTTCTCGAAAGTGCGCCAGGTCGAAAGAAACTCGCCGCGCTTAGGCAGCGGCCAGTGAATCAGCAGCAGATCAACGAACTCAACATCGAGGCGCTCGAGGCAGCCCCGCAGGCCCTCAATGGCCCGGTCTCCGCCCTGAAATGCGCCATCGAGCTTGGTCGTAATGAAAAGATCATTTCGGTCAATGCCGCTGCGCCGGATGCCCTCGCCCACGCCCGCTTCATTGCCGTACTTCGCCGCCGTGTCAATGTGGCGGTAGCCCAACTCAATGGCGGTTGGAACAACCACAGCGACTTCGGCATCGCTGAGGGGCCACGTTCCGAGCCCGAGCTGAGGAATACTGTGACCGTCGTTGAGCGCTAGTGAAGGAATCATCCTCCTAGGCTAAACGACGGCCACCACATTCACCCGATTAGCGTTCTGCGGTGTGCGTTCTACCGCGTGCGTTTCGGGGTTGTTGACAGCTAAACCTCGAGGGCTGCCATCGCCGGGTCGGGGTTCCCGAAGCGGTGGGCGGTAATCGACAGTGACTGCTCGTGCACAAAGATCAGCAGTTCAACCCGGCCCGAGGTGGTGACCTCGCCCGACCAGATGGCGACGTCGGGGTTACCCTCAACGGCCTCCGACAGGTCGATGGCCGAACCACCGATGAGGCGAACGCGGCTCGTCTTCAGTTCACCGCGGGCGGCCCGCTCAAGCCACTGGGCATCCGACTCCACAACGGAGCTGGCAACCGATACTGCGGCGTTACCCGACTCGAGCAATTCGGTGAGCAGCGACGGCAGCGGCACGGCAGAACTGATGTGGATCGTCGAGCCAGTGCGCGCGGCACCGGCAATGAGACGCACAAGGTGACCCATGGGCTGACCCTCAGAGAGGCGAATCGTGACCGGCACCGGACGGTAGCGGAACACGTTGCGCTCCACACCAAGACCCGACACGTCACGGCTGATGCCGAACTCGGTTTCCCAGGCACGCTGGTCACTTTCGGCGGCACGGCGCACGCGATCGAATTCTTCGAATTCCATGCCCGACTGAGCCTTCTTGACGACCGACGACACCTGGTCGCTGAGCCCACGAACCTTGATGTCCCGTGCGGCGGGCTGCTCAACAGCTTCCCACTCGCCGAGCGTCATCAGGTAGTTCGGTCCACCGGCTTTGGCGCTGCGGCCTACCCTCGAACGCTTCCAGCCACCGAATGGCTGGCGGCGAACAATGGCGCCGGTGATCCCACGGTTCACGTACACGTTTCCGGCCTGCACTTCATCGAGCCAGCGAGCAACCTCGGTTGAATCAAGCGAGTGGATGCCCGCCGTAAGGCCGTAATCCACCGCATTCTGAATCTCGATCGCTTCGGCCAGGGTCTTGGCACGCATGACGCCGAGCACGGGGCCGAAGTATTCGGTCAGATGGAATTCGCTGCCGGGAACAACTCCGGTGCGCACGCCCGGCGTCCACTGCTTGCCTTCGTCATCCAACTGGCGGGGCTTCACCAGCCAACTCTCACCGGGAGCGAGAGTGGTGAGGGCACTCAGGAGCTTGCCCTGAGCGGCTTCCACAATGGGGCCCATCATGGTGAGCGGGTCGTGAGGAAGACCGACGCGCAGGGTTCGCACCGAGTCGATCAACTGGCGTTCGAAGCGTTCGCTGGTTCCGACAGATCCCACCAGGATCACAAGCGATGCAGCCGAGCACTTCTGGCCGGCGTGACCGAACGCACTCTTGGTGACATCTGCCACCGCAAGGTCAAGGTCAGCACTGGGGGTCACGATGATCGAGTTCTTGCCGCTGGTCTCGGCCAAGATCGGCAGGTCACGACGCCAGGAACGGAACATTGCTGCGGTCTCCCACGCGCCGGTGAGGATGACGCGGTCAACAGCAGGGTCGGCCACGAGGGCGCGACCGAGTTCGCGGTCTTTCAGGTCGACGAGTGCGAGCACCTCGCGGGGAACTCCGGCCTCCCAGAGCGCTTCGACCATTACGGCGGCGCTGCGCTGTGAGAGCTTGGCGGGCTTGATGATGACACCACTGCCGGCGGCAAGGGCGGAGAGCACACTGCCGGCGGGGATCGCGACGGGGAAGTTCCACGGCGGGGTCACCACGGTGAGCGCCGAGGGCACAAACTTTGCGTCCTCAATCGTGTCGAGGTCGAGCGCACGCTCGGCGTAGTAGTGGGCGAAGTCAATCGCTTCACTAACCTCAACGTCACCTTCGGCGATGGTCTTGCCTGCTTCGTTGGCCATGATCTCGATGAGTCGGGCACGAGAGGTTTCCATCTCGTCGCCGGCACGGTGCAGGATTGCGGCGCGGTCGGCGGCAGGCATGCCACCCCAGTTTCGGCCAGCAGCGGTGGTGGTCTCAATGATGGTGTTCAGCTGCGTGGTTGTGCTGACACCGCCCGCCTTGATCGAGTCGATGCCGAGCTTCGAGTCGCGGCTGCGTGCCAGAATGGCGCGACCCCAGTCGCGGTTTTCGCCGATGGCGGGGTCGGTGTCAGCCACGTTATCGAACGGGCGGTCACCGATCAGAGCGGCGGGTTCTGAACGGTCTTGAACGCGGTTGGATGTCTCAAACGGTTCAGTGAGATTTGCCAGCGATGCCAAGAACCGGTCTTGCTCCCGCACGAAGATGTCCTCGTTGGTGGAGAGTTCGAACAGGCCCGACATGAAGTTCTCGGTGCTTGCGTTCTCTTCGAGGCGGCGAACAAGGTAGCTGATGGCGGAATCGAATTCGCTCGGCTGCACGACGGGCGTGTAGAGCAGCAGGCTGCCGACGTCTTTCTTGATTGCTTCGGCCTGGCCGGTGGCCATTCCGAGCAGCATTTCGAATTCGATGCGATCGGTGACGCCACGCTCTTGAGCGAGGTGCCAGGCGAAAGCGATGTCGAAGAGGTTGTGCCCGGCGACGCCAATGCGCACGGCATCCATACGCTCAGGGGTGAACGCCCAGTCGAGCACACGCTTGTAGTGGGTGTCACTGTCTTGTTTGGATCCCCAGGTGGCCATGGGCCAGTGGTGGGTGACGGCGTCGACGTGTTCCATGGCGAGGTTGGCGCCCTTCACCACGCGCACCTTAATGCTGGCACCTCCGCGAGCGCGGCGAGCCATTGACCAGTCGGTGAGTCCCTGCAGTGCGGCGAGAGCGTCGGGCAGGTAGGCCTGCAACACGATGCCGGCTTCGAGTTCGAGCAGTTCGGGCTGGTCGAGCAGCTTCTCAAACACCGCGATGGTGAGGTGGAGGTCTTTGAACTCTTCCATGTCGAGGTTGATGAACTTCTTCTCGGGGGCGTGCAGCGCGAGCAGGTAGAGCGGGGTGAGACGCTCAACAACCCGCTCGACGGTTTCATCGAAAGCCCACATGGAAAGTTGGGACGCCACTGACGACACCTTGATGGAGACGTAGTTCACGTCATCCCGCTGCAGCAGCGCGCGGGTGCCGGCGAGACGGTTGTCGGCTTCGTCGTCGCCGAGTACAGCTTCACCGAGCAGGTTGAGGTTGAGGTTTACCCCGTCACGACGCAGGTGAACGAGGGCTTTGTCGAGCTTGGCGGGGGTGGCATCAATGATGAGGTGGCCGACCATGCCGCGCAATACTTTGCGGGCGATGGGAACGATCAACCAGGGCAGCAGTGGGGCAAAGGTGCCACCGAGAAAAATTGCGAACCGCAGATACCACGGCAGGAACGCGGGAATCATGTGGGTGAGTCGTTCAAGGTTGCGGCCGGCGACCCGCAGGTCTTCGGGGCGCACCACGGTGTCGATGAAGCCAAGCGTGAAGTCGAGACCCTTGGGATCTTTCAGTACTCCGGCGAGGCGGGTCGCGCTCACATCGACGGGGAATTCGTCACTTTCTGCCAGCCACCGGCGCACCGTAGTGATCGTTTGGTCGGCAAGCTGCTGGTGTGACGCGTCGATGTTGCTGGTACGAGTTGACATGCTCACGAGAATAGGCCTCCGAACGGGAAATGGCTGGAACTCTCAGTGTGACCCCCGACTGCCTTTAGCAAAAGCGACGGAATGCGCATGGTATCGGTTAGAATTAGTTACCGATTGGAGCGCCCATGCTCGATGTTCGACGACTACGGCTTTTGCGTGAGCTAAAACTGCGGGGAACCATCGCCGCTGTGGCAAGCGCACTCAGCTACACCCCCTCTGCTGTCTCCCAACAATTGGCCCTTCTTGAAGAGGAAGCGCGGGTGCCACTGCTCATTAAGGCGGGTCGCCGAGTGCAACTCACCCCCGAAGCAGAACTGCTCGTCGAACACACCGTTGCCCTCCTCGAACGCCTCGAACTGATGGAAGCAGAGATCCACTCCTCCCTCACAGAAGTGCGCGGAACCGTGCGGCTCGCCGTCTTTCAATCAGCCGCCCTCGGCGTGCTCCCTCAAGCCCTCAGCCTGATCGACCGCGACTACCCCCAACTGCGCATCGAAATGACCCAGCGCGAACCCGAAAGTGCCCTCTTCGAAACCTGGACCCGCGAATTCGACCTCGTGATCGCCGAACAGTACCCCGGGCACGCCGCCCCCCGGCATCAGGATCTCGACATGATTCCCCTCTATGCCGACGAGCTCTCCCTCGCCGCCCCCGCCGGCAGCGGCATCACCACCCTCGCCGACGCCGCCGGCAGCTCCTGGGTGATGGAACCCCGCGGCACCGCATCACGCCACTGGGCCGAACAGCAGTGCCGGCGAGCGGGAATCGAACCCGACGTACGCTTCGAAACCGCCGACCTTCAGGCCCACATCCGGCTGGTCGAATCGGGCCATGCCACCGCCATTTTGCCCGGCCTTGTCTGGGGCAGCCGCACCCCCACCGTCGAGCTTCGCCCCATGCCGGGCCTCCCCCGCCGCACCGTGTTCACCTCGGTACGCGAGTCGAGTGTCAGCCGGCCGTCGATCGTGGCGTGCCGCGCGGTGCTTGAGCAGGTCGTGCAGTCGTTCGCTCCGGAGTAGGGAGAGAGCTGGGCTGGGTTGGGCTGGGTTGGGCTGGGCTGCAGCCCTGAATCAGTCTCTTACTCCCAGGTGCTGGGGGCGTCGACGCGACTGACGGGTAGCGCGACGTGGCTGGCCCACTCCTGAACCCAATCGGGCATGGCGGGTTGCGGGGCATCCCATCCGATGGTGTCGAGCAGTTCGGCAACGCTCACGGTGCCGCCCGAACGTTTGAGGAAGCGTGCACGGGTCATGGCCTGGGCGCAGATCTGACCATCAACGACGAAACGCTGTTCAACGAAAACTGCTTTCTCGTCGTAGCCGACAACCCGGGTCTCGAGGTCGAACTTCGTCCACAGGTTGAGTGACTTGCGAAAACTCATGGTCTCGTTGGCCATGACCGGGTAGTAGCCCTTCGCCGACAGCTTCTGCCAACCGCCCGAGCGGATCAGCAGATCCATGCGGCCGATATCCATGATGGAGAAGTACACACCATTGTTCAGGTGCCGCAGCACATCAATGTCAGTGGGCAGCACCCGAAACGAGACGGTTCCGACATCGGTGACGCCCAACGCCGATCGGCGCGGGCTGAGGAGACGATGAAAGATGGTGCGGAAGATCAGGTTCACTCGCCCAGATTAGGTGAATCGTGCGCGGGCCGTGCAATCGCTTGTGGGGAACCTCTAGTGCCCTGCCCTACTTGTCTCCGCCGAAACGAATCACGGCCTGCACGGGCACGTGGTCTGACGGCCACCCGCCCTGATACCGCGTGACGTTGATGCCTGCCGTGAGTGTGGCAACGGTGGGCGTTACGAGGACCCAGTCGATGCGTTTTCGATCAAGCCGTGGCGGGCCATAGTTCGGATACGTGCCCCACCCTCGCGTGAGTCGTTCCTCGGTCGTGTTCCACGTGTCGCACAGCAACCCTTGCCCGATGAGCTGGTTGTAGGGGTTGGTGTCGGCATCCGTGTTGAAATCTCCGGTCATGATTGTGGGATGTGGCGACGCCTCCACCATGTTTCTCAACGCATCGGCGGAGCGCAGCCGCGATTTGCGCGATCGGTGGTCGAGGTGGGTGTTGATGGCCTGGAACTGCACACTGGTGGCGAGATCGAGAAAGACCGCTTCTACCGCAATGCGGGGTGTGCGGTTGCCCCATGAGCTGGAGCCGGGCACAGTCGGGGTGTCTGAGAGTGCGGTCTGCCGCCACTCGACCACCTGAAGGCGCCGGGAATCGTAAAAGATGGGGCAGCCTTCACCGCCGGTGTTCTTTTCGCGGCCGTACCCGATCGAGTGGTAGCGGTCGCCAAGCGCACCCCGCAGAAAATGTACTTGCCTGAAAAGCGCTTCCTGCACTCCGATTAGCGCTGGTTGTTCGGCGGCGAGAAGGCGTTTCATCAGCGGCTTGCGGTGTGCCCACAGGTCGGGACTATTCGGCATCAGGTGAGGCACGCGACGACGGATGTTGTAGGTCATCACATGCAGGCCGGGAGCGTCAACCGGGCCGATTAGCGCACTGCCGTGTGGCGGGAATGCCAGTCGTGGTTCGCGCTCGGGAGCCAGCGTGGAGAACCGCCTCGCGCGTGAAGTTTCGCTGCCGGTCATCGTTCTAGCCTATGGGGCGGTGCGGGGTTCCACTGAACACGCTGCATTGGTGCCGGCCAGCCCACGAGAGACCATTGGCGGCCCCTAGCCGTCGGGTCGATGCCCGTGACGCCCCCGACATTGGGGAGAGCGCACCGCTGACGAGGGGAGTTATTCGCGATACCGTGACCTATCCGCACGTCTCTGGTTGCGGTACACACTGTGAGGTGCGGCATGACTCAGACCGGCAGAACGATTACCAAGCCGACGCTCTCCGTAGACATGGATAAGATCTTCGGTCGTCAGGGCCAGCAACGATCCCAGCCAACCGGATGTCTCCGGCTGACCATATTCTGATTCTGACATGTACCTTCTCCCCAACACCGACTCCAACTCCGGCACCACGACCGCCACCAACGCAGCTCTCGTCACGAGCGCCAGCGACCTCACCCAAGCGTCGAATTGCGAGTTCGGCTTTCTGCGCGTGCTCGATAAACGGCTCGGGTGGTCGACTGATCCGCTGCCCGACGACGACGCGATGCTCAAACGGGCCGCAACGTTAGGCAATGTGCACGAGGAACGCCTGCGTGACCGCTATCGCGCAGAGTTCGGCGACGCGATGGTGGAGTTCGATAAGCCACCCGGGCGCAATGCCGCCATTCTGCGCGACTATACCGCCCGCACGCGCGGCGCGCTCCTGAACGGTGCCCCGGTGGTATTTCAGGGCGTGTTCTTCGACGAATCCGACCCCGAGTTGCCGTTTATCGGCTATGCCGACTTTCTTGTTCGCCAGCCGGATGGTGGCTATCGCGTCGTTGACTCGAAGCTCTCCCGTCAGGTGCGCGTCACCGCGCTTCTCCAGCTGGCGGCCTATCACGAGCAACTTCAGAAGCTTGGCGTGCCGGTCGATGGCACCGTGGAGCTGATCCTTGGCAACGATAGGTCGGAGACCGCCAAGGTTGCCGACATCGCCCCCGTCTTCCGTCGGCGTCGGGCGCGCATGCACGCGATCATTGCCGAGCACCGCGCTGGAGGCGTTCCGGTTGAGTGGCATGACGACCGGTATGCGCGGGATGGGCGCTGCAAGTTCTGCAAGGAACCCGCGCAGGCCGCCGATGACCTCTTTACGGTGGCGGGGCTGCGCGCAGGCCAGCGGACAAAGTTTATGGCTGCCGGCATCCGCACTCTCAGCGATCTTGCCGAAACGTCGGAACGGCCCGAGAGCCTGAGCATTCCGAAGACCAGCTTCGCAAAACTGCACCTTCAGGCAAAACTGCAACACTCCGTTGATCCCACTGATGAGCACGCAATGCCTCCCGTTGTTGTGACGAACCCGCTGCCGGTCGCAAGCCTGCCCCAACCCAATGCAGGCGATCTCTTCTTCGACTTCGAGGGCGACCCGATGTATTCGGAGCCCGGTGTGGGCGGGGTGCCCATTTGGGGCCTCGACTACCTGTTCGGTTGGGTCGACGCCGAGGGCGAATTCGATTGCCTGTGGGCTCACTCGCACGCCGAGGAACGAACCACCCTGCGGTCATTTCTCGACTTTGTGACGAAGCGCCGGCAGCAGCATCCGGGCCTCCACATTTATCACTACGCCAGCTATGAGAAAACTCATCTGCTGAGCATCGCCGCCCGCCACGGTGAGGGTGAGGATGTTGTCGACCAGTTGTTGCGCGATGGGGTGCTCGTCGACCTATACCCGGTGGTCATGGGGGCGCTGCGAATCGGTACGCCGTCGTATTCCATCAAGAAACTTGAACCGCTCTATATGGGCGACGATGTGCGCGCCGGTGTGACGAATGCCGCCGATTCCATTGACGAGTATGTTGACTCCTGCACCGAAGCGGAGAACGGCAATATTGGGCGGGCGACCGAGATTCGGGATGCGATTGCGAGCTATAACGAGTACGACTGCGTCTCAACGCTGAAGCTGCGCGATTGGTTGCGCGCGCTGCCCGAGGTGCAGGGTGTGAAAGTGGATCCTGCCGAAACGGAGCTCGACGTTAGGCCCTTCGAGCCGAGCGAGCTGGACGTTGAACTGCAAGCTCTCGGCACCAGTGCAGCGGAGCGCGGCGATGACACCGCTGCCAGCGCCTATCTGATGGCAGCAGCCGCGATCGACTATCACCGGCGCGAGGTGAAGAGTTTCTGGTGGGAACACTTCGACCGCCTCGAGCAACCCTCCGAACTGTGGGAAGACACTCGCGGTGTCTTCATTATTGAGGGTGCGTCTCTTGCTCGCGATTGGCATAAAGAAGGTAGGCAGCGCACTGAACGCCGCCACCTTCACCTTCACGGTCAGTGGGCTCCGGGCAGCAGCGCAGCTCGCCCGGGCGGCGACGTGTTCCTTTTTTATGGCGACCCGCTCCCCTATTCCCCTCCCGGCCATCGCCCCGGAGCGCGCCTCGCCCGCCCGGTGCGGTTTTCCGACCCGGCCGAGGACGAGTGGGGCATCTTTGTCGTCGAATCTCGGCCCGACGACGTTGCCGCGTGGGAGGAAATGCCCACCCACATCACGCCGGGACCACCCCCGCGAGCAGACAGCATTGTGGCGGCGATTGAGACGTGGGGTGCCACCGTTGTTGATGCCGCGCCGGAGTGGCCTGACGATGCGATGTCCGATCTCCTGCTGCGCAAAGCTCCCGCTGAATCGAGTGCGCTCGAATCGATGGCGGGGCCGGACGATGGTGTGCGTGCCGTGATCGCATCACTGCTTGGGATGGAGAGCGGCTATCTCGGAGTGCAGGGCCCGCCCGGTACGGGCAAAACCTATCTTGCCGCCCACGTCATCCGGGAACTGATCGAGAAGCACCACTGGAAAATTGGTGTGACCGCACAGTCGCACAAGGTTGTCGAGAACGTTCTCGATGCGGTGGTGCTCGACGCCGACGTGAATCCTGAGCTTGTGGCAAAGGCGGTGCCGGGCGAGTTCGGTCCCGGCTATTACACTGAGGGGCCGTTTAGTGAGCTGCCCAAGGATGGGCACCGCGCCTACGCGAGCGAGCACGCATCATCGGGGTATGTGATCGGCGGCACGGCCTGGGATATGACAAATCGAAAGCGTGTGCAGCAGGGGCAGCTCGATCTTCTCGTTATTGATGAGGCTGGCCAGTTTTCTCTCGCCAACACGATCGGTGTTGCGGCGAGCGCCCGCCGCATTCTGCTGCTCGGCGACCCGCAACAGCTCCCCCAGGTGAGCCAAGGCATTCATCCGGCACCGGTCGATGGCTCGGCGCTCGGCCACGTGATTGGTGGTCTTGCGGTGCTTCCGGATGCTTACGGTTACTTTCTGGAGGAGAGTCGCCGCATGGATGAGGCCGTTACCACACCCGTCTCCCGTCTCTCCTATGACGGGCTGCTGCGCTCGCACACCTCAACTCAGGGGCGGATGCTGGCCGGTGTTGCCCCGGGGCTGCATCCGGTGCCGACCGCTCACGTCGACAACTCCACCTTCTCGGCAGAGGAAGCCGACCGGGTCGTTGAGCTGGTTCGCGAGCACCTCGGTGCGCTCTGGACTCCGGAGCCGGGCCAAGCCGCAAAGCCTTTGGAGGAGGACGGCATCATCGTGGTCACTCCCTACAACGCGCAGGTCGAGCTGATCCGGGGCCGATTGGATGCCGCGGGCCTATCGAAGGTCGTCGTCGGCACGGTCGACAAGTTTCAGGGTCGCGAAGCGGTAATCTCGATCGTGAGCCTCGCAGCGTCCAGCGCCGACGATGTGCCGCGCGGTCTCGACTTTCTGCTCTCCCGCAATCGCCTCAACGTCTCAATCTCGCGGGCGAAGTGGGCCGCGTACCTGCTCTACTCGCCCGCGTTACTCGACTCGCTGCCGCAGACCGCGGAAGGGGTGGCGACGCTGAGTCGGTTCATCGGTTTGACCGAGGGTGCCTCTGGCAACGTGTTGTGAGGCCTACGCTTACTCGATGCTGAAGGGGCGCGAGCCAGCCCAGCCGCCCTGCAAGTCGACTGATAGCTGACGGACGTCGGCCGCTCACGGTGCAAGTGCTGCGGTTCCACGATCGAGAATCCCACCTTCTGTCGGGGACTCCATGCTACTTAGCTCTCTCGGCCTGTAAGCCAAACGAGATCGTTATACGTGGCTTCTTTCGAGTGGTCATGCCCGCACTCGAACTTGTTCTCCCGGATATCTGCGGCAACTGCTTCGACCTTGGCCCTGATGCCAGCCAGAAGCATGTCGTTTACTGGTTCGTTGAGCCCGTCACCCTTCGAGTCGAGATTCAGCACTTGAATGCGGTCTGCCGATTCTCCCGTGAGTTCGCGGTAACCCAGCGCGTATACGCTTAGTTGATCCCTCGTCACTCCGGTTGCCTGCGACTCCTCCGTCGACTTGAAGTCGACAATCGAGGTCTCATTTGTTTCCAGCCGCTTTACAAGATCGATGCGGCCGTTGACGGTGACACCCGGGGCGACGACGACCTCGATCTGCTTCTCCGAGTGAATTGTGCGGGTTAGGTCCTCACCGTGCTCGACAAAATATCGCCTAATCGCAGATTTGGCGGCCTTCTTCAACTGCTCACGGAGCGCCGGGTAGGCGTAAGGCGTGTGAAGGTGGCGATTCACTAGATCGGCAGACTCTTCGGGTTGAGGCACATCGCCTGTGAGAGCGCGCTTATGCATCTCTGCCAACGCATCGTGTAGCCCTTTGCCGTATCCGAGAGCTTCGTGGATCGGTGGATTGAAGCCATACATGAATCGCAGTTTGAACTGATAGGGGCACTCAATCAGGTACTTTAGTTCCGAAAACGAGATCGAGATAGCCGGTGTCTCCACCTTTGGCGTCGCAGCCAGACGTACGGTGTCAGGCAGTCCTTCGTCGGTCGTGGAGACCCAGTCTGATTTGGTCGCATGCAGGTAGAAGGCTGACGGCTTCTTTGCCTGGTTGCTCTCTCCGGGCGCGAACGTCATAGATAGATACTTCTGGGCACGTGTGGTCGCGACGTAGAAGAGTCGTGTCTCATCAGCAAGCCCCCCGCGGTAACGGGTGCCGTTTGGCACAGCCTCCTGCGGAATGACGTGAAACACATTGAGTCCACCGCTCACCCTGCTGGGGAAGCGATTCCGGCGAAGGCAAGGAATGAACACCGCCGGCCATTGCATTCCTTTGGAACGGTGCACCGTGGTGAGAGTGACCGCATCAGGGGTCGCATACCCAGAGTCTTCGTCGGACTCTTCGTAATAAGAAGGGGCTTGATGCGTGAGAAAACCGACGAAAGATTTGTATTTTGATTCCGGATTAGACGCGAAGTAAATCGTCTCAAAGTCAGAAATTACTCGAGAAAACTTGCCTAGCTGGTACATAACCAGCTCAGCTCTTGACGGTGTACCGGGAATTGTGTCTTCGCGAATGTCGAGAGCCTCGAGCACGCTTAGGTAGAGACGCTGGATGTTATAAGTGCCCCATCGGTCGTCGTCCCCGAATGCAGCCCCTTGGTCGAGCAACGAGATGGCCCGCGCGAAGTGTTCGGGGCGCGGTAGTAGATCCGCTGCATCAAATAATGACCTGAGTTCTTCCCGGCTGATTTCGTCGAGCATGTAACGGAATAGCCCGACAAGAGCGACGATCTCGGGTGCCTCGAACATCCGAGCTAACCCTTTGATGATGTATGGGATGCCACGCTTGCGCAGTTCCTCAACAACTGGTTCAGCGTCCTTGACGGTTCGGAACAGCACGGCGCAGTCGGACCAGGACAGGCCTCGCGGCGGGCGAGCGGGCGCATCGACGAAGGGTAATCCCTGAAGCGCCTCGATTCGGTCTGCGATCCAGGTCGCCTCAGCTTGAAGGTCGTCAAACTCCAGCGCGACCAAGTCACCGCGATCCCACGTTTGGTGGGACGCGTATTCCATTGCCTTCGAAAGTCGCTCTTCTTCGGGCAGCAGCTCGGCGACGCTCCGGCCGAGGCGGACGATGCCTTCCGAAGAACGGAAATTATCAGCGAGTTGGATTGTGCGCACGTTCTCATAGCGCTCAGCGAAGGACAAGATGTTGGAGACTTCGCTGCCGCGCCATTGGTATATTGTCTGGTCGTCATCACCGACGACGCAGAGGTTCGCACCGAACCGGGTGAGGGCAGCGATGAGTTTTTCCTGCAGCGGATTGACGTCCTGGTACTCATCGACGACGACGTACTTGATGTCATCCTGGGCGTACCGGAGAAGTTCTCGTTCTGTGCTCTCGAGCTCAGGGGCGTCGGGTTCAGACTCGAGGTAAGCAACCGCACCGGCGATCATCGAGGTGAAGTCAAAGTACTTTTGCTGGGCGAGCAGCGTTAGATAAGACTTCAGACTCGCGTCCACCTCATCGGGGATCAGGTCCCACTTGATCTCATCCTCCTGAAGGATAGAAAGTACCTGCATATAAAGTTTCGAGTCTGCGTATCGCCACAATGTGGGTCGACTCGGCGCGATCGACGGGCAAGTTGTGAGTCCTGATTTCGAACTCTGCCGATCGATCAGGAGTCGCTGCGTGATCTCGGTGAGCACACCGTATTTGAAAGCTTCAGGAATGAAAGTTTGGAGCAAGTTAAGGCAATATCCGTGCATCGTACCGATGTACATTTCGGCAAGACCGGGCAAGTCACCATGCTCTGCTTTAACGATCGCGTAGATGCGGTCCTTGAGCTCCGCCGCGGCCTTCTCAGTGAAGGTGAAGGCAACGATGTTCGCTGGTCGAATGCCCGGCTGGCTCAGGATGCGGGAGATTCGCTGCGAGATGACCTGGGTCTTTCCCGAGCCGGCGCAGGCGATCAACTGTAACGGTGCGTCGATTTCCTCGATCGCGGACTGCTGAGCGGGAGTGTAGGCGGGCATTGTGTCGACGCTAACTATCGCCACTGACGCTACCGAGGGAGTCGAATAGTTTTTGAGCGAGGATGCTGGTGGCGAGCGCGACCTGCTGGGGGTCCCCGAGACCTTCTTCGGTGGCGCCCGCCATTACGGACCCTTCGGCGTCGCTGGTGGCGAACAAGGCCCCTAACAAGTCGATTGCTTCGATGGTTACGTCGGCGCTTACTTCTTCGGCCGTGAGACGTCTCATCGATTCGGCAAGTGTGTGGGTTTGGATCGCTACGAGGATTCGATAGATGTCGTGTGCATCCTTGTTTTCGCTCCGGTCTGGCCGACCGAGCCGCTCGCTAACCTTGTGTAGTTTCGCAACGAGCAGTGCGGCGGGGCCCGCAACTTTCATATCGTAAGAGCGAGCGTCTGCGCCCGGTTCTACTGCGGCGATGTTCATGATGGAGTTGTCGACGAGCGCTGCTTCAAGCCCCTTGGTGCGTCTCATGGCGTGTCGCGCGTGAGGCGGCACTTCGACGCCCCGGCTCTTTTTAGTACCCTTCCCGGCGACTGCGGTGGGGACCATGAGATCGACTTCCACGCCGCGAGCAGACTCCCACGAACCGATCGCGTCCTTGATCGGTTCAAAGCCGCCTGATCGCATTGCAATTTCGATGAGCGGATCGCTCCCGAGCAAGTCGGGGTTGATTGCGATGTCACCGTCTGTGGTGTACTCAGCAATCGCGATTTGTGCCTCTTTGGTGTGTAAGTAAACGGCCTGAGCACCAACGAGAATGAGCGCGTCGAGGTGCTCATTCAGCGCATCGAGAGCGTCGAGCAGGCCCGTTCGTGCATTGACGACTTCTTCATTCATTTGCGCCATGCTTTCTCGTTTGCGGTCATCCATTTTATGAGGGCTTCACCTTCTGCGGGGTTACGGCCAGGACCGGTGAGGAGGTCGACTGATACTTGCGATGGGGATGCGAGGACGACCCCGTCCCGCGCGGTCTGCGCGTTCTCGAAGACAATGCTGTCGGGAGACTTGGGCTCAATGAGGATGACGTTTTGCGCAACTTCGGTGGGGTGCACGTCCAGCCATTCGGCGGCAGCGTCTGCGTTTTCGACGTAGATCATTGCGGCCTTCGCTGGGGCGTATGACGCCCATTCGCTAGCCGCGATGCTGCCAGTTACTGCGTAGCGGAATCCTGTGATGTTTGTGGCCTGAGCTCGCAATGATTCGATTCCGCGGGGTGCAATATACGCACGTGTCGTATTGAGTTGGGATATCGCGTAATCGGCTGCCCACTCGCGGAGTAATTTCGGCCAGTCGGGCACGCGGTAGGTATTGTTTGCTTGGAAGCGCTCGAGTAGACCTTCCTCTAGAAGGTAGTCGCGCACGCGGTAGGTGGGGCCCGTGGATGCGCCCGATAGCTTCAGGATGTCAGAGATCGCGAGTGGCCCTCTGTAGTCAAGCAAGGTGCGGACTACCCGCGCGGCGGGCTCTCCTTTGAGTGAGCCGCGGGGTCGCCCCGGTTGGCGCCAGGGGTCCTTGTCAGTCACTCGGGCCGAGATGAACAGCGCGGGTCGTTCGATTGCTATCCGCATGTTGCCAGTCGTGTCGATGTAGGCGAGGTTGGTTTCTTCTAGTGCCGCACGTACTGGTGGGGAGAGGTACCGCGCGGCGACAAGACCTTGCGCTCGCCCGCCGAACTGTGCAGTGTACTCATCGAGTTGCTCTTGGGTTCGCCCGATGTCGCGTCGTTCGACGACACGCTTGGCCTCGACGACGAGCTGGATCGATTCTCCGTCTGGAGTGGCGAGAACGAGTATTGCGTCTGCTCCCATTGCCCCCAGGGGCACTTCATACTGCTCCGTTAGATCCCAGCTTGAGGGCAGGGTCGCTCTCAGAACCTGCACACATCGGCGCAGCACCTGTTTTGTCGACTCAGGAGCTTTGTCGTTCATTGGATACCTTGTTTCTGGAAACCTCTCAGTTCCTCTGCCGGCAGAATTCACTAGTTCTCAGAAACTACCATAGATTTCGGGAAACTATGGATTTCCGCTGTCGCCAGAAATAGCTAGTTTCCAGATACTTTGTGTTGCCTTCGGCAAGTCATCGATAGCTGCAATGCAGTCGTCAGGGAGCCTCTTCGGCAACGGACCCATCAGGCTCCTGCTCGGCGGGCACCGGTCTTGCGTGCTCACGCCCGTCAGCAGCATCTGCGTCGTGCAGGGCATTCCAGTATGGAATAAACGCGAGCTTGATTGCGAACCACCAGAGGTAGACACTCGTGGTTGACCTGCTAATCGAGTCATCGACTAGGCCATGCGCAACGTCGTTACGGACGTTCGGTCCGATAGGGCCGCAGAGTAGGGCGCGGATTTCGAATGCGATGTCTGGGCCAAGAATTTCGACGATGAACTCGTTCTTCATGAGCGACGACAAGCCAACCTCGTTCTCAAGCCCGTCGCTATCGATGGCGCTCGTTTTCTCCCCTGCGTTTGCCAGGTGATACCGAACTAGTGTCTCAATCCGAGGCGAGAGGAGGTGTGCCGCCGAGGCAAAGTCTCCGTTGTAACCGTGAAAGAGCCCACGGGCATAAAGGCCTGCCGAGCCCGGCGGAATTGACGTGCTTCCCTTCGTGATGGCTTCGAAGTCCCTTAAGGTGAGCCGGTGTTCGCTAGTCATCTGCCGCCACGCGTGTGGAATAAGCACTCCGCCCAGAAGGTCAATTCGAATTTGGTACGTCTGTACCATCTGACGCCAGACCGGGCCTGTTTCGCCGTAGAGTTCGACGTCGTCGCCAGTGCCCGACCGATACACAGTTCGTCCATCATGACTGAAGTAACTCACCGGAAAAATGTTGGACAGCGGGTGCTCGGCTACTGCTCGTTCAGCGTCTGCCTTCGATTGGTCGTAGCTATTGAAGGGCTGTAAACCTGCAAATCGTCTCATTGCCTCAAGTGAATCAACCCCGGTGAGATGCTCCAATAGTTCGCGAACAGCGCCGGATAAATCGATACTCTCGCTTTGAAATATGTGCATTTGCCCAAGTGAAGTAGCGCCGGCTTCGCGGATACGACGCGCCAAGTTCGCGGTCAAGTTGCCTGCGCCAAGACGTTCTCGCGCGGATTTCGGCAAAGTGCGCAATGTTTGGAGCGCGTCCTCGAGGTGAACTGCGGCAACTAGACCACCACGGCCATTGTCCTGCGCTGACGCATCCGCCTCGGCGACGAGCCCCTGGACGATGGCGAAGAGCGCGTCCTCCGCTGCTGTCGTATCGCCAGCGCGCCGGAACCAACTGGCTGCTTCTTCCAGCGTATGGCGAGCAGCGATCGAGTTCGGCGAATCTGTGACGGCGAGCAAGCGAGCCGAGATGCTCGCAGCGTTAGCACCAGCCAATCCGTGCTTTCGCAGCAGTCTGGCAACAGTCACGACAAGGGACCCATCTGAGGAGTTCTCCACGGCATCGACCAGGAGTTGCACAAGGGAATCGAGCTCACTGCGCGTCGCCGCGCCGAACCGAACCGCGACAGAGATGCCTCGGTCCCATTGCTCATGCGCGTGGACGAGGGTATGGGGTGCCACGCGATTGTCAATCAGCGCCTGTACCTGGGCGACGTGCCTCTGCGGGCGAAGCGTCCGATCCCCATGAAGGGCGAGGACATCTAGCACGCGGCTGCGGAAAACCAAATCGGGGATCAAATCGACCACGAGCGATAGTACTTCTAGGTCAGCCTCCGATAGGTCGCTTGGTATTTGGGATCGCCGCCCGTCAACCAGCTCAATCATCGGCCCGTAGGGATCTTGGAAGTCGTCAATGCGTACCCAAAAGGAGGCTACGGTCGCGAGCAGACCGCCGAGGTGCTGAACATCCGTATCAGCCTCGGGAGCAACAATTGCGAGGAGCCTGGAGTCAAGGCCGATTAGGCCGGTTTCTGTTGGCGCAAGCGCGTCCTGAAACTGCTGAGTACCGATGATTTCTGCCCAGCGGACACCACTGCCACTCCCCTCCGGTACAGCCATCCTCAGGCCACCTCAATGACTTTCATGACCTCGTCGCCGTAGTCGTTGATGACCTTGATGGCGATCTTGCCGGTTGACGGTTTCTCGAAGGGGAGTGACTCTTCGCGGTAAAGTGCAGCCCATGCGTCGGCGTCGATGTCGGCCTTGAGCGCGGTCTTCAGGGACTTGTAGGGATCGTTCTCTCCGAGGAAGTAACAATGGCGTACGAAGAAGGACTCCTCGTTGTAGTCAGTGTCGATCATCCAGAGGGCGATGTCCTTGCGGCTCGAACTACGCACGTCGCCAGTCGACGGGTCGTAGACATCTATGCCGTTGAGAGTGACCTTGAGCTTGTCGTCATCGACCTCGTCCACCGAGACATCGGGCTCGCCGAACACGGTGAAGAGGTTACCACTGCCGGTCTTCTTGAGGTCCTCACCCATCAGCAGGTCGGCGTTCATCCGCACGAGCAACACCTGGATGCGGCCAAGCTTGCGCTCACCCTCGACAGTCGCGAACTCCTGCACCACTGTTACGCCGTCGTCCTCAGTGACACCGGTCGCCTGCGGGTCGAACGCGAAACCGAGCACGCAGAGCAGGTCGACCGACTCATCCGCGATCGCCTCTTTCGCTGCTGCCTTTATGAAGCCGGGGCTGACGGTTCCGTATTGCGGCCCTAGAGCAACTGCGATTCGTGATGGCGCGGTGGGGTCATCGCCGCTTTTGCGGTCGCCGACCGCCTGCACATAGGTACCGCTGTATTGTTCGAGTGTGTCGAACTCGATTCGTTCCGCTCGACGGCCGTTCTGAATGCCAGCGCGACGTAGATTCGTGAGGATTGTTTGCTCGAAACCAGCTTCGGCGTCTGCTGTACCGGAGCCTGCGCGTAATTCGTATGCCTCATCGAAACTCAACGAGCGGTGAGGTGACAGTGACTCCACCGTGAATGGTCCAGAGACGCGGACTTTGGACTTGTCTTCTTGGGGTTTGTCGTAAAGCACTTCGAAGTCAGCGTGCCTTTTGACCGCGTCATCAATCTCTGAGCGAGTCATCCCTTCCTTGATATCTGGATTATTCGCAATTGAACCGAGGGTAATTCGCTGCGTTTTTTCAAAAATGAAACCTTCGCGAATATCGTCGCTAGTTTTTGCTGGTGGTAGGCCCTCGAGCTGTCGGCCCTGGTCGCTATCAGCCATGGTGAAGTAAGGGAACTTTGAACCCATCAGACGTTGACGCGCCAGCGCTAGCGCCACGCGAGATGTGTCAATTGTGATCCAGCGTCGACCCCAGTGTTCAGCGGCGAAGGCTGTTGTGCCGGATCCGCAGGTCGGATCTAGAACTAGGTCTCCAGGATCCGTCGAGAGCAGGATGCATCGCTCCACGACTTTGGTGCTTGTTTGTACTACGAAGATCTTGGTTTCCGTGAAGTTTCCAGTTGCGGTGTCAAGCCACAAATTGTTGTAGGCCTGGAGGCCGAAGTCGTCAACATATCTAACGTATTGAATACTGTTCTTCGCGACGTGGACACGACTCGCCCAATCAAGGCGGTTCATCCCCACTGGATAGTTTGCCTTCCAATGAGATGAGCTTCCCGGATTGTACGACTTACCGCCGTACTCAAATGGTTGCGGTGAACTTGAGGCACCCTGCGACTGAATATTGTCTGGTTTGTATAGTCGCGCGCCATCGGGAATCTCGAAGTCGGCTGCCGCCTTCTCTGCTGCAGTTAGTGCGCGAAACGAGCCGTCTGCAAACTGGAGCCAATTGTAGCCTTGCCGATCCAGAGCAACGCGCCACAACTGTCTAGCCTTCAGGTCTTCCAGCGACTTTGAATACCAGAGAATATGATCGCCCGCGCGACCTAGTGCAGACGCTTGAGCGAAACCACTTGTCGTGACAAACGCGATCTGGCTTACGAAGTTGTCACGGCCAAAGATCTCGTCAAGGAGAGACCGGACGAGATGGACATTCTCGTCTCCAATTTGCACAAACATGGAGCCAGAGATGTTGAGCAAATCATGTGCTACGGTCAGCCGATCTCGAAGGTATGTCAAATAGGAATTTGTTCCGGAGCTCCACGTATCACGGAACGCTTTGATCTGCTCTGCCTCGCGCGCGGCATCCTGTGCGCTGCCGTCTTTGACATCGCGCTTACCTGCGCGCACCTGCCAATTGGACCCAAATTTTATGCCGTAAGGAGGATCAATAAAAATCATTTGGACTTTGCCGCGGAGTGCCTCGCGCTCGGCCAAAGACCCCATCACTTGGAGAGAATCGCCGAGGATCATCCGGTTCTTCCAGCGTTCCTCGTGCTGGTAGAACTCAACTTGGCTCAACTCGTCCAGGGAGTCGAAGTCCTCGAAGTCGAAGAGGCTGGGCGCCTCGTTATCTGCGTTCGTTACAGCCTGCGACCGGATGTTGGCTATGATCGCACGCGGGTCGACCTTCTCCTGGATGTAGATGGGTGGCGCATCGACGATGAGGTCTTCGCCATCTTGGGCATCCTTACCCTTCCACACGAGCTGAGGGTCAAGACTGGGATCGCGGGGGTAACGGAGTGGTGGCAGTGCGGATGTGCTCTCGTCGAAGAAGTCTGCGGCGGCATCCGCTGTCGGGATGTTGGTACGTGTATCCGCGTGTTGGATCGACTCGACCGGAGTCGGCCCTTTCGGTTTGCTCATGCGTGCCACTAGTCCTCCGTAAATCGGGCCATACCGGCAAGTAGCCGGCTCGAGAGAAGATCGGGGTCCCCGATGATCGGTGCATCCTTGCGAAGTTGGTCGATTCGCACACGCAACTCGTTCTCGGCATCATCCACCTCAGCCTTGCCAAGTTCGGTATATCCCCAGCGGCCGAAACCACCGTGGTTGTTCACCGCGGCACACCAGGAGTCTCTTGCGGTGCGCGCCTTCTCCTTCGTGGGACCAGGGCTCTTCTGCGAACCGGAGACCTCCACGATAAGAGTGCGGGAGAAATCTTCCCCTTCGACCGGGGCGAGACGCAGCAAGAAGTCAGGCCAGTACTCATCGCTGCGGCCCTTGTGTACGTAAGGAATGGTGAAGCCGAGGTGGTCATTCTTCGCGTAGCTCGTGATCAGTCCCTCAGCAACGAGATGCTCGCAGACTTGGGCGATGCGGTGCTCCCACGTGTTGCCATCCTTGCCGTCGAGGGTCACGTGACTGACGTGCGAATGGGTTGTTTCGAAGGTTTTCTTGCGCGTGTCGAACCAGACCCCGCCCGTTGACCCCTCTGAGGGGTTGCGGAGGATCGGGCGTATGAGCTTGCGTCGCGATTCTTGATCTTCAAGTCGGCTGATGGCGTTGTAGATCGCCTCTGCCGCGAGCTGCTGTGGCTCAGCGAGCGAAAGGTAGCCAATGCTGTAACCGGTCTCAATGTGCAGCTTCGCCGCGAGCCACTCCTTAGTAATCTCAACCAGCTGTGGGAATAACCAAGGCCGGGCATCACCTTGCGACGTAAAGAAACTTTTGAGCACACGGCTTGCCACATTGAAGGCAATCTCCTGCTCGCGAATCTCTTTGATGCCCTCGATGCGTTCCGTCTCGCCGACTATTCCTTCATTTTGCACCCAACTCGGCACCGTTGCGCCGCCGATCGTCAGTGCGTCGGCATCCACTGGGTCAAAGACGAGCCGGGCCTCCGGCATCTCGATCCGATAGCCACCGACGAGGGGAAAGTCGATGGCAAGGTGTGCCCGATCATCCAGAGACTGAACTCGCGTGGGAGGGTCGAGTGGCTTCGGGTCGATCGTGGGTGCGTCTCCTGGAATGAAGGAAAACGGGATGCCATAAACGTTGGAGTACTCGGCGCCGAAAAATCCGGTCTCTTCGTCGATGGAGTAGTCGCGACGGCGAAGACCGCGTCCGACGACCTGCTCGCACAGCAATTGTGACCGGAACGGGCGCACACCGAGGATGTGGGTGACAGTGTTCGCATCCCACCCTTCAGTCAGCATGGAGACGCTCACGACACAGTGCACCTGCTCGCCCAGCTTGCCCTTCTTGCCGACCGTGTTCATGACCTCGCGAAGCAGGTCGGAGTCGGTGACATCCTCAGCGCTGCCGCGCTGAACGCGGTACTCCTTCTTGAACGCTTCGATCTCGGCGGCAGCCGCCTTCTTGAAATCGTCGGTCATTGGCTTTTCGGACTCGAGCTGCTTCGAGTCGATGATGACAGTCCTTGGGCGCGCAATCGGCTGCTCCTTCTCCACGTTACTGAACAAGTCGAGGGCCCCAGCAACGTGCCGGGTTTGGTCGCCGTCAGTGAGTTCGTATCCGGCAATCCAGTCATAGAGAAGTTTGGATGCGACCGTGTTGGGCGCAACCACGATCATGACGGGTGGCGGTTCGCCCTGGTCTTTGAGAGTGCGTTCCCAACTTTCATAGGCACGTTCGTAGCTCTTGTAGAGACTGCGCAGTGCACCCTCGAGCGCGGCGGGGATTACCCACTCTGCTGGAGACTTAGGCGCACCCTTCACCGTCTTCGGCCAGCTGGGGTCATCCTTGATCTGGTCGTAAAGATGCAGGTAGCTCACTTGGTCACCCGCGGCATCGTCGTCTACGGGCAAACGTGGCACTTTAACGATGCCGGACTCGATGGCATCCATCAACGAGAAGTCGCACACTGTCCACGGGAAGATCAGTCCTTCGCTCCAGCCCGAACCACTGAGATAAAACGGAGTAGCAGAGAGGTCATAGACGGACTTAAGCTTGGCGTGTTTGCGCAGAGCCACAATGCCTTTGAACCACACCTTTGCATCCGCGTTCGCCTCCTTCGCTTCCGCGTCGATCTTCTCGTCAATGTCGCGGGGCTGATAGCAGTGATGTGCCTCATCGTTGAGGACCACGATGTCGCCCTTGCCGGGCAGCGACTTGAGTATGCGGCTGACGACGGCCTGCTGGGTTTCCTTAAACGGATCGCTGGTCTTTCCCGCGAGGAGGAGTTTACGCGTGCCGGACGCGATGCCTTTGATCTCCTTCGAGTCACGGGGCATGAATTGATGGTAATTGACTATGAAGATGCTCGCGGAGTTCAGCGGAAGGCGAAGGTCAGGCGGGACGAGCCCACGCATGTCGTAGTAGTTATCTGGGTCACCAGGTTGAAGCACCTTGAGCCGGTCTCGGATGGTAATACCAGGGGTCACGACAAGGAAGCGATTTGAGAAACGTGCGTCGTGTGGCGCGTGGAACTTGTTGAGAGACTGCCAAGCGATGAGCATGCACATCACCACGGTCTTGCCCGACCCCGTCGCCATTTTCAGCGCCATACGCGGCAAGCCAGAATTATGGATGGTGTTGACTTCCGCGAGCGTTACTCGCCAATCAACGCCGCCGGCGCGACTGCGGGTGTACTTATCGCGACCGACCACCTCCGCTAGGTGTAGTTCCCTGTGAGGTTGTGGACGCGGTCTGATGGTGTTTGGCCGCCGATGCCGGTGTGGGGTCTGTGGTGATTGTAGCTGTGGAGCCAGGCTGGGTAGGTTGCCGCGCGTGCTTCGTCGCTGAGGTAGGTGTGGGCGTAGGCCCATTCCTCGGCGAGGGTGCGGTTGAAGCGTTCGACTTTCCCGTTGGTTTGCGGGCGGTAGGGGCGGGTGAATTTGTGGTTGATTGCGGGGCCGAGGGCTGTGGTGAAGGCGGCTGACCGGTAGCAGGAACCGTTGTCGGTCATCACGGCGGTCACGGTGATGCCGGCATCGACGAAGAACTGGTTCGCGCGGCGCCAGAACCCGGACGCGGTTTCCTTCTTCTCATCGTCGAGGATCTCTGAATATGCCAGTCGGGAGTGGTCGTCGACGGCGTGATGCAGGAACGAGTATCCGCGGCCGCCTTTCTGGTTGTTGTGGTTGCCGATGGTGCGGCCTAACTTTCGGTGGCCGCCCCCGTTAGGGATACGTCCTTGTTTCTTGATATCAACGTGCACCAGCTCGCCCGGTATCGCTTTCTCATAGCGCACGGGTTTTGATCGTCGGACGAGGAGTCCCGTGCTTTGGTCGAGCCAGGCGAGTTTTGGCATCCGATAGCGGGCTAGTACCCGCTCGACTGTGGAGCGATTGAGGTGCAGGTGGTAACTGATCCGATGTGGTCCCCACCGACGGGTGAATCGCAACGCGATGATGCGTCGCTCAAGGCGGCGCGAGGTGCGCGCCGGTGAACGATTCGGTCGTGAGGAGCGGTCAGTCAGGGGTTGACAAGCGCGAAAACGTGCAGCCCATTTCGATGCTGTTGATGGTGAACATTGGAATCGTTCTGCGGCACGACGAGCGGACCAGCCGCCTTCCACGATCAGACGAGCAAGACGAAGCCGCCCCTCCGGGGCGAACGGGGCGTTAGCGTGAGTCATGAAGACCTTCGGTTGGGGATGTGAGGGTGGTACCCACATCCTGCCGGAGGTCTTCGCTAACTCGCGCGATCACAACGTCCCGGGGAACTACAGCTAGGTAGATGGCAGTCTCTGCTGCTTCGCGTTGAGCAAAGAGAATGCGATTTTCACGGTTCGGATCAGACCAGTGCTCAAGAAGCTTGCGACTGATCGGGGTAACGCCCGGATATCCCTGATGACGCCAATAGCGAAGGTCATCACGAAGCTGGTCGATCGCGTCGTTCCGCTCGACCTTCTCGTCGGTCAAATCGAACGCGAGTTGCGTTTCGCCAGTCCTCTTCTTGCCCTTCTTCGGCTTAGGAACCGGGACGAAGAATTCACTTCGACGGCGGGATTCAGCGATTTCACCCGTCGGGCGGCCCTGATCGTCGAGCATAAAGTGCCGTGAGGGCTCCACATAAGGCGAGTTGATCACCGGATTCGCAAGCACATCCATGCTGGTGTCTTCCCCTTGCTCTAGGTCCCGTGGCCTCACGCCTCGCCCTCAGGCCATCTCGTTGTTGAGACTATCGCAACTTCGTTTGGGTGCGCGATCCGTCACTCACCCCCAGTCCAGCCGAGCGCACCAAGGCAGGTCGCTTTGAGGGAGGTGCTCGGATAGATGACTATGTCTGGTCAAGGAGTTGCATTTCTTAGTCGGACTCGCGCTCCACGGCGTTCTTTGAACCTCCATCGAGCGGTCGGATCCTGTCTTTAACCGGGCGAAGTGCCAGAACAAGAGCTTCCGCGAACGGTAGATCTGGGTACGAAGCATGCGTGTGGCGGTGCCAACGCGATGGATGACGCGGCCGGCCATCGAGCATCCAAGTAGGGAGATTATGGTTGCCAATCTCTTCTTGCAACCATGCGAGCTGTTCGCGGAAATGGAGACGCGCCGGCCCCGACGGTTCTTGGCAGCCGTAGCCGAGAACCACTGCGTCCGCGGAGGAAAGCACATCAAGAAGTTCGGGCCGAGCATCGAGCCAGCCTGCCTCGACAGCCCCTTCCGCCGAAATGCCCCCCGTGCGATACGTCGAAATAGAGAACAGGTTGACCGCGACGACAGACGCGTAGCCCAGAGTTTCTCTGGCCAGCTCGACGCGTTGAAGCGTTCGGAGTCCGCATGTAGTTGGCGGGTTCGACAACACCACCGCCAGGCGGCGGTCAGGGCTACTAGGGGTGTCATTCATCGTCGAGCCAAACTAGCTTATGCAAGGGCATTCGGCCGGGACATAACCTCGATCGGCCATCGGTGCCGCGGCCCTCCCCGATCTGTCGGACGGATTATCGAGGCGAGATCACCAGACGAGATTCGAGAGAGTGCGCTTAATTTGGCGCGAGTGGCGAGTCAAACACGCGCAAACAACCGCGCCGGCTTCCCTACCGTTCCCGCCGCAAAGTCGCCAGTGGCGCGCAGTTGCGGCTCCATCGTGCGGCGGAACGTGTCGCGCATCATCGGCTCGCCGGCGACAGTCTCGTGCAGCTGCTGCAGTTGCCGCAGGGTGAACGGCTGCTCCAGCAGTCCGGCCGGGTCTGGTGCCAACGCGTAGCTCTGACGGAAGGCGGCAACAGCCTGATTCAGGATCTCGTTGTGCCCATAAGGCAGCGTGCCAACATCCGTCACCGAAGCCACTCGCGCGAGCGACTCGTCAATGGCCAGTCGGGACCAGGGCACCGCATCCAAGTGCGCGACCGAGAGTACCCACCCGCGGTTGTCGCGTGCCGGGTCGTCAAATACCTGCAGCTGCCGTGGCGATAGTCCGGTCACGCCTGCCTTGACGCGCAGCGAGCGCAGCGCCGCATCTGAAAGCAACTCTCCCTCATGCAGGAAGGTGCCGGGAAGGCGCCAGCCGCTGTCGGTGCGCACCAGCAGAACGCTGAGCGGAGCATCCGGTGGCACTGTGAGCACGGCAGTATCGACCGCTACCGAGGGGCGCGGGTAGTCGGTGAGGGCGCGGTTGTGTGAGTCGCGGTAAAGCTCCATAGAAACTATTATCGCAGATTCGCGCTAAATGTCGGTGGGTTGTCATACTCTGAATTTGCGCATCAATGCGCTAACTATCGGAGGTCGCATGAACGGACACCTGAACACACAAATTCCCCAGCTGCATGTTGGGCATGGCAGCCACCACGGCAGCCTCAGCATTTTCCCGATCTGGGTTGACGCCCCACGCATCACCGGCCTGGAATGGAAAACCGACAACATCGACATCGCCGAGCGCGAAGGCTCCCCCGTTGTCAGCGAACTCATTCTGCACAACCGCGCCTCGCGCCCCGTCGTCGCACTCGAAGGCGACCTACTGAAAGGCGGATGGCAAGACCGCATGCTGGCCGCCAGCCTCCTGCTCGAACCATTCGAGGGGCGGGTCGTCTCCGCTCTCTGCGTGGAACACGGCCGCTGGGGAGCCCGGGACTCGAGCACTCACCACGATCCGCACGCGCCGAACTCGTCTGACGGCTCTAGCGGAAACGCTAACCCCCACGAGTCCGTCGGCCGCCGAAGTGCCCTCAGCGTGCGACACGGCAACCTGCGCGGCACCGACCAACAGGGCGAAGTGTGGCGCCGCATCGGCCGCTACGAAACGAGCTTGGGAACGACAGCCAGCTCGTCCCTGCTCGACCACCTCGATCGATCGCAACCGATCACCACCCGCCAGCTTGAAGGCCAGCGCGGCGTCATCATCGGAATCGGCGGGCAAGTTGTGGGCGCCGAAATCTTCGGCAGCAGTACCGGACTGCGAGCGCGCTGGCAGGGCATCCTCAGTGCTGCTGCTCTGGATGCTCGACTCGCACCCGCGCGACGCACCACCGCCCACGACGCCCGCGTATTCGCCCGCTATCTGCAGGCCATGACCCTCAAAGACGGCGGAGACGCCGGGCTCGCCCGAGCAGTACGTTCAGAGCGAGGGCGGCTGCGGGCATCCGGAATCAGACAGGCAGGCGCCAGTCCCGTGGCGACCGGCATCATTCACCTCACCGCGTTTGACGACGCACACCCACTATTGGAGAACGCATGAGCGAGCTGAGCCGAACACCAGTGCGCTCGAAGAAGAGGAAGAACCCATGGAAGAAGACGAAGAGATGCTGATGAGCGAAGTGGATGCCATAGTGCAGCACGGCATTGCCGTGGGGATTGCGACTATCGCCCACCGCGGCCAGACCGACAAGCTCGGTTACGACTACATCGACCATCCCGCTCGAGTCGCGGAAAGCTTCGACCGGCTCGACGAACCCGTCGAACACTGTGCCGCCTGGCTGCACGACGTCATCGAAGACAGCGATGTGACCGCAGCCGACCTCCTAAAGGCGGGCATGCTCCCCGAAATTGTGGAGGCCGTAGAGCTGCTGACCCGACGCAAGGATGTTGCCGACACCGACTACTACGAGCGCATCCGCCAACATCCCGTCGCCCTCGCCGTAAAGCTGGCAGACATTGACGACAACTCGGCATCGCGGCGCTCCCGCAAACTCGACCACGACACCCAAGTGCGACTATCGAACAAGTACTACCAGGCACGACAGCTGTTGCAGCCGACGGCTGACGACACAACAGCCTGCCGAACCAACCTCTGACGAAACGGAGAACTCATGAAACTAACCACCGCACAATCAGACCGCGCCGCCGGCGTCATGCTCGGCACCGCCTGTGGTGATGCCCTCGGTGCTGGCTATGAGTTCGGGCCCGCTTTCGATGGCGACGTCGAGATGAAAGGGGGCGGAGGGTTCGCCTGGGCACCCGGCGAATGGACGGATGACACCTCCATGGCTGTGCCCATCCTGCGGGCCGCCGCCACCGGCCGTGACCTGCGCGACGAAACCGTTCTCGACGAAATCGTCACCGCCTGGGTTGACTGGGCGAAGACGGCACCGGATGTGGGCATCCAAACCCGACGCGTCTTGAGCGGCATCGCCCCGACCGCCTCGGCTGTTCGAGAGTCAGCCAAACACGTACACGACCAGAGCGGTCGCAGCGGAGGAAACGGTTCCCTCATGCGCACCGCCCCCGTCGCCCTCGCCTACCTCGACGACCCCAACGGGTTGGCCGAAGCGGCACGGGCAATCAGCGACCTCACCCACTATGAGGAGGATGCGGGCGACGCCTGTGTGCTGTGGTGCTTAGCGATCCGGCACGCGGTCCTCACCGGTGAACTTGACGTTCGCATCGGACTCCCGACACTGGCCCCCGACCGCGCCGCCCTCTGGGCCGAACGCATCACCGTCGCCGAAGCCCAGCAGCCGAAAGCGTTCACCAAGAATGGTTGGGTCGTCGAAGCCCTCCAAGGCGCGTGGTCGTCGATTGTGCACGGCATCAGTCTCGTCGACTCCCTTGAGCGCGCGGTTCGTGGCGGCAACGACACCGACACCGTCGCCGCAATTTCCGGTGGACTACTCGGTGCCCGCTGGGGAATGTCCGCAATCCCCGCCGCCTGGCAGCGCATCGTTCACGGTTGGCCCGAACTCACCAGCCTCGACCTCGTGCGCCTCTCCGGCGAGGTCGTGCGCGGCGAACCGGCGGCAACGCGTGTGCCGTACGCACACTCTGGCGACATCTCGACCCTGGTGCAGCATCCGCATGACAACGGCGTATGGCTCGGAGCCGTCGGCGCCCTCGACAAACTTCCCGCCGAAGTGGATGCCGTGGTGTCGCTGTGCAGGGTCGGCACCCAGCAGGTTCCCGACCGCATCCGCGAGCGCCTCGAGATCCGCCTGATCGACGAGCCCGGCCCGGAAGAGAACCCCAACCTCAACTTTGTGCTGGCCGACGCCGCGGATGCGATTGCCGCCCTCCGCGCCGAAGGTCGCACGGTGTTCCTGCATTGCGTGCAGGCGATCAGCCGCACGCCCACAGTGGCGGCACTGTACTCCGCGCGACACCTCGGCGTGCGG
Source organism: Rhodoglobus vestalii (assembly GCF_006788895.1). Classification (NCBI taxonomy): domain Bacteria; kingdom Bacillati; phylum Actinomycetota; class Actinomycetes; order Micrococcales; family Microbacteriaceae; genus Rhodoglobus; species Rhodoglobus vestalii. The sequence continues at coordinate 1,527,047 of NZ_VFRA01000001.1, forward strand.
ATGGATAGTGCACTCGAGGACGTATGCGCGGCGCTCCCCTATGCGCAACCCAATGAAGGGTTTCGGGCAGCACTTCAGGCGCTAGACGGCCAGTAAGCTTCACCCGGGCCAGCAGCACCTGCTCTTCTGTCAAGATGACCGTGAGCACAGAAAACTGTCTGATGCCGGGAGGAACAATCTAAGTGTCTGCTCTGAGTAAGTCGCATCAATTTCGTTTCCTGGTGGAGACGGATGCAACGTGGCGACTCTTGCGCACAGACAACGCCGCCGTCATCGTGGCGTTGCTGGGCGAACACCTCAGTGGCGAGAACCGGCGCATGCTGGCAGCCGAACTTTACGAAGCCATCGACCACGACCTCGGAATGTTACGCGCCAACGAATTCGAGCTCCCTCAGACGGCGCAAGCCTACTGTGCAGAATGGCGTAAGGCGGGCTTCCTGATACGCCGACCGGCTGAAGACACTCGAGGCGAAACTTTCGAGCTATCGCCCGGTGCCCTCGGGGCACTTCGGTTTGTCGAGCAACTCGCGGCTCCACGACAAACAGTCACCGAGTCACGATTATCGAGCATCGCAACGCAACTCAGCCAGCTCGCAATCGACACCGATCCCGACACCACCCGACGGCTTGAACAACTGCACGCCCAACGCGACCGACTTGATGCACAAATCGAACGGATCAACGCCGGCGAAGAAGACATCATCGACCCCGCCCGCGCCGCAGAACGGGTTCACGATATTCTCGCCCAAGCCGAAGAGCTCCCCAGTGACTTTGCCAGAGTGCGGGCAAAATTCGAAGAGCTGAACCGCGATCTGCGCGCACGCATCGTGGAATCGGATGCCTCCCAGCGCGCCGTGCTCGACGAAGTTTTTCGCGGAGTAGACCTGATCAGCGAATCCGACGAAGGGCTCAGCTTCTCCGGATTCTCCGCACTTGTGCTCGACCCTGCGGTGGGCACAGCCTTCGACGACGACATTGAACGCGTACTCGATCGAGACTTTGCCGGAAAGCTGCGGCCATCCGACCGACGCTTCCTGCGTCGATTCATCACAACACTCAAAGATCACAGCGGCGAGATCCACGACGTGATCACCGCTTTCGCGCGCGGCCTCCGACGCTACGTGCAGTCGCAGGACTACCAGCACGATCGAAAATTGCGAGAACTTCTCCGAGAAGCGCAGGCTTCAGGGGTCGAAGCCTCCCGGCACATCAAACCGTACTCCCCAACCCACCTGCGCCTCGAACTGTCCGCCGTCTCGCTCAGCAGTGCCGGCGCCATCCGCCTCTACGATCCCGGTGAACAAAATGCCAGCACCCCCATTGTTCGACACGAGCCGGAAACAGCTGACCTTGAGGCGCTCCGAGCGCTGGCACGAGCCACCGAGATCGACTTCGCTGAGCTCACCAACGCCGTCAACGAAATGCTTGAGCACGCCAACAACTTCACGGTGGGTGACGTGCTCACCCGGCATCCGGCAACTCAGGGGGTCGCAAGTGTTGTGGGCCTGCTCACCCTCGCAGCACATCAGGGCGAGCTCACTGATGGCGTGGAGACCGTGCACTGGCGAGGGATCGACCATCAGGCACGCGCTGCCACCATCCGAACCCATCGTTTCACCCGGAGACTGCAATGAATGACAAACCAGACCTCGAAGCATCCATCAGGCCCCTCTGGAATGGAGACACCGGCGTTCTCATCGAGCAATCACGGCGCGCCCTGCTCGAACTGATCAAAGGCCCCTACCTTTCCGGGGCGAAAACGACCACACTCTGGTCGGCTCTGCTGTCCGACGAGGTGGCCATTCGATCGCGGCTTCACGAGCTTTTTCTTGAGCTGGTAATTGACCGGGTCGGGGAATTTGCGTTCGTGCGCAATGTCGCAACGGACGAACGTGCCATTCCGAGCACCGTGCGCACCGCTCCCCTCACTTTTCTCGATACTGCGATGCTGCTGGTACTGCGGCGCATGCTGCTGAGCGCTGATAGTGACGGGCGGGTGATCGTTGGCCAAGAGGAAGTTTACGAACAGCTGGGCGTCTACCGTTCTACCGACCGCGACGAGCATGATTTTGATCGCCGATTGAACTCGTCGTGGAACAACATGAAAAATAAGTTGCGCGTCATCCACCAGGCTGGTGAAGAAGATCGTGCAGAGATTTCACCAGTGCTGCGACTCATCGTCGATGCCGAACAAATTAGTGCAATCAGTGCCGAATATCAGCGGATCGCCGCCAACGATGGCTCCTCGCACTACGAACACGAACACGAAGATGCGACCTCGCTCGAAAGCCCTGACGATGAGAGGCTAACCTCATGACCCTTCTTGAGATGCCGGATGCCGGGCCCAAGGAGCACGGAACCGACGGAGACAATGGGAGCCTGCACATTGGTCAGTGGCGGCTCGCCCACGTCGAGGTGCTCAACTGGGGTACCTTCGACGGACTCTATGAGGTCGACATCGCGCGCAAAGGGCACCTGTTCACGGGAGCCTCTGGTTCCGGCAAATCATCCCTCCTCGATGCTATTGCTACCGTGCTCACCCCCGACCGCTGGTTGCGGTTCAACGCTGCGGCACAGGAGTCCCAGACCCGCAACGATGACCGCAGCCTAGTCAGTTATGTGCGGGGGGCGTGGAGCAAAGAAGCGGACGAGCATCTCGATCGAGCGGTGAGCACCCATCTGCGTAAGGATGCTACCTGGAGCGGTATTCTGCTGCGCTACGAGAATGAGCGCGATGCGCCGGTCACAGTCGTGCGACTATTCCATCTGCGCGGATCAAGCGTCGATAAGAGCAACCTGAAAGATGCGTGTTTCATTGATCGCGGCGAAGTAAAACTGTTGGACTTCGAAGAGCTCGTTCTCTCCGGAATCGAAGCCCGTCGCATTAAAAGCACGTGGCCGGATGCCGTCGTCACGACAAACTGGTCGCACGCTCCGTTCTACGCCAAGCTGCAGCGCCTGCTAGGCATTAGCAGCCACAACGCCCTGCACCTGTTGCACAAAACCCAATCCGCCAAGAACCTCGGCAGCCTTGATCAGCTGTTTCGCTCCTTCATGCTCGACGAACCAGCCACTTTTGCACGCGCCAAGAATGCGGTCGAACAGTTCGGTGAACTGCGTGACGCCCACCATCACGTCGTCGAACTGCGTCGCCAATCCGAGCACCTTCAGGAGCTTGAGGCGTCAATCGCGCAATACGAACAAGCCTCCGCAGAGGCCGCAGAGGCCGAGCGACTCGGCGACCTCATCGATCCGTTTCAGGACCGGTTGACGTTGCGCCTGGCCGACGAGGAACGCGGGACGCTGCGGGCCGAACAGGCACAATCGCAAGAGTCCGCGCGCCGCGCCGACGCGGCCCGCGACGATGCTGTCGAGCGCCTGCGGGCCGCGGAACGGCAAGCATTGCAACTGGGCGGGTCAGACGTGTCCCAGCTGCAAGCCAGGCTTGCGGATGCGACAGCTGCGGCCACGACAACAAGCAGCAGGTGGGAGCGCTTCGGTGAGGAAGTCGGCAGCGTCGGCATCACAGCGCCACCGACGACCGGAGCAGAGTTCGGGGAGTTGCAGGAATCATCGCGCCGCGAACTCGAACAGCCGGCACCCGAGCTAGCCCACGACACCGACGACAATCAGCAGTACTTCTCGGCCCGTGACGAGTTGAAGAAGATCGATCGGGAGCTTGACGAGCTCCGCAGCCGCAAGAGCAACCTGCCGGCCCCACTGTTGGTTGCTCGAAAACAACTCGCAGATGAGCTCGGGCTCGGTGAGACGGCGCTGCCGTTCGCCGGCGAGCTAATCGAGGTGTTGCCGGAGTATGCCGAATGGACCGGCGCAATCGAACGGGTGCTGTACCCGCTGGCGAGCGCGCTGCTCGTGCGTGACGAGCACCTGGCGGAGGTGCGACGAAAAGTGGAACAGCGCACTCTGGGCGCTCGACTCGTCTTTGAGGCAGTTCCTGCGATCGTCGGGCCCACCAGGGCTGCGAAGTCGGACCAATCACTGCTGCACCGCATCCGAGTGACCTCGGGCGGTTTCGGCAGCTGGTTACAGACCAGGGTTGCCTCCGAATTTGATTACGCCTGTGTCGAGCACCCTGATCAGCTCGACACAGTCGAACGCGGGGTAACCATCGGTGGGCAGGTGAAAAAGTCCGCCCGCCGGTACGAGAAGAACGACCGATACGCGGTGACTGACCGTCGGCAATGGATTTTGGGCGCAGACAACGAAGCAAAGATTGAGTTGTTGCTTGACCGTCGCCGGGAGGCCAGCCAACAACAGGACGAGTCCCGGTCACGACTTGAGCGTGCCTCCACCAAGCGCGACGCCACAGTGAAACGTCGAACGGTACTGGAGAGCATCGTTCGTCACGATTGGGCAGAGCTCGACAGAGCTGCGGCAAACGAACTGGTGCAGGCTCGACGACGACAACTGGATGAACTCACAACGGGTAACACCGAACTCCACGACGCAATTGCGGCCGAAGGCGGGGCTCGTGAACGGTTGCGTTCTGCCGAGACCACCGCGCGCGACGCGACGCTGCAACTCGGCCGGGTAGAGAACCATCTTGTCGAAGTTGACACGCTGATCACCACACTGTCTGACCGAATGGTTGACAATGCAATCGCGGACGTCGATGCCATCGCACTAGAGAAACGTTATCGCTCGGTGCAGCGCAAAATCGACAGGCAGAGCGTCGAGGGAGTGGGACGCAAAGTTGCCGAAGCCCTCCACCGAGCATCAATCTCTGCGCAGGCGACACTGCGGTCTGCAGAGTCGGCTTTTGCAAAAGGGGCCATCGGATTTCGTGGGCACTGGCCCGCCGCAGTCGCCGATCTCACCGAATCGATTGACGACCGCGAAGGCTATCGAGCTTTGCTCGCTGATATTCAGGCGCGCGGGCTCCCCGAGCATGAGAGCAATTTTCTGCGATTGTTGCGGGAGAAATCGCGGGACCTGATTGGGCACCTGCTCTCTGATATTCGCGATGCACCCAAGCAGGTGGTCGACCGGATAGACCCCGTCAATGCATCGTTGGGGCGGTCACGATTCGACGTCGAACGGTACCTGCGCATCGAGGTCAAGACTCGACGAGCTCCCGAAGTGGCTGAGTTTATGGGCGACCTGAAGTCCGTAGTCGACGGCGCCTGGAATGACGAAAATCTGGTGGCAGCCGAGTCTCGATTCGCGGTCCTAAACCGGGTGATGACCAGGCTCGGATCCAGCGACAACGCAGATCTCGCCTGGAAGCGGCGCTGTTTGGATACCCGGGAACATGTCACTTTCATGGCACATGAGGTCGACCTAGCAGGGCGGGTGGTCAATGTTCACGATTCCAGTGCTGGACTCTCTGGCGGACAGCGTCAAAAGCTTGTCATTTTCTGTCTCGCTGCGGCACTGCGTTATCAACTTGCTGCCGACGAAGACGAAGTGCCTTCCTACGCCACGATCATCCTCGACGAGGCTTTCGATAAGGCTGACAGTCGGTACACGCGGATGGCGATGGACGTTTTCGTAGAATTCGGTTTCCACATGATTTTGGCGACACCAGAGAAGTTGCTGCAGACGATAGAGCCGTACGTCGGCGCGGTCTCCTCGATCACGAACCCGACCCGCCGCGAGTCGCTCATTGCAAATCTCATGTTCCGACCCCATGACCCTGCGTCTGGTGCATGATGGCAACGCACAGCATGGTGACCGTCACAGAAGCGCAGCAACGCGCACGGAAGATGGTCGAAGGCGGCCAGCGACAGTGGGCGGCAACCGGGGGTGAAACCGTTCGGCTCGAAGTCGTTTTGCATCCGCCGACGGAGCGCACAGTTCAACTGGATGTGGTCGGTGCGATCGCATGGACCCAATCCTGGCGCGAGCTGGCATCGACCGACCCCAGCGCAGATGTGACCTGGACTGATCGGCAGTGGCCGAGTGCCGGGAGGCAGTCGGTACCGCAGCGGTGCGTTCTGGTTGGGGCTGACGCTATTGCTGCTTTCGCAGGCTCAGGTGTTGCCCGCAGCTGGCGCACTCTGCGGGACCGCGCTGCGCGGCTTCGTGCAGAATTTTCTTGTGCCGCCGATTTCCCGTCCGCGGACCCCGAGACGGCTGTCAGTGCGCTGGCGGCTGCGATACGCACCCACGCGGGCAAGTTGCAGCTTTTGCGGGAGAAGGACTTCGAGACGCTCATTCCTGTGATCTCTTGGCTTGCGGAGCACCCGACCTCCGGGTGGCGCATCAGACAGTTACCGATCCGCGGGATCGACACCAAGTGGCTCGAACGCCACCGATCGATCGTAGAGGGGTTGCACACGGCGGTAACGGGACGCAGTTCCCTCGGGCTTCTCGCTTCGCCGACGCAACTACGGGTACGTTTCCTCGATCCGACGATGCGACCAGGTGGCATGTCTGATGTGAGCGCGTCAGTTGATGAGTTGGCAGCGCTCGATATCGTGCCACACGTCGTATTTGTGTTTGAGAACCTCGAAACGGTGCTCGCGATGCCGGACACGCCACACGCCGTCGTCGTGCACGGAGGTGGATACGCCGCTCGGAGCCTTAGCGCCGTCCCCTGGATTCAGGACGGTCGGGTGGTCTATTGGGGGGATCTGGACTCTGACGGTTTTGCCATACTTCACGCGCTGCGATCGGGCTGCCCGAACGTGACCAGTGTGTTGATGGATGACGACACTCTCTTTGCCTACCGGGATCTTTGGGTACCCGAAACCAAGCCTGCGGCTGGGGTTTACCCGACTTTGACACCTACCGAGCTGAGAACGCTCGAGCACATCCGCAGTGAAGGCAACGTTCGACTCGAGCAGGAGCGCATCGATTGGCAGTTCGCGCTCGGAAAGCTGCGGGACGCTGCAGGAGTTGTCTAGCGAACGCGGGATAGTAGGCGTTGGTGGCCATAGGTGCGGCAGGGTTTCCGGGGCGAATTTCACAAGATCCGGAGCACTCTCAGTCATCCGCGTCAACGGTCCAACTCGCGCTCGCCCCGCCCATTCGTGAACGTCGTGAATTACTTTCCGGTGGGTGGCACGATCCAGAGACGGAATCATTTCTTTCGACGCCTCGGTCAAAACCGGCGCCACCCAGGAAGGGCGACGCCGGTTTTACCAAGCTTTAGGATCAGCTACACGCCGGCTTGGAGATGTTTTGACAGGTACTCGTCGAGGGCGACTCTGACGAGCTCCGAATCGGTACCAAGATTCATCTGCTGTTTGAGCGTGGTAACGCCTCTGCGCTGCCTCTCGGTGACGCGAAATCGGATTGTGGGGGATTCCCCACTGCCTGCCGTCTTGTTCCCCAAGCTTGGTCTGCCGCCGATTGCTTTCGTAACGGCTTCCTCACTCCCGAGTGCCTCAATGAGGAGTTGGTGCCCGATCGCGGCCGCGGCCGCACCCTTATGGCTTTCGCCAGGGATGCTCTCGCCGGTGGGCTGTTCCTCGACCGCGGCGAGCTGGTGGTACCGCTCTTGGTCTTTCTTCGTGAGTGTCATTGGTCTTCCTCCATCTGGTGACGATAATACGAGCCGAGCGGCATGACGTGGTAGAACACGAACGAGCCCTGCCCGACAACTTGAATGAGCACCTCGATTAGGCGCTCGGTCTGGGAATGTGGTGGACCGATGAAAACCCTCCGCGGTCCGTTAGAGTCTTCGCGGTTCACTTTTACTTTGTCGCTGGTATAAACCGCGTTCCGCATCGCGTAGAGCGCATCTTCGTGGGGAATGTCCCACTTGTCTGCGCTTTCTGCCCATTCGATGCTCATCGATCAATTGTGACACAAAACTCTGTATCGTGCCACAAAACCTAGAAATTTCTGAGCTGCGCGCTGCGACCTCACGCTCGCCGCCATGATCACGGCCCGCGCCTCTCTAATACCCCCGGTGATCCTGAATCGTCATCCGGGGCCCAAACATGGGCTTACGAAATCCGGATGCCGTGATGAGTCGCACCACGCGCTGACGGTGACCACGCCAGGGTTCCAGGAGCTCAAGCATCCGCTCATCATCGACGGGTTCGCCTATCAGCGCCCACCCCACAACCGCCGCCAAGTGATAGTCGCCGACACTGGGGCTGTCGGGGTCGGCATGGGAGCGCTGCATGGTTTCGGCGGCCGTCCACACCCCAACACCCACAATTGAGCGCAGCGCACTCTCAACCCGCGCGCCGCCACGACCCCAGTCAGCGGTGCGTCCAATGGATGCCGCCACCTGCGTCGCCCGCATCACCGTCGCCGAACGCTGCGGCCCGACTCCCGCCCGGTGCCACTCCCACGACGGAATCTGCGCCCACCCCTTCGGCGTCGGAACAACCCGCATCCCCGACGGCGCGGGCCCCGGTGCCGGTGACCCGTGCTTGGTGACGAGGATGCGCCACCCCCGCTTCGCCTCAATACCCGTAACTTTCTGCTCCAGAATGGCCATCACCAGCGCCTCAAACACGAGCTTCGTGCGGGTCAGCCGCAGGCCCGGATTCTGGCGCTGAGCCTCGGCCGCGAACGGAAGCGCAGAGATGTCGAAATCATCCCAATCGTCGCCCTCCCCCAGCAGCTCCGGAACACTCTCGATCGCCCACTCAGCCCCGGCGCCCCACGCAGTGCAATCCACATGCGACCGGTGCTGCACGAGATTCAGAGTCGCAGGCCCCGCCGGGGTGAGCATTGTGCGCCAGGTTCCCGAAGCATCCACTCGCATTGTCGGGTCTCCCGCACCGCGCTTCAACGGTTGCAGGGTTGCGCGCACATCTACTGGTCGCCCGGGCGCAAACCGTGTGCGCACAGGCTCGTCGGTGGCGAGCGCAAAGTTCATTGATTTGAGAATACGTGGTGCCAACGACGCTGGGGATGCGGGTGCTCTACGCGGAGTCGCGTGCCACAAGATACGTCGGCATGATGGTGCGGTGCACAACACTGGTGTCTCCGCTCAGAAGCCGCAGCAGCGTGTCGGCCATCGCAAAACCCATCTCCTCGGATGGTTGGCTCACCGTCGTCAGCGGCACGGCAGCGGCTGTTGCCGCAGGGCTATCGTCGAACCCAACAATCGCCACATCCCCCGGCACGGCCCTTCCCTGTTCCCGCAACACATCGAGCACTCCGGTCGCCATGAGGTCACTCGCCACAAAGAGAGCGTCAATATCGGGACAGCGCTCGAGTAGCCGGCGGGTGGCCGCCGCAGCCCCGGCAGCCGTGAAGTCGGCGTGCTCCACCGCATCCGTGGCTAACCCGGCACGTTCGAGCGTGCGGCGGAATCCGACAAGCCGGTCGATGCTGGCAGGCATGTCGACCGGGCCCGTGATCGAACCAATTCGATGGCGGCCAATGTCGAGCAGGTGCTGGGTGCCCGTTTCGGCACCCGCAGCGTTATCGACATCGATGAAATACGCATTCGTGTCGTGGTCATCCCCGGGGCGCCCACCAAAAACGACCGGCATGGTCGTGTCAAGTTCGGCCACGAAATCGTCGCCCGTGTGGTGTGAGATGACGAGGGCCCCATCAGCACTGCCCGAGCGCAGGTAGCGCATCGTCTTGTGCCGAGGGTCGCTCGAGGCCACGAGTAGGTTGAGCGTGTAGTCACTCTCATCGAGGCGCCGCGTGATCCCCTGAACGATCGCCGCAAAATAAGGGTCCCCGAAGAATCGGGTCATGTCCTCAGGAACAACGAGCGCAACCGACTGGGTTCGGCGGTTCGCGAGCGAACGGGCGGCACGGTTGGGCAGGTAATGCAGAAGCTCAATCGCCGCGTTCACGGCGACGACGATCTCCGGGTTCACCTTCGTCGACCCGTTAACAACCCGACTCACGGTCGCCCGCGACACCCCAGCCTCCGCAGCCACCATCTCCAAGGTCGGCTGCGCGGAACGCTCCAGGCGCGCGGGGGTTGTCATAGCCCCATTCTATTTGGGCACACGCCGCACCCACCGCCCGGTGAGCGCCCCCAGATCAGGAAAGAGCCCGATCGCGGATGATCTTCGCATAAGCCAGCCCACTGTCCTTAATGATCCGCTCCTGCGACTCATAATCGACCCGCACAAGGCCGAAACGTTTTTCATAACCCCACGCCCACTCAAAGTTGTCGAGCAGCGACCAATAGAAGTAGCCGTGCACCTCGACCCCCTCATCGATGGCATCAAGGATGGCCGCCAAGTGTGACCGGAGGAACTCCGTGCGTTCAACATCCCGCACCCCACCATCCGAATCAACGGTGTCGTCGTAGGCGGCACCATTCTCAGTGACATAGATCTTCGTTCCCGCGGGCCCGGCATATTCGTTATCGACGCGCCCCAAGAGTTCGCGCAGACCATCCGGCTGCACCTCCCACTCCATCCCTGTCAAGGGCAGTCCCTGCGGGTGATTGAAGACGCCATCCGCGGCAGGGAACGGCGAACTCGTCGACCGACCTGTGGGGGCTTGAGCGAGCAGCGGATGCTCTGCCGGCCGATCGCTGACCAACTCACCGTGGTAATAATTCACGCCCAAAGCGTCAATCGGTTGCGCGATGTGGGCGAGGTCGCCATCGTGAATAACTTCGGTCAGACCAAGGCCCGCAACATCCTGAAGCAGATCGTCGGGGTAAGCTCCGCGAAAAATGGGGTCGAGGAAGAACCGGTTGAACTGGCCGTCGATGCGTCGGGCGGCATCCATATCACCGGGGCTAGACGGGTCGACCGGCTTCGCGACGGTCAGATTGAGGGTAATGCCGAGCTCGAGCCGAGGGTCGCGGTCACGCAACGCTTCGACAGCGAGCCCGTGGCCGAGCAGGAGGTGATGGCCGGCCGCGAGCCCCGCCTGCTTGCTCTGCCGACCGGGGGCGTGAACACCGGCCGTGTAGCTGAGGAACGACGAGCACCACGGCTCGTTAAGCGTCGTCCACACGTCAACACGGTCCCCGAGGGCATCGTGCACGTTGAGCGCATAATCGCGAAAGAGGTACGAGGTGTCGCGGTTGGCCCAGCCCCCCTTCTCCTCAAGCGCTTGGGGCAAATCCCAGTGGTGCAAAGTCAGCCACGGTTTGATTCCCGCATCAAGCAACTCGTCGACGAGACGCGAATAGAAGTCGAGCCCCTTCGGGTTGATCGGGCCACCATCAGGTTGCACACGCGACCACGACGTTGAGAAACGGTAGGTCTGCAGCCCCAGGTCCTTCATCAGGGCTACGTCATCGCGATAGCGGTGATAGTGATCGCACGCGATCTCACCACTTTCGCCATTGATGACGGCTCCCGGAACGCGACTGAAGGCATCCCAGATCGAATCTGTTCGACCGTCCTCGTGAGTCGCGCCCTCAATTTGGTAGGCGGCCGTAGCAGCACCAAAGAGGAATCCTGGCGGGAAAGCGCGGGGGTCCGAAATAGTCATGTCCTCATTCTTCGTTACTGTCGAGTACTCCTGCATGGTCATCCCTTAACCGCGCCCTGCATGATTCCGGCAACCAATTGTTTGCCGAGGAAAATGAAAACGAGGATCAGCGGGATGATCGAGAGCACAACGCCGGAAAGCACAAGCGAATAGTCGACATAATATGCGGCCTGCAGCTGCTGCAGCGCGACAGGCAACGTCGGGTTGCCGGGGTCAAGAACAATAAACGGCCAGAAGAAGTTCGTCCACGTGGCGATGAAAGTGAACAGGGCCAGCATCGCCGCGGCCGGGCGTGCGGCGGGGAGACCCACATACCAGAAGCTGCCGATCATCGACGCCCCGTCCATGCGCACCGCCTCAATGAGTTCGTCGGGAAGCGCATCACGCAGGTACTGGGTCATCCAGAACACTCCGAATGCTGTCACCATGGCGGGCGCGATGACAGCCCACAGGCTTCCCGTCCAGCCCAGGCGAGACATGACAATGAACAACGGCACGATGCCCAGCTGCGTCGGCACAGCCATGGTCGCGATCACAAAAATCAGTAGGCCCTCCCGCCCGCGAAACTTCAGCTTGGCAAACGCATAGCCCGCGAGAGTCGAAAAAATCACGACGCTGAGCGCGACACTGGTGGAGACAATGATGCTGTTGAGCAGAGCAGTCCAGAACGGGATGGTGTCAATCACTGTGGCGGCGTTTGCGAGAAAGTTGCCGCCCGGAATCCAATTGATGCCATTCTGATTGATCGCCGCAGCATCCTGACTGCCGATCAAGAACGACCACCAGATGGGGAACGCTGAGCCGAAGAGCACCGCGATCAGAATTCCATAAACCCAGAATCCGGGGCGCCGGTCGTGTCCACCGGCCTGACGGTTCTTCTTCATCGCTTACCTTTCGTGCGGATACGCCGCTCAGTGGAGCCAGCAATCCTGCGGGTGATCGCGAAGTTCAGAATGGCGATCAAGATAATCACCAAAAAGAGCAACCAGGCCACGGCCGAAGCTCGACCAAAGTTGCGCTGGCCCCAGCCGAGCTCATAAATGTAGAGGGTGAGAGTTTGCCACTGGCGGTTGGCGCCGCCCTGGCCCGCCTGGTCAAACATCCGTGGCTCGTCAAAGATCTGGAGTCCACCAATCGTCGAAGTAATGATGACGAAGATGATCACGGGGCGAAGCAACGGAACGGTAATCGACCAGAAAGTGCGCAGGCGATTGGCGCCATCAATGATTGCGGCCTCGTAGTAGTCGCGAGGCACAGCCTGCATCGCGGCCAGAAAGATGAGGGTGGTATAGCCGGTCCAACGGAAGTTCACCATGGTGGCGATCGCAAGATGGCTCGGAATGACATCAACGTGCCAGCGGATGGCATCAATGCCCACGCCGCCGAGAATCTCGTTGATCAACCCGAACCGGTCCCCGAAGAGATTGCTGAAGATGAGGGCGACCGCGACCGGTGCCACAACGTAGGGCAAGAGCACACCCATGCGCCACAGGGTCTTTGCGCGCAGGTTGTAGTCAAGGAAGGCGGCGATGCCCATCGCGAGCACTACCTGCGGAACGCTGGAGAAGAGGAAGATGCTGAAGGTATTGCGCAGCGAAGTCCAGAAATACTGCTGGCTGAGCACGGTGACGTAGTTGTCGATGCCAACGAAGTCGCCCTGACCGCCAATCAGGTTCCAGTCGTGCACTGAAACCCATGCCGTATACAACAGGGGGAACAGCCCGACGAGGGCAAAAAGAACGAAGAAGGGCGAAATGTAGAGGTAAGGGGAGAAGCGCACATCCCACCGGCTGAGTCGGTGATTGAGCGCAATGCGGCGAATGCTGCGGGCATCCACATCGATCGCGGCGGTCATCGGTTTTCCTTACGTTTCGCAGCAGTGGGACGCGGATGTGGGACGCGGATGGTCGGGCCTCGGGAGATTTGCCCCGTGGCCCGACCACCGGTGTGTCGGTTGTTAGCCGAGCGCGTTCACGTCGTTCTCGAACTGGGCCCAGGATTCGTCAGCCGACATCAGGCCGTCTTCTACCCGCGTGATTGCCTGCTGCATGGCGTCGTTGATTGCGAAGTATTTCGCACCCTTGAACGGTGTTACGTCGACGGCTGCGGCACGGTTGGCGAGGATCTCGCCGGTCGGCGCATTGTTGAAGAACTCGTTCGTGGCACCCAGGAGCTCGTCGCTCGCGAGAGCATCGATCTGGCTGGGGAAGGTACCCTTCGAAGCAAAAGCACTGAGCTGTTGTTCGGGGGCGGTGAGCCACGCGGCGAGCTTTTGAGCTTCCTCTTGGTTCTTGGACTGGTTCGGCACGGTCAGGTATGAGCCTCCCCAGTTGCCTCCGCCACCGGGGAACGTGTCGGCGATGTCCCATCCTGCGACGCCGTCGGCGTTTCCGGAGATTACGCCGAGCATCCAACCTGGGCAGAGCATGGTCGCGAATCCGTCATTCTGGAAGCTTGCGGTCCAGTCGTCGCTCCACTGCGAGAGGCGGGCCGAGAGGGTACTACTTGCATCGAGAACACTGTCGTAGGCCTTGCGGACCTCGGGGTTCTCCGTGGCGATGATGCTGCCGTCTTCCTTTTCGTAGGCGTTCGGGATCTGGTTGACTACACCCTGCCAAGTGGCTCCGGCCGAGTCGAACCAGGGCACGTTCGTGCCAGCAGAAACGAATTTCTCGCCAGCTGCGTAGTAGCTGTCCCAGCTGGTTCCGAGCATGTCGGCGACCGCAGCGCGATCGGTCGGAAGGCCAGCTGCCTCGAAGAGGTCGGCGCGGTAGCAGACGGCCTCGGGGCCGATGTCGGTGCCATACCCGATGAGACGGCCGTCGGCATCTGTTGCTGCCTTTTCTTTCCAGTCAAGCCAGCGACCATCAACGTCGGTTGAGGCGAGGTCGATGAACTGGTCGGAGTACTGCAAGAGTTCCGGCAGCCAGTCGACCTCGATGGCCTCAATGTCGCTGAGTCCGCTACCGGCTGCGAGGCGCGTCGTGAGGTTGTCGCGCGCTTCGTTCGACGTTGCCGCCTTCTTGTGCTTGATCGTCACGTTCGGGTTGGCCTCTTCGTACTTCGCGAAGAGGTCTTCATAACCGAACTCGTTGAACGTGGCGACGGTCAGTGTGACATCGCCGCCTGCCGAGGTTCCGGAGTCGGTTCCGGCCGAACAGCCGGTGGTGATGAGGGCGATGGATGCTGCGCCGGCGACGACAGCAGCGAACTTTGTGCGCGGAAAACGCTTCACGGTCACTCCTTTGTGTGTGCGTGCGGGTGGTGCGTGGATGGGATGTGGTGATCCTCGTATCGCTCTGCTGAAATTCTGTGAGAGCGCTCTCACGAGTGTGAGAGTCACGTTAGGCGACTCGCTCGGTTCTTGTCAAGAGAGCGCTCTCACACACTCTTGAATTATCGCGCGATAGGCGGCAAAGCTAGGGTCGACTTCGCGCTGGCACGGGCGTAGAGTTCCCCTCATGGTCTGGACACTCGCAGCATTCGCCATCGGTCTCTTCGCCGGGGTTCTCCTGAGCGACGCCCGCACCCCTCATACCCGGCACATTCCGCTGCTCAGCGGGTTTGCTCTCGGCATGAGCCTGATGCTTATTCTCGTGTTCATGACCCCCGCGGATCCCTCCATCGGTTTCGTATTTTTGTTTGGCTCGATTATTTCGTCAGCCCTCTACACGGCGTGGATCTGGAGCCGGATCTTCCCCGAAATAGGGCTCAGCTTTGGGCAAATCCTCGGGCAAGAATTTGCTCACCCGAGTTACGTGCGTCAGCAATATGCGGCGAAGCTGTATGAAGATGACCTAGCGCGCGCCGACACCGACTCCACTCAGCGGTAACGTGCCCACCCCCACCCAACCCCCGTAAACTTGCCCTGTGGCTGTTCCCAAAATTCTGCTCTTCTACGTGTTCACGCCGCTAGCTGACCCGGAGGCTGTGCGGTTATGGCAGCGCGACCTCTGCGAATCACTGGGGCTCGGCGGTCGCATCATCCTCTCCAAAGACGGCATGAATGGCACCGTCGGAGGCGAACTGCGCGATGTGAAACGCTACATCCGCAAAACACGTGAGTATCCCGCCTTCACGAACATCGACTTCAAGTGGAGCGAAGGCGAAGGCAACGACTTTCCCCGCCTCAGCGTGAAGGTGCGCGACGAAATCGTCAGTTTCGGCGCTCCCGGCGAACTACAGGTCGACGAGAACGGCGTGGTGGGCGGCGGAACCAAGCTCAGCCCCGAAGAACTCCACGAACTGGTTGCCCGCACAGACGTCACCTTCTTTGATGGCCGCAACCCCATCGAGGCGGCGATCGGCAAGTTCACCGATGCGATAGTTCCGGATGTTGACACCACCCGCGACTTCGTCGCCGAACTCGACAGTGGCAAATACGACCACCTCAAGAACACGCCCGTCGTCACCTACTGCACCGGCGGCATCCGCTGTGAAGTGCTCTCCTCGTTAATGCGCAGCCGTGGATTCGGTGAGGTCTACCAACTCGACGGCGGCATCGTGCGCTACGGCGAAAAGTTTGGCGACGCAGGCCTCTGGAACGGCTCCCTTTACGTCTTCGACAAACGCATGGCCATCGACTTCACCGCCGACGCCAAAACCATCGGCCACTGCTCCCAGTGCGGTGCGGCAACCAGACGCATCGAAAACTGTCATAACCCCGCCTGCCGCGAACAGTTCGTGGTGTGCGATGAACATGCAGCCACGGTGGCGTGTGCCGCGCATCCGTTCATTGCGTCGTTGACGGTGCAATAGAACGCACCATCTGCACCGTGGCTCAGACAATCCCCAGAATGCGCCATGATAGTTCCATGAAGATTGGGATCCTGACCAGCGGCGGCGACTGCCCCGGCCTGAACGCAGTCATTCGCGGCGCAGTGCTCAAGGGAACCGAAATTTATGGCAGAGAGCTTGTCGGTTTTCGCGATGGTTGGCGCGGAGTCGTCGAAGGCGACATCATCCCACTGGGGCGCAAAGACATTCAAGGTATCTCCAAGGAGGGTGGCACCATTCTGGGCACCTCCCGCACCAACCCGTTCGAGGGCACCAATGGTGCCGAAACGGTGCGCGAAAACATGGAACGCCTCGGCGTTGACTCCCTCATCGCTATCGGTGGCGAAGGTACCCTGGCGGCCGCAAAACGGTTGACGGATGCCGGAATCAAGATCGTCGGAGTCCCCAAAACTGTCGACAACGACCTCTCCGGCACCGACTACACGTTCGGCTTTGACACCGCCACCCAAATCGCCACCGACGCCATGGACCGCCTCCGCACCACCGGCGATTCCCACGGCCGCTGCATGGTCGCCGAAGTCATGGGTCGCCACGTCGGCTGGATCGCCCTGCACTCGGGCATGGCTGCCGGCGCTCACGCCATCCTCATCCCCGAGCAGAAAACCAGCATGGACCAGATCGTGGAATGGGTGACCTCGGTGCGTGACCGTGGCCGCGCTCCCCTCATTGTGGTTGCCGAAGGTTTCACTCTCGACACCATGGATGACGCCCACTCCGAACGTGGGCTCGACGCCTTTGGCCGTCCTCGTCTCGGCGGAATCGGAGACATGCTCGCCCCCGAAATCGAGGCCCGCACCGGACTCGAAACCCGCTCAACCACACTCGGCCACATCCAGCGCGGTGGAACGCCAAGCGCCTACGACCGGGTGCTCGCCACCCGCTACGGAATGGCCGCCGTCGACTCCATCGTGAATGAACGGTGGGGTCGGATGGTGTCGCTGCAGGGCACCGAGATCACGCACGTGGGGTTCGACGAAGCCCTCGGCAAGCTCAATACGGTGCCCCAGTCACGCTACGACGAAGCCGCAATCCTCTTCGGCTAGCCTTCTCCTTCGGCTAATCTTCCTCCCGGGTCACCGTGCGGAGGATCTCCGATCCCCGCCCCTTAAGCTCAGCGATCGACGACACCCCCACCAGGGTCATCGTCCGCCTCAGTTCCTCAGCGAGAATCTCGAGCACCCGGCTGACTCCCGCCGTTCCCGCCGCCGCCAACCCATACAGGTAAGGGCGACCGATGGCGCACGCATCCGCACCCAACGCGATGGCCTTGACAATGTCACTGCCCCGGCGAATTCCGGAATCGACGTAGAGCTCAATCGAATCGCCCACACGCTGCCGAGATTCTTGAATCACATCCATCGGACTCAACATGTGGTCAAGTTGGCGCCCACCATGGTTGCTCAATTGAACGGCATCCACACCGAGGCTTGCTGCCGTTGCAACATCGTTCGGGTTCACCGTGCCCTTCAGGATGATCTTGCCCGGCCACGCCGCACGCAACTGTTCAACATCGTCCCACCCCTGATCCGACTCAGAATGGCCAAGGATCTGCTCCCACATGGAGGGGGTCACCATGGATCCCTCGACCTCCGCCGGCTCCAAGTTGGGAAAACGGATGCCCTCCGAACGAAGAAAGTTCACCCACCAGCCGGGGCGCGATGCAATTCCGATCAACGAAGAAAGGGTGAGGGCCGGCGGGGCGGTGAAACCGTTGCGCCGATCGCGCTCCCGAGAACCGAGCGCCCGCGTGTCCACGGTGACAATGATCGTTCGGTATCCGGCCGCAGCACACCGATCGAGTTTGGCCTGCAACACACCCTTATCCGGTGACAGGCCGACGTTAAACCAGCGGTCCAGCTCGGGAAAGTTGCCAGCAATCTTCTCCATCGACACCGTGCTCAGCCCGGCAAGGCTGTAGGGCAGGCCGGCCGCCTGTGCGGCTTCTGCGACGGCAAACTCACCATCGGGGTGGAACAGTCGGGTCGCACCGGTGGGCGTGAGCGTTATCGGCAGTGCAGCGATTCGACCCAGCACCGTAGTCGTCGTATCGGGGCCCACGACGGGCCCCCACGATGGCATAAGCCCCCACCGGTCGAACACTGCACGGTTGTGGCGCAGCGTGGCTTCATCTTCGGAGCCGCCATCCAGATAGTCGAAGATTCCGCTGGGCAGCACCCGTCGTGCCGCAGCCCGGTATTCGTCCACATTGTAGGCATCCCGCAGCACACGGTTTCGCCTCGACAGATCGGGCATCTTGACCTGAACCAGTTGCCTGACATCGTTCACGTTCACGTGGCGCCCCTCTGCGAATTCCCTGCGCTGCCTGATCTGGCGCCGTGCTGTTCAGCTTAGAATCGCAACCACACGCACACTATGGACGAAGTGACGAAACTACGGGGACAAACTGTTATGACTTACCAAAAGCCGCAGCTCGGTGCCGACAAAAAGTCGGTAGACGCGCGCCCGTCCGGAGGCAGCTCATTGCCGACGCTTGCAGCGGTGATGCAGTCGATCGGGACTGAGATAGCCAGCCTGGTCGAAACTCCATCCGGGGATCAGCACCACGTTTCGGGATCGGTGATCTACGACTCCTCCGGCCCAGCGGTGCGGTTTCCCGGGGCGGTGGCGCTCGCTGTCGGGATGCCACTCAGCGGAAGCAATCTCATAGAGCAGTTTGAGTCGCTCACAGAGTGCGGCTACGTTGCTGTGGTCTACAAAAGCCATGGTGCACCAGACCGCGAGTTCCGCGATGCCGCGCGCAGAAACGGAATTGCCCTGTTTCGGGCGTCCGATTCTGTGCCCTGGGATCAGCTCGCCGAGTTCTTTCACGCGGCGATCACGCCTCAGGGGCAATCCCATCAGTCACTCGTCGACATCCGCCCCGGAGACCTGTTCGAACTCGCCAACACTGTCGCCTCCCTCATCGGTGGAGCCATCGCCATCGCCGACCCGGATCAAACAGTGCTGGCATACTCAACCCTCCCCGAGCAGCCGATCGACGAGACCCGCCGCACCTCAATCCTGCAATTGCACGTCCCCCACTCCCCCCAGAATGACCAGGATTATCGGCGGGTGCATGCGGCCCACGATGTCGTCACGGTTGCGCCAAACAAGAACTCCCTCACACGCTCCGCCGTGGCGATCCGTGCGGGCAGCATCGTGCTCGGCTCGCTGTGGCTAATCGACGTCGAGGCACCACAGAGCGACGACACCGACCGGGTGCTCCTTGAGGCGGCCAATATTGCCGCACTCCACTTATTACACCGACGAAACAATCATGATGGGGGACGCACGCGTCAGATCGAGTTGGTGAAGCCGCTGCTCTTCGAACCAGATCGGGCAGAGCTTGCTGCCGTACAATTGGGCATCTCCGCCGACAGCGTGCGGGTCGTCGCGGTGGCCGCAAGTGGGACAGCAGAGAATGCGCCCGAATCGCTGCAATCGAGCCTGCTGCTTTTTGATACGGTGCGCGCGGCCTGCGCAGTTTGGCTCCCCACCGCGGTCTGTGGCATCTCCGACAACATCATCTACATTGTGCTGCCGAACTCGGAGACCTCCTCGCAGTCCTTCCAGCGCGAAGCAGTTCTGAGAATCGCCCATCACGCCAGACGCCTGATATCCCGTCCAGTGTTAGCAGGCTTTGGAAGCATCACCCCCATCGTTTCCACAGCGAAGTCCCGCCTCGACTCAGAGTCTGTGCTTGCGATGTTGTTGCGCGATATGGAAGAGGGGAGAGTCCGCGACGACTCCGACGAGATTGTCGCAGACCAAGAGGCACTCGGGCCGCGCCTTCAGCTTCGCCAGCTGGTTACGGCGCTACAGGCCACCAACCACCTTCCGGGCGACTTCGCCACTCGAATCGCCGAACACGACGCCCGCCGTAAGACCTCGTTCGAGCTCACCGTTCGCACCTACCTTGACTGCAATTCCAACGCGATAGAGACGGCCGCCAAATTAGGATTGCACGGCAACACCGTGCGCTACCGACTCTCCCGAATCGAGCCACTCTTCGGTGTGCGACTGGAAGACCCAGAGACCCGCCTACTGGTGTGGCTGCAGCTATCTGCCCGCCAGCTCTGATCTGCCCGGCACAGTGCTGTTGTCCCCGGGAACTACCTGCTAACCCTGGGATGCTGCATTGATAGTGATGACGTCAAGGCCACCGGAGGCAACACCCCACGCGTCAAGCAGCTCAAGGTACGAACCGTCATCCACCATCGATTGCAGCGCCGCCTGCACCACTTGGGCCATGCCGGAGTCTTTCTGCACCGCTAGTCCATACGACGACACCTCGAAAGTCTCGCCAGCCAACTGCAGTTTGTCTTTCTGCTGCGAGATCGCATACAGGGTCACCGGCGAGTCAGCGCTAAACGCATCAGCCTGACCGACCACCACCGCGTAGGCCGCAGAATCCTGCGTGTCGAATGGCATCGGGGTGATCGGAGCTTTACCGGCGGCTTCACACGCGGCGCTCTTGGCGGGGATCTCGACCGTGTCCTGATAGGTGGTGGCCTGAACAGCAACCTTCAGCCCGCAGGCATTGTCCGGGTCAACAGTTTTTCCGAGAGGCGACGCCCATTGAATTCCGGCGGTGTAATAGTTGACAAAGTCAACCTGCTTTTCCCGCTCAAGGGTGTCGGTAAAGGAGGACTCCCCGAGGTCAAGCTGGCCACCAACGATGTTCGGGATGATGTTGTCAAACTTGGCGATGGAGATGTCAGATTCCAGCCCCAGCTTGGCCGCAATCGCATCGACCAGCTCGATCCCCCAGCCGATTGGCTCGCCAGCATCGTCCTTGAACTCATTGGGCGGATAGTTTGGACTCGTCCCAATCCTCAGTACGCCAGACTCTGCGATGGCTGCGGGTAGCAGGGCAGCGGCAGCCTCATCGACTGTCACCTCGTCAGCCACGGAATCATCTCGTGCCCCGGTCGCGTCTGGATCCGAATTGTTTACGCAACCGGTGAGCAGCAGTGTGGCCACGGCAGCGAGTGCTGGGAGGGCATATCTAGCGCGCATTCGTCATCCTTCTTCAGAAAATCGTCGGTCGGACTTCAGTCGTCGCCAGCTATCACTGGTTCTTCGTTGAAGTTCGTGAATGGGGTGCAACACGGCTAAGCCTAGGCAGCCACGCCGTCGCACTCTATGGAGATCTAGACGACGCTAGTCAGACAAGCTTGTGATCACCTACCAAGCTGCTCAACGGTGATCGTGCGCCTGGTGCGAGGCGCAATCCGGCCTGCCGTCCTAGGCTGGCAGCATGTGGCGCGCAATCGAAGTAACCCAAAACGAGTCCGACCCTAAAGCTCCGGCCTACGTCGGGCTCTCTGAGCAACTGGATGACAGCGTGCTCATGCACGGCGACGTCACCATTGATGTCGAGTTCTCAAGCCTCAACTACAAAGATGGCATCGCACTCACGGGCAGGCCCGGCATCGTTCGCGCACCCCGCCTCATCGCCGGCATCGACCTTGTCGGGGTCGTTTCGGCAACCACCGACGATCGTTACTCGGTGGGGCAACGTGTGCTCGTGAATGGCTGCGGCCTCAGCGAAACCCATCATGGTGGTTTCGCCGAGCGTGCCCGGGTTCTGGGCGACTGGGTGGTGCCGGTACCGGCTGGTATTGGCAACCTGCAGGCCGCCGCGATCGGCACCGCAGGCTTCACCGCGATGCTGTCGGTGCTCGCAATCGAGCGCGGTGGAGTCTCGGGCGAAGTGCTCGTGACGGGTGCCGTCGGCGGGGTGGGGTCGGTGGCAATCGCCTTGCTGGCGCGACTGGGGTTCGAGGTCACGGCATCCACGGGTCGCACCAGCGAACACGACTACCTGCGAACACTCGGTGCCACGACGATCATCGACCGGGCCGAGCTCAGCGAGGAGCCACGCGCGCTCATGAAGCAGCGCTGGAATGGTGCGATCGATGCTGTTGGCGGCACAACGCTGGCCTCCGCCATCGCTGCCACTCAGTATGGCGGCACGGTTACCGCGTGCGGCAACGCCCAATCAAGTGAGCTCCACACGAGCGTGATGCCGTTCATTCTGCGCGGAGTAACCCTCGTCGGCATCAACTCGGTGTTTACTCCGCGAGCGCTGCGCCTTGAGGCCTGGAGCCGACTCGAACGCGATCTTGACCTCGGCATTCTCGAAGGCGTGACAACAGTGATCGGCCTGAGCGAAACCATCGCCGCGGGCGAAGACATCCTTGCCGGTCTCGTCCGCGGTCGCACAGTTGTCGACGTGCACGAGTAACCCGCGGCCACCACCCGCAACCACGACCACGAGGCACGGTCGGCAGGCGAAAACGGCGGGGGGAACCGACCCGATCGGTCCGCCCCGCCTCGCCGTTCCTAAACTTGGCGGCGACGACGCAGCATAAGCAGCAACGCCCCGATAAGAATTGCCGTCACTCCAACCACCGAGAGGGCGTTTATGCCCTGCGCTCCGGTGAAGGGGAGCAGCGTCGGTGAGTAGGTGTTCACAAGTCCCGCACGTTGCAGGGTGGGCACATCATCGCTTGCCCGTGAGGTTGCTGCCACATCAACCGTTTGTGGGCCGTTGCGTTCTTGTTCCCCAAACCAGCCAAGCACACCGTCTTCGGTGACCACGCAGCGCGCACCCTCGGGGATTGAGTCGATCCGCGCTTCATAGTTGGAGGCGGCGTCTAGGGTCAGCGCACCAGCGCTGCCCATATCGATGCGCGCGCCCATGATTGTGCAGGCCACTGATGCCGTAACCGAGCTTGGCGCACGATCGACCTGTGAGCCGGTCATCAGTTTGCTGATCCCCAGCGACCCTGCTGCGAGGTGAACTCCGGCCTTGATTGGTTCTTCTGGTGACGGTGGGTTCGCACCGGCAACATAGGTGGGGTAGTAGCCGAATGAGCTCCACGCACGCACGTTCTCGAATGGCACAGTAACCGGTGCCCTTCCGTCGCCGGCGGTGATGCTCGGCACATTCGTCGAGGTGTATCTAACATTCAGAACGGATGCCGGCGGCAAGACTGCGGATGGCAGTGCACTGAAATCAAATACCGTCTTGATTCCGGTGACTTGCCCTTGGGTACCCGCTACCAGCGCCGACGATGGTTTCCACTCGTTGACCGCACACGGTGTCATTGAGGGGTAAATGTCGTTGGTGCAGACGGTGGCGGCGGTGGTGAAATACCACTCGAATCCGATTCCTGACACCTCGCTACTGAAGGTGACGTCGCCGTTGAAGCGAGGGGTGTAGATGGAGTCTCGTGCTGACGGGTCCACCACTCCTTGGTCGCCGAGCTTCGGCAGAATGTCAATTGCTGACAGTGTTGTGGAGCCGATTGTTCCGCCGTTGATCAGTTGAAGCTTCCACTGATCGGTTGCACCGATGGAGCTGTCTGCAGCACAGGGGTAACGGTAGTAGCCGTCGGCATCCGGGTTGCAGGTGAGCGCGGAGTTGCGCGTATTGGTCGCCGTGCCCAGGGTCGACTTGACTCCCTTGAAGGCGGAGAATGAGCCTATCGAGAGCACGGTGACCACGTTGTCGGTGGCACACGTGTTTCCTGTGAGTACGGCGGTTCGACCGTTGGCATTGTTGAGGGCGGTGCAGGCTGCAACCTGGCGGTCATTGGTGAACTGCAAACCGTTCACGCCTACGGTGCCGGCGGCAAGGCCTGGCTTCACTTCAAGTTTCACGGTTACCGTGTACGTCTCACCCGGAGCTAGTTGCGACCCGGGTGGGAAGCTGAAGACAATGCTCTGTGTTGCGGGATCATACGTGCGCGTGATGAGCGCAGCATCAACGGTCATTGTTCCACCGGCCGTTGTCGAATAAATCGGAACATCGGATGCCACGAATCGGAGTGAACCGTCAGCGGGAAGCTTGTCGGTGATGATCGGATTCACGAGGAAGCCGGTTCCGGTGTTGCGCACTTTCAAACTGAACGGAATCTCTTTGCCCGCAGCGGTTTGACCAATGCTGGTTTTCTCGACGGCAACTTGGGCCGTTCCTGAGCTGAGGTCGAATGTGTCGCTCGCCGTCGCGGTGTCAGAAAGGTCGTCGTACGTGATCCTTGAGGTCTCGGTGTTTGAGACACGACCGGGCACCGTCTCACCGGGCATGGCGGTAGCATTCGCGGAGGAGGTGACCGGGCCAGATCCGTCGCGCAGTGTGCTCCGCAAGGCTGCGACGAAACGCAAGTTAATGACGTCGTTGGTTCCAGTGAACACTGCCCCGTCACTTCGAGTGAATGTTGCACGAATTCCTTCAACCAGAGCAAGGTTCACCCCGGCAGGGATTGCTGCGGCGGCGCTGGTTGTTGGTCCAGCTGTGATCCAGATACCACCGACTTTTGCTTCGATCTCCACTTGGTCAGATCCGGTTGGCATGGTCGGAATCACGGCAGAGACTGCGGTGAAGGCGTTGAAGAACGTTACTGAATCATCGGTGATCGAGAGAGTCTTGGGTGACACCGTGCCGGTCGAACGAACCCGCATGTTCACTGTCACGTTTGTGGACGCTGCGGCAATCAGGGCACTGGCGGGGGTGACGTCCTTCCGGGTAGCGACATCCACAAAGCCCTCGCGAAGTCCCAGCGATCGGCTGGCGATGTCTTGGCTATAGATCGTGGGGTACAGAACGTTGTCTTTTACTCCCACGAGCACCGAGTTGGGTACGATGCCAACGGCCATGGCTTGGCCGGAGCTCCTCTCCATCACCCGAAGCTGCGTGCGAAGAGTCACGGTTGCTTGAGTACTCGGGGTGATCGTTCCGCCATCGGCAGCTTCTCCCAAGAACAGCGTGGTGACGCCGATTACGTCCGTCAGTTGTGCTGGGGTCATTGCCTCAGCTTGTGCTTCGGTGAATGGACCAGTAGTACTCAGAACACCAAGCGCGTCCCGGTGCCACAGACGCACCTCGATGCTGTCCACGATTGCCGAACCCGGTGCAGCAATGGTGATGCGGGTGAGGTTGAGACGCTCAAAGGGGTTGGTCAGAAGGTCGTAGCTCGCTCCGATGAAGGGGGTGTCGTTATCACCGAGCGCACACGTGTTCGCATCGGCACACACTGACGGGTCAGTCAGCCGAAGCTTTCCCACGTTGGTTGCTGACGTGTTCCGTACCCGTGTCGTATAGGTCGCGATGGGGTAATCGGCTTGAGTGATTCCAGGTTGCGGGATTGTCAGGTTTGCCGGCGACACAGTCTTTGTCGCTTCGACGGTCGGCGGAGTTTGAAGCAGCGTGATGTCGTCAAAGGCCGTGCGTGTCACGGGCGCTCCGGTAGCAGGGAATCCTGCTACGCCAACGGTGTTGCGAACAACTCCTACGTCGCTGAGGTTGTACGTCTCAACGGCTGTAACCCAGGGGCCGGTCGTGGCTGCATCATCGCGAACTCGGTTTCGCAGTTCAAGATCGAGGTGAATCCTGCGGCCATCAGTGAAGGCACCGCTGTACGAGCCGGAGGGAAGGTTGGCAACGCCAGAGCCGACCGGTGGAGCCAGGGGATCACCGGTTGACGCGATGATGGCGGCCCGGTCTGCGCGCTCTTCAAACGTGATTCGCACCCCGATGGTGTCAGCACTCTGCGCGCTGGTGAGGGAGTACCCCGGAAAGTTACCGACACAGTTCACTGCTGAAGCGCAGGCGAGACTGGTGATATCGACCCAGCCGCCGGCGTTTGCGTTTGCGGATGCGCTGTAGAGTTCAACGCTGCGAACGGCATCCCAGCGAATTAGCGGGTCTTGAGCGGCGCTGATGGGGTCAATGCGCTTCAGGTCGAAGGCCTGGAACATCGTGGACGCCACCGTTGCGGTGCTCGGGTCGGGGCTATCGGTCACCTGAACGGAGGCAAAGCCTGCACTCTGCACGCCCCACTTCAGCGTCGCACCAACGGCTTGACGCGATTGCGCAATTGCCGTGATTTCATCAATGGCCTTTTGCGCAATCACGGGGGCAGCACCTGGGCCACCCGGACCAGAATCCGACTCGAGAGGAATGATGGTTGCGGTGTCGCAGGCAACCGCGTCGTCAGTCAGGGTGGTGGCGTCAATCGTGCCACTGACATCGACAGTTCCACAGTTTTGGTACGAGGCCCAAGTATCCGAGTCCGAGGGGATCCCGGTCGCCGTCGATCCTGTGCCATCGCGAAGGGTGGTTCTCGCTTGGAACACGATCGCTGGTTTTACCGCAGTCGCAACACCAAATCCGTCGCTATCGATGAAAGTGAAGCGGAGCCCCTCAACGCTGCTCGGGGTGACTCCACTCGGCAGAAGCGTGGAAAGGTTTGCGCTGAAAATCTGTGCGTTGGCTGTGGCATCGATGACGCCACTGGAGCCGTCCATCGGCTGCCAAGCCGTTCCGTCAAAGTACTCAACGGTGAGCACGGAGCCCTGAGGTACTGCGGTCGCACCGATTGCGAGCGCATCGAAAGCATTCCAGTAGGCACTGGTCCCCGGCGTCTGCGGTTCAGTGATGATCAGACTGTTGGGTCGCACTGTGCTGGTCGCGGCCGGCGTGGTCGCGGTCAGCTCGACGATACTGTTTCCGCCCGCATACACAGCTTTGGGGCGGATGCTCTTAGTCAGGTTTGCTTCGATCGCCGGCACCCACACACTAAGATCGGCGCTCGCGGTAGCTTCTCCGGTGCCGGCGACATTGGTTCCGGTTGCGCGTACGGCATTCGGATAGACGGTTGAGCCGCTGGCATTGACCGCGGCGGCGCTGGTCGTATCGACGACGACTCCCAGGGTGGCAACTGCTCCTACTGCGATCGTGCCGGTGTATTCGATCGAGAAGCCGGTGATGTGCTGCCCTGATGTGAGGGCAGGGGTTGCCGGGAGCCCTGACAGTGCTGTCACTCCGGTCGTTGCCACGGGTGCAGTGCCCGTGTTGACAAACCAAGTGACGGTTGCAGCGGTAGCGCCGGCTGGCCATTCCGTAAGCGCCGGCTTAAATCCGTCGAAGACGATCTCCTCAGAGAAGAATGTTCCGGCAGTGGTGGGCTCGGCGATGGTGAGAGCCGTGAGGGCACCAGTCGATGTGTTTCGCGCGGAAATTGTTGCGGTGGTGGTGTCACCGGCCGGGATCGCGCTGACGCTGAAACTTTTGGAGATTAACACTGTTGCGGTCAGTGCTGCCACATTTTGGGTGTCGCGGGCATCCGGCGACGTGCCCGGTCCATCCGGCGTTGCGACAGTGGCTTGCGCGATATTCTCGCGCACACCACCAGCGGCAAGGCTCAGTGCCGTGTTGGAGCGATTTGTGGAGCGCTGGGCAAGAGTGAGTTCCACATCGCCGGCAGTGCCGGCGGCAGCGATCGTCGTGCCCGTACTGGAACTAAAAATGAACCGGAGTGCTTCAACATCTTGGGCAGCAATCCCTGTGGGAAGAGTCGCCGCGATTGAAGGAGAACCTAGAGTCCACGATCCACCCGTGCGTGCGTCGACGCTCACGCGGTCCGCACCCTGAGGGAAAGTGACCGCACCCAAACTGCTGAGGTCGTAGAAGTTGAAGGGGTTGTTGGCGGCATCAGGAAGCCGTGGTTCAGCGACCGTGAGCGTTGAGGCAGCGATATTGGAGGAGTTTGCCACGGTGAGCGCGACGTCGGACAGTGTGCCCGCACCGTATTCTGCAGTTGCTGGCGTCCAGACCTTCTCCAGTGATGCCGAGATCTTCGTGGGCACCCGCAACCTGACGGTCGCTTGCGCGGTGCGTGGGTCTGCGTTGACCGCTTCGAGTTCGACGGTGTTGACGACGCTTGCGTTGTCCCATGATTTATCGAGATCACTGGGCACCTGGACGGTCACCTGAACGGAACCGGTGGTGCTGTCAGACAGGCCTGTGCTGGGGGGGTCAGTGTTCGCCACGGGATCGGCAAAAGCGACGGTGATCTGGTTTCCGGTGACAACAACGGAGGATGATCCGACACCGACCACCAGGGGCGTTCCCACGATGACGAGCGGTGCAGGAATCTCATCGGTCAGTACAGCATCGACACAACCGGTGGTGGTGGATGAGCAACCAAAGCCGATGGAGTAGGTGAAGGTCGCACCGGGAACCTGTGGCGCGGTGACATTCGCAACTTTGGCCAGACTCAGAACTCCCGAGCCCAACTCATCAGCGTAGGCAGCATCAGCGCTGACGAGACCACCACCACCGACAAGAGCGGTGATCGCTAGCGCCACCAGAGCGCGGCTGAACGCGCGGCGTCTACCGACGCGGTGACGACCGGCGCGCCGCGCAGAGCCTTTCGGCGCTGATCGGGAAAACGGGCGGAGTAAAGAATGTGATGACACGGCAAGCACCTCGGGTAGGTATGCCGGAGAATCAGAACGCTCTCTAGGGTAAGAGCGCGCAAATCAGAAGACTTAAGCTGGTTCGGGTTCCGGCATGTCGTTTTCAAACCGTACACCGTGATTACCAGCATTTCCCAGACTTCAGGATAAAATTATTCACTTTTAGACCAAATACCCGCAAAAAGTTGACGATGACCCCCCGCTCAAGGGTCTACTGATCTGTATAGTCTGCCAGCACTTCTACCAATGCCTCGCTGGTGCGACCCTCCGCGATCATGTGCACGGTAAGACCGGCTGCACGGGCATCAAAAGCCGTTCGCGGACCGATGCACGCCACTAGCGTTGACTCAGGCAACGGCGCGAGTTGCGCCGCAATTTGGCGGGCTACCGATCCTGAGCTCACGAGCACCGCAGAGATTCGACCGGATGCGACATCCTCACGAACGGTGTCTACTACGGGCACCCCAACCGTTGTGTACGCCGAAACGCTCACAACTTCGTGGCCCATCGCACCCAGCCCGTCGACGAGGGTTGTGTCGGCGAGGTTTGATTGAGGGGCCAACACTCGCAGGCCAGCCGTCTCAGTGGGCCACTCCTTCACCAATCCGCGGCCTGAGTTGTCGAACTCGGGAACGAAGTCGACCTGCAACCCGGCAAGGGTCAACGCAATCGCCGTTGTCTCCCCCACAGCGGCAATTCTGGTGTTCTCAGGAATTCTCACTCCGCTGGCAACCAACACATCGACCGTTGTGGCACTTGTCACGACGAGCCAATCGAACTGACCATCGTCGAGTTCGTGAAACGCATTAGCAAGCGCCGGGATGTTCTCCGAGGGCGCGAAATTGATAAGCGGCGCAATGACCGGCACCGCTGAGTAATCTCTCAGCAGTGCCGCAATGCTGTCGCCCCAATTGCCTCCGCGTGGTACGAGCACGCGTAAACCATCGAGTGCTTTGCTAACCATGCTTCTATACTCCCCCTCAGAGGGAGTCAGACGCTAATCGAGCTAGTCGTCGTCGCTCAGAATTGCCCACGCAATGACGGCAACAACCGAAACTGCTGCCGCAGCGGCACCTACAATCCAGGGCACCGGGTTGCTCTCGTACGAGCTGCGCACGCGAGTAGCAATCTCGTCGACGCGCTTACCAACATTGAACTTGTCTTCGATTGCGTCGAGAGTGTTCTCAAGTTCGGCGCGAGCCTGTTCAAGCTTCTTGCTGTTGTCGTCAGACATTATAACCTCGGCTTTCGTGTGCCTTTGATGGCACGAACATCGCTTTTGATACTTTCAATCGTGTCGTTGGGCGTGGGCGGTGTGCCCTTTTTGACCATAGTGAGCCCCACCATGACCAAGATCGCCGTGATGATGAGCAAGACGCCGGCAACGATGAGGGCGGCGGCCCACCCCGGCATCACAACGGCCAGCCCCAGAATGGCGGCAGCAATCAGCACCATTATCGTGAAGAGTGCAATGAATGCGGCTCCCGCAAACAAACCAATACCGATGCCGGCATTCTTCAGTTTCGAGACTACTTCGCCCTTGAGCGACTCGATCTCGCCACGAACGAGTTCGCCGAGCAATCGAGGCACATCAGCGATCAGCGCCGCTAGTGACCTCTTCGGTTCGCGCT
Organism: Rhodoglobus vestalii; assembly: GCF_006788895.1. Lineage (NCBI taxonomy): Bacteria > Bacillati > Actinomycetota > Actinomycetes > Micrococcales > Microbacteriaceae > Rhodoglobus > Rhodoglobus vestalii. The sequence continues at coordinate 1,557,094 of NZ_VFRA01000001.1, forward strand.
GGGGGTCTGTCTTCGGTGATTCACCGTACATGGCAGCCCTACTTTGCGTCAGTGGACTTCGTCGAGGATCCCGAGGACGAAGACTTCTTAGTGGTCGACTTCTTCGCCGCTGGCTTCTTAGCCGGGCTGGTCGTTGTGGTCGACTTAGCGTTGGGGCTCTTGCTGTTGCTCCGACTGCCGGAGACCTGCTTTACGACCTTCTTGGCACCGTCTGTGAGAAATTCCGCAACCTCCGGTGCCTTGTCTTTAACAAAGTCTTCAGCGTTGTGGCGCTGCTCGGTGATGCGGGGATCGTTCCACATCTTTTTCGCCGTTGATTTGATCTTTTCGTACTTTTCGCGGCCAGCGCGAGTTCCCAGCACATAGCCGATGCCGAACCCTACTGCGAGGAGGATCTTGCCCTTCATGGTGAACTCCGTTTCTTGTTGCCGGATGGTCATTCAAACATACTCGCGTTAGCTGCAGCCCGTGGTCAGGGTTTTCTGGTACGGAACGGTGATTTTTCAGTGAGGGGCGGATGCCGCGGCGGCAGCTTTCGCGGCCGCGGGTAGTGCATCCACAATCTTCGACACCACACCATCGTCGTGGGCGGCCGACACGAACCACGCCTCAAAAACGCTGGGTGGCAGCGACACTCCGGCCTCAAGCATGGAGTGGAAGAAGGGTGCGTAGCGATAACCCTGCTGCGCTTTCACCTCAGCAAATGTCAGAGGCGCGGTTGCGCTGAAGGCAAAGGAGAACAGGTTGCCGGCGTGCTGCACGACGTGCTCAACACCTTCGGCGGTGAGCGCTGCAGAGGTCTCGCGGCTGAGGGTGTCGGCGACCTGGTTGAGGCGGGAATATACGGCATCATCGGCAAGCCGCAGGGTTGCGAGTCCGGCCGCGACGGCGACGGGGTTTCCGCTGAGGGTGCCCGCCTGGTAGACGGGGCCGAGGGGCGCCAGCAGCTCCATAATGCGCGCCGAGCCACCCAATGCGGCCAACGGAAGTCCGCCCCCGATGACCTTGCCAAAGGTGAATAGGTCAGGAACCCAGCGCGCACCGCCAGCGTCGCCACGCGCGTCCAACCCCCAGTAGCCGGCGGGGTCGACGCGGAATCCGGTGAGCACTTCGTCGCTGATCGCGAGCGCACCGTGCTCATGGGCGATGCGCACCATCGCTTCGTTGAAGCCGGGCTGTGGGGGCACGACGCCCATATTGGCGGCGGCAGCCTCGAAGATGATGGCGGCAATGTCGTGCCCGTTCTCGGCAAAAACCTGTTCGAGTGCGGCAATGTTGTTGTATTCGATGACGAGAGTTTGGGCGGCCGTTTCGGCGGTGACCCCGGCGGATCCCGGCAGTGACAGGGTGGCGAGGCCAGACCCGGCCTCCGCCAGAAGCCCGTCGGAGTGGCCGTGGTAGTGCCCGGCAAACTTCACAAGCAATCGGCGACCGGTGGCACCGCGAGCCAACCGGATGGCCGTCATGGTTGCTTCGGTACCGGTCGAGACCAGGCGCAAACGTTCGATGGGGGTGACGCCGCCGACGCTGATGCGGGCACGCACGAGTTCGGCGAGCTCGGTCTCGGCGGGAGTGGATGCTCCAAAGCCGAGGCCGCGCGACGCCGCCTGCTGAACAGCATCAATGACTTCGGGATGAGCGTGGCCGAGAATCGCCGGGCCCCAGGAGTTGACGAGGTCAATGTACGACCGGCCCTCGACATCCGTGACATAGGAACCGGACGCTTTTACGTAAAAGCGGGGGGTGCCACCGACAGAGCCGAAGGCGCGCACGGGCGAGTTGACTCCGCCGGGCAGGATGCCGCGAGCGCGGTCAAACGACTGCTGGTTAGTTGTGGCGGGGGTGCTGGTGGTGCTCATCGTCGTAGCCATTCTGCAAGTTCTGTTGCGTAGTAGGTGAGCACCGCTTCGGCCCCGGCCCTTTGGATGCTGAGCACCGATTCTTCGATGGCACGACGGCGGTCGATCCAGCCGTGCGCTGCGGCGGCCTCGATCATGGCGTATTCGCCAGAGACTTGGTAGGCCCACACCGGCACGCTGCTCACCGCAGCGGCGTCGGCGAGCACGTCAAGGAAGCTCATGGCGGGTTTGACCATCACAATGTCGGCACCCTCATCGATGTCGAGTTCGATTTCGCGGATGCCTTCGCGGCGGTTGGCCGGGTTCTGTTGGTAGGCGCGGCGGTCGCCCTCGAGCGAGGACTGCACTGCTTCGCGGAATGGTCCGTAGAACGCCGACGCATACTTGGCGGCGTAACCGAGTATGGGGGTGTCGCTGTGCCCTGCGGTGTCGAGGGCATCACGGACGGTGGCAACTTGGCCGTCCATCATCCCGCTGAGCCCCAGCAGCTGTGAACCGGCTTCGGCCTGGGCGACACCCATCTCGCGGTAGCGCTCGAGGGAGGCGTCGTTGTCGACGATCAGCTCGGTTTCACCCGTCACAGGGTGGATACGTTCGCGCAGTACGCCGCAGTGACCGTGGTCGGTAAATTCGTCGAGGCAGAGATCGGTTTGCACCACGAGGGCGTCACCGGCCTCGGCGATAGCCGCGCGCGTGGCGACGTTGAGGATTCCGTTGGGGTCAATCGCGCCCGAGCCTTCGGCATCCTTGTTCTCAGGAACACCGAACAGCATCACCCCGCCAATGCCCAACTCGGCGGCGGCGGCAATCGCACGGCGCATCGAGTCGAGCGAGTGCTGCTGAACGCCCGGCATCGAACTAATCGGTACCGGTTCGCTCAAGCCCTCGCGCACAAACATCGGCAAAATCAGCTGGCCGGGGTGGGTGCGATTTTCGGCGACGAGGCGACGCATCGCCGGGCTCGAACGCAAACGACGGGGGCGGATGATCACGCCCGAACCCCCGCGAGCTCCCCGGCACCCTGTGCCAGAAGTTCGTCGGAGACCCGCTGTGCGGCCTCGCGCGGAGGGTCATCCACATCGTTGACGTACAGCGCGTGAGAGCTGGTGAAGTAGTGAGACCCATCGAGGGCGTAGACCCGCGCATCCAAGAACAGGAGACCGTCATCGATGACGGCATGCGCACCGAGGGGGGCCGAGCATCCGGCATCAAGAAAAGCGAGAACGTACCGTTCGGCATCAGTTTTAGTGCGGCTGGGTTTGTGGTCAAGCACGGCAGCGAGTTTCTCTTCGCCGGTGCGCACCTCAATTGCCAGGGCGCCCTGACCGGGTGCGGTGGGCCAGCCAGCGATGCCCAGGTATTCGGTGATCGCGGCCGCGCGACCGGCGCGAGCAAGCCCTGCGGCGGCCAGAATCACGGCGTCCAACTCTCCGCCGGTGACTTTGGCAAGACGGGAATCGATGTTGCCCCGCAGGTCAACAACCTCAAGCTCGGGGTAGCGCGAGCGCAGCTGGGCTTGGCGACGCGGCGATCCCGTGCCCACGCGCGCACCGGCGGGAAGTGTTGCCAGCGTGAGCTCGTCGCGGGCGCACACCACATCGCGCTCATCAGCCCGCTTCGGTATCGCGGCGATCGTCAGTCCGGGAACCTCGGCGGTTGGGAGGTCCTTCAGCGAGTGGACGACTACATCACACTCGCCCGCGAGCAGCGAATCCCGAAGCGCGTTCGCGAAAACACCCTGGCCGCCGATCTGCGAGAGCGACTCCATCGAGCGGTCCCCCTGAGTGGCGATCGGGATGATCTCGGTCTCAACACCGGTCTTGCTCTCGAGCCCACGCGCCACCGTAGTGGTCTGAGCCATCGCAAGCTTACTGCCTCGCGTGCCAATACGAATCACGGTCATGGTGCCACCCCCGAGGCGGCCGGCTTGAAGCCGAAGCGCACATTCTCACAGCATCCCGGACGACACACGTCATACCAGGGGCCGATGGCGGTCAGCGCGGGGCGTTCTGCTGCCGGCATACCGTCGCGCCGTTCCAAGACGAGATCAACAAGGCCGGTGACGAAGGCCGGATGCACGCCAGGGGTCGGAACGCGAACGGCAAACATGCTGTGGCCTCCCGCAGTTTCGAGCGCCTCCGTGTCGAGATCCCACTTCACTTCCATGTGGTCGGAGATGAAACCGACCGGCACAATGACAACCGCTTCGATGCCGTCAGCGGCAAGCGCGTCGATTGCATCGTTGATGTCGGGCTCAAGCCACGGCATCGAGGGCGGGCCGCTGCGGGATTGATACACCAGGCTGTGCGCCGGTTGGGTTTCTTGGGCTGCCATAACAACCTCCGAGACTGCGAGGTGCTGCGCCGCATACGCACCACCCTCTCCAAAGCCCCGGAAGTCTGGGCCACTCTTGGCGGCATCCGTCGAGGGAATGGAGTGCGTGGCAAACAGCACGTGAGTTTTCTCGGGCGCAATACCCTTCGCGGCAACCTGCGCGAGGCCGTCGCGAACACCGTCAATGAACGGCTGCACAAAGCCGGGGTGGTCAAAGAACTGGCGAACCTTATCAATCTGAATCGTGCCGAGCAGGCCAGTGCTCTCAAGCGCGCTGGCGTAGTCTTCGCGGTACTGGCGGCAGCTTGAATACGAGCTGTAGGCGCTCGTGCCCACGGCAATCAGCTTTCTAAAGCCGCGCTCATTCGCCTCGGTAAGTGCGTCGCTCAGATAGGGGTTCCAATTACGGTTTCCCCAAATCACGGGCAGATCGATTCCCCGGCGGGCAAGCTCCGCTTCGAGAGCAACTTTCAGCTCGCGGTTCTGATCATTGATCGGGCTCACCCCACCGAAGGCCCGGTAGTGGTGGGCTACTTCTTCAAGGCGTTCCTCAGGAATACCGCGTCCGCGGGTGACATTGCGCAGGAACGGGATCACATCGTCTTGACCCTCCGGCCCACCAAAACTGGCCAGAAGAATGGCGTCATAGGCGACAGGAACTTCGACGTGTTCCGGGCCGGATGCCGCGGCATCCGTCGCTGCAAGAATTCGGGTCATGCCAACACCTCTGCGATCTCTTCGAGTGAAATTCGACGCCCCGTATAGAAGGGGATCTCCTCGCGCACGTGCCGGCGCGCTTCGGTTTGACGCAGGTGACGCATGAGGTCAACTAAATCAACCAGTTCGGGGGCTTCGAGCGCAAGAATCCACTCGTAATCGCCGAGCGCAAAACTGGCAACCGTGTTGGCCAAAACCTGCGGAAGCTCGGTGCCCTTGACGCCGTGATCGCGCAACATTTTGCTGCGCTCGGCATCGGGAAGCAGATACCAGTCATAGCTGCGCACGAAAGGGTAGACCGTCAGCCACGCCTCGGGCTCCATACCCTTCATGAACGCGGGCAGGTGACTTTTGCTGAATTCCGCATCGCGGTGCACACCCATCGCGTTCCAGGTGGGCAGCAGGGAGGCCAGCGGCTGGCTGCGGCGCAGTTCGCGGAGCCCCCACTGGATGTCTTCGGGAGTGCTGCCGTGCAGCCAGATCATGATGTCGGCGTCCGCGCGCAGTGCCGACACATCGTAGAAGCCACGCACCGTCACACCGCGGGCCTCCACCGCCGCAACAGCGGGCGCCAGATCTCCGGCAGATGCCGGGCGGGCCGGGTCACGGCGGAATACCGCCCACAGTGTGTAGCCCAAAACTTCGGTGGTCGTGTCGACGTTAGTCATGTCATCCATTCTCTCCCGCGCCTTGTGGGCAAACTGGGAGACTGCCTGTTTTCGCCTCTTCCGCGGGCGCCAGAAGTCGCTCGGCCGCAGCATTTGCGTGCGTGACAATGCTGGCCAGCCCGGTGCCGCCGACCGTTTCGCCGACAACAATCACGCCATCCGTGCGTTCAGCGGCGGTCAGCGCTGCGGGACGAATCCACTGCTGGCGAGCAAAATCCACCACCGCGTCAGGCGGCAGTTCCACACCGAGCAAAACTTCGGCATCGTGGCGTGCAACTTCGGCCAGATTCTCGGGCTCCGTGTTGTACGAGAGGCGCACAACATGGCGGCCCTCCGCCAGCTCTTTTAGCCACTGCCATTTGGCCGTCGAGTGGGTCAGTGCGCGAGCGGAAACCGCGGTGCAGTCGGGGGCGACCAGCACTCCCGAGCCGCGCGGTTCGGCATCCAACTCGGGTGAATTGAGCACCAGAGTGGCCAGGGTCACGGCGCGACCGCGGAGGGGTGCGAGAATGCCGGGGGCGGCAACAATAACGGTCCCGTCGAGATCGGCGAGCGCCTCAGCGCTCTCAATGCGCCGCTCGAATTCGACGATGACGCCATACGTTTTCAGGTCGGCGGCAAGTTCGGTCACGAGCCGATTGATGCCCCCACGAATGCCCTGAACGGCCGTGCCGGCCGGCATCGCGTCGCGCAAAGACCGCACCGCCATCGCCAACGAGCCGTGCAGCGCCAGACGCTCCGTCAGCCCCGCGACACGATCCAACGGCAGATCGTTCGGGTGCAGCGAATAGACCCCGTGCACGACCGGAGCGACCAGTTTCTCGACCGCCGCCTTACCCATCCGCCGCCGCACGAGTTTGCCCAACGAAATATCGGTGCGACGACCAAACCACGGAATCAGCGAATCGAGTTGTGCCCGCAGCGCGCCCGCCAACCCCAACACTGCAATAGTGTCCACGCTGAGCGGGGTGGAGGGAATGCCGAGCACTCCGGTGCTCGGCAGCGGTAACGCTGCGCCGGTCACGGGCTGCAGCCAGGCGCCCTCGTCGCTGGGCGACACGATCTCATCGCCGAGCCCGAGCTCGCGGGCAAGCTCCGCCACCGTATTGCCGCGGGTGGCGAAGCTCTCGGCTCCGGAATCCAGATTAATACCGCCGACCAGGCGGGATGCCACGGTGCCGCCGAGATGATCGCTCGCCTCAATGAGACGCACCGTTCGCCCCGCCATCGCAAGTTTGCGCGCAACGACGAGCCCGGCGATGCCACCGCCGACGACGGTGAATTCTGTCGCGCCCTCTGTCGTACCCTCTGTCGTACTCATGGCAGCTACCCTTCCTGGTGAACGAGCTCCACAATTTTGGTGAGCACGTCGGGGTCGGTGTCTGGGCCAACTCCGTGCCCAAGGTTCACGACATGGGCGGGAGCGACGCGTCCGCGATTGAGCACATCACGCACGTGGGCCTCGAGCACATGCCAGGGGGCGCCGAGCAGGGCCGGGTCAATGTTGCCCTGCAACGCAACACCGCCGCCAAGACGGCGATCTGCTTCGTCGAGCGGGATGCGCCAGTCGACGCCCATGACGTCGGCACCGATGTCGTGCATGGCGCGCAGCACTTCGCCGCTGCCGACACCAAAGTGCACCTTGGGAACGTCATAACCGCGCAAATGAGAGAAGACCCGCTTGGAGTGCGGGGCGACCCGCCGCACGTACTGCTGCTCTGAGAGCGATCCAACCCAGGAATCGAAGAGTTGCACGGCAGAGGCACCCGCCTCGACCTGAGCGATCAGGAATTCGCCGGCAATGTCGGCACACCAGTTCAGCAGTGTCGCCCACGTTTGCGGGTCGGAGTACATGAGCGTGCGGGCGCGCTGCTGATCTTTGCTCGGGCCGCCCTCAACAAGGTACGACGCGAGAGTGAAGGGAGCTCCGGCGAAACCGATGAGTGGGGTTGTTCCCAACTGCGCAACGGTCTGTGCAATTGCTTCGCGAATCGGAGCAAACGCGGCCGGATCGATGGGGTGCAGCTTGGCGACATCCGCCGCTGTCCGAATCGGGTTTGCGAACACGGGGCCCCGACCGGGAACAATTTCGACCTCAACGCCGGCCAGTTTGGCGGGGATCACAATGTCACTGAAGAAGATGGCCGCGTCAACATGATGGCGCCGCACGGGCTGCAGGGTGATCTCGCTGGCAAGGTCGGGCGTCAGGCACGCCTCCAGCATTTCGTTGCCTTCGCGCAGCTTGCGGTACTCGGGAAGGGAGCGGCCAGCCTGCCGCATAAACCAGACCGGCGTCGTTTCTGGGCGGTCACCCCGATAGGCCCGGATGATAGACGAGTTAGCTGTACGGCCGTCGAGAAGAGGATGGTCTGGAGTCACAGTCACGGGGTTAACATTAGGTTGTGCTCCTGTGCCTTAGCTCGAATCATCGCAACGCGAGCCTCGACATACTCGAAAGTCTGTCTGAGGTCGCCCCGGCGGCTACGACTGACCTCGTTTCGACCAATGATTTCGTTGCCGGCGCCGTCGTGGTTGCCACCTGCAACCGTTTCGAGGCCTACCTCGATGTCGAAGAACCACTCACCGCAGCAACCGCCATCACCGTGTGCTCACTGCTCGAGTCGCTCAGTCAGCGAAGCGGCGTGAGCGTTGACACTCTGCGAGCATCCATCGCCGTTCATGAGGGCGCGGATGCTGCAGCTCACCTCTTTGCGGTCACGTCGGGTCTTGAATCGGTCGTTGTCGGTGAAGCCGAAATTTCGGGGCAGGTCAGCCGGGCTCTCGATCAGGCTCGTGCCCACGGCACCACCACTCGGGACCTTGAGCGTCTTTTTCAGCGCGCCACCCACACCAGCCGCGGCATCAAAAACAGCACCGCCATTGGTGGTTCGGGCAAGTCACTGGTGCGGCTTGCTCTCGAACTCGCTTCCAGTCGTGTTGCCGACTGGTCGACCGCGCGCGTTCTCGTGGTGGGCACCGGCCGCTACGCCGTCACCACGCTCAATGCGCTCCGCACCAAGGGTGCCCTCGATTTGCGCGTCTTCTCCCCCTCGGGTCGCGATGCCGCCTTCGCGCTCAAGCACGGGCTCACCCCCAGCGAAGACTTCGATGTCGATGTCATTGTTACCTGCACCGCGAGTGCCGTTCTCGGTGTAGAACCTTTCTCCGCCGTCAGCAAGTGCCTGGTGCTCGACCTCGGGCTCCCCCGCAATGTTGATCCCGCCGTCGGCCAACTCGACGGTGTTGATCTGCTCGACCTCGAAACAATCAGCCTTCACGCCCCCCTCGAAGAGCTGAGTGCGCACGCGGATGCTCGCGATCTGGTTCGCACCGCCGCCTGCGAATTCGCTGCCGAAAGCCAGGCCGAGCCGGCGATCGTGGCGCTGCGCACACACCACTTCGCGCTCCTAGAATCTGAGATTGCGCGCGCCAAAGCCCGCGGCGCCGGCGAAGAAACCATTTCCGCACTGCGCCACCTCGGCGGTGTGCTGCTGCACGGCCCCTCCGTTCGCGCCCGTGAATTTGCGGCTGACGGCCGGGCCGCCGAGTTCGACGCCGCACTGGCTGCGCTCTACAACATCCCGGTCAAGCGATCTGCTGGCGTCACGGCCGCAACCGCCCGTCCACACATCGCGTAACCGCTGAAGCCGCCGCCGCCGCAAGCCGTCACCGTCGTAGCGGCAACCGCCATAGCATCCGCAGCTAGGGGAATGGGTCGCTACCGAAGCAGGCCGCCGCGCACCGCCCTTAGTGCACGTACTCCAGCAGGTCATAGCCGAAGATGCGCAGAGCTTCAATGGCGCGGAGGCGTGCCTGAAGGCTGCTGTCTTCGAAATGGATGGATGCCGCATACGCAACGGCACGCTTGTTGCCCCTGAGGGCCCCGGCTTCCGCCCGCACCCCCCGCTCGATGCCGGTTTTGTTCACCAACAGGGTGTTGTGGTCGGCCCCCCGATGAGCCAGGGGGTCAAGCCCAAACGCGCTTGCCACCAGCGAAAGGTCGGTGTTGAGGGAGAGCCAGCCGAGCACTCGTTGGCTGGCAAGTGAGTTCACTATCTCGCCGCGAGCGAGCGCACCGAAGAGCCAGCTCAGTTCGATGGCTGAACCAACGGAGAGTTGGGGTGCGTCATCGGGGCCGCGATTGTCGCGCACGAGGTCGAGGAGTGCGGTCCTGGTGAGGCCGAGCGATTCGGTGCGGGCTCGTACGGCATCCAACCCGATGAGTTGCAGCAGCATGTTGGTGGCGAGGTTGTCACTGGTTGCCCCGACGAGTGCGGCGAGGTCGGCGACGGGTAGTGAGGGTGCTTGGAGGTGCTGCCAGAGCCCAGCCGCCCCCGCAGATACCCCAGGTACTTTGTCGAGGATGCCGTAGGGGGCGAATTCGCGTTGATCGAAGCGCGCCGCGACCTCAACGAGCAACAGAATTTTGCCGATGCTGGCGGCGGGCAACGCTACCCGGTCGTCGATGCTGAGGATCGTTTTTCCGGTATTGATGTCGACCGCACTTGCAGAGACGAGCGCCCCGGCGTAGCCGAGTTTTCCGAGCGCAGCAAAGGTACTGGTGAAGTTGGGCAGGTCACCAGTGGCGGCGTGCTTCGCTACGCGGGGCGCGCGAAGATCTCGTCGGCGTTCTCGGGTTTTCTCGATTTCTACCAAATGGTGACACGATCTTTCGGGTCTAGCCACAGCGAATCGGATTTCGTCACGCCAAAGGTCTCATAGAACGCGTCAAGGTTGCGAACAATTTGGTTGCATCGAAACTCGTTCGGCGAATGCGGGTCAATCGCTAACAGGCGAATCACTTCTTCATCGCGACCCTTCTGCTGCCACGCTTGTGCCCACGACATGAAGAATCGCTGCGCGCCCGTGAGCCCGTCAATGACGCGGGGTTCTGCGCCGCCGAGGGAAATTAGGTATGCCTTCCAGGCGATGGCGAGCCCACCAAGATCGCCGATATTTTCGCCGATCGTGAGAGAACCGTTGACGCGGTGCTCGGGGACTTGGGCCGGAGCTAGCGCGTTGTACTGGTCGATGAGCGACGCGGTTCGCTCCTCGAACGCAGCTTTATCTTCCGGGGTCCACCAGTCGATGAGGCGACCATCTCCGTCATACTTGGCGCCCTGATCGTCAAAACCGTGACCGATCTCGTGACCGATGACGGCACCGATTGCGGCATAGTTGGCGGCGTCATCCCGGCCCTCATCAAAGAAGGGGTACTGCAGGATGGCGGCGGGAAACACGATTTCGTTGAAACCGGGGTTGTAGTAGGCGTTGATCGTTTGCGGGGTCATGAACCATTCGTCGCGGTCGAGCGGCTTGCCGATCTTGCCCAGCTCACGCTGAAATTCGAACTCGTTGGCGGCGCGCACATTTCCGGCGAGGTCATCGACGCTGATCTCGAGGGTGGAGTAGTCGCGCCACGTGCTCGGGAACCCGATCTTGGGGGTGAACTTGTCGAGCTTCTCAAGGGCGCGCTCACGGGTGGCGACGCTCATCCACTCAAGATCGGTGATCGATTGGCGGTAGGCCTCAACGAGGTTCGCGACCAACACATCCATTGCTGATTTTGCTGTTGGGGGAAAGTGACGGTCAACATAAATCTTGCCGACGGCCTCACCCAGCACTCCTTCGACGAGCGAGACGCCACGCTTCCACCGTGCCCGCAGTTCGGGGGTGCCAGAGAGGGTGCGACCGTAGAAGTCGAAATTGGCTTCGACGAAGTCGCCCGAGAGATAGGCGGCATTGGTGCGGATAACCTGCCACGCCAGCCAGTCCCGCCACGCCGGCAGGTGGTCGTCCGTGAGCGCCGACTCGAGCCCTTCAACAAAGCTCGGCTGGCGCACAACCACTTCGTCAAGGGCATGCGCCGGAACATCAACGGCGTCGAGCCACACATTCAGGTCAATGGCGCCGGTCAGGTCGTTGGCTGCCTGCCACGTCATCGGGTTATAGGTTTTTTCGCTGTTGCGGTTGGCGACGTTATCCCAGTGCTTCGACGCGATCTGCACTTCGAGATCGACAATGCGGGCGGCACGGTCGGCAGGAGCGTCGAGGCCGGCGAGCGTGAGCATCCGCTCAATAAAAGTGCGGTACTTGGCGAGCACATCGGCGAACTTTTCTTCGCGGTAGTATGACTCGTCGGGCAGCCCGAGTCCACCCTGTTCGATGAATACCAGGTAGCGCTCGGGGTTGCCGGGATCGTTGTCAACAAAAAGCTGGAAGAATCCGCTCGTTCCGCCTCGCTCAAGGCGGCCGAGGGTGCTGAGGAGGTTGGGGATGGAGTCGACCGCCGCCGCTTCGGCCAGCTGCGCTGCGATGGGGGTTGCGCCCAGTTCATCGGCACGCGCCTCATCGAGGAAGCTTGCATAGAGATCCCCGACCTTGCGCGCTTCAGTGCCGGGCTCGGCCGACTGCGACTCGATGATGATGTCGCGCACGGCCTCTTCCGCCTCTTCGGCCAGCACCATAAATGAGCCGTACCGTGCCTTGTCAGACGGGATTTCGGTGCGGTCGATCCACGCCCCATTCACATGGCGGAACAGGTCATCTTGGGGGCGAACCTGCGCGTCGAGATCGTGGACGGCAATTCCTGAAGTCACTGATGATTCGGCACTCATGCACCCCAGCCTAGGGGCAGACAGCGCAGCGTTGGCTGCGAATACCAGACCGGTGGAGAGCCCTACTATTGAGCAATGACCGCCTCTGCCTCTTCTGCGGCGACCCCGCAGTATCCCCACGGTCTCAACCACCGTCAGGTGCTCTCCTGGCGGAACGCCATTGCAACGCTATTTACTCTTGCCGGATTCTCTTTTGCGAGCTGGGTGGGTCGCATCCCGACCGTGCGCGACACCTTCGATGCAACCCATTCCGAAATTGGCATACTGCTCCTTGGCCTCGCTACCGGATCCATCCTTGGGCTCCTTGTTGCCGGTCGACTGGTCGAACGCTGGGGTGCCCGTGTGGTCGTCGGGGTCTGTATGCTGGTGTTCTTCGCCGCCCTTGCCGCGACCGGAATCACCGTAGGGGTTCTCGGAAGTTTCGTCGGAGCCGTGTTCACGCTTGCCGTTCTCGGCGTTTCCTTCAGCACCTACGACGTTGCGATCAACCTGTCGGGCGCCGCAAATGAACGCCTCCTCAAACGCTCTACACTGCCGATTTTGCACGGCTTCTACAGCCTCGGCACAATGATCGGCGCAGGGTTTGGTGCGGCAGCAGAAGTGCTTCACATTCCGCTGGCCCTGCACCTCATTGTAGTGGCGGCGATCGCATTCGTCACCGGACTTAGTGTGCTGCGCTTCGTGCTGCCCGAGACTCTGGCGGATGCCCCACCCAACACCCAAGAAATGGCAATCGCCTCGGGGGCAATGTCAGCCCCCAAGGTGCGGAGTGTCTGGCGCGAACCGCGCACGCTCGTTATCGGCGTCATCGTGCTGGGAATGGCCTTTGCCGAAGGTACTGCCGTCGACTGGCTGGCCCTCGCTATGGTCGACGGTTATGACGTCGACAACGCCCTCGGCACCCTCATCTTTGGCGTCTTCGTCACCGCGATGACCGCGACACGATTCTTAGGCGTCCGTGCCCTTGACCGTTTCGGGCGAGTACCGGTGTTGCGCACCTCCGCCGGTTTCGCAGCCCTCGGGTTGCTGCTCGTAATTTTCTCGCCCTCGGTTGCTTTCGCCATCATCGGAACCGCACTCTGGGGTGCCGGCGCCGCCCTCGGTTTTCCCGTAGGAATCTCCGCCGCTGCCGATGACCCCAAGCGCGCGACCGCCCGCGTCACCGCCGTCGCCACCATCGCCTACGGCGCAACACTCATCGGGCCCCCCATGATCGGTGTCCTCAGCGACTACGTCGGAGTGCTCAACGCACTGCTCGTCATCGTTGTGCTCACCGTGCTCTCCGGGCTGCTCTCCCCTGCCGCCCGCGAACTGGCGGGCCGCCACTCCCACACCGCACCCGACTTCGCGTCGCCGGGTACGACATCCGCGGCGATCATTCTTGCCACGTCAGAGCTGCAGGTTATTTCGGCGGACGACACTCCCCCACCCGCCGCACACCGTTAGGCTCGTGGAGTGCGCCTTGTCATAGCCCGATGCTCCGTTGATTACGCGGGCCGTCTCAGTGCCCACTTGCCGTTGGCCACACGATTGCTGCTGTTGAAGTCCGACGGCAGTGTGCTGGTGCACTCCGATGCACTCTCCTATAAACCTCTCAATTGGATGAGCCCCCCGTGCGTGCTCTCCACCCTTGAACCTGAGACTGAGCAGTCGGATGCCGGTGTCACCGAAATCTGGAAGGTCGCCCACACCAAGTCGGCTGACATGCTCATCGTCTCGATTCACGAAATCCTGCACGACTCCAGCCACGAGCTGGGCGTCGACCCTGGACTGCAAAAGGATGGCGTCGAGGCTCACCTGCAGAAGTTGCTAGCGGAGCACATCGACCTTTTGGGCGACGGTTACCACCTTGTGCGCCGCGAATACATGACGGCGATTGGGCCGGTCGATATTCTCGCCACCGACGACAAGGGCGCGAGCGTCGCTGTGGAGATTAAGCGCCGCGGCGACATTGATGGTGTTGAGCAGTTGACCCGCTACCTCGAGTTGATGAACCGCGACCCGCTGCTGGCTCCGGTTGCTGGGGTGTTTGCGGCCCAGGAAATCAAGCCACAGGCACGCACCCTCGCGAAGGATCGCGGCATCCGCTGTGTGCTGTTGGACTATGACGAGCTGCGTGGACTCGACGACCCCAACATGCGATTGTTCTAGATTCTGCCGCGCGGCCTAGGGTTGAGACAAATGGCTAATAACTGGACCTGCATTCTCATTGACCTTGATGGCACGATCGCCGATTCGGCACCCGGAATCACGACCTCGCTCGCTTTCATGTTTGAGGAGTTGGGTTACCCCGTTCCCTCGCAGGAAGAACTCGTGGCCTATGTTGGCCCGCCGATGCTCGACTCTTTTCGTGACCGCGCCGGGTTCACCTCGGTCGAATCCGCCCAGGCATTGTCGGTGTACCGCCGCCACTACATTGACGGCAATAACGCGCACGGCAGCGACATTTTCCCCGGCATGGCCGAGGTGCTGAAAACGCTGCATGCGAGCGGGATCCCGTTGTCGCTGGCAACCTCGAAGCCCGAGTTTCCGGCATCCGTAATTTTGGATCACGCCAACCTCACCCAGTATTTTCGGGTGATGGCGGGTGCCTCAATCGATGAGATCCGCAGTGCCAAAAAAGATATCGTCGCCGAAGCGCTCACGCGCCTGACAATGATCGGCGCCGACGTCAGCAACCCGGTGATGATTGGCGACCGCGACTATGACATCGAGGGCGCAGCAGAGCACGGCGTCCCCACCATTTATGTTGACTGGGGTTACGGCAATCCGGGTGAGTCAGAAGGATCGCTTGCGGTTGTTTCGACGGCAGAAGAGTTGCTGCCGCTGTTGCTTCCTGGTTAGCGGGCGAGGCTCTCCACGATGCGGCCGTAAACCCACGGCAGTCGCGCGGCGAGCGGCACGATTGTGCGGCGCAGCGGTGAGTTGGCTGCTGCCACAAGTCCGGTGGTGAGCATCCGAAAGTCGCGGGTGATGCGACGCCATTCGCGTTCGTACCGTTCCGGTTCACCGCCCACGATGCACTCAATCGCGGCCCGTGCCTCGGCAAGTCCCAACCTCAGTCCCTCGCCAGTGATCGCGTCAACATACCCGGCAGCATCGCCGACGAGCAGCACTCGGCCGGCCCGCTGACCACGAGTATTTTGCAAGAGTGGCCCGGCACCGCGAGAGCTCGATGCTGACGGTGCGTCGCGAAGTCGTTCCGCGAGCGCCGGCACGCTGGCCAAGGCCTCCTCAAACGACGTTCCCCGCCGCCCCAACACGGCGACGCCGATCTCCGTGTCGCCGACCGGGGTGATGTATACCTCTGCATTGGGCGCCCAGTGCACCTCAACGAGATCACTCCACGGGGCAACCTCAAAGTGTTGCCGGATGCCGAACCGCCGAGAATCTTTGTGCCTCACGCGGCGAGGGCGCGTGGCCAGGCCAACCAGCTCACGCACTGTGGAAAGTAGACCATCGCAGCCGAGCATCCACCGTCCCTCAATGGTGCGACCATCTACCAGCTGCGCGGATACCGCGCCAACCAGGTCGCCGTCACTCTGCCTGCCGTCTCTTTGCTCTACCGCCTCGACCTTGCCGTGTTCAACCCGCACCCCGAGCTCGGCGGCCCTTTCGGTGAGCGCCCGGTGCAGTTCGGTGCGGCGAACGCCGAGGGCAGTGTCCCCGGAGAAGCGGTGTTCGGCGGTGCGCTTGCCATTCTGGTAGCTGATGCCTGCGATGGTTCGTCCGTGCGGGTGCACGCCGAGGGCGGTGAGTTCTGCCACAGCGCCGGGCATGACGCCTTCGCCGCAGGCTTTGTCGATGGTGCCGGGGCGGGGTTCGATGACGAGGGCGGTGAGGCCGCGCATCCGCGCGTTGATTGCAGCGGCGAGACCGATCGGCCCGCCACCGACAACGATTACGTCGACAATCTCGCCCAACTCAGTCATGGTGTCAGTTCGCGCAGGGCGCGGTTTTCGGTCGGAATGCGGAACACCAGCAGCAGCACCGCATTGAGTACGGTGAACACGATCGCGGTCACCCACGCGGTGTGCACGAGCGGCAGCGCAATGCCCTCGATCGCAACAACGAGGTAGTTGGGGTGCGGCAGCCAGGTCAGTCGGTAGGGTCCGCGGTTCTGCACACGTCCGGCACCGGGAACAACGATCACGCGCGTGTTCCACTGGGCGCCGAGCGAGCTGATGATCCAGTAGCGGGCGGCTTGGCTCAGCAGGGTGATGATGAGCATCGGAATTCCGAGCCACAGCAGAAAGGGCCGGTCAGCGATGATCACTTCGGCGACGCACGCGATCAGCAGGCCGGTATGCAGGGTGACCATCCACGGAAAGTGTGTCTGCCCATACTCACGGCCACCTCGTTCGAAGGCTGCGGCGGCATTGCGTTTCGAGATGCGCAACTCATAGAGGCGTTCCATGCCGGTGCCGAGCACGAGGGCAATGTAGGCGATCACGCTCATGTTGGCCACTCCAGCAGAACAAATTCGGCACTCACGCCGGGGCCGAGAGCAAAAGCGAGGGCGCGGCTTCCTGGTGCCGGTGCGGGGTCGGCGTTCATGGCGTCCGCGAGCACATGCAGCACGGCTGCCGACGACAGGTTTCCGACCCGGGCGAGGCAGTCCCAACTGCTCTGCAAATCTGTGCGCTCTAACCCGAGCGAGGTTTCGAACGCTTCAAGCACTCGCGGGCCACCCGGATGCGCCAGCCAGGTGTCGACATCCGCAATCGCTAGTTCATTCCGCCCCAGAAAATCGTCGACCTCGAGGGGGAAGCTGTTCTGAATCACGTCGGCAACGCCCGCGGTGAGCACAATTTCGAAGCCGGTGCCGCCCACATTCCAGCCGATCACGTCGTAGCTGTCGGCGATGAAGGTGCTGCGGGTGTCGACGATACGTGGTCCGGGTTCGCTGCGGTTCTCCCCCACCATCACGACGGCGGCCGCTCCATCACCGAAGAGTCCGGTGGCAACAAAGTTGGCCATGGTTTGGTCACCGCGTTGCAGGGTGAGTGAGCACAGCTCGACGCTCAACACGACGCCGACCTCATCGGGATGCCCAACCAAATAGTCATGCACACGGGCCAGGCCCGCGGCCCCCGCCACACAGCCCAAGCCGAATGAAGGAACCCGTTTCACGTCGGGCCGTAACCCCAACCGAGGAATCAGCAGCGCGTCTACTGAGGGTGCCGAAACCCCGGTGACGGAAGTGAAGAAGACGAAGTCAACATCGCTGGGCGTGAGTCCGGCATCCGCGAGCGCCGTCGTTAATGCACGGTCGAGCAGGTCGGTGGCAACACGAATGAACTCGTTGTTGCTTTCCCGAAAGCTGCCCAGGTCGCGGTAACACTCAATGGGCAGTGCGGTGTGCCGACGTTGGATGCCGCTAGCGCCATGCATTCGCTCGATAACACGGTGATGTGAGGGGGTGGCTGACAGCAGCGGCGCAAGCTCTGCGGTGATTTCCGCCTGGGTGTAACTGTGGTCCGGCACAACCGGAGCCACTGCCGCGATTCTGCTCATGCTGCGACTCTGCTCATTCAGTGAAGTTATCACGCACTGAGGTCACGTCTGCCATTGCGGCGAGCCGCACGCCACAGACGCCACGCGCGCCAGGCACCGGTCGACCACAGCGCCCAGATGACAAGCACGGGTTGGAATGGCATCCGGATCCAACGCTTCAGGTCGGTGTCGAGTCCGAGGGAGTCAACCTGGTTCACGAGTTGTGAAATGTTGCCCGGATAAATGGCAACGAAGAAGGCTGCGGCTACCCAGCCGACCGTGGTGCGGTATTTCCGCGAAAAGATGAGGGCACTACCGAGGACGATTTCGACGACACCGGATGCGACCACAACGAAATCCTTGTCGAACGGTTGCCAGTCCGGTACCTGCCCTTGGAACGCTTCACGCGAGACAGTGAGATGACTTATCCCGGCGAATATGAGCGAGGCGCCAAGCGCGATGCGTCCCACCCGGCGGCCGATGCGGCTTGCGCGGGAGGGCTCGTTAACGTCGCTGACCTCCGTGCCGGCGGTTGGCTCGGTGGATGCGGCCGGCTGTGCACGGTCTGGTGTCTGATCCATCCGCCTATTGTGGTGGGTTGGGCTTGGTATCTGCCGAGTGTGCGGTCGGCCTGCCGGTGGTCGGGGCCGGATGCTCGGGTGCACACTGGGGGAATGACTGAACCCTCTGCCTCGCCCTCCGCCGCGTCATCGCCTGCCTCATCGCCGTCTGACCCGTCACCCGACGTGGGGGTGACATCTCCGACGGCAGTCCGCGATCGCCCCTCGCTTCTTCGCCATTGGAACGCCACCGCGGTCACGTTCGCAATCCTCGCGATTCTCGGCTTAGTCGGCACTTGGATCTTCAACATCTTGGCGATCGTGCAAATGCGCGACTTCCTCGGTGACTGGTTCGGCAGCGGCCCGGCCGTGAACTCATTGGGTGTCGACCTGTTGGTGGTGGCGGTGGCGGGCAGCATCCTGATCATCATCGAGGCACGCAGGCTCGGGATGAAGCGGGCCTGGCTCTATATCGTGCTCTCGGGCATCACGGCCTTTGCGTTCACCTTCCCCCTGTTCCTCGCAATGCGTGAGCGCAAGCTGGTGGAGTTGGGACGGCGCTGACAGGGCACCGTAGCTATCCCCCCGTGCGCAGCTGAGGATTTTGGCCCGCCACCGGGCTAGCTGGGCTTGCGAGCCCACTGTCCGGAATTGCCGGGCATGCCGAGATCGCCGCGCCGCTTCTGAGCGGAGCGTCTTGTGGGTGGCGGTGTTTGCGTCTGAGAACCGTCGGGGGCCATCGCGAGTGCCCGGTCTCGATTGGGTCCGGCGAGTGCGCGCTTTGATGCTTCAGCAGCTTCGCGGGAAATGCCATAGTCGTTAGCGATCTTTATCCAGTCAGCGGTGCGATCAGCAACATCGCGGATGATCCCCTCGGCGTCATCAGGTGTGAGCCGAAATATGTCATGGCAATCACGTAGTTCACGGATGTCGCGCCCAAACTGTTCTCCACCATTAACGATGGGAGTTGCCTCGACTTGCTCAGGGCGGCGATCGGGTTCGAGGTCAAACACTGGAGACAACGTCCAGCCATCGTGCCTGCGAAGGAAACCATGGTTGCGAAAGTGGTCGTTTTTGGTGGTCAGGGAGTGGGCGCTAATGTAGCCAACACGCCGCTCGTTTTCGCGGTCAAAACGGCGCGTGAGAAGGATTGATCGTGACTCCGTGAGGCGCACAAGTTCGAATTCTGGGGTCTGAACTCCTGCTCTGCGGGCAAGGGCTAGCGCGGTCGCTTCCCACGCCATCGGTTCAGAGAATTCGGTTTCACGGGCAAACTTTGCCATCCATAGTTCGCCTTTATGCCTCACTATCGCCTTCGGGCGCGCACCCCCAGCGCTGGTGCCCGCTTCGATGAGAATCTGAAGCTCGTCTTCTGTTTCTTAGCCTTCCTCGAAAGCGAGCGCGGCAACCACGATCTTCTCCAGGTCATGCACTTCGACTATGGGGTGATTGCGAGCACCGAGGTAGGTTTCTTGGGCATCCGAGAAACGAAGGATTCCTTGTTGCGTGACGTCGTTGACGTGCGCGAGAAAGTCGAAAGTTGTGCGGGCTTGTGTTCCGGCGCGAATGATTCGCTTTCTCCACGCGTCGGGCATCGAGTCCCCGAGCGCTCCGAGCGTTTCGCGCCCAGCCCAGGTTCGAATGGGGCCGCCCGTGCGACGCATGTCGGGTGAGAGGTCGTAGCCCCGTGGATCGGTGAGGTAGCGATCGGTGTCTAGAAAAACGAGTGAAGCGGAAGCGGAGCTGATCACGCTTTCACCGGCAACAGTTCCTGCCTGAATTTCTTCGCCGTCAGGTAAGACGACATGAGCGGTAGCACTGGTGAGTTGTTCCGCCAACGCTATTATCCGTTCCACTTCTGCACGACAGGAGTTCGCACTCTTTCGACGCTGGCGCGGGCGAGGTTGCGGGAGCCAAAGTCGCTTGAAATCGGATCGGAGGCATCAACCACCGGCCCAAGGATGCCCACGGTGCGCATGATGGCGAGAAGATTCTCTGATGACGTGGAGCGCCCTGCTTCTATTGCACGAAGGGTGTCACGAGATACCCCTGCCCGCTCTGCCGCTATCTGTGCGGTGAGGCCAGAAATTTTGCGCCACGATCGAATGCTGCGATCCAGACGTGCCATCTCCCTGTCGAGTGCCGCACTCTGCGCTGCCGTGTGTACGCTCCTATGTTCCCTCGTGGTCTTCTATAGTGCTGCGTGGTTCAGTCACTAAAGCACTTTATGGGGGTTTTTCTCGGCACTAAATAATTTACGGCTCATCACGACCTCCAGCGGCTCAGTACGGAAGACCCCGCAGAAAGAAGTGGGAGAATTGTCCAATGAAGATCCTCTCGATTCAGTCAGCGGTCGCCTTCGGTCATGTCGGCAACTCAGCCGCAGTGTTCCCGCTGCAGCGCATCGGCGTTGAGGTGCTGCCCGTTTATACGGTCAACTTCTCGAACCACACCGGCTATGGCGCGTGGCGCGGGCCGATGATCGACCCCACCGACGTCTCCGAAGTCATTGCCGGTATCGAAGATCGCGGAGTGTTCCCCCAAATCGACGTCATCCTGTCGGGGTATCAGGGTGGCGAGGGCATCGCCGATGTCATCATCGATACCGTTGCCCGAGTCAAGGCTGCCAACCCGAACGCGATCTACGCCTGCGACCCGGTGATGGGCAATGCGAAATCCGGATGCTTCGTTGGCCCCGCCATCCCGATCCTGCTCCGCGAGCGTGTGGTTCCTGCCGCGGACATCATCACGCCCAACCAGTTCGAGCTCGGCTTTCTCACCAACACCGAGCCCGACACCATCGAGTCGACTCTCGTGTCCGCCGACCTCGCCCGCGCCATGGGCCCGAGCACCGTCCTCGTCACGAGCGTCCAGCGCCCCGACCGCGAAGCAGACACCATCGAAATGATGGTTGTGACGGATGCCGGAGCCTGGATCGTACAGACCCCGCAGCTGCCGATGAAGGCCAACGGTTCCGGCGATGTCACCGCGGCGCTTTTCACCGCGCACCTCACGCGCGGTGGGGACGCTGCCGATGCCCTCGCGCGCACGGCATCCAGCGTCTTCGACCTGCTCACGAAGACTCTTGACTCCGGCGAACGCGAACTACAGCTCGTCGAGTCGCAAGCGTTCTATGCCGAACCGCGAATGCAATTCGCTGCGCACCAGGTGCGGTAGACGATAAAGCCCTGTTCCGCGCCCAGCGGACCGAGTGCCGCTAGAGTTCAAGGACGTTCCCTAGTCGGCAGCGCGCGGAAGGAAGCATTGTGGCTTCAACACTATTCGTCGGAAACGTCCTCACTCTCACCGAGAGCGCCCCGCGTGCGGAAGCCGTACTCGTTGCGGATGAACGCATCGCTGCGGTCGGCACCGAACACGAACTTCGGCTGTTGCTGCCAGACGACGCCACCGTGGTCGACCTTGGTGATCGCACCCTCATGCCAGGCCTCATTGAGCCGCACGGACATCCCACCTCAAGCGCAATACTGCTCAGCGACAACGTGGTCGACATCCGACCCGTTGTTGTCAAAGATCCTCACAAGGTGATGGACCTCATCTGGGATGCCATCGCGACACATCCCGACGGTGTCATGGCCAACGGTTGGGATCCCCTACTCCAAGTAGGACTCGACAACCCCACCCGCGCCAGCCTCGACGAACTTGCCGGCACCGTGCCCCTCGTCATAGTGCACAACTCCGGACACACCTCATTCTTTAACACCGCCGCCGCCAATCTTGCCGGCATTACCCGCGAGACCCCCGACCCCGCCGGAGCCTCCTACGGACGGGATAACGCCGGAGAACTCACTGGAACAGCAAACGAAACCGCCGCCATCTTTGCTATCGCCGACCCCTTCCTCCGCAAATCGTATGCAGAATTTGGGCCCCTCATCGCCGCCGAACTGAGCCGCGCCAACAAAGCGGGCGTCACCACCGTCTGTGACATGTCGTGGAACCCCGCCCAAGCCCCACTGCTGACAGCAGCGCGGCAAGATCACGAACTCACCGCCCGGCTTCGCTTCTACGAAATGTCGCATCCCGGCGGAACCAGCACGGTTCCCCGCCAGAACGGCGACGACATAGTCACCCAAATCGGGATCAAAACCTGGGCAGACGGCTCCCCCTGGGTGGGAAACATCGCCACCTCGTTTCCATACCTCACCAATGCGACCACCACCGCGATGGGGCTCGGACCTGACCACCGCGGTGTCGCCAACTTCTCCCAAGAAGAACTCACCAAAATATCGCGGGGCTATGCCGCCCAAGGATGGCAGCTCGCCTGCCACGCCCACGGAGACCTCGCAATCGACAGCGTCTTGAACGCGTGGCAAACCGTCATCACCGAGCTCACCCTCACTGACCACCGTTTTCGCCTCGAACATGTCGGCGCCATCACGGCAGCACAGTGTGAGCGCGCCGCTGCCCTCGGGGTCACGGTCAGCGTTTTCGTCGACCACATCCATTACTGGGGTGACGTTCTGGTCAATGAACTCTTCGGTGAACCCGGCACACGATGGGCGGATGCTCAGAGTGCAGTAGCCGCCGGAATCCGCACCACCTTCCACAACGACGGCACCGTCACGCCGCTCGAGCCGTTCCGCAACATGTCCGTGGCCATGACACGACTCAGCGACACCGGCCTCAAGCTCGACGGAGCCGAAGGGGTGTCTTTAGACGACGCACTTAAGGCGCACACAGTGCATGCGGCGTGGCAGCTGCGGTCCGAAAACCAGATCGGCAGCATCGAGGTGGGAAAGTACGCTGACCTGATCATCGTGGATCAAGATCCCCACACAGTCACTGCCGAAAAATTGGCGTCGACCCGAGTGCTCGCTACCTACTTCGCCGGCGCCCTCGTTTACGAGCGTGAATAGTCAGGCGAACTCTCCCGCCACGGCAACAAACGCACAAGTAGCTGGCCGAGTGCACCCCGGCCTGCGCCACTCAGGACGCATGCTCCACCTCGGAATCGGACGCGCCCACAACAGAACAGAAGTCATCTGCCTCATCCACAACCAGCAGGCAACAATCATCACCCACACCGGCACCGTCCTAGCCGAATTCACCCTCGACCCCGCGACCGGATACCAAAAGAAAACGGCTGAACCCCCGAAACCGGGGGTTCAGCCGTTCACGATGTCCTGAGACATCACACTGTGCGCGAGGGGGGACTTGAACCCCCACGTCCTTTCGAACACACGGACCTGAACCGTGCGCGTCTACCAATTCCGCCACTCACGCGTGGGTTAAGTTAAGACTCAACTGGGTGAGATTATCACAGCGCCAACTCGATCAGCGACTCGACTCCACAACGCAATTAACTAACGATTCACAGGATCGTCATATAAGGTCGGTTGCTGTCCGTGTGCCAATACTGCGGGCTGAACCAGACCTGATCCACAACTGCCGAAATCGGGCAGTGCACAGACCACACCCCTGGGGGTTACCGCGTGAAACGAATGCTGACACTCAGCGCAATCATGGCAGTTGCCGTGAGCGTGACTGTTCCAGCCGCAGCACACATGGCACCGTCATCTCGTGAACTTCCGTCAATTGCGTACGCGGCTTCAGCATCCGACGCAACCCAGCAAGTGTCATCCGCCGCAGGTGCCGAAGCTGAAGCATCCGTACCCGACCAGTCATTCGCGTCATCCATCGATACCGAAATCAGCGCCGCAACGCGCGACGCTCTCGCAGTAGAAAAGATCGTCGTCGAGCCACCTCCCGCCCCCGTTTACGCTGGCCCCTCCGGCTCCTTCGCGGGTTCTTACGCCGGAGAGTTCGCCGGCTTCCTAGCCATGTGGCCGGCAAGCGCCCCCGTCAACGATGGCTTCGGCTACCGCGGTGCTGGCGAATTCCATGGCGGCATTGACCTCATGACCGGCAGCGGCGCCACCATCGTTTCCGCGTCCCCCGGTGTGGTCACCCAGGTCACCTTCGGCGGTGGTTGGGGTCAGTTCATCAAGATCGATCACGGTAGCGGAGTATCCACTCTCTACTCGCACCTGATTCAGGGCTCACAAATGGTGTCACCCGGCCAAACCGTGGCAGCAGGAACGCCCATCGGATTGAGCGGAAGCACCGGCTACGTCACCGTCGCCCACCTCCACTTCGAGACCTACGTGAACGGTTCGCGAGTCGACCCCATGGGGCTCCTGCCCTAATCTCTCGGCGTCGATAACAGCTTAGGCCACCCCAAGCAGCTAACATCGACGTACCGCACCGAGCGATCACGAGGAGAGCTGTGGGTCTACTAGACAACTTTGAACGAGGTCTTGAGCGTGCCGTCAACGGTGCATTCGCTAAGACCTTCAAAAGTGGTCTACAACCCGTTGAAATCACCAGCGCCCTTCGCCGAGAACTCGACACCCAAGCTGCCGTCGTCTCCCGCGAACGCATCCTCGTGCCCAACAACTTCACCGTGCGCCTCAGCGAAACCGACTACCAACGTATGGCTGGCCTCGGAACAACGCTCGTGTCTGAGCTCATCGAACTCGTACAACGCCACGCCACCGCCCAGCACTACTCATTTTCTGGCGGCATCAGCATTTCCCTGGCCTCCGATCAGGCCCTCAGCCAAGGAATGATCGAAGTCGACTCCGTGAGCGTCAAAGGCACTGTCGCCTGGACGCCCATCCTCGACATTGGTGGCACCCGGCATCCACTCGTGCACTCTCGCACCATCATCGGCCGGGGCAGCGAAGCCGACATCACCATCGACGACAACGGCATCTCCCGCAAACACGTCGAAATATTGTGGGACGGCACCAAAGCGGAGGTCAACGACCTCAACTCCACTAACGGCTCAAAACTCAACGGAGCTCCCGTCTCCCGTGCACCCCTGGCACCCGAATCCGTCATCGATATCGGAAGAACCCGTATCGTATTCCGTGTGCTAGCCCAATCCGCCGCCGCCGACCAGCCCGTTGACCAACAAAACGACCGGGGGTTCACCCTGTGAGTGAACTCACCCTCCTTCTGCTGCGCGTTGCCTTCCTCGCCATCATGTGGGGCTTCATCTTCGCTATCGTCTACGCGCTGCGCTCCGACCTCTTCGGAGAAAAAGTGCGCCGGATGCCCGTGCAAAGCTCCACGCCAAGGGCCGCGCCCTCAGCACCAGCCGCCGCACAGCCCACCCGCCCCGCGCCACCGGCTCCCGCCGTCGGCAACTCCCTCGACGCCACACGTCTCGTAATTGTGTCTGGCTCGAAAGAGGGCTTAGAGATTTCGTTGCCCGAGGAACAACTAACGATTGGTCGCTCAAGCGAATCTGGGCTTGTTATTCGTGACGACTACACCTCAACCCATCACGCACGTTTGTTGCGGTGGGCAGACAGCTGGGTTGTTCAGGACCTTGATTCCACCAACGGCACCTTTTTGGCGGGCCAGCGTGTGAGTGTACCAACACCAATTCCATTGAATACGCCGATCAAGATTGGCACAACCAGCTTCGAACTGCGACGGTAACTGGATGGCCAATTCGGGCAACAGTGCCGCCGCATCCCATGTGGGTAAGATTCGCTCCAACAATCAGGACAGTGCCTACGCTGGCACCCACCTTTTTGTGGTCGCCGACGGCATGGGGGGTCATGCCGGTGGTGACGTTGCTTCCGCGATTACGATCAAACATCTTGCCGAAGCCGACCACCCCTACTCCACCCCCGAAGACGCCGCGCAAGTTCTGCACGACACCCTGCTCGCCGCCAACCAGATGCTCTCCAACACCGTAATTGAGCACAACGAGCTCACCGGTATGGGAACGACAGTGAGTGGTATGGTTCGCGTGGGCGACAAACTGGCCATAGCCCATATTGGTGATTCCCGCATCTATCTACTGCGTGACGGCACGATGAGCCAGATCACGCACGATCACACATTTGTGCAGCGGTTGGTCGAAAGCGGCCGCATCACCCCCGAAGAGGCAGCCGTGCATCCGCGTCGGTCAGTGCTGATGCGGGTTTTGGGTGACGTCGATGCGTCACCAGAGATCGATACCGAAGTGCTTGACACTAAGCCGGGCGACCGCTGGCTGTTGTGCTCTGATGGGCTGAGCGGTTTCGTCAACGACGACAAGATTGCTGCCATGCTGCGTCGGGTCACCGATGTCACGCTCGCAACCGATCGACTCATCCAGGCAAGCCTCGATCAGGGTGCCCCCGACAATGTCACCGTAGTGTTGGTCGATATCGTCGATGAAGAAGCGTCGTCGCATGAGCCTCCCATCATGGTGGGTTCGGCAGCGTCACCGCTCTCCTTTGAGCCTCCCGCCCCCAAAAAGCCGCCGCGCCTTCCGAGTCTCCTCCTGCATCCCCTTAAAGCCACAACGCCAGACGATGCGCATTTTGAGCCCGAATCTGATGAGTACTATCAGGCGATCATTCGGGAGGACCGCCGCCGAGTTCGTCGCCGCCGCATCTCGTGGATCGCGTTCATCACGATCGCGGTTACCGCAATCACTGCGGGTCTCATCGGCGGCTACCAGTACACCCAGCAGCAGTATTACGTGGGTGCCGACAATGGTCAGGTCACCATCTATCAGGGTGTCCAGCAGACCATCGGGCCGATTTCGCTGTCACAGGTCTACCAAATCAGCGATGTGCGCGTTGTCGACCTGCCGCTGTACCGCCGCGCCAGTGTCGAGAACACCATTAATGCGCGCGACCTCGAAGATGCCCTCCGCATAGTGAGAATGTTGACTGATGCCCGCATCCGCTAGCCCCGACGTTCGCGCCTCGGCTTCGGCCGGCCCGCGAACAATGACTGAAAGCATCCGCCTCAGGTTGCGGGTGCCCGCCCGGCTGCGCAATCTTGAACTTGCGCTGGTAATTGTGGCGATCGCCATCAATCTGGGCTCGATCGCCCTCGTTCAATTGGGTGCAATCGGGCGACTAGGTTTCACTGTGCTTGGGCTTTCTGCACTGCTCGGTGTTCTAGTTTTTGCGATGCACACCACTCTGCGGGTGACTGCTCGGGATGCTGATCCGCTGATCCTGCCGATTATCACCGTTCTCAATGGGCTGGGAATCGCCATGATTTACCGCCTCGATCTCGCCGAAGAGGCGACGGGCTGGTCGAGCGGCGGCATCCGTCAAATTACTTGGACGGCGATTGCCATTGTCATTGCGATGGCCGTTCTGCTGATCATCAAGAATCACCGTGTGCTGCAGCGGTATCGCTACATTGCAATGTTTAGCGGCATCGCGCTGCTTCTGCTGCCCCTGGCTCCCGTGATCGGAGCAACCCGCTTCGGTGCTCGCCTGTGGGTCGAGATTGGCGCGTTCTCTTTCCAGCCGGGCGAACTCGCCAAAATCGCGCTTGCCGTGTTCTTCGCCGGCTATCTGGTATCGGCGCGTGACTCGCTCTCGATGGTTGGCCGCAGGGTGCTCGGCATGACCTTCCCGCGGGCCCGCGATCTCGGCCCCATCATTGTTGTGTTTGTGGCGTCCATGCTCGTGCTGATCTTCCAGCGCGACATGGGTACAGCGCTGCTCTACTTCGGTCTCTTCCTTGTGATGATCTATGTCGCCACGGGCCGCGCCAGCTGGATCCTGCTCGGCATGGCCATGTTTTTGGGAGGCGCGTATGTTGCCAGCCGCTTCCTCACCTACATCTCCGGCCGCATCGACGCCTGGCTCGATCCTTTCAACCCGGATGTCTACGACGCCACGGGCGGTAGCTACCAGCTGGTGCAGGGTCTGTTTGGTCTCGCCGATGGAGGGCTCATTGGCACCGGTCTCGGGCGCGGCAGCCCCCAGATCACTCCCCTCGCCGAAAGCGACTACATCATCTCGGCACTCGGGGAAGAGTTGGGTCTGATTGGTATTTTTGCCATTCTGGCGCTGTACCTTTTGTTTGTTTCTCGTGGATTCCGCATCGGCTTTGCCGGTCAAGATGACTTCGGTCGCCTGCTCGGTGTCGGACTCGCCTTTGTGATCGCATTGCAGGTTTTTGTGGTGATCGGCGGTGTCACGCGCGTGATTCCGCTGACCGGCCTCACGACACCATTCCTTGCCGCCGGTGGTTCATCACTGGTTGCTAACTGGATCATTGCGGCACTGCTGCTGCGGCTTTCAGATACGGTGCGCCACCAGCCGCAACTTGTCATCGAACCATCGATTGACAACCGATTGGTGGTGGGTCAATGAACCGCGAACTCAAACGGGTGAGCACTGTTGTGTTACTCATGTTTGTGAGCTTGTTCATTTCGAGTTCTGTTATTCAGGTCGTTACTGCCGATAGCCTGCAGGCGGATGGTCGAAATGTGCGCACACTTTATGCAAGCTACTCGGCCGAACGTGGCCCGATTCTCGTCAACGGCGAACCCATCGCTCTGTCGCAGCCCGCTGATGACGAGTTCAAGTTTTTGCGGGTCTACCCCCAGGGTGAGCTTTACGCTCCCATCACCGGCTACCTCACTCTCAACCAGGGAAATACTGGAATCGAGAGCGCGCTCAACGACTATTTGAGTGGCTCCTCCAACGATCAGTTCTTCGATCAGGTGAACGCGATTCTTACCGGCCAGAAGCCTACGGGGGCCGCAGTTGAGCTCACCATTGACCCCGTCATCCAGCAGGCGGCATGGGATGCTCTCGGTGACTACACTGGCGCGGTCGTCGCGATCAAGCCCAAGACTGGCGAGATTATTGCCATGGTGTCGAAACCGACGTTTGATCCCAACGAGTTAGCAGTGCATAACACCGGGGCTGTGATCGACACCTACGAGCGCCTACTCAATGATCCGAGCGAGCCGCTCTTCAACCGAACACTGGCTGGACCGCTGAATCCCCCCGGCTCCACCTTCAAGCTTGTCGCGGCTGCCGCGGCCCTTGAGAGCGGCAATTACACCGCCGAGAGTGCTTTTCCGAACCCTGCAGAGTTGCAGTTGCCCGAGAGCACCTTCAAGATCAGCAACGCTAACAGCGGCACGTGTGGCCCTGGCAACACGGCGACGATCGCCACCGCCGTGCGACTCTCGTGCAACATTCCTATGGCTGAGTTGGGCGACGCGCTGGGTGCGAGCGTGATCCGCGAGCAGGCCAACAAGTTTGGTTTCAATGAGAGCGTCTCCGTGCCTCTTGAGTCCACTCCGAGCGTTTACCCCCGCGCGCTTGATCGCCCGCAGACGATGCTCTCCGCATTCGGTCAGTCGAGCGTTCGCGCATCTCCGCTGCAGATGGCGATGGTGTCGATGGCGATCGCCAACAGTGGCACCCTGATGCAACCGAACCTGGTTGAGAGCGTCGTTGCCTCCGATCTCACAACGATTCAGTCCTTCGAACCGACCGTGTTTAGTCAGGCGATCAGCCCGCAAACCGCCGCCGCACTCACCGCAATAATGGTGGCTGGGGTCAATAACGGTGCCGCGAGCAGTGCCAGAATAGACGGGGTTGAGGTTGCAGGTAAGACCGGCACGGCAGAGAACGGGCAAGGGGAACCTTACACGTTGTGGTTCACTGGATTCGCGCCGGCAAATGATCCAGAAGTTGTCGTTGCGGTAGTTGTTGAAGATGGTGGCGGGCTTGGACAGTCCGGTACCTCCAGCGGCATCTCCGCACCAATTGGGCGTCAAGTACTAGAGGCGGTGCTAAACAAATGAGACCAACCAGCGGGCTCACTTTCGGGGGCAGATACCAACTTTCCAGTCGCGTAGCGATTGGCGGAATGGGCGAGGTGTGGCAAGCCACAGACCTCGTGATCGGGCGAACGGTTGCGATCAAAATCCTCAAAGATGAGTACCTCGGGGACCCGGGGTTCTTAGAGCGTTTCCGTGCTGAAGCACGCCACGCTGCGCTGGTCAACCACGAAGGCATCGCCAACGTCTTCGACTACGGAGAAGAAGAGGGCAGCGCCTACCTCGTCATGGAGCTCGTTCCCGGTGAAGCACTCAGTGCCATCATCGAACGCGAACGCGTCCTCGCCCCCGATCGTGTTCTCGACATGGTCGCGCAAACTGCCGCCGCACTTCAGGCAGCTCATGCCGCCGGACTTGTGCACCGAGACATCAAGCCGGGAAACCTGCTAATCACTCCCGAAGGCCGCGTGAAGATCACCGACTTCGGCATCGCTCGCATTGCCGACCAGGTGCCACTAACTGCGACCGGTCAGGTCATGGGAACAGTGCAGTACCTGTCGCCCGAGCAGGCCAGCGGGCATCCCGCCTCACCCACAACCGATATTTACTCCCTCGGTGTCGTAGCCTACGAAGCTCTCGCCGGTCGACGCCCGTTCACTGGCGAATCGCAAGTGGCGATCGCAATGGCCCAGATTAACGAGACTCCACCCGAGCTGCCGGTGACCGTCTCGGAACCGGTGCGCAACCTTGTCTATGCCTGCCTCGCCAAGTCCCCGGGCGATCGTCCAGCATCCGCCTCACACCTCTCTCGTGCAGCGCAGTCATTGCGCCGCGGAGATATTGCTGCGGCGGCCACGGCTGTTCCCGGAATTCTGGGAGACGACTCTCACGCCGCCACCGTTGGCCTGAACTATGGCAACGCCACCCAGGCCACCCGCATCCTCAATACCGCGGGTGCAACCGGGGCTACCGACACCCAAACGCTCGACGAAACCAAGAAACGTAACCCGTGGACCTGGCCCATCGTTGCGCTCATCTCACTTCTTGCCGTTGTACTGATTGGTGCGATCATTGCGCTCCTGCTCCCGACGGGCGACCAAGCACCCGTTGACACGGCTACGGGCACATCCACGTCCAGTTCGCCGCCCCCAAGTTCGCCGCCCCCCACGCCCCCCACGCCGACGACCGTCGAACTAACCGAGGCAGAACTGCTCAATCGCACGCAGGCTGCGGTCGAAGACATCCTCACAGAAAAGGGCCTCGTGCTTGCCGCCGAAGTGGGCCGCGCTGCCGAATCCGCCGAACAGGTAGGCACTTCATACAGTGCGGCACCCGTGGGTAACGTCAGAAAGGGTGAGACCATCACGGTGTACTTCTTCGATCGGGTCGCGGCCACCCCCACACCCACACGACCTCAAGCGAACTCACTCCAACCGAATGGCCCGTACGCAGCTGACGCCATTGTGACTGTGCGGTGGGCGCCCTATCAGGGATGTCCCCCCGGTCACCCTCTCT
The DNA here is from genome assembly GCF_006788895.1 of Rhodoglobus vestalii. NCBI lineage: Bacteria > Bacillati > Actinomycetota > Actinomycetes > Micrococcales > Microbacteriaceae > Rhodoglobus > Rhodoglobus vestalii. Next base: position 1,588,432 of record NZ_VFRA01000001.1, read on the forward strand.
CGGGCTTCAACTTCCTCATTCAAGGGGGCCCGGACTCGGGCACCTCCGTACAGGATCCCAACAGCTCAGGGTTTGATATTCAACTTCCTGCCACCTCGGGCGAGAGCACGACGATCTCCTACAGTGCGCTGTGCACCGACATGGAATCGCCGCTATCAGAACCCGTCACCGTAACCATTCCGTGAGCCACTGTAACTAGCGGCAACGAGTAGACTAAGCCGGGAGTTTCCGCGACAACAAACAGGAGTGAACTAGTGAGCGAAGGCGTTGCACAGGGCGTACGCCAACTCGCTGGGCGCTATCAGATCGGTGAGTTGCTCGGCCGTGGTGGAATGGCCGACGTTCACTTGGGAATGGATTCACGGCTCGGGCGGCGGGTCGCCGTCAAACTTCTCAAACCGTCGCTGGCCAATGACCCGGCGTTTCGCACCCGGTTTCGCCGTGAAGCCCATGATGCAGCCAAGATGGCTCACCCCACCATCGTGCGCATTTTTGATGCCGGCGAAGAGTCCGTCATAGACCCTTCTGGGCACGAGACGCTCATCCCGTTCATCATCATGGAATACGTCGACGGTCGACTCCTCAAAGATATGGTGGCTGAGGGTCCCCTCGCACCGGCCGAAGCCACGCGAATAGTAGCGCAAGTGCTCACCGCACTCGAATACTCACACCGCGCGGGGGTCGTGCATCGCGACATCAAACCGGGCAACGTGATGGTGACCACCAGTGGTCAAGTCAAGGTCATGGACTTTGGCATTGCCCGTGCCGTCTCTGACGCTGCCGCCACGATCGCCGAATCGAGCGCGATCGTTGGCACCGCACAATACTTTTCGCCTGAGCAAGCGCGCGGTGAAACGGTGGATGCCCGCTCAGACCTGTATTCCACCGGCGTCGTTCTGTTTGAACTTCTCACCGGTCATCCCCCGTTTACCGGCAATAATCCTGTAGCGGTGGCGTATCAACACGTCAACTCAGAGGCGACTCCACCGAGCACTTCCACCGCCGCGGTGTCTCCCGCCCTCGATGCGGTGGTTTTGCGGTCGCTTGCCAAGGACCGCTTCGATCGCTATCAGAGTGCTGCAGAGTTCCGCGCCGATGTGGAAACAGCGGCGGCGGGTTTCGTCCCCGACCGCAAGCAGCTGGCCTCCTCCGATTTCACTACGACGCTGTTTGGGGTCAACCCGAGTGCGACCGCTGGCAGCGACGCTACGTTCCGTCAGCTTGCCGTCGATGAGAATGACCGCACCCCACGCTCACAAAGTCGTCCCCCCGTTGCCTGGATCTGGGGCGGAATTGCCCTCATGGTTGTGGTCATTGTTACCGTCATAGTGTGGGCGTTTAGCCTGACCCCGGCACAACTGAGTGGCACCACAGCCGTCGACGTGCCCGACATCGCTGGCATGACATACGAGCAGGGTGAGGCATTGCTTACCGATCTTGAGCTGGTGCCCAACCGCGTCGATCAGGCAAGTGAAACCGTCGACGAGGGTGTCATCATCCGCACCGATCCGGGTCCCGGTCAAACGGTTCCGCCCGGGCTGGAAATTGACGTTGTAGTCTCGCTGGGGCGGCCTCCGGTTACCGTTCCCAATGTCACCAACAGGCAAGAGGCTGATGCGATTGCGCTCTTAGAGGCGGCCGGCCTTGTTTATGGCACAAGTTCACAAACTACTTCGCCCAACCTTCCTAAGGGCACCGTTATCAGTTCTGACCCACAAGCGGATGCGGAGCGCACCTCCGACGGCACCCTCATCCGTGAGGGTGAGACGGTGAATTTGGTGGTCTCCAACGGACAAATTCTGATACCAGCTGTCACCGGCGCAGATATTGGCGAAGCCAATACGACACTCACACAACTTCAGTTGACCGTGCGACTGACCGCAGACTTTGCGTGCAGCGGCAATGTCGTCACCTATCAATCCCTCATCGGTGACCAGCCCCAGAATTCTGAGGTCACCCTGCAGTACTGCGCCGGAAGCTAAGTACCGAACCGGCGGTTCTTATTTATGAACCAGGGGCGTCAGCGTTTTTGCCAACGCCGCAGCCCCCGGCATTCCGACCCGCGATAGCCAGTTGCCGAGCATAAGGTAGCCGCCCTCGGTCAGCACCGACTCCGGGTGAAACTGCACCCCGTAGATCGGCTGAGTTGCATGCTGCACACCCATGATCACTCCACCGGGTGTTCGTGCGGTGATAACGAGATCATCGGGCACCGTTCCATCGACGATCGCCAGCGAGTGGTACCGCGTAGCGGTGAACGGTTGCGGCAGGTCGCGAAAGATGAGGCTATCGTCGTGTTCGATCTGAGACGTCTTGCCATGCATCAGCTCGTCAGCGTGGGTGACGGTAGCCCCCAATGCTTCGGCAATTGCTTGGTGGCCGAGGCACACTCCCAAAAGGGGTTGCCCCGAGGCGAGTACGGCGTGCACGATCGGGATGCTCACTCCTGCCGCAGCGGGCGTGCCGGGGCCGGGCGAAAGCAGCACGGCATCGTATTCGGCGATTGCCTGTGCTGCGTCATCCGCGCTGAAGGCATCATTGCGCATCACCTCGGTGCTGGCCCCCAACTCGAGCAGGTACCCGTTGAGGGTGTACACAAAGCTGTCATAGTTGTCGATGACTAGGATGCGCGTCACTGTTGCACCGTGACATCTGACGGGCTTACAAAGGGAAGCACCCAGGGGAAAACCCACGCAAACAGCGCCGCGATAATTGCCGCGACGATCAACAGGAGAATAAGAACCCGCACGACCGCTGGCCCCGGGAGCACACGCCAGAGCGAAGCGTACATTAGCCAACTCTTTCAAGGTTTTGCGCGAGCGCCGCAATCTCAGCGGGAGCGCCTTCAGCGCGTGGGTACCAGGTGTCGTACACAGCGTAGGCGATGATTCGTTCGTCGGTGGTGTGGATGGGATTGCAGCTGGTGAGCGTCATGAGCCGGTCGCTTGCAACGACACCGTCAACCTGCGGTACCGGATTGAGCACGCCCACTCCGGATGCCGCAACATACTCAAGGGACCGAAAAATGTAGCGATACCAGCCGGCTTCAGTCTCAGCGTAAATGCTGTCGCCGAGCTGGAGTTTGTCGATATTGAGGAAGGGGTCACCCCATCCCGTGCGATGGGCGGCAACCGCAAAGTTGCCGACCTCGCCGGGCATCTGCGTGCCGGTGTAGTGACCGACGCCCTGGGTGTTGAGCACTTCTCTCAGGTTAACGCTTTCGGCGATGGGTCGCGCATAGTCCGCACCAAATCGAGGAACAATGAGGGTGCCAAACGGCACAGCTTGGGCGGGGGCCGTGGCTACGATCGGCACCCCGGGGTCGGCTCTTTCATCTGGCGCTGACCTGACGGCTTCACCCTTGTTCCATTCTTCGCTCAACTGAAGAGCTTCGTCGCGCTGCGCTGTGCTGACAACAATGTTGTTTATCCACGTCTGCCACACAAGAAAGAGCAGCACGATCACGCCGGCGGTGATAAAAAGTTCGCCAAGAACACCGAGCCATGAGACGGGTCGGGGCACCGTGACAGGCCGGCGCGCGCGTCGGCTGTCTTCGAGAACCATACTTCCAATTCTACGCGGTGTCAGTGTTCGTTTTCCGCGCCGCCGTTCGACGGCCCGCGCGTTCACGATAGAATCTTGTGCATGGCCCGTAACTCTGCAGAAACTCCGCCCGCGCGCTCCTCTGAACCTGTTCCCAATGCGGTCTGGTTCAAGCCCGTCATGTTCGGTTTCATGCTGATCGGTCTGGCCTGGATTATTGTTTTCTATGTCAGCAACCAGCAGCTTCCGATCGCATCTTTGGGCAGCTGGAACATTCTGGTCGGTTTCGGAATCCTATTTATCGGATTCCTCATGACTACTCGGTGGCGCTAGAAATTACACGCCTGTAGTTATACCCAGTGTTAATAAACCTGTGGATAACTTTCCGTCAGTTATAGAACGAAGATTCGCACGAGTGTGAGGGCGATCAGCCCGGCGACGACGAGCGCAACCAAAGCGACCTCGGGAATCACCGACGTCTTATTGCGCTGACGCAGGAATACGAGCGCAAGAAGCGCACCCGTTACGAGTCCACCAACGTGAGCTTGCCACGAAATGTTGAGCCCAGGAATGAAACCCGCGACGAGGTTGATCACAACAATGATCAGCAAGCCCCTGTTATTGATTCCCATACGACGCTGAATCACGAAGAATGCGGCGACGACTCCGAAGATGGCACCGGATGCTCCGAGTACAACAGACCCCGGTGCAATCAGCAGCACCGCCACCGATCCGCCCAGCGCGCTGATCAGGTACAGCGAAATGAATCTAGCGCGGCCCAAAGGAATCTCCAGCACACGGCCGAAGATGAAGAGCGTGAACATGTTGAAACCAACATGGAAGATCGAACTCGGCGAGTGCAGGAACGCCGAGGTGATCATGCGCCACGGTTCCGAGGCAGTCAGCGGCGGGTAGTAGACAAGAGCCTGGGTCACGCCGCTGCCCGGAATCAATTGCAGCAAGAATATTGCAACCGTCAACGCGATCAGCGTGTACGTGACTACCGGCTTGCCGGTGGATGCGCGGCTTGCCCGCACCAGAATTGGCTTGCGCTTGGGACCGTTGGCGCGAGCTTCTGCGATGCATTCGGGGCAGTGGACGCCCACAGCAGCCTGGGTCTGGCAACTGGGGCATACGGTGCGCCCACATCGCTGGCAGAGTGTAAAACTTTGCCGGTCTGGATGCCGGTAGCAGTAGTTGCCGCTCGCATCCGGAGCTGTGGTCACGAAGGTTAGACCTCGTCGATCGTAACGCTCTCGATTACGACGTCTGTGAGGGGCTTGTCGCCGCCATCAGTGTCGACAGCTTCAATCGCGTCGACAACCTTCTTGGACTCGTCATCGGCTACCGCGCCGAAGATCGTGTGCTTGCCTTGGAGCCAGGGGGTGGCAACCGTGGTGATGAAGAACTGTGAACCATTAGTTCCTTTGCCTCCGCGCGTGCCAGCGTTCGCCATGGCGAGAATGTACGGGTCTGCGAAGGTGAGGTCAGGATGAATTTCGTCGTCAAAGTTGTAGCCGGGCCCACCGATTCCCTTGCCAAGCGGGTCGCCGCCCTGAAGCATAAACTGCTTGATAATCCGGTGGAAGATGACACCATCGTAGAGAGGTGCTGTGGTCTTCTGCCCGGTTGCGGGATGAGTCCATTCGATCTCACCCTTAGCGAGGCCCACGAAGTTAGCGACAGTCTTCGGCGCATGGTTACCGAACAGATTGAGGCGGATTGGTCCAAGGGTTGTTGTGATCGTGGCGACAGCGGTGTGTTGAGACATGAGCTCAATCCTACAAGGCTCACTTGTGCCAGTATTCCGTGTTATTCAGGGTGCTCACAGGCAAAGCAGTGCGCGCTCATAAGCCAGCGTGGCAGTATGGAACAATCGTTCGATCATCTTTGGAGGTTCCCCGTGGCACTTAGTCGCAAACGCCGGAAAGAACTCAAGCGCTTGAAGGGTCAAGCTGAAGGCCTGTGGAGTGACCAGAGGGAGCTGCTTGAGCATGCTTCCGCGGTTGTTCGTGAGGCGAGCCATCAGGCCGCGAACTACGCTCGCGAAGAAGTGAGCCCTAAGATTCACAACACCATCGACTCCCGCGTCAAGCCTGTGGTGTCGTCGTCCATCGCCGGTGCCCGTTCGGCGGCAGAAAACACCAAGAGCAAGCTCAAGGGCGACGTAATGCCTGCCGTGACGTCAGCACTGGGAGCGGCGCTTGCTGCGATTGAGGTGGCAAAGAACCAGCATGTTCGCGAAGCCTTTTCGCGCGTGTCGGATCTCGCCACCTCGGCCGGCCAAAAAGTCGGGATCATCGAGACCAAGCCAAAGCATGCCGGCTTCGGCCGTTACCTCCTGATCGGTATGGCCGTTGTTGCCGCCGCCGGAGTTGCTTACGCGGCATGGCAGACACTCCGTGCCGACGATGACCTGTGGATCGACGACGAAGCGGAGTCGGCATAACTGTCAGTTTTCGGTGGCACAGGCTGCAACTGCAGGCTGCCGAGACGAGCTCCTCGCACACAAAAAACCCCGACCAAATATCTGGTCGGGGTTTTTGTCGTTTTTCGACTTACATAATTTTTTGTGGAGCCTAGGGGAATCGAACCCCTGACCTCCTGCTTGCAAAGCAGGCGCTCTACCAATTGAGCTAAGGCCCCTATCGGGGAATCTCTTGCGAAGATTCCAGTGGGGGTACGTGGACTTGAACCACGGACCTCTTCGTTATCAGCGAAGCGCTCTAACCGCCTGAGCTATACCCCCGTTGGGCAGATACGACAGTATCGCATCTAGCCGGTTTGACGTAATCGACTAGTTGTTGGTGAACCCCACAAGGATTCCGCCGGTCAGTCGCACACTGAAGTTGTAAAGCATACTCGCAATAGCACCCAACGCTGTACCGATCAGAACGTTGAGAACAGCGACGACGACCGAAAAAAGCGCCACCTGTGAGAACGAGAAAGTACTGGCGATACTGAAGTTCTCATCACTGAGAATGTCACGGAAAATTCGGTCAATATCACCGAAGATTCCGGTGGAGTTCAACACGATCCACACCAGCATGGATGCCACCACGAGAACGATTCCGAGGGATGCCGCGACCAAGAACGAGAACTTTACGGCCGACCAGAAGTCGATGTACACCAGCTTGAGGCGAACCTGTTTGACTGAAGTTTGACGCTGCGACTTGCGCTGCAACTTATCCGCGACACTACTCATCTATCGACTCGTCCTTCCCAGCAGGGGCATCTTCACTCAGAACGCTATCGTCCCGAGTTTCATGTTCTTTGTTGTCTAGATTTCGTTCGCTGTTACGTGCAATAGCAATGATCTTGTCTTCGGCGGCGAATCGAGCAAAGACAACTCCCATCGTGTCACGGCCCTTGGCAGGAACCTCGACGACAGAAGAGCGTACCACCTTGCCACTGGCAAGAACCACAAGAACTTCGTCCTCATCCCCCACCATCAGGGCACCCGCCAGATCACCACGGGCACCATCCAACTTCGCAACCTTAATGCCCAGTCCACCGCGACCCTGAACACGATACTGGTCGGCGGAGGTGCGTTTGGCGAAACCACCCTCAGTGACCACAAACACATAGCCGCTGTCAGGGACGACACTGGCGCTGAGCAGACTGTCGTCAGCACGGAAGCTCATACCCATCACTCCGGACGTGGAGCGACCCATCGGCCGAAGCGCCTCATCGGAGGCCGTGAAACGAATCGACATTCCCTTGCGAGAAACGAGAAGCACATCGTCAGTGCTCTCCACAAGCATGGCCGAGATGAGTTCGTCACCGTCGCGCAGGTTCACGGCGATAATTCCACCGCTGCGGTTGGTGTCATATTCGGCCAGAGCAGTCTTCTTGACAAGACCCTTGTGCGTGGCAAGCACCAGGTAGGAGGATGTCTGGTAGTCCCGAATGTCGAGAATCTGTGCGATCTCCTCGCCGGGCTGTAATGCCAAAAAATTGGCGACGTGCTGACCTTTTGCGTCACGGCCCCCCTCTTGCAGCTCGTAGGCTTTTGCCCGGTACACGCGACCCGTGTTCGTGAAGAACAGCAGCCAGTGGTGGGTGGTCGTAACGAACAAGTGGTCGACCACGTCATCCGCACGCAGTTGGGCACCTTTGACGCCTTTGCCTCCGCGGTGTTGGCTGCGGTAGTTGTCGCTGCGGGTGCGCTTGACGTAACCACCGCGGGTGACGGTGACCACCATCTCCTCTTCAGGGATGAGGTCTTCCATGCTCATGTCGCCGTCGAATCCGAGCATGATCTCGGTGCGACGGTCATCCCCATATTTGGCAAGTAGGTCAGTGAGTTCTTCGCTGACGATGTCGCGCTGGCGTTGTTCACTGGCGATGATTGCCTTGAATTCAACAATCTCCCGCTCGATCTGATCATGCTCATCGATGATCTTCTGGCGCTCAAGGGCAGCAAGGCGACGCAACTGCATGTCAAGAATGGCCCGAGCCTGAATTTCGTCAACCTCAAGCAGAGCGATGAGCCCTTCGCGGGCATCCTCGACCGTTGCCGAGCGACGAATAAGGGCGATGACCTCATCGAGGGCGTCAAGCGCTTTCAGATAACCACGCAGAATGTGAGCACGTTCTTCAGCCTTACGAAGACGGAACGCTGTGCGTCGAACAATCACCTCAATCTGGTGCGTTGCCCAGGCGGTGATGAAGCCGTCGATCGACAGCGTGCGCGGGATTCCGTCCACAATCGCGAGCATGTTCGCCCCGAAGTTTTCTTGCAGCTGCGTGTGCTTGTAGAGATTGTTGAGCACAACTTTCGCGACCGCGTCACGCTTGAGCACGATAACCAGTCGCTGGCCCGTGCGGCCCGAAGTCTCATCCCGAATGTCGGCAATACCCGCGAGCTTGCCATCCTTGACCAGGTCGGCAATCTTGAGCGCCAGATTGTCGGGGTTGACCTGATAGGGCAGCTCAGTGACCACGAGGCAGGTTCGGCCCTGTAGTTCTTCAACATTCACTACGGCACGCATCGTGACCGAACCACGACCGGTGCGGTACGCATCCTGAATTCCCTTGATTCCCAAAATTTGTGCGCCGGTAGGAAAGTCTGGGCCCTTAATGCGCTGAATTAGCGCCTCAAGAAGCTCTTCCTGCGTCGCGTCCGGGTGAGCCAAATGCCAAAGAGCACCCTCGCCGACCTCGCGCAAATTGTGGGGTGGGATGTTCGTGGCCATGCCCACCGCAATGCCAACAGAACCATTAACGAGGAGGTTCGGGAATCGGCTCGGCAGAACAGTGGGCTCTTGAGTGCGGCCGTCATAGTTGTCTTGGAAGTCGACAGTATCTTCTTCAATGTCCCGAACCATTTCCATGGCCAACGGCGCCATCTTGGTTTCGGTGTAACGGTGGGCAGCTGCCCCATCGTTACCGGGTGAACCGAAGTTACCTTGACCGAGCGCCAGCGGGTAGCGGAGGCTCCACGGTTGAACTAACCGAACCAGCGCGTCATACACGGATGAGTCACCGTGGGGGTGGAACTGCCCCATAACATCACCGATCACGCGGGTGCACTTAGAGAAGCCCTTGTCTGGGCGGTAACCACCGTCATACATCGCGTAAATCACACGACGATGCACGGGCTTCAAGCCGTCGCGCACCTCAGGCAGGGCACGCCCCACGATGACACTCATCGCGTAATCGAGGTACGACCGCTGCATTTCCAGCTGGAGGTCAACCTGGTTAATCTTGTCGTGACGTAGATCTATTGGTGCATCTTCGAAGGTCTTCTTCGGAGTTTCTTCATCAGCCATTGAGTTTCAGTTCCAGTCTGTGTCAGTCGCGGGGGCGGTCGCCGAATGCTCTCTGCGCGAGCTAGATGTCTAAGAAGCGAACGTCTTTTGCGTTGCGCTGAATGAAGTTTCGACGCGATTCAACGTCTTCGCCCATAAGCGTCGAGAAGACGTCGTCAGCGGCGGCCGCGTCATCCAAAGTGACCTGAAGAAGGGTGCGTGTAGCGGGATCCATCGTGGTCTCCCACAACTCCTTGTAGTCCATTTCACCAAGACCCTTATAGCGCTGGATGCCATTCTCTTTCGGCACGCGCTTGCCAGCGGCTAGCCCCATCTCGGTGAGAGCATCTCGCTCAGCATCGCTATACACATACTCGTGTTGCGCGTTGCTCCACTTGAGGCGGTACAGCGGCGGTTGCGCAAGGTACACGTAACCCAAATCGATGAGGGGGCGCATGTAACGGAACAACAGGGTCAACAGCAGAGTCGTAATGTGCTGGCCGTCGACATCCGCATCGGCCATCAAAACGATCTTGTGGTACCTAGCCTTCTGTGGGTCAAAGTCTTCACCAACTCCGGCACCAAAGGCAGTGATCATGGCTTGGACCTCGGCGTTACCGAGCGCACGGTCTAGGCGAGCCTTTTCTACGTTAAGGATTTTGCCTCGCAGCGGAAGAATCGCCTGGAACTCGGGGTTTCGGCCCTGAACGGCCGAACCGCCTGCGGAATCGCCCTCAACTATGAAGATTTCAGAAAGTGCGGGGTCTTTGCTTGAGCAGTCACGGAGCTTTCCAGGCATACCGCTCGACTCGAGCAAACCCTTGCGACGAGTTTGTTCACGCGCCTTGCGAGCAGCGAGTCGAGCCTGGGATGCCTGAATCGCCTTGCGAATAACATCGCGAGCCTGCGTGGGGTTGCGATCAAACCAGTCGCCCAGTTGCTGGCCGGCAACGCGCTGAACGAAAGCCTTTGCTTCAGTGTTACCCAGCTTGGTCTTGGTCTGGCCTTCAAACTGCGGCTCAGCAAGTTTGATTGAGATAACCGCGGTGAGTCCTTCACGAACATCATCACCCGAGAGGTTCTCGTCTTTCTCCTTGATGATGTTCTTCTCGCGGGCATAACGGTTAACCAGAGTGGTCAGTGCCGCCCGGAAACCCTCTTCGTGGGTTCCCCCCTCATGGGTATTGATCGTGTTCGCGTAGGTGTGAACGCTTTCTGTGTAGCCAGCAGTCCACTGCATCGCGACCTCGAGAGAAATGCGCTTTTCTTTGTCTTCAGACTCAAACGCAATGACGTCAGGATGGATGAGCTCGTTCTTCTTGGTCTTGTTCAAGTACTCCACGTAATCGACAAGTCCACGCTCGTACATGTAGCTTTCGCTAATGTCTTCTTCGCCGCGATCATCGGTGATAGTGATGCGCAGTCCCTTATTGAGGAACGCCATCTGCTGAAAGCGTGCACGAAGCGTTTCATAATCAAACTCGACGGTCTCGAAAGTCTCTTTGCTTGGCCAAAAGGTTTGCTGCGTTCCTGTTTCGTCGGTGCTCTCGCCCTGCGTCAAAGGCCCAACAGGAACACCATCGGCGAAGCTCATCCGCCAAACGTGACCCTGGCGGCGAACCTCCGTGTCGATTTCTGCCGAGAGCGCGTTCACCACCGAAATGCCGACCCCGTGCAAACCACCGGAGACGGCGTAACCGCCGCCGCCAAATTTTCCTCCCGCGTGAAGCATTGTCATGACGACCTCAACGGTCGATTTTTGCTCCTGCTGGTTAAGATCAACCGGAATGCCGCGACCATTGTCGCGCACCCGAATCGAGCCATCCTTGCGAATCCAGATGTCGATGGTGTCGCAGTAGCCAGCGAGAGCCTCATCAACAGAGTTGTCGACTACTTCATAGACCAGGTGATGTAACCCGCGGGGGCCTGTCGAGCCGATGTACATTCCCGGGCGCTTGCGAACCGCTTCCAGCCCTTCAAGAATCTGGATCTGATCGGCACCATAACTGTCAGCAGCAACATGGCCGGTAGAGATTATCGAATTCTCGGGCACGTTATTTTCGGGCGTCGATGTCATCTGAAGTTAGGCTCCTGCCGCTAGTTCACACTCGCCATTCAGAGCTGGTATCTCCAGAAGGAGGTGCCTCCGACGGCTCCAGATATTCTACCAAATTCCCCGCACCGACGACGGTTATATTCCCCTCTGCGGGAGTTTCCTTCGCGGATGACCTAATTTGCCATGCTAACCGTATGTATCGCGTGGGCCCCGGCCTGGAATTGATCTGGGGCCTCTTTTCCAGGAAGGGGCGTTCGGGCCCTCGAAGCGTACCGACTCAACACCTGCCTCGGGGTATTGCTGCGCGATGGTGGTTGTAATGCGTGAACGCATTAATCTCAGCTGTGTCGCCCATGCAGTCGAATCGCACCGGATCGTGAGCACTCCGTCATCGATTCCGACCGGCTCCGAATGATCCGCCGTCTCAACCCCCACAATTTCCGTCCACCCCAGAATCAGCTCAGAGCGAGCAAGTGGCGAGTTCCACCCCATACTGCTGGTGAGAATATCCATCACATCCGCGATTCCCTGAGGATCACGGCCGGGAGAGAAGGGAACGCTGGTTCCTGGCTGCTTGCGGTCGCGCTTGCGCGCCATATACGAGCGCTTGGATGGATCCCCGAAAACTTCTCGGAACCGCAGATAGACAGCAACGTGTTCATCGACAGCAGGGTCACGATCATTCATCGACAATCACCGCACCCGCCCGGATATGGACGACCTTCGCCGTAAGCCGCTCAGGCACATCACCCAACACCGCCGCAGTAATGAGCACCTGTTCGAACCCAGAAATGGAATCCGCAAGTCTCTCACGACGGGATTGATCCAGCTCAGCGAAAACATCATCCAGAATCAACACCGGGTCCCCCGCAGAAGAATCCCGACGGAGCAACTCAGCGGATGCCAGTTTCAGCGAGAGGGCGAACGACCACGATTCACCATGACTTGCATAGCTTCGGGCCGGCAATCCGTTAAGCCCAAAGATGAGGTCGTCGCGGTGCGGTCCAACAAGAGTTATTGCCCGGTCCCGTTCTTGCTTTCTCACCGCTCCGAGGGCTGTAGTGAATGCGCCTGTCGCGTCAGCGACCGAAATTATTTCGCCGACCTCGTTGGTCGCCACAGCACTTTCGGAATCATCTTGCCGTGAGATAACACTCAGCGAATTCGCCAGGGAAGCGTCATGATCGGCGCCGACTATTTTTCCATAGGCGCGCGACACCTCGGGGCTGAGATTGGCAACAAGCGAACTGCGGGCGCTGATTATCTCCGCCCCAAAAGCGATAAGCCGCTCATCCCACACATCAAGAGTGCTGAGCTGCGCATCACGCGCGCCGGAGGCCCGTGCCGACTTCAGCAGCATGTTGCGCTGCTTGACCACTCGCTCATAGTCCGCGATGACTCCACTGAATCGAGGAGACCGCAGCACAAGAAGATCATCGATGAAGCGGCGGCGACCCGAGGGCTCCCCACGAACTAATGCAAGATCTTCGGGAGCAAAGAGAACGCTCGAGAAATATCGAGGCAGCTCTCGAGTGCGGATAGCCGAACGATTGATTTGAGCTCGGTTCGCCCCCGCGCGATTGATCTGCACCTCGACCAAGAACTTTCGCTCATTGTGTTCAACTCGTACCCGGATAATTGCCGCATCGGTGTGCTGGCGAACCATCGCATTGTCCGTCGACACCCGGTGTGAACCTAACGTGCTGAGAAAACCCAACGCCTCTATCAGGTTGGTTTTTCCTTGGCCATTGGATCCAACAATGAGCGTCGGGCCACCCACTAGTTCGAGGGCAAGGGACTCGTAATTACGAAAGTCTTTGAGTTCGACATGGGTAACAAGCATCGCTGTGGGAGCCTAGCTCCTGCGCCCGCCGATTTTTCCCAGACCGATAATTGCTACGCGAGCGGTGTCAACCATGGACTACCTCAATAAAAGGTTGGGCTGCAGCAGATATTTGTAGTTGTCACTCCCGGGCTGATCCTTCGATGACTGGCTGGTAATAAGAACAGGACCGGGCTTGTTTGGATTCTCTGTTTTCGTGAAAGAGATTCGCACAAACTCGGAGTGAACTGAACTCAATCCGTCGATAAGAAATTGTGGTTTCAGTGAAACGACCGTGTCATCGCCGGTCAAGAACGCATCTATTGTTTCGGATGCTTGGGCTTGCTCAGATCCGATCGCTTCGAGAGTGACACCTTCGGAAGTGAAGGTGAACCGGAGTGCTGCTTCCCGCTCAAGTACTAGCGAAACACGGCGAACTGCTTCGATGAGCTCAGCCGTGTTCATCACGGCGAAGTTATCCACAGTATCGGGGAACAGCCGGCGTACCGGGGGAAAGTTTCCTTTGATGAGTAAAGACGTGACGGTCTTGTTGTCTGCCTGGAAAGCGATCAGTTCGCGTTCGTCAGAATTGGTGATCGCGACAGAAATCTCGCCGGCGCTGCCAAAAGTCTTTCCCACCTCTACGAGGGTTTTCGCGGGAACCAGCGCGGTGGCCGATTCGACACCGGATGCGCCAGCATCCCATTCGATGTCTCTCACGGCTACTCGATAGCGGTCTGTTGCTACGAGAGAAATGGTGTTCTCGGAAACCTCAAGTTGAACACCGGTGATGACCGGAGTTACATCATCCCTCGATGCCGCGACCGCAACCTGAGCAATAGCAGCGGAGAAAAGATCAGCCTTAAGGGTTCCCACCCGCTCGGATATTTGAGGAAGTGTTGGGTACTCCTCGACCGGCATGCTCGACAGAGTGAAATGACCGGTGCCACATGCGACCGTAATCTTGTTGTCTTCGGTACTAAAACGAACCGGAGCATGCGGAAGCCGACTGGCAATCTCTGCCAACAATCGGCCTGAAACCAAAACACGCCCTGGCTCATCAACGTCCGCAAGAATATTGGTGCGAGCAGAAACCTCGTAGTCGAAAGATGACAAAGTCAGTCCCTGGTCGCTTGCCTCGATCAACACGCCACTCAAGATCGGCAACGTAGTGCGCTGTGGCAGCAGCTTCACTGCAAAAGAAACCGCTTCGCTGAAGACATCACGATTAACCTGAAACTTCATGAACTACCCCTAACCGGATCAAGCTCTGGTCGTTAATACTGGCACAGCGAATCCACTTGTGAACTACAGGTTATTGGGGATTCAAAATTCATTCTTTAAAGGTCACACTCTTAACCACTGTGGACTGTGTGTATAACCCAGCCGATTTGTGTCGATTGTTGGAAACTACACGGTTGTGAGTTGTTGATGATGCCGCGCAAATTGGTAGCTCAAGTGCGGAAACTCGACGGAGAGCCAAGCGCGATTCCACAGAAAGAATCTGTTGATCAACAATCTTTCCGGCGAGTTGTCGTAGTTATCCCCAACTTATCCCCAAGCGATTAGAGCTGATCTTTGCCGAATCGATGATTCTGCTTGATACGGCTGGTCAGCTCCGTAACCTGGTTGTAGATTGATCGGCGCTCTTTCATGAGTTCCGTGATCTTCTTATTGGCGTACATGACGGTTGTGTGATCGCGGTTACCGAAGAGCTGACCAATTTTTGGCAGAGACAGATTGGTCATCTCGCGACAGAGATACATGGCAATCTGCCGGGCCGTCGCGACGGCTTGCGATCGAGAAGAACCGTAGAGGTCATCCACGGTCAGTTTAAAGTAGCCGGCGGTGTGGTTAATGATGTCGACCGGGGCAATGACGTTGTCTTCGTCGAGTGTGATCAGATCTTTTAGCACAGTTTGAACCAGAGCCATATCGACTTCGGTGCGATTTAGGCTGGCAAACGCGGTGACTCGGATGAGGGTTCCCTCTAATTCACGAATATTCGATGACACCTTCGATGCCATGAACTCCAGGATGTCGTTGCCGACCTTCATCTTCTCGCTCTGGGCCTTCTTTCGCAGAATGGCGATGCGGGTTTCAAGATCAGGCGCCTGAACATCTGTAATCAGTCCCCACTCAAAGCGAGACCGCATCCGGTCTTCAAATCCGGTGAGGTGCTTGGGCGGCAGGTCGCTCGTGATGACTACCTGTTTGTTGTGGTCGTGAAGTGTGTTGAAAGTGTGAAAGAACGCTTCTTGCGTCGAATCCTTACCCTGCAAGAACTGGATGTCATCGATCAGCAGAATGTCGATTTCACGGTAGCGAGATTGAAAGACGGAAGCCCTGTTGTTAGCGATTGAGTTGATGAAGTCATTGGTGAATTCTTCTGAACTCACGTATCGAACCCGGATTCCCGGGTAAAGGCTTTCTGCGTAGTGACCGATGGCATGAAGCAGGTGTGTTTTACCGAGCCCTGAGCCTCCGTAGATAAACAGTGGGTTGTACGCCTTTGCGGGTGCTTCAGCGACGGCGACGGCCGCCGCGTGAGCGAACCGGTTTGAGCCACCGATTACGAAGTTATCGAAGCTGTATTTGGGATTCAGCCGTGAATCGCCGCGACGCGGAGTGGACTTCTCAATCGGCGAGGGCGGTGTTGGTTCGATGTAGGGAGCATCAGTGCGAGACATTTCGCGCGAAATTACGTCCTGCTGAATTTCTGGGTTCACAACCGTGGCGAAGTTGTTTATCCCGAGCTCGGTATCGAGCTCGCTGATTGCATCAATAAGGGGTTGGCGCAGTCGCTGCTCGAGCATGCCCCGAGTGAGTTCATTCGGTACCTCGAGATAGAGGGTCCCTGCCATGACTCCTTTTGGTTCGACCAGGCTGACGAAGCCTTGCAACTGGGGAGTGATGCGCTCATCCCCATTGAGGCGCGTGAGTACCTCGCGCCATAGTTCTTCGGTCGGGTCGGGTTTTTCCGACATCTTTTCCCCATCCCTTAACGCTATTTACACACAGACTTATCCACCGCGGAGGACCGCTACTCTCCCTGATTTTGGGGACTTTTAAGTCGTAATCCACGGACTCTTACCTTAGTTGTCCACAGCATGTCGCTACCAATGAGGACGTAGTCTGTGTGGATAATGCGTGGTCGCAAAAAGTGTGGTTTGACCCCACTCGATTAACGCCGTAGTTTTAATCAGTTGACTTCCGACCTTTGGGTCTACCAATTCTTCCCGGCCGCCAGAGCTGGGCCTTGGAGATATAGCTATGAGCAAGAGAACTTTTCAGCCAAACAACCGCCGCCGCGCAAAGGTCCATGGTTTCCGTTTGCGTATGCGCACCCGCGCTGGCCGTGCCATCTTGGGTGCACGTCGCCGCAAGGGACGCACCGAACTCTCCGCCTAGTTCCGCCGGTGTTGTCTCAGGCGAACCGGGTGACTGATCCGAGAGATTTTCGCTCGGTCATTCGACGCGGCCGTCGGTTTGCGACACCGCACTGCATAGTCCACGCCGTTACTAATGATCGATCTAGCGGTGTTCGTTTTGGGTTCATTGTCTCGAAGGCAGTGGGCAACGCAGTCGTTCGGAACAGGGTGCGCCGTAGGCTTCGAGGTGCAGCAGCCCAAATCTTACCCAACATTCCTGGCCATTCGGACATTGTGGTTAGGGCACTGGCGGGCTCGGGTCAAGCTGAGTGGACTACGCTACGTGCTGAGATCGCAGAAGGGATTGACCGCATCGTGGTAAAGGTATGAACGCCGTAGTCACCTTCGCGATGCTTGTTCCTCGTAACCTGTTGGTCGTGTTGCTTCGCGGCTACCGTGCCGTTATTTCCCCGCTCTATGGCGACGTGTGCCGTTACTATCCTTCGTGCTCTCACTACACCCTTCAAGCTATTCAACAGCACGGTGTTGTTCGGGGGTTCTGGTTGGGAACCCGACGTATTCTGCGCTGTCACCCGTGGGCAGAGGGTGGTATTGATGACATCCCAGCTCGTCGGAATGATAGATATCAGATCACTAGGTTTGGCTTTGTAATAAGCGCAAGCCACGAAAGGGGCTAACCGCTTCATGGATCTCTTTGCTTTCTTTGGCACGTTACTGTGGCCGATCAAATGGGTGATCGAGGCAATCCTCGTTGCTTTCCACGAGATTCTTACCTTCGTTGGTATGAATGGGGATGCGGGCCTCACCTGGGTGTTGTCGATCGTCGGGCTTGTGCTGGTGGTTCGTGCGGCACTCATCCCGGTTTTCGTTCGACAGATTAAGAGCCAGCGGCGCATGATGGAGGTGGCTCCTCAGCTCAAGAAAATCCAAGACAAGTACAAGGGCAAGAAAGATCAATTCTCACGTGAGGCGATGTCTCGCGAGACCATGGCGATGTACAAGAATGCCGGTACGAACCCCTTCAGTTCGTGTCTGCCGCTTCTGCTCCAGATGCCGATCTTCTTCGGCCTTTTCTCTGTGCTCCGAAACGCACAGCTGGAGGGTAATGCCCCTGGAGTCGGCTTTCTCAATGCCGAGTTATCTCAGTCCTTCGGTACGTCGTCGCTCTTCGATATTGCTCCATTGCACCTGGCGATCAGTACTGCTGAAGGTAATGTTGCAGTAATCATCACTGCGGCCATCATGGTGATTCTGATGACCGGGTCGCAGTTCATTACTCAGCTGCAGATCATGTCGAAGAATCAGTCGGCTGAGATGAAGGCCAGCCCCATGTATCGCCAACAGCGCATCATGCTCTACCTTCTCCCCCTCGTATTCGCTTTCTCGGGATTCACCTTCCCGCTCGGCGTGATGTTTTACTGGCTCGTTTCGAACTTTTGGACAATGGGGCAGCAGTTTTTGGTCATCCGCAACATGCCGACGCCAGGCAGTGAAGCCGCGCTCGCTCGTGAAGCCCGACTGGCGAAGCGCAACCAGCGCAAGGGGATCGTTGAGGAGACCCCGGAGTCGGGAACGCTCATCGTCGAGGAGCCTAAGAACCCACAGCGGGAGCAACCCGTGAGTAAGAACCGTGCCAAGAAGAAGCAGGGAAAAAAGAAATGACGAACGTTTCTGACACAGAGACCAGAGCGCCTGACCTCGGCGTCGAAGTCCGCGCTGATCGCACTTCAGTTCAGCTAGAGGAAGAAGGCGATATTGCGGCAGACTATATCGAGGAGCTCCTCGATATCGCAGACCTCGATGGGGACCTTGAGATCGACGCTCGTGCAGGTCGGGCGTATGTGTCTGTGACATCAAGTGAGGAAACGAACCTCCGTCTGCTCTCGCGTCCCGAGACTGTTACAGCTCTTCAAGAATTGACTCGCATTGCAGTTCAGAATCGCACGGGAGTGTTCTCCCGCCTCATCCTCGACATTGGAGGGTCTCGAGAGGCGCGCGCAGGCGAGCTTTCGAAACTTGTTGACACTGCAGTGGAGCGGATCGAAGCCGGTGCAGAGTCCGCAGCACTCCCACCCATGTCGTCGTATGAGCGCAAGCTGGTTCATGACATTGTTGCCGAGCGATGTTTCGTCTCTCAATCTAGCGGTGAGGGCAGGGAGCGCCACACCGTTATCACTCGAGCATAGTTTCACGTGAAACATTGACTGAAGGTGCGGCGCTCGAGACTGAGCCCGAGGTTGCGGAAGCACTTTTCGGGTCTCGAATTGACTTGGCACGTCAGTACACCACGAGCCTGGCTCGGCGAGGGGAAGAACTGGGGCTAATTGGCCCCCTTGAGGTGCCTCGCTTGTGGACTCGCCACATAGTTAACTGTGCACTGGTCGCGCCTCTTCTGCGGCCGGGAGTGGTCGGGGATATTGGCAGCGGGGCAGGCCTGCCCGGTTTAGTGCTGGCGATCGCGCGGCCCGACGTTGACTTCGTTCTCATCGAGCCAATGGAGCGCCGCGCCGAATGGCTTCGAGCGGAGTCGAATCGACTGGGGCTTGAGAACGTCACGGTCGATCGATCTCGGTCACAAGATGCTCCCTACGCGGAAGGTCTAACCCAACTGACCGCGCGCGCTGTGACGGCGCTTTCGAAATTGATTCCGGCGACCGATCACTTACTCGCTCCTGGCGGCGAGATGGTGTTTATGAAGGGCGCGAGGATTGACGAAGAGATCGAGGCTGCGTCTAAAGCAATACGTAAAGCTCGACTACGAAATGTTGAGTCCATCGTTCTTGGCGAAGGAATCACCCCAGAGATCACGAGAGTCTTTCGGGCTAGAGTGGACTGATTCGGTCGCGGTGCGCGACCGCTCCCCTCCCTCTTGCCGAAGCACCAAATAGAAAGTTTCACGTGAAACATCCCGAAAGCGAAGTCAACGAACAAAGCACGCCGTTCGATGAGACCACGCCACTTGCACGGGAGATTGCGGAGCTGACACGTCGGCGTCAAGCTGTGGCAAAGGCAGCACTGCCCCTCCCTTCTGCACCCCGTGTCTTTACGGTGGCGAATCAAAAAGGTGGGGTGGGAAAGACGACGTCGACGGTGAACCTTGCAGCTGCCCTGGCACGCACCGGGGCGCGTGTTCTCGTCATCGATCTGGATCCTCAGGGTAATGCCTCAACCGCCCTTGGTGTTGAACACCGTTCTGAAACCGCCAGCGTTTATGACGTCATAATCAACGACGTGCCCATGGCCGACGTCGTGCAAAAAAGCCCCGAGTTTGCTGCCCTGTATTGCGTACCAGCAACGATTCACCTTGCCGGCGCAGAGATTGAGCTTGTGTCGCTCGTGGCCCGTGAGCAGCGACTTCGCTCGGCGCTCGATCAGTTTCTTCAGGATTCGGCAGAGGCGTACCACTACGTTTTCATTGACTGCCCGCCGTCGCTCGGCCTTCTTACGATAAACGCATTCGTCGCCGCGCAGGAGGTGCTCATCCCGATTCAGTGCGAGTATTACGCGTTGGAGGGCCTGAGCCAATTGCTCAACAACATCAAGCTCATCGAGCGGCACCTCAATCCGAAGCTCCGCGTATCAACCATCCTGATGACGATGTACGACTCGCGCACTAATCTGGCCAATCAGGTCGTGGATGATGTGCGCGATCACTTCCCGCAGCAGGTGCTCACCACCCTAATCCCCCGTTCGGTGCGAATTTCTGAAGCACCGAGCTATGGGCAGAGCGTTATTAGCTACGACCAAAACTCTCCCGGCTCCCTTTCCTACTTGGAAGCGGCTTCAGAGATTGCACATCGAGGAGCACCCCAATAATGGCAGCACCCAAACGCACGGGTCTTGGTCGGGGAATCGGCGCGCTTATCCCGGCATCCGATGATAGTGAACAACGCCCAGTCGATGTCTTCTTCCCGAGCCGAGAGTCCCCCGTCGATAAGCTTCGCGCTGTACCCGGAGCGCGGCTAGCAAACCTCTCCCCCGGTGATATTGCCCCCAACGCCCGTCAGCCTCGAACTGAGTTTCGCGAAGAGGAGCTGTCCGAGCTCATAGTTTCCATCCGTGAGATTGGTGTGCTTCAGCCGATTGTGGTTCGGCCACTAGTGGGTGCCACGGAGGGCGAGCCGCAGTACGAACTGGTGATGGGTGAACGTCGGCTCCGCGCGAGCATGCACTTGGGTTTGGCAACGATCCCGGCTGTCATCAAGAGCACAGCTGACGAAGACATGCTGCGCGATGCGCTTCTCGAAAACTTGCACCGCGCAAACCTTAATCCTCTTGAGGAAGCATCGGCGTATCAACAGCTTCTGGCGGACTTTGGGATTACCCAGGAGCAGCTGGCCGAGCGTATTGGTCGTTCAAGGCCACAAATCACCAACACGATGCGCCTGTTGCGGCTTCCTGAGAGTGTTCAGCGGCGAGTGGCTGCTGGTGTTCTCACCGCGGGACACGCCCGTGCGCTGCTCTCCCTGCCGGATGCTGAAGGGATGGAGCGTCTTGCCGACAAAATCGTCAATGAGGAGCTCTCCGTTCGTGCCGCGGAGGCGGCAGCGGGCTCACTCTCCACGAAACCTGCTCGCCCCAAGCCTTCGCGCGGAAAAAAACAGGGCCCGCTCGATGAGATTGCCGAGCGCCTCGCTGACCGGCTCAATACGCGGGTCAAGGTAACCCTGGGTGCAAGCAAGGGTCAGGTGGTCATCGATTTCGCGACGGTTGGTGACCTCAACCGGATTCTCGAAGAGCTCGGTGACACTGGTTTTAACCGCTAGCGACGTGGCTGCTCGCCGACAGCAGTCCACTATGTGGCCGGCGCGTTAGCTGAACCAGGCACGCTGGCTGAGGTGGACGCCCAGCCTGTAGCACTTGTCAGCGGCGAAGTTTCACGTGAAACATTGCCGGCGTTGAAGCCGAGCTACATGCTCTGGATAGCTGCATCCGCGAGTGCCGCGTAGACGCGGCCCAAATCATGGCCAGCAGCGACGAGGGCTAGCGGAAAAATGGACGTTTCCGTAAGCCCGGGAAGAACGTTGGCTTCAAGAAACCACGGTGTACCTGCCCCATCCACGATCAGGTCAACGCGCGAGAGGTGACGAAGTCCCAGCGCAGAATGTGCCGCAAGGGCGGCGTTTGCTGCTCGCTCCGCATCTTCGGTGGAAACGCGGGCTGGAGTGTAAAAGTCGGTCTGACCGGCGTTATAGCGAGCCTCAAAGGTGTAGGCGCCAGCAACAGGGACGATTTCTACCGCAGGGAGGGCCACCGGTCCTGCCCCGCTGTCGAGCACACCGATTGCTATCTCAACACCGGTAATGCGTTGCTCGACTAGGGCGACCTCGCAGTAGTTGTAGGCATTGACCATCGCGCCCGGCAGGTCATGGCGGTCGGAAACAATGGACACGCCCTGAGCCGAGCCGCCCTGAGCGGGCTTCACGACGAGATCACCGGCGAGTTCATCGGCTAACTCATCAAGAATGCTGTGAGCACCCAGTTCACGAAAAGATTCACGCGAGAGGGCGATCGAGAGCGGCGTGCGAACTCCCGCACGGGCAACAAGAGATTTTGCGGTGGGCTTATCCCAAGCAAGCCGGGCAGCATCGGCCCGCGATCCGACGTACGGGATGCCGATCAGGTCGAGCAGTCCGCGCAGAGCTCCATCCTCCCCACTTGCCCCGTGGAGCGCGGGCCAGACCACATCTGGCTTGGTGTCGCGAAGGTACGGAAGCAGGGTGGCATCCGGATCACGGAGCTCAACGTCTTTGCCCTGGGCGAGCAGTCCGTCGGCCACGCGACGTCCTGAACGAAGAGATACATCGCGTTCATGGGAGATGCCCCCGGCGAGTACCAGTACGCGAGTGGGTGAAGCGTTCATGGTGTCCTAGCTAAGGTTGGCTGGAGGGTTAATCATCGACCGCGCGGGGGGCGCAATGGTGAGCGGTGCGGTCTGCGAGAACGTGTTGAGCAGTTCGCGCTCACCATTCACGACAGTGGAGAGTCGGCGTACGCCCTCCCGAATAAACTCGGGGGTCGGGTAACAGAACGACAAGCGCATGTTGCTGCGTCCATTCCCGTCGGCATAGAAGGCGGTGCCAGGGGTGTAAGCCACGAGCTCCTTCACCGCACGGGGCAACATCGACTTCGAATCGAGGTTGTTAGGAAGGGTCACCCATACGTAGAAGCCGCCGTTTGGTACCGTCCAATCAAGGTCGGGAAGATAGTCATCGAGAGCCGTAAGCATCGCATCACGACGCTCACGGTATACGTCTCGGAAGGTGCCTATCTGGCCCTTCCAATCGGCGACACTCATGTATTCGCTGATGACGCTTTGGGTGAATGAGCTGGGTGAGAGCACGGCAGCCTCATTGGCCAAAATGAGTTTCTCTCTGACCGCATGCGGGGCGAGCACCCAACCGACCCGGAAACCCGGTGCAAGAGTCTTGGAGAAGGTGCCAAGGTAGATCACACCCTCCTCTTCGACAGAGCGCATCGCGTGCGGTGGAGGGCCATCGAAGTACAACAGGCCATACGGGTTGTCTTCGAGAACCAAAATGCCATTCTCCCGAGCAATTTCCAACACGTCAATCCGGCGTTGCCAGCTGAGAGTCACTCCCGCAGGATTACTGAAAGTGGGAACGGTATAGAGAAGCTTGATCGTCTTGCCTGCCGCGCGAACCGCCGCAATATGGGCGCGAAGAGAATCTGGAACGAGACCAAACTCATCCATTTCGACGTGCGCGATCTCCGCCTGAAACGACCTAAAGACAACCAACGCGGTCACGTAGCTGGGCCCCTCGGCAAGCACAACATCGCCGGGATTAATAAACAGCTTGGTGACAAGCTCGAGAGCATGCTGCGACCCGGTGGTGACAACGACGTCATCAACGCTAGCCTGGATGCCCTCCAGCGCCATCACCTCAAGAATCTGTTCCCGAAGCGCAGGCAGGCCCTGCCCGGAACCGTACTGCAGTGCGGCCGGCCCACGATCGCGCATGACACGGTTGATCGAATCGGTGATGAGGTCTTGAGGCAGGGCCGAAACATACGGCATGCCACCCGCGAGCGAGACAACCTCGGGGCGAGAGGCAACGGCAAATAACGCCCGCACTTCGGAGGCAGCAAGACCGGAGGCTCTGTCGGCATAGTGATCGAACCACTGGTCGAGGTTATTCGGCTGTGTTGTCATCGGCTATCCCGTTCGCTCGGCACTTAAACAATAGGCGTTTGACGCTCGGGAGCAGAAACTGAGCGATAATTGTGCTGAGAACCAAGCAAACGCCATTCAGCGCCCACGCCGAACTACCATCACCTGCTCTGCGGAGGCACGGATGCTGCACTGGGTAGGTCCGCAACCATCCCGACGCGCACCATCCCGGCCTACCCCGCCACCCCAGCACCTACGCAAGCACCCAACCGACGGATTAAGGAAGACAGTGAACGCTCGAACCAAATGGACCGCTTCTGACATCGGAGACCTCACGGGGAAAGTTGCGATTGTCACCGGGGCCAACTCGGGCCTCGGCTACGAAACGAGTCGGGCGATGCTAGCCGCGGGTGCACACGTCGTAATGACGATGCGCACGGCCGAAAAAGCGACAGCCGCCGCGACAGCACTATTGGAAGAGCTTGGCGAGGTGTCACTGGAAACCATGCTGCTGGATCTTGCCGATCTTGAGTCGATCCGCCGCTTCAGCGACAATTTTCATGCGAATCACTCGCAGCTTGACCTGCTGATCAACAACGCCGGAATCATGATGACGGATGCGCACCTCACCGTCGACGGCTTTGAAGCACAGCTCGGCACCAACCACCTCGGCCATTTTGCGCTCACCGGCCGTCTGCTCGACCTGATCACTGCGACACCGGGCGCCCGTGTAGTGAGTCTGTCTAGCGTTGCGCACCGCTGGGAGCCCATGGAGTTTGGCAACCTGATGTTCCAGAATGGGTCGTACACGCCTCGGGCGGCCTACGGTCGCTCAAAGCTGGCCAACCTACTGTTCGCCTATGAGCTGCAGCGCCGCTTTGAAGCAGCCGGAGCGGATGCGATTTCGGTTGCAGCGCATCCGGGAACGGCGGGCACCGGACTTGCCGACCATCTGTTCGACCGCTGGTATCTTCGACCGCTGAAGAAGCTCGTTTTTTTGGGTATTCAAACCCCGCGGCAGGGTGCCCGAACCTCATTGCGCGCTGCGACCGACCCAACCGTAACCGGCGGCGAATACTTTGGGCCGTCGGGCCGTAAGGAACACCGGGGGGCACCCGTGCCAGTCGAATCGAGCCCCGCGTCGCACTCAGAAACTGATGCGGGAAAGTTGTGGATCGAATCCGAGCGGCTCACCAGCGTTAACTACGAAAGCCTCCGAACACCCACCAAGTAGTGGATGCCGGAGGCTGTCGGCTGAGGTGAGCTTTACGCCAAGAACTCCGCAAGATCGGCTTCAAGCGCCGGCTTCGGCTTTGCGCCGATAACGGTCTTCACGACCTCGCCACCACGGAACACCTTCATCGCGGGAATCGAGGTGATCTGGTATTTCATTGCCATCTGTGGGTTGTCGTCGACATTGAGCTTGACGATCTTGATCTTGTCGGCGTTCTCGCTGGCGATTTGGTCAAGAATGGGGGAGACGGCGCGACACGGGCCGCACCATTCGGCCCAAAAATCTACCATGATGGTGTCTTTGGAGTTGATGACGAGTTCATCAAAGTTTGCGTCGGTTACTTCTGTTGCTGAAGACATTGTGTGTTCCTTTGTTTGGTGGGGGTGAGTCTCAAACTGCAGCGCCACCGCGGTTAAGCGGCTTCTTTGTTTGATGCTTCTTCGTCTGATTCTTGGAGTGACATGGGTTGGATTGCGTCGGCGACAAGCTCGCGTGGCAATGACGCAAGGTAGTGTTCAGCGTCGAGCGCTGCCACTGTGCCGGAACCGGCGGCGGTGACCGCTTGACGATATGTGGGGTCGATGACATCGCCAGCGGCAAACACGCCGGTGATGTTGGTGCGTGAGGAACGACCATCCACGATTACGGTCCCGTCGGTATTGATGTCTAGCTGACCGTGCACCAGGTGCGTGCGGGGGTCGGCGCCGATGGCGATAAACAACCCGCTGACGTCGAGGTGCGTAGTGCTGCCGTCGACCGTGTCAGTGAGATCGATACCGTCGACTAGCTCAGCACCAGTGATGCCGGTTACTGCCTTGTTCCACAGGAATTCGATCTTGGGATCGCTGAATGCCCGTTCTTGCATGGCCTTCGACGCACGCAGCTCATCTTTGCGATGAATAACGTAAACCTTGTCGGCAAATTTTGTGAGGAACGTTGCCTCTTCCATGGCCGAATCGCCGCCGCCGACGACGGCAATCGTCTTCTTGCGGAAGAAGAATCCGTCGCAGGTTGCGCACCAAGAAACCCCGTAGCCGCTCAGTCGTTCCTCGTCGGGAAGGCCGAGCTTGCGGTAGGCAGAACCCGTAGCGAAGACGACCGCCAGTGCCTCGTGAACATCGCCGTTGCCAAGAGTTACCCTCTTGATCTGGCCCTCAAGCTGAAGATCAGTTACATCGTCAAGAACGATCTCGGCACCGAAACGCTCAGCCTGCTTCTGCATCTCAATCATGAGCGCAGGACCCTGAATGCCCTCGGCAAACCCCGGGTAGTTCTCCACTTCGGTGGTTTTCATCAGTTCGCCGCCAGCCTCGACCGAACTGGCGATTACGAGGGGCGCAAGATTAGCGCGTGCCGCATAAATCGCCGCAGTGTAACCGGCGGGGCCGGATCCGATGATGATGGCTTGACGCACTTTTGGTGTCTCCTTGCGATCGTTACTACCCGGTTCAACACATCCTAGCGATGGAGTATTCCGAGCTGCTGGGGCGTGCGGGGCTAACTACATACCGTTCGGAGCCGGGTCGGATTTGTTTCGTTCTTCGGCGACCAGCAGGTGAACTCTAACGAAGTTAACGGCGGCGAAGGAGGCGCGACGCTATGGGGCGCGCGAAGGCGAAGAACTCGGCGTTCTTCGTGAGCGCAAGCACCGCCCCGTAAACAATGAGCATGCCGCTACCCGCCAGCGCGATAGAAACGAAACCACCCAAAAAGCTGGAAACAACGAAGGAATCCTCCCCGAATCCGCCCAGCAGCATCAGGATGCCGAAGCCCGCAGCCGCGGCAGGCAGCATTGCCGCCAGAAACCACAGCGCACGAAGCACGAGGGGAAGCAGTAAGAACCCGGGGACACGCTTGCGCACCACGATCAGCGCAATGATGGTTTGAATCGTGCCAGCAATGCTGATCATTGCCGCCAAACCCATCGCAATGCGGTCAAGGGGCAACGTTGACACGTAGAGGGCCCCGGCAACATAGAGAAGCACTTGAATCGTCTGCAGGATGAACGGGGTCCGCGTGTCTTCGAACGCGTAAAACACCCGCTGCAATACATACATGATGCTGAAGGGCACGAGCCCGACAAGGTAAAGGATGAGAACTGCGGCCAAAGAGGATAATTCGGCGTAGTTGGTGGCGAAGAGAGCACTAAAGGGAAACGCGATTACCATCAGGCCAACGGCCGCGAACATCAGCAGCATCAGAATCGATCGCAGGGCCGCCGACACGTCATCGCGCATCGACGACAGATCTCCGTCGCGCGCATGACCGCTCATGCGAGTGAAATAGGCCATTCCGATCGACACGGCAATGACAGAGTGCGGGAGCATGAAGATCAACCAGGCCGTCGTGATGACGAAAACCGATGCATCAACACCCGAGGCGAGGCTCGCAATCTGAGTGCCGATAGCGCCACCGACTTGCGTGACGAGAATCATGCCAAAAGTCCACGAGGCGGCTTTCCCCGCATTGCCGAGGCCCACACCGCGCCAGCGAAACTCGGGACGATACCGAAGCCCAGCGCGACGCCAGAAAAACGCCAAAAGCGCTGCCTGAACGGCGACACCGAGTGTGGCGCCGCCGGCAAGCACGGCGACCATCTGCCCGGTCCAGTCCTCCGACGAGAAAAGGGTGACGTTGCCAAAGAGAAACTGAAACACGAGGAGCCCGGACAGCATCACCAGGTTGTTGGCAACAGGAGCCCAGGTGAATGGCCCAAACTTGCCGCGAGCGTTGAGCACTTCACCGAGCATTGAGTACAGCGCGTAAAAGAGAATCTGCGGGAGGCACCAGTAGGCGAAGGCTGTAGCGAGAGCGAATTCTTCCGGCCCGAAATTGGCGCTGGCGCGTGCATACACCTGCACGAGAAGCGGCGCACTGAAAGTCGCCGCAACCGTGATGATGAGGAAGATAACTATGCCCAGCGTCACCAAGCGGTTGATGAACTTCTGCCCGCCGTCTTTATGAAGAGCAGCCCGCACGATTTGCGGCACGATAACGGCGCTGAGAATTCCGCCGGCCACGATGGCATAGACCGCTTTGGGCAGCTGGTTGGCAATGGCGTACGCGTCGGCAGTTCCGACGAGACCTAGAGTTCGGGCAAGGACTATCGCACTGATGAATCCGAGGATGCGAGAAACCAGAGTGCCCGACGCGAGCAGCGCGCTCGCTCGACCGATGGTGGAGCTCTTCTGGGTAGGAAGCGACCCCGCAACGGGAGGGCCGCTGGGCTCAGGACCAACCTCAGGGCCGGTCTGATTAGTCATCGACAGGCTTTCGACGGCGCACAATGCTGCGGACAAATCCCACGCTGAAAATCACGACAACGAGGGCGGCGAACGCGAGGACAATGAGCGTTTCCCAGCCTGCTTGAACGTTGATCTTGCTGACCGTGCGTGTGCCAATCTCCAGACCGGTGCTGCTGGTAAGACTGATTTCGACATCCACGACACCATTAGAAAGCGACTGAACCGGGATGTTGCCCCGAGCCTGCGAGTTTGCTTCGATCGTGAGTTCCACCCGTTGGGCCCCCACCGCAAGGAGACCGGTTCGGGGAGAAACAGTGATGTATACTGTTACCGGCTGATTGAGGGCGTTACTGACGGAGACCGGTAAAAAGCTGTTGTCGGCCAGTAGGAGGAAATCGCTGGACTCGACGACCGTAACTGCGGCGCGCAGGTCACGAGAATCGGCCAAGAAGCTATTGACCGTGGCCAGCCAGTCGGCTGAGGCATCATCGCCAGAGGCATCAACTGAGTCGCTCGGAGCATTTGTGCCCAGAACGTCAAGCAAAGCAAGTCGGCGCGCAGCAATGAGAGCCTCCGGGTCGGCCGCGATCGAGAAGAAGGTGCGCTCTTCCTGGGTCGCCGCCAGAAGCTGGCCGACATCGTTAATCCGGGCCTCACTCTGAGGGAGATCGGAGATGGTCGCCGCCGCCGGCGTGGCCGAAGCCAACGTGGTGAGAGGAACGAGGGTGATTGACGGGCTTGAGCTGAGACTCGCCAGCGCCGTGTCCAACCGCGCAGAGCTGAGTTCGAGCGAGTGGTCGATCGTGATCAGAACCGAACCGGTCTCCGCTGCCTGCGACGCGCCAGCGGCAAGCACAGAGGACACCAGTTCAGCCTCAGCCGCCGGAACGTCTCGATCGAGGGTGGAACCGAGTGCCTCATCCATTGCGGTGGATGCGGCCGAATCGGCGATCAGCGCCGTCATTCCATCGATCATGACCACAGAACCGGCACCGGGATCTCGCGACACATTTGTTGACGACAGCACAGTGGTACTGAAGTTGGCCGCGGCCAATACAGCAATATCGTCCGCCACAACAGTGTTGGACCGCGGCCTCACGAACCCGTCGATCGCGTAGTCCCACGCCACCAGTTCTCCGGATGTCGGGTACGGGGGCACCACGTCGGTTCCGACATCCATTGGTGCCTGAGTTTCGGTGGTTTCTGACTCGTCCGCTGCGGCAAAGTTCGCCGGATTCAGCGCAAAGTCGAAGCTAATCGGGCCAAGAATCTCTTCCCGGCCCGTTTGAGTAACCAAGGTCGGGTCAGAATTGGCATACGGCAGCGGAACGACCTCATTGCTGATGAGTGACAGCCGCTCAAGCCAACCGCGTGCAGATTCGGGGGCGCTTGTGCCCAGCACCCGAATAGAGGCCACAATCAGGGGGTCAATGGCGACGGTGAGAGCTTTGCCGGCGACAGCATCCAACTGGCGTGTCAGCAAGCCAGAGGGCCCCGTATAGTCGGTCAACGTTTCAGCGGAGAGCAAACCGCCACTACCGCTCGGCACGGTGAGAGGCGCAATGATGGAAACCTGAGTGGCGACAGAGGCAGGACTTACCGCTGCAATCTCGGCGGCACTCGGAGCGGCGGCACTCGGAGCTGCGGCCGCACCACCTGCGGCGACGCCGAGGCTGAGACCGAGCGCCACGGCGGCGCTGAACACTCTCATCCGCAAGGGTCGACCCCGTACTTTCGCTCGGCCAGCATGGTGTGAGTTTATTCTTCCTTGTTGAATGGTGGGTGCGTTGTGCCGCATCGGGCGAACTGTGGTCTCAGGTCGTGCAAAACTAGTCCCACTATGGAGAGTGTTGCCGACGCAATTGAGAGTCTGGGAAATCTTGCCGACTCTAAGCCCGTAGCCACCCTAGCGGCGCGATTCGCGGCCGAAGGATTCGAACTCGCGCTAGTGGGCGGACCGGTTCGCGATGCGTTCCTGGGCCGGGCGGTCACCGACCTCGATTTTGCGACCAATGCGAGCCCCGACGACATCATGCGGATCGTTACGCCGATCTCCGAAGCGCAGTGGGATATCGGCCGCGATTTCGGCACAATTGCTGCTCGTATTGACGGAGAAACGGTAGAAATTACCACCTACCGGGCCGACAGTTATGACGGTGAAACCAGAAAGCCCGTGGTGGTTTTTGGTGATTCTCTCCAGAAAGATCTCGAACGCCGCGATTTTAGTGTGAATGCGATGGCGCTGCGGCTGCCCGAGCGGGTACTGGTTGACCCGTGGAATGGTGTTGCGGATCTGCTGAGCAAGACGCTCACGACGCCGGGTGCGCCTGAGTTGTCGTTTGGCGATGATCCGCTGCGGATGATGCGGGCCGCACGATTCACCTCACAACTGGGCTTCACTGTCTCCCCCGATACCGTTCGCGCCATGACCAAACTTGCGCCGCGCATTGACATCGTGAGCGTTGAGCGTGTTAGTGATGAGCTCACGAAACTGTTGAAAACGGATGACCCGGTTGCCGGCATCCGCCTGCTGGTAGAGACGGGGCTTGCCGAGCATGTGCTCCCTGAGATTCCTGCACTGAAGCTTGAAGTGGATGAGCACGCCCATCACAAGGATGTCTACGAGCACTCTCTCACCGTGTTGCGTCAGGCCATTGAGCTTGAGAAGAGCCGCCCCAGCATTGAGGGCCCAGATCTCGTGTTGCGGATGGCCGCCCTGTTGCACGACATTGGCAAACCGTCTACGCGCAAAATTGAGCGAGGCGGCGTGGTCACGTTTCATCATCACGATGTTGTTGGAGCAAAGCTGGCGACCAAGCGATTGCGCACGCTGCGGTTCGACAAAGAGACCATCACGTCGGTTGCGCGTTTGGTCGAACTGCATCTGCGTTTTTTTGGCTACACCGAGGGTGCCTGGACTGACTCGGCTGTGCGTCGCTATGTTCGGGATGCCGGAGCGCAACTTGAGCGATTGCACATCATCACGCGGGCCGATGTCACCACTAGGAATGTGCGCAAAGCGGACCGCTTATCGTTTGCCTACGACGATCTCGAAGCACGTATCACTGCGATTGCCGAGGCAGAAGGAATCGCCGCAGTTCGCCCCGACCTCGATGGCGAGCAGATCATGGCGATTTTGGGAATCAAACCCAGCCGCGATGTAGGGGACGCGTACAAATTTTTGCTCGAGCTGCGCTTGGATGAGGGACCGCTCGGTGATGAGGAAGCAGAGAAGCGCTTGCGCGCCTGGTGGTCAGAGCGCTAGAGGGCCGCTCGTTCAGATTCGTCTTGAGTATTGGCCGCGGTTCGCACTACAATAGGTAGGTTGTCTAACTGCCTTCTGGTGGTTCGGCACACGTCAACACCCTCCTGTTACAGATCGTCTGTAACCGCTAGTCCGAAGGAGGTGGGTTTATGACGCATCAGTACGAACTCATGGTTATCCTCGATCCAGAGATCGACGAACGCACCGTGGCTCCCAGTCTCGACAAGTTCCTCAATGTCATCCGTAATGACGGTGGCAGCATCGATAACATCGATATTTGGGGTCGCCGTCGCCTGGCCTACGAGATCAACAAGAAGACCGAAGGCATCTACGCCGTCGTCAACTTCACCGCAGAGAGCAAGTCCACAGACGAGCTCGACCGCCAACTCAAGCTCAGCGAAGCTGTCATGCGCACCAAGGTGCTGCGTGCTGAAGCTGGGTTCGCTCAGGTAGCTGAAGCCAAGAAGGTTGCTGAAGAGAAGGCTGCCCGCAAGGCTGCTGCTCCAGCAAAGACTCCTCCTGCTTCGAAGGCCCCTGCTGCTGCCAAGGCTCCTGCTGCTGCCAAGGCTCCTGCTGCTGCAACTAAGGCTCCGGCCGAAGAAGCGAAGGCTCCTGCTGCTGCAACTAAGGCTCCTGTCGAAGAAGCGAAGGCTCCTGCTGCTGCACCCAAGGCTCCTGTCGAAGAAGCCAAGGCTGAAGCGGAAGCAGAGTAGTCGTGGCCGGCGAGACAGTCATTACGGTCGTGGGTAACCTCACGGCAGATCCTGAACTGCGGTACACGCAGGGTGGACTTGCTGTGGCTAACTTCACCATTGCCTCAACGCCGCGCACCTTCGATCGAGCATCGAACGAGTGGAAAGACGGAGAAGCACTCTTTCTCCGCGCTTCGTGCTGGCGTGAATTCGCCGAGCACGTTGCGGGAACACTGACTAAGGGCAGCCGCGTTGTCGCGCAGGGCCGCCTTCGTCAGCGCTCCTACGAAACCAAGGAGGGCGAAAAGCGCACGAGTATGGAACTGGAGATCGACGAGATCGGTCCCAGCCTTCGCTATGCGACCGCGCAGATCACCCGTGCGCCCCGCGACAGCTCGGCTCCTCGTGCAGCCCAGCAAAGTGGTGGACAGTCGTCGTCTAACGACGAGCCGTGGGCGGCTAGCGCTCCTGCAGCATCTGGTGACGTGTGGAACACCCCCGGCAACTACTCCGACGAGACGCCTTTTTAGGCACTCGACGTTTAGCCTTACCGAATTATAGAAAGAAGTAACACTCATGGCAGGAAAGAGCAGCGGCGACCGCCGCAAGCCCATCCGCAAGGGCAAGGACGGCAAGACCGCCGCACCAGCCAAGTCGATCCGCGTTGGCGTTATCGATTACAAGGATGTCGCGACGCTTCGTAAATTCATCTCCGAGCGTGGAAAGATCCGCGCCCGTCGTATCACCGGTGTTTCCGTTCAGGAGCAGCGTCTCATCGCCACGGCCGTCAAAAACGCTCGTGAGATGGCACTGCTGCCCTACGCCGGCGCAGGCCGTTAAGGAGCCACCGACATGTCTAAGCTTATCCTCACGCACGAAGTGACCGGTCTCGGCGCTCCTGGTGACGTCGTTGACGTCAAGAACGGCTTTGCTCGCAACTACCTCATCCCCCAGGGCTTTGCCGTGGCGTGGACTCGGGGTGGCGAAAAGCAGGTCGAGGCTATCAAGGCAGGTCGCGCTTCGCGCGAACACGCCACTCTCGAAGAAGCGCAAGACCTCAAGGCTCGCCTCCAGGCGACCAAAGTCAAGCTCACTGTGACCGCAGGTCAGGGTGGACGTCTGTTCGGTTCTGTGAAGCCCGCACACGTGGCAGATGCTGTCGCGGCCGCCGGTCTTGGCGATATTGACAAGCGTAAGATCGAGATCCCCACGGCAATCAAGATTGTTGGTGACCACGAAGCAACGATTCGTCTGCGTGACGACATCGTTGCAACGATCACTCTTCAGGTTGTTGCTGGCAAGTAACTAACGTTCGACAAGGACGGCGGGCCATTCGGCTCGCCGTCCTTGTGTTTTCAGCGCTCTTGTCAAGTGTTTTATGCACAGCAATATTAAAAAGATCAGAACCCTAAAGCCCCGCTTTAGACATGTTTTTACACACTGTGTGTGGAATATAAAACTGCTGGTCAGAAGCATTTTTTTCGGAATAGTGGTGTGAGTTTCCACAGTTGTTTCCACAGTTTGCCCACCACACTTCCGGCGTTTCGCCTGAGTTGTGCACAGCACTATCCACAGCCCCGGTTGTGGCCCTCCGACTCGGCTTCGTAATGTGAACCAGCCTTGAAGCGGGTACCACTGTGGAGCCCGCCCGAGTGTCGGGGGCTGCCCGTATAACTGTGGGTGCCCCACAGGGAGGAAACGTATGTCAATAGCGCACTTGGGTCTCGCCGGGGACGAACGCAAGTCGGGTGACTCACGCGCCGGATCCCGCGGAGATCGTGTTCCTCCCCACGACCTGCTTGCCGAACAGAGTGCCATCGGTGGCATGCTCCTCAGCAAAGATGCCGTGGCAGATGTGATCGAAGCTGTTCGTGGCGGAGACTTCTACGTTCCTAAACACGAAACCATTTTTAATGCGGTGCTCACCCTCTATTCGCACGGGGAGCCGACGGATGTCATCGCCGTCACCGACGAACTAACCAAGACCGGAGAGCTCTCCCGCGCCGGGGGAGTTGAATATCTGCACACCCTCACCGGGCTCGTGCCGACCGCTGCCAACGCCGGTTTCTACGCCAACATCGTCGGGGAGAAAGCGGTGCTGCGCCGCCTCGTCGAAGCAGGAACTCGCATCGTGCAGATGGGGTATGCCAGCGAAGGCGAAGTTGTCGACCTGGTGAACAGCGCCCAAGCAGAAATTTACTCGGTCACCGGTGGGGTCGAAACCGAAGACTACGTGCCCCTAACAACCGCCGTCGAAAGTGCTATCGACGAAATCGAAGCCGCGCGCGGACGCGATGGGCAGATGATCGGTGTCCCCACCGGGTTTGCCGAGCTCGATGAACTCACCAACGGACTACACCCCGGTCAGCTGATCATTTTGGCCGCGCGACCGGCGATCGGTAAATCGACGCTGGGGTTGGACTTCGCTCGCGCAGCATCCATCAAACATGATTTGCCGTCGATCGTCTTCTCACTAGAGATGGGTCGCAGCGAGATCGCCATGCGACTGCTGTCAGCCGAAGCGAGCGTTCCCCTGCAGCACATGCGCAAGGGTTCCGTGCACGCCAACGACTGGACCACGATCGCGCAAACTCGTGGCCGCATCAACGACGCGCCCCTGTATATCGACGACAGTCCCAACATGACACTGGTAGAAATTCGAGCGAAGTGCCGCAGACTCAAGCAAAAAGTTGGACTGCGCATGGTAATCATCGACTACCTGCAACTCATGACCAGCGGCAAGCGCGTTGAGTCGCGTCAGCAAGAAGTGAGCGAGTTCTCGCGTGCTCTCAAGCTGCTCGCCAAAGAACTCGAAGTTCCGGTGATCGCTATCTCACAGCTGAACCGTGGCCCCGAACAGCGCGCCGACAAGAAACCTGCCCTTTCTGACCTTCGTGAATCTGGTTCTCTTGAGCAAGATGCCGACATGGTGATTCTCTTGCACCGTGAAAGTGCCTACGAAGCAGACAGCCCGCGTGCCGGAGAAGCCGACCTCATCATTGCCAAGCACCGAAACGGGCCCACGCGCACGGTTACCGTAGGATTCCACGGACACTTCTCGCGTTTCGTGGACCTGCCGCCCGGCTCCTAGCGTTTCCCGGCCGGCCGACTGCGTGGTTGGCAGCGCGCAGGCCTGGCTGGCCGCGCGGCGGAAGAAGCGGGCCGCACCGATCTTGGTGACCCGCAATCGGCCTACACTAGAACCAACCGCTCGTTCAGAAAGAAGGCGATCGCTTGACTAGTGCTCACGCTGAGCCACTGCCATCAACCACTGCGTGGTACGTGCCGTTAGCCCGCGCTATCCCGGCCCTTGTTCTCGCAATTGTTGTAACATTTTCTGCGGACCACTCCGCCAGGCTCGGGCTGATTACGCTCGCCAGCTTCACCCTTGTTGCTGGCGCCGTCATTCTCACCGCCAGTGTGCTCTCGCCCCATCGCGGCACCGCACGCACTCTGTCGATCATCCAGGGTGTGGTGACACTCGTGACCGCGATAGCAGCCTTCGTTGCCACCGGCGGCGGACAGGCCTACTTCTTCTTCGTACTGACGGCGTTCGCTGCGATCACCGGTTTTCTTGAGCTCTATCTGGGGCTCCGCAGTCGCGGGCGCGATGGGTCATCGCGCGACTGGGTGTTTGCCGGAGCACTCACCGCGCTGCTGGCTCTGGTTGTGCTGCTCGTGCCGCCGGGATTCAGCCAGCCGTACACCGGGCCCGACGGAATTGACCGTGAACTGACCGCATCCATTGTGGTAGTCGGCCTTCTCGGAGCTTATTGGGCCATCCTTGGGGTGTACCTAGTGATTGCTGCACTCTCACTCAAGTGGAGCAAGAAGGATCACGCCGCGGTCACCGCAGCTGTGCAACAGAAAGAGGATTAGGTGGATTCCCCCAACAAGCGTGACCGTACGCGCCCCGCTGAGATGCTTGGCCTCTCGGGAATCTTTGCGGTATTTATGGGTCTCGTCGTGTGGATGTCAACCCGCGACCTGATGCTTGGCCTGATCTTTGCCGGAATTGCTTTCATCGTCACGCTCATCGTCATTGCGATGCTCGCGCTCGCCATTCGCCCCGACAAAAACGAACTCATCGACATGGACGAGCAGGATCGCGACGCCGCGCACTAGTTGCGCTAACGCTCACGCGCTACCTCGAGGAACGCTCGGGTGGTCAGCGGCAGCATGCTTACCGCACTCGCGGGAGACCACGGAAATTCAGGAAAAGCCGGTGCGCCGGTGCGCAGGTCAGGCGGAATCGGCCGGAATCCTCGAATTCTGATCCCCCGCGTCGTCGCATATTCCTGAATTTCCGCAGTGGGAAGGGCGCACAGCTGGGGTTTCCCGTCCCTGTGCAGGGCGCGAACTACTCACTGTCGCCCAAGAAGTCGACGAGGGCGCTGGCGAGCCCCACATAGGTGGCGGGAGTCAGGGCCTGCAAACGTGCTTTGGCATCCGCACCAATGTCGAGACCCGCGATGAACTCGCTGAGGTCGACGGAGTTGATGCGCTTGCCGCGCGTGAGCTCCTTGAGAATCGCATAGGGGTCGCTGATGCTGCTGCGACCCGCGGTGACTTCGGCGCGGATCACGGTCTGGATCGCCTCCCCCAAGATCTCCCAGTTGCGGTCGAGGTCTGCATCAAGGGCGAGCTGATCGAGGGCAATCTCGCGAAGTCCACGCTCAATGTTGTCAAGAGCGAGCAGCGAGTGACCGTAGGCCACCCCGACATTGCGCTGGGTGGTGGAGTCGGTGAGGTCGCGCTGCAGACGCGAGGTAACAAGAGTCTGGGCAAGCGATTCGAGCAGTGCGCTCGAAAGTTCGAGGTTGGCTTCCGCATTCTCGAAGCGGATCGGGTTGATCTTGTGCGGCATCGTGGAAGAACCGGTCGCACCGGCCTGCGGAATTTGGCGAAAGTACCCCATCGAAATGTAGGACCACACGTCGGTGCAGAGGTTGTGCAGCACCCGATTAGCGTGGCTTGTGGCCTGGTATAGCTCCACTTGCCAGTCGTGTGATTCGATCTGCGTTGTGAGCGGGTTCCAGCCGAGCCCGAGGGACTCCACGAACTCTTTCGACAGCGCTGGCCAGTCCTGACCAGGATCAGCGGCAAGATGGGCAGCAAAGGTGCCGGTCGCTCCGCTGAACTTACCGAGATAGCTGATGCCCTCAATGCGGGTGAGGAGGCGTTCGAGACGGTAGACGAAGACCGCAAACTCTTTACCCATCGTCGTCGGAGTCGCGGGCTGACCGTGCGTGTGAGCGAGCATCGCGCTGTCGCGCAGAAGCTCAGCCTGCGCACGCAGCGCAGTGAGCAGAATACGGAACTTGGGCAGCCACACTTCGCGCACTGCATTCGAGATGGTGATTGCGTAGGACAGGTTGTTGATGTCTTCGCTTGTCGCAGCGAAGTGGGTCAGTTCGGCGATCGAGGTGAGGCCAAGTTCGTCGAGCTTGGCGCGCACAAGGTATTCGACGGCCTTGACGTCGTGGCGAGTGGTCGCTTCGAGGCGAGCGAGCTCGTCGATCTGCTCCTGCCCGAAGTCGGTGGCAAACCCACGCAGTGCTGTGATCTGTTCAGCGCTCAGCGGGTGCGAACCGAACAGGCTTTTGCCGGTGAGGAAGATCAGCCATTCGACTTCGACGTGCACGCGGGCGCGGTTGAGGCCCGCTTCTGACAGGTGCTCCCCCAGTGCAGAAACGGCGGGACGGTAGCGGCCATCGAGAGGGCTCAGCGGTTGAACGGGCAACGGGCTCATGGGGCTCCCTAGTTAATTCCTGGTGTGATTTGACGAAATAATGAACCGCAGGCCCGCTCGACAATTCCCAGCACGTGGTCGAAAAGTGCGGCATCCGAATAATAGGGGTCTGGCACGTCGAAAAGCGGAGCGAGGTCGCTATCGAAGCTCAACATGGTTTGCACTTTTGACCCGTCTTGGTTGTTCTGCGCCCAAGATCGGAGAATACGTTCTTGCCCTCGGTCAAACGCCACGATGAGGTCAAGCTTGCCGAACCAGGCGGGATCAAATTGGCGGGCACGATGACCAGATCCATTGTAGCCTCGCGCTGCCAGAGCGGTGATGGTGCGATCGTCGGCGGGTTCGCCCACGTGCCAGTCACCGGTGCCAGCTGAGGTCACAGCGATCCGGTGGCCGAGCCCCGCTTGGGCGACAAGGTGCGTGAAGACAACTTCGGCCATGGGGGAACGGCAGATATTGCCGGTGCACACAAAACACACCTTGAAGGTCGTCGAGTCGGAGAGTGCACGCTCGAAGGTCATGCTTCATTGTGTCGCAATTTCGACTCCTCAACAGAGGAGGTGCAGAGATTCGCTTCCCCGATACCGGCGGGCGAACGAAACGCGCAGTGCTGTTTGGCGAGAGTGGTGAGGTCGAAAGGCGACCAGTGATCACTTCCCTAGATGCGACGGCCCAGCTCGCACTCCAATTTCAGGCGCAACAGTTGCGCATAATAGGCGAGCGACTCAGCTATGTGCGGGCTTTGCTTCCCCTCGAGAGCATCGATTGGCGGGGGCCAGCGCAACAGCGATTCGAGGAGGGCGTGCTCGAAATTCACCGCGATCTGGCTCGAACTCGCGCCCTCATTGAGCGTATTGAGAGCCGAACGATGAACGCCGCGAGTCAGATGAGTGCCCGTGTCGGATGAACTGATCGTCTCGGGCGGTGGCAGCTATTCGATTGCCACCGACGAGATGCTCAGCAGTGCCGGTGAGCTTCAGCGAGCTGCAGACATGACCCGAGATATTGCGGGTTCCATTCAGATGGTGGATGACCGGCTCACCGTTGAGCAGATGGAATCGTGGGGCATCCCGGCCGGTGCGGCCCTCGTTGAGGGTGATCTCGATTGCGTTTACGTCGACCTTCACACGATTGCGCAGCGAGCGGAAGAGTTGAGCGGGCTCATCCGTCTTGCTGCTCAACGGTATGGGTGGACCGAAGCCTTCACCGAAGCTGCCATGCGCGAGGTCTCGGCTGATGCTGCAGCGCTGTTGGGGTTCCTTTTCCCGGTGTGGGCGGCGGCGTTTCTGCTGACAAATCCGGTGCTCCCGATCGTGGCGGGCATCGCGGTTGGTGCTTACCTTCGGGGCGGCCCGAGCAAACCACCGCTCAGCCCCGAACAGCTCTCGACTGCGCTGAACGCGCTCATCAGCGACCCCGCATTCGTGTTGGCACTCCGACACGGGGTGATGTCGGTTGATGAGTTTCTCGCTGGCGCAGCGGGGCTCCCTCCCCATGTGGTGTCGGCACTGAGCGCCGCCGGGTTGATCGGTTTGGGCACTTCGGCCGGGCTCATCCAAAAAGCGGGTGGCCTCGGGGGTGTGCTCGAAGAAACCCCGGTGAAGCAGGTGAGCAAGACAACGCCGGCACCTGTGGCTGCACCGCAGTCCTCGACCGAACGGGTGAACCGAATCCCTCAGCCAGACGCCGAACACCCTGAACAGATTCGAATAGAAAGCTACGAACTCCCGGGAGGAGATCTGCACTTTGAGGTTTATGTTGCCGGCACCCAAGACTTTGCGTTCTCCGGCTCAGACCAGCCGTGGGATTTCACGAGCAACGTTTCCAACGCGGCAGGCTCAGACGCTGGGTCCGTGGCCGCAGTTCACTCCGCGATGCAAGACGCGGGCATCACTGCAGAAAGTTCGGTTGGTTTCACCGGTTACTCCCAGGGTGCCGCCACGGCAGCCCGCATCGCGGCATCCGGGGAATACAACACGACCGGGGTTTTCACGATTGGGGGCCCCACCGGGCAAATTCCTCTCCCCAACGATGTTCCCGCGGTCTTTGTTGAACACACCGACGACCTTGTGGTGGCATCGGGCGGGTTGCAAGACAACAAGAATGTGCTCGTAGTGGAGAGGCAAGCATTTGGAGAACGTAGCCTGCCGGAAGGTGAGGATGTTCCCGCCCATCAACTGAGTGAATATGCCGAGACTGCGCGCCTCATGGACGAATCAGACAGTACCGAAATTCAGAACGCGACGAACAGCATGGCAGAGCAGAGTCGTGGCGCAACAACCGCAACGGTCACCTCGTACGAATATGTGCGCGTGCAGCCCTAGGGCGACGCGGTCGGCTCAGCGCGAGGTGCTAGTTCTTTTTGCCAACAATGGGGCGCACCAGAATTCCAATGAACCAGCTGATGAGGCCCAGAACGAGAGCACCCAGAACTCCCCACCAGAAACCATTCACGACAAGCCCAAACCCGAAGAAGCTTGAAATCCAGCTCACCAGCAGCAGAAGCAGACCATTGACCACCAGCGCAAGAAGGCCGAGGGTGAGAACGTAGAGCGGAAAAGCAACGATACGAATCAGGTTGCCGAGGACGCCATTAACAATTCCGAAGAGTGCCGCAACCATCAAAAAGGTGAGGACGGTCTCAAGGGTGCCGCCCGGTTCGAAAGGAATCAACTCCACACCGGCGACAAGCACCGTAGTCAGCCACAGGGCGAG
This sequence comes from Rhodoglobus vestalii, assembly GCF_006788895.1. Taxonomy (NCBI): domain Bacteria; kingdom Bacillati; phylum Actinomycetota; class Actinomycetes; order Micrococcales; family Microbacteriaceae; genus Rhodoglobus; species Rhodoglobus vestalii. The sequence goes on from NZ_VFRA01000001.1 coordinate 1,629,033, forward strand.
GGCGTTGATCAGCAGGCGCACAATGATTCTCATGATTCAACTATGCACCCCCTCGCCCCAATTTGTCGTCTCGGCGAAACAATCGTGCAGGCTGACGGCTCTAGGCTGGGTAAGTGACCACCCACCGCGTGCAGCTTCGACCCGAGATCGCCGCCCTCGTGCCCTACCGTCAAGGCGCGCCCGCCGAAGCAGACGCCTTCAAGCTGTCGTCAAACGAGAATCCGTTCGAGCCACTGCCGTCGGTGCTGGCGAAACTCTCCACGCACAACATCAACCGCTACCCCGACGCCTCCGCGCACGAACTGCGAAAACAGATCGCGGCCCGGTTCGGGGTGACCACCGAGAGCGTTCAGGTCGGTGCCGGTTCCGTGGCTGTTCTTGCCCAACTCATCAGCGCCGCGGCGGCCCGAGGCGACGAAGTCCTCTACTCGTGGCGCAGCTTCGAGGCATACCCGTTGCTGGTCTCCGCCGCAGGGGCCACTAGCGTGCAGATCGCGAACGGCGCCGACCACCGGCACGACCTGGCCGGTATGAGCGCAGCAATCACGGCATCCACGCGGGTCGTCATTGTGTGCAGCCCCAATAACCCCACCAGCACGGTGGTCACCGATGCCGAGTTCCGGGAATTCATGGCCGCTGTGCCCGAGAACGTGCTTGTTGTGCTCGATGAGGCGTATTGCGAATTTGTGACCGACCCCGAGGCGGTGCGCGGCGAAACCCTTCTCGGCAAATACCCCAACCTGGTGCTGCTGCGCACCTTCTCGAAAGCCTACGGGCTTGCCGGCCTGCGAATCGGGTATGCGATAGGCCCCGAATACGTGATGGATGCGGCGCGAGCGGTAGCAATTCCCCTGTCGGTGACCGAACTCGCTCAGACGGCAGCCATCGCATCCCTCGAACATGAAGATGAATTGTTGCAGCGTGTGCGGCGGCTTAATGCGGTGCGTGACCGTATCGTTTCTGGTTTGCTGAGCCAGGGCTGGACGGTGCCAGCGCCGAGCGGAAACTTTGTGTGGCTACCGACGGGGGCAGCAACCAATTGGGCTGCAGAGGTTTTTCGATCGCACGGCATTGTCGTTCGTGCTCTCGGTGAGGGTCTTCGGGTGAGTGTTGGCGAGGAAGAATCTGTGGAGAAACTCCTAAGGGCAGCGCACGAGGTTGTGAGTTCCAAGGAAAACGAAGCCCCGCAAGCCACGTTAGATTAGTCAAATGCCTTATACCGCCGCGACGGTTCAGCTGCTGTCTCCCGAGGGCACGCTCGTTCACAGCGATGCCAGCGAACAGTACCTCCCGTATGTAGAGAAGCTCAGCGACGATGCTCTTCACGAGTTTCACCGCCACATGGTGGTGATGCGCCGCTTCGATATCGAGTCTGCCAACCTGCAGCGTCAGGGCCAGCTCGCGCTGTGGGTGCCGAGCCATGGTCAAGAGGCAGCCCAGGTGGGTTCCGCTAGCGCAGCGAAGCCGCAAGATCACCTTTTCCCTTCGTATCGCGAACACGTCATTGCGCTCATGAGCGGTGTTGACCCGATCACCATCCTGTCAATGTTCCGCGGTCTCAGTCATGGCGGCTGGGACCCTCAAGATCACGACAACTTTCACCTCTACACGCTCGTTATCGGCTCGCAGACGCTGCACGCTACCGGATACGCGATGGGCCTCAATCTTGACGGTCGCGTGGGCACCGGCGACCCCGATAAAGACACCGCCGTCATTGCCTACTTCGGCGACGGCGCCACAAGCCAGGGTGATGTCAGCGAAGCAATGGTTTTCGCTGCCAGCTACCAGACCCCTCAGGTGTTTTTTTTGCAGAACAACCACTGGGCTATCTCGGTTCCGGTGTCACGCCAGTCGCGCACGCCGCTCTATTTGCGCGGCGAAGGGTTCGGCATCCCGAGCGTACAAATCGATGGCAACGATGTGCTCGCCAGCTTTGCGGTCACGGAGGCCAACTTGGATGCCGCCCGCGCCGGTCAGGGGCCCCGCTTCATTGAGGCGCTCACCTACCGCATGGGGGCGCACACCACGAGCGATGATCCGTCGAAATACCGTGACAACAGCGAACTCGAGTTCTGGGCCCAGCGCGACCCGATTACTCGATTCGAGACGTTCCTGCGCGCTCGTGGTGCGAGCCAGTCGTTCTTTGATGAGATCGCGACCGAGGGTGATGATCTCGCCGCCGATATCCGCAAGCGGATCACCGAACTGCCGGTTCCTGCCAGCTCAACCCTCTTCGATCACGTGTATTCCGACCCCCACCCTGTGATGGATGCGCAGCGCCAGGCGCTCGCCGACTTCGAGGCTTCGTTTGAGGAGGGTCACTAATGGCTGAGACGATGACTGAGACGATGACGATGGCGAAGGCCCTCAATGAGGGACTGCGCGCCGCCATGGGCCTCGACAGCAAAGTGTTGCTCATGGGTGAAGACATTGGGCCGCTCGGCGGGGTTTTTCGGGTAACCGAGGGACTTCAGGCGGAGTTCGGTGACAAGCGAGTGCTTGACACCCCCTTGGCTGAATCAGGAATTGTGGGTACGGCGATCGGGCTTGCCATGAACGGATTCCGCCCGGTGTGCGAGATTCAGTTTGATGGTTTCATTTTTCCGGGCTTCGACCAGATCACCTCCCAACTGGCCAAGATGACGGCCCGCCACGCGGGTGTGCTGTCGATGCCTGTCGTGATTCGTGTTCCCTACGGTGGACACATCGGCGCGGTCGAGCACCACCAAGAGAGCCCCGAAGCCTACTTTGCTCACTCCGCCGGACTGCGCCTGCTGAGCCCCGCAACTCCCCACGATGCGTACTGGATGATTCAGGAAGCGGTCGCGAGCAACGACCCGGTGATGTTCTTCGAGCCGAAATCCCGGTACTGGCAGAAGGGCGAGGTTGATCGTGAATCAAGCGGAATGCCCACGCACGCCAGCCGTGTAGTGCGGGAGGGCACCGAAGTCACTCTGGTTGGTCATGGAGCGATTGTGTCGATGCTGCTGCAGGTAGCAGAACTGGCCGCCGAGGAGGGTACGAGCGTGGAGGTCGTGGATCTTCGATCGCTCTCTCCCATCGATTACGAGCCGATCGTGGCATCCGCCCAAAAAACGGGTCGCGTTGTTGTGGTGCAAGAGGCACCCGGAAATGTGAGCGTGGGCTCGGAGGTTGCCGCGACGGTATCCGAGCGTGCATTCTATTCACTCGAAGCACCGGTGCTGCGGGTGAGCGGTTACGACACGCCGTTCCCTCCCGCCAAACTGGAATCCGTGTACTTGCCTAGTGTTGACCGCATCCTGGATGCTGTTGACCGGGCGTTGGCCTACTGACGAAGGAGGCCCTTGTGGCTGTATCTGAATTTCCTCTCCCCGATGTGGGCGAGGGGCTGACTGAAGCCGAGATCGTCTCGTGGAAGGTCGCGCCCGGTGATGAGATTGTCATCAATCAGGTGCTTGTTGAGATTGAGACCGCAAAGTCTCTTGTCGAGTTGCCGTCGCCCTTCGCCGGCACGGTTACTCAACTGCTGGTTGAGGAGGGGATGACGGTTGAGGTCGGAACCCCGATCATCGCCGTGCAGTCTCAGGGCGGAGCAGTTGAGTTGACGGCTCCGGGTTCCGGCGAGGACGAAGCTCACGGAACCATCGCCGACACGGCATCCACTATCGCCAGCGACGACGACAAGCCCGGCGCCGTTCTTGTGGGGTACGGTTCTGCGGGTCACGTGAGCTCTCGCAGGCGTAAGGGTGCGCAGTCCGCCAAGGGTGATGCGGGCGCAACTGCTGCGTCAAAGCCGCGCCCGGCATCCGTGCCGGCAGCATTCGCGAGCCCGATCATCGCTAAGCCGCCGATTCGCAAGCTTGCCAAAGACTTGGGCGTTGAGCTTGCGGAGGTTGGCGCTACCGGGCTGGCGGGTGAAACTACGCGTGAAGATGTGATTCGTCATGCGTCGCAGGCCAGTGTGTTCCGCAACATTGAGACGCCCGAGTGGGGAAGCGAGCGCGAAGAGCGTCTTCCTGTGAAGGGCGTGCGTAAGGCAATTGCGAAGGCGATGGTGCACAGCGCTTTTACCGCACCCCACGTGAGCGTATTCACTGATGTTGATGCCACGCGAACCATGGAGTTTGTGAAGCGACTCAAGAACTCCACCGATTTTGCTGGTGTGCGCGTGAGTCCGCTGCTGATTATGGCCAAGGCTGTGAACTGGGCTGTGCGCCGCAACCCCACCGTGAATTCCAGCTGGAGGGACACGGAGATCGTTGTTCACCACTACGTGAACCTGGGGATCGCTGCGGCGACTCCGCGCGGACTGATTGTTCCGAACATCAAGGATGCGCAAGAGTTGAGCCTTCTTGAGCTGGCGAAGGCCCTCGAGAACTTGACCCTTACGGCGCGTGATGGCAAGACGCAACCGGCGGAGATGTCGAACGGCACGATCACGATTACTAATATCGGTTCCTATGGCATGGATACGGGAACGCCGATCATCAACCCGGGTGAGGCCGCGATTGTGGCTCTGGGCTCGATCAAGCAGAAGCCGTGGGTTGTCGATGGCGAAGTGCGGGCGCGCTATGTCACTACGGTGAGTGCGAGCTTTGATCACCGCATTGTTGATGGGGATGTCGCGAGCCGTTTCGTTGCTGACTTGGCGAGCGTGCTTGAGGAGCCTGCCCTCCTGCTCGACTAGCGACCGTCGAGCGCCAATCGTGCCAGATCAGGCATCGAAATAGCTCAAGTGGGTGACGCGCGGATTCTGTCGTTCTCGTAAAGTTGGTGGATACTCGTGTAGATCTGGAGCCCGGTCTCAGGCTTTTCTCCGGTCGAGTGTGACGCTACAGGCAAGGGTGCCCGGTCCTGTCGACCAGTACCGTGATGTCGTGCGCTTAACAAAAGTAAGGGGCGCATCTGCACCCGTTTCGGTGAAACGCAGCTTGTGGTGTTGGGCTGCACGATGAGGGGAATTTTCATGTCAAAAGTTGTGACGGTAGCAACCGTGATCGGCAGTGTCCTCCGGACGCACGGAGTACGGACAGTCTTCGGGGTCGTCGGCAGCGGAAACTATTTACCGACAGCAGCGCTTGAGGCGGTGGGGGCACACTTCGTGCCGGCACGTCACGAAAGTGCGGCCGTATCCATGGCCGATGCATTTTGGCGTACTACGGGCGAGATAGCGGCAGCCAGCGTGCACCAAGGGCCCGGGTTGTCAAACGCGGTAACGGCTTTGGGCGAAGCGGTGAAGTCACGTGTGCCACTAGTGGTGATCTCTGGTGCCACCTCGGCAAGCACGCGTAGGTCAAACTTTCTTATCGACCAGCAGGCTCTCGTCGAGTCAGTGGGTGCTGGCTACGAAACCATACGGTCGCCTGAGACAGCGGTCGACGATGTAGCAGCGGTGATGCAACGCGCTCACGACGAACGACGTCCGATCGTGCTGGCCGTGCCGATCGACGTACAAGAGACTCTCATTGAGTTCGATTCATCGCATATTCCAGCGTTGAGGGAGCGGCCGCGCGTGGTGCCGTCGGCGGCGGCACTTGCCTCAGCCGCCAAACTGCTCGCGGCTGCCGAACGCCCGGTTATTTTGGCCGGTCGTGGCGCAATGCTGTCGGGGGCAGAAGACGCGCTAGTGAACCTCGCCGAGATCATCAACGCGAAACTGTGCACGTCAGCGATGGCGCACGGACTCTTCACTGGCAACGATCGTCTGCTGGGAATCTGTGGAGGTTTCTCATCGGACATGACCGTTGAGACGTTGCACGCCGCCGATCTGGTTCTGGTCGTTGGAGCTTCTCTGACGACCTGGACCACACGTGCCGGTACATTGTTCGACAACAATCCGACAGTGATTCAGATTGACTCTGAGTTGCCCGGCCTCCACGTCAGCGCGTACGCAGCCGTGGCGATGCTCGGAGATGCCCGCGAGACCGCAGCAGCGCTTGGGACGCTTCTTCCTGCACCGCAAGGTGAGCCTCATCGTGACGCTCACGCAGGTCAAAGAAACCTTACGAATGATGTGGATGTCTACACTGCCGAAGCCGGAGCCCCACTTCACCCCGGTGAAGTGACGGCTCGTCTTGAGACGATGTTGCCTCACGAACGGACGCTTGTCCTCGATGGCGGTCATTTTATCGGCTGGCCTGTTCGCGGTCTTAGCGTTCCCGATCCCGCAGGATTCGTATTCTCTAGCGCTGGTTTTCAGTCGATCGGCCTCGGAATGGGCTCCGCAGTTGGTGCCGCTATTGGGCGACCCTACCGCACAGTCGTGCTGGCATGTGGTGATGGCGGCTTCCTTATGGGAATTTCAGAACTTGAGACAATGGTCAGACTCAACTTGCCAATTGTGATCGTAATTTACAACGACGGTGCCTATGGTGCCGAAGTTCACCACTTCGGTGCTGATGACCCTCACGTCGATCTGGTGCGATTCGCGGATACAGATATTGGTGCGTTTACCTCTGGATCGGGCGCAAAAACTGTGACAGTGAGAACGCTAGACGATCTTGATGTTGTGAAGGACTGGGATGGGCATCGAGATGGCCCCCTTCTGCTCGATGTCGTAATTGATCCCACCATCATGGGTGAGTGGGCGGCGCAGGACTTCGTCGGACACTAGGGCACCCGGTTATGGTGGCCTGAGGGCAGGGCAGATCGATCGGTGATCGGCGAGCCCCTGCTCCGGTGCTGAGCTACTGAGTCGCCAGAATAGGGCGAAAGAATGTCGCGAGCTGGTCGGTAGCCCCTGATAGCGGAACTGTTTGTGCGACGTATTGATCGGGGCGAACTACGACAATCGCCCCATCGCGACTAATGCCGCGCTGCTCAAAAATATTCTCGTCCGAGTTGAGCGCATAAACCTTTTCGTAGTTAATCAGCGAGAACGGACCAACCTGCGGTGTGAAAATATCCGCTACCGTGCTCATGTCGATTGAACGATGTGAGCACGGAAAAATAACGTTCACATCGAACCACGCATCCGTGCCGAGACCAGAAGGGGTTGCCGACAGAGGCGAATCGACAGAGGTCGTTAGCCACTGGGCGAAGTCGTCGACCGCCGTGGAACCGCGGGAGGGACCGGCATCCGCGAAGACGTAAATACGCCAACGACCATCAGCGGTGGCCTGGTGACCGAGGTGGATCGGGTTTGCGTCACACACGCGAGTGACCATTGCAGACTTGAAGCGTTTGCCGATCGCGAATCCGGCTGCCAACTCCTGGTGGTGTGTCTCACCGGTGAGTTGTGACGATGCGCACTGCGTCAGGAAGCCGGCAGGAAATTCGCCGGTTCGCACGTAGAAGTCCTCTAGTTCCGATGCGTTCTCGAAGTCTTCTGGCTTTTGGCGAGCATCGTTGACCACGTGCGGTCGAAGTCGATGAGATTTTCGGCAACGCGGCGACGTTCAGCGCTATAAGTGGCCAGCAGGTCTTGTGGGCTGCGCCCTTCGAGCACGTGGCCGAGTTTCCAGGCGATGTTCCAGCCGTCTTGCTTCGAGACGTTCATCCCCTGTCCTGCCTTGGCGCTGTGCGTGTGGCAGGCATCGCCCGCGATGAACACGCGAGGGGTGCGGGTGCCGAGTTCTGTCACGGGAACATCATCGAACCTGTCAGTTACCCGGTGCCCGACTTCATAGACGCTGTGCCAAGCGACGTGCCGAACGTCGAGCACGTAGGGGTGCAAGATGTCGTTGGCTTTCGCAATGATCTGGTCGACCGTCGTGTGACGCACCGCACCATTGTCATCGGCAGCTACTTGCCCGAGATCGATATACATGCGAAAAAGGTGCCCGCCCTCGCGCGGGATCAGCAGGATATTGCCCGCTTCAGATTGGATCGTGCACTTTGAACGGATGTCGGGAAAGTCGGTAACAGCTAAGGCGTCAAGCACACCCCAGGCATGGTTGGCCTTCTCGCCGGCGGAAACACAGCCGATTGCGGCCCGCACCTTACTGCGCGCACCATCGGCGCCGAGCACGTACTTTGCTCGGACGACGCGTGCGTCACCGGCCACGGGCTTGACCGTGACGGCAACCGGGTATTCGCCTTCGCTGGCGATCGTGAGGTCGATGAACTCGACCCCGTAGTCGGGCGCTAGGCGGGTTGGTGAGTTGGCGGCGACTTCGGCGACGTAGTTGAGCACGCGTGCCTGATTGACGGTGAGACGGGGAATTCGCTGATGGTTTTATCATCGTCGGGAGTGACTGCAGTGCGGATAATCTGGCAGGGATTGGCGGGGTCTGGCTTCCAGAAGGAGGTTTCAGACCGTTGGTACGCTTCTTGGATGATCTGCTGAGCGAATCCGAAAGCCTGAAAAGTTTCCACGCTGCGTGGCTGAATTCCATCCGCCTGACCGATCTCGAGTCTTCCGGGGCGCTGCTCGACGATTCGGGTCGTCACGTTCGGAAACTCGGAGAGCTGCGCCGCTGCAATCATTCCTGCCGGACCGGTGCCGACGATGAGTACATCGACTTCGTCGGGAATTTCTTGCGGGCGCTCGCGCCCTAGTTGAGAAGCGGGCTGGATGCGCAGGTCACCAGAAACGTAGCCGTACTGATGAAACTGCATCCCGACTCCTTGGTTCACGTCACCCCTGCAGTTTATGAAGCCACGGTGCACTTCCGCGTCACCGTGTTGGGGTCTCTGTGCCGCTCAACGCGAAGGACGTTCGGGTGTTCGGGCCATGGCCGGGAGTGTTGCGGCTGCCGAAGATTTGACGTGTTCTATGCACGCGTTTCGTGCGTCGGTGGGGTCGCCGGCGAGTACAGCGTTGACGATTCTCTGGAGGGCATCAATCGTTGGCTTGGACTGCGATTCAACAGAAAGCGAGACACGCCGAATCTGATTAATGCGTACGTGCAGCCTTTCGATGATCTCGTGGAGTTCTGTGTTGCGGGCACCCTCCAGCAGGTGCGCGTAGTAGACGTCGCTTGCAACGAGTGCGCCGGTGATGTCGGAAGACTCGATGGCGTGGCGCACTGGCTCGAGAGATTCAGCGAATTGCATTTTTTCGTGAGCAGTACCGCGCACCGCGAAGAGTTCACCGGCCAAGCCTTCGAGCACTCCACGCACTTGGTACATGTCGATGGCCTCGGCGTAGCTCAACTCGCTTACTCGTGCACCACGATTTTCAGTGAGCTCAACGATTCCTTGGGCGGCTAGGTGTCGTATCGCGTCGCGGACGCCGGTGCGGCCGATGCCATAGCGCAGGGTGAGTTCTCGCTCGACGAGTTTGACCCCCGGCGCGTACTCACCGTTCGCAATGGCCTGTTTGAGGGCGTCGCGAATATCAAGGGAAGAGTCAACGGTGCCCGTGATCTCGTCTGGCGGCATGGGGTCCTCCGGAGTTAGCGTGATTGTTTCTCTAGTGTGAAGGCTTGGAGTCGAGCATATCGAGAGGATGCGGCCGGCGAGCGGGTGTCCACCGCAGTTGAGGGTCAAAAATGTCGACAAAATTACTTCACCCGGCCCAGACGCACTGGTCACCGTGGCTTCTTCGACGCTTCTTTGAGGCTGACTCGAGCAATCCGACTCTAGAATCCCTGAAGGATTCGGTGTCCGGGGTTGAACTTGCGCACCCGAGCACCCGCGCCTACAACAGATTCTCGATTGACCGGTGTCATTTTGTCGACAATCCGTATAGGGTGAGATCAGAGCAGCATTTCGCAACCACAGGTTGGTCGCGAAAAATAGCTACTTGAGAAGTACCGGAAACCCTCTGTTATCGCCACAGATGCCCCAACCGGGTGACGCGAAGAACGGCAGGGTCTTCGTAGGATTCAAGTGATCCGGACTTACATCCGAGGTCATCTCCATTGAGGCAATGACGCCATGACGGGCGATCGAGAGGGGCAAGCAGATGTACAGTCTCCACAAATTGTTGTGGGAGATCCGGAAGGATCCCGAACTTGCGAAGCGCTTTCGCGCCGATCCGTCAGTGGTACTCAATGAATACGGCCTTGAGGGCGACGCTCGCGAAGCGATGCTGACCCTCGACTTCAAGAAACTCCATGAGATCGGGGCCAACCCGTATCTCATTTACTTCTGCGCGCTCCAACTGCAGGTGGGCCGTGAGAGTTACTACGAGCAGATCCGCGAGGGGAAGAACTAATGGGCAAGATTGTAGGGGCGTTCGCAGCATCCCATTCTCCAGGAATAACTGGATGGCCCGAACGTGCGGAACCGCGCAAGCGCGAAGCCGTAGAGAATGCTTTTGCGGAGGCTCGTCGACGCATTGATGCGCTGAAACCGGACGCAATCGTCGCGATTTCGGTTGAGCACTTCACAAATTTCAACTTCGGCAATCTGCCGGCATTCGCGATCGCAACCGCGGACTCTTACCTTGGGCCAGTGACGGCCGAGATGTCTGAGTTCATTGACGTTCCCCAGCACGACTACCCCGGCAACGGGAAGCTCGGTCGGCACATTTACGAGTTCGCGCTCACCAATGAGTTTGATCCGGCTCTGGTCGAAGGGGGCCTCGCGTTCGACGAGAACTTCTGTGTTCCGCTGAAGCATCTAGATCCGGAGTCGAAGTACCCCCTAGTACCGATCATCCTCAATGGGGTAAACCCGCCGTGGCCTACCGCGAAGCGCTGTTATGACTTTGGTGAGATGGTTCGCCACGCCGTCGAGGCCCAGAACGAGGTCGATCGGGTAATCGTGATCGGAACGGGTGGATTGTCGCACTGGGTCGGTCTTCCGGAATCCGGCACGGTTAATGAGGAATTTGATCGCGACTTCATCGCCCGGATCGAAAGCGGTGACCCGGAGCAGCTCAAAAACTACTCGCCGCAGGAGATCGATGCCGCGGGTAATGGTGCACACGAAGTGCGCACTTGGATCGCGGCTGCGGGTGCCGTTGACGCTCCGTTCGAAGTGCTCGCGTACGAACCAGTTCCTGAATGGTTGACGGGAACGGCTGTAGCGGCCGCGACTCCCGGTCTTCACTTGTAATCAGTTCCACCCAGATACCGCCGGCCGCGACTGTTCGCGTCTGGCTTCTACGAAAAGAGAAAACAGTATGAGCAAGCTTCCTAAAGTTACAGGTCGCGACATGCGAGGCGTCATGTCGTATCCTCCTACTCCGGCTCTCCCTGGTGCCGACGAGGTAGAAGCGCAGGACACGGTCGACCTGGTCGAGACCGAGCGCATGATTAAGGCGCTCATGGCAGACGGTGTTGACGCAATTGCGCTCAACGGAACCCTCGGCGAGATGGCAACACTGACGCTCGACGAGTGGAAGGCATTCGCTGAGTGCGCCGTACAGACCGCTCACTCGGTCAACCCCGACTTCCCGATCTTCGTCGGTGCGACCACGTTGAGTACTCGCGAAACCATTGCGCGTACGCGGTTCCTCTCGGGCATTGGTGCTACCGGTACGTTGCTTGGCCGTCCTATGTGGGGCGAAATGGTCGCCCCCGTTATGGATAAGTTTTACCGTGACGTCGCTGAGGCTGTTCCTGAGATGGCGATGGTTGTCTACGACAACACTGCAGCTTTCGGTGGAATCATTCCTCGCTCGGTCTACCGAACCCTCATCGAACTGCCTCAGGTGGTTGCGGTGAAGTACGCCGGTGGCGCGTCTGTTGGTTTCCGTTACCACAACGACATGGCTCACACCGGAACTCGCTTCCCGCTCATGCCGATCGAGACCGACTGGTTCCCCGCCTGGGAGATGTACGGTGAAGAACTCGTCGGTATGGCCTGGTCCTCAACGACCGCGATGGGTCCGGGTCCCGTTCTGCACCTGCGTGACGCTTTGCAACAGGGACGTGTAGAAGATGCACGCTGGCTGACCGAGCGTCTGCGTTGGGCTCACGAGCCCTTCATTGTTGGGCAGGACTTCTTTGAGTTCGCGAAATACAACATCCCGCTCGAGAAGATCCGTGTGAACGAAGCTGGCTACATCCACGTCGGCAAGAGCCGCGTTCCCTACACCGAGGACCTCGTTCCTCAGAAGCACTGGGACAGCACGCTTGAGCACGTCGAGCGCTACAAGCAGATCATCACTGAGATCGAAACGCGCATGGGTGCCCGCAACAAGTAGTGAAAAACCACTAAAGAATCAGTTAGGTCATCATGACAACGCAGTCAGAGAATCCGGACATGGAAGCACGCCTACGCGATATCCGAGAGGGTATCGATCACGGTCGCTTTCCCGCATATGTGTTCAACGATCAGGAGATATTCGATCTTGAGCAGGAGAAACTTTTCGGGCAAGCCTGGACGTTCCTCGCTCACGAGTCGGAGATTCCGAAGCCGGGCGACTATGTCACTCGCTACATCGGGAACAACAATCTGATTGTCGCGCGTGACGAACATGGAGAGATTCACGCGAATCTCAACATGTGTCGTCATCGCGGAAACATGATGTGCAAATCGGAGATGGGCAACGCCTCGCACTTCCGTTGCTCGTATCACGGTTGGGTCTACAAAAACTCTGGTGAACTCATCGGTGTGCCCTACCTAGCTGAAGGTTATGAAGGCAAGTTAAAGAGAAAGGACTGGGGCCTCGTCAAGGCACGCATCGACACCTATGAGGGCTTGGTGTTCGGTACATTCAACGAGGACGCTTCGTCGCTCGAAGATTATCTTGGCGGGTTCCAGTTCTACCTCGACCTCTATCTCAAGCAGGGCCCGAATGGCAGCGAAGTTCATGGCCCACCGGACCACTGGATCACCGAGACTGACTGGAAGATCGCGGCCGAGAACTTTGCGGGCGATGGATACCACACGCCGGTAGCCCATCAGTTCGGATTCAACCTTGGCTACTTCCCCTCTTCTGGGGCAACGCACAGTCAAGGCTGGGCTGCCAGCATACCGGGCAAGGGCCACGGAATCGGGCTCGGTCACACTCCCGGTTTCACACCGTTTGCAGGGTTCCCCGACGCCCTCACCGCTGAGATAAAGAAGAGCCTTACTCCCGATCAGGTCGAAGTGTTTAGTAACACTCGCACCGCAGTCGGAACGGTTTTCCCGAATCTTTCGTTCTTGATGCAACCCTTCAGCCTGATTCCCGGTGAGACCGGAGTACGTTTCGTCACGATGCGGCTCTATCACCCCATCGGTCCGGGCAAATGTGAGATGTACTCCTGGTGTCTCGTGCCGAAGGATGCGTCCGACGAATATAAGGAAGCGGCATATCAGGCCTACACGTTGACCTTCGCGCAGGCGGGTACTTTCGAGCAAGACGATTTGGAAAACTGGGCGCGACTGACCCGCATGGCAAAATCATCGGCGGCAAAGGGCATCGAGTTCCCCTACCTGATGGGTATGGAAACTGAACGCGATGAAGACTTCCGGGGCCCCGGCCACGTTGTCAAGCCATATGTAAATGACTCCAACTTTCGAAACCTCTGGGGCCGTTGGGCTGACTACCTCCTTGGGGAGGCATAATCGTGACCGCTCTGAGCACGGTAGATCGTGCAATCCAAGAAGACATCAAAGAATTCATCGCTCGCGAAGCGCTTGCTGTCGATGAGCGACGATTCCGCGATTGGCTCGATTTTCTCGCCGAGGACATCACCTATGACGTGCCATTGCGCGTCGTACGTGAGGGCCTCGCTGAGTGGGAGCTTTCACCAACGGGCCGTATCTTCCAAGACAACAAGCAGACCCTTGAGGTTCGCGTTCGCCGCTTGGAAACCGACTTCGCGTGGGCAGAACAGCCCCCGTCGCGGACCCGGCACTACGTGACGAACGTGCTGATCGACGACAGCGAAAAGACTGGCGAGTATGAGGTCACGTCGTACTGTCTGATCTACCGCAGCCGCGGCGACAGCATCGAACCGAACTTCGTGTCGGTTTTCCGTAAGGACCTTGTGCGTCGAGTTGGTGACAGCTATCAGATCGCTCGACGCTGGGCGGCAATTGACCAGGCGATCATCAACGCGCACAACCTGTCCATCTTCATCTGATCGGAGTACATCATGACTGAATCGAATCCTCGGCCCCAGGCCGAGAATCCAGACGAGGGTGAAGTTTTCGAGTTTCCTAAGGATGGCGGAAACGCGGGACCCATCGTCATTGCCAACGAGTTCGCCGACGTGGTTGTGCGCAAGGTTTCGACGCGCAACGGTATGCGCCTCGAATTGTGGTCCCCACGACGCGGAACCTGCGTGCGTTTCGATGCGGTGGCCCTCGACGTGCTCAGCTACCAAGAGCCCGAGTTCATTACGGAGCTTCTGGCGAGGAGCCCTGGCGCATGAGTAACTCCCTCGCAGGGTTGCATATCCTCGTCACCGGTGGCGGATCAGGTATCGCCCGAGCCGCAGCCGAGCGATATGACCGCGAGGGTGCGATCGTCACTGTGCTCAACCGTTCAGCGCCTGGTGCGGATGCCGTCCGAGAAGCGTCGGGCGGTCGGATCCGCACAATGGTTGGTGACGCGACAGATCCCGAAACTCTCAGCGCAGCAGTCGCCGCTGCCGCAGATGAGAACGGCAAGCTGCACAACCTCACGTGCGGAGTGGGTGCTTTTGACAACTATTCACGGGTAAGCGACCTCTCCCCAGCGGAGCTAATTGATGCTGCCGAGGAGATCTGGCGCATTAACGTGGGCGCGACTCTCCTTGCGGTAAACATCGCTGTTCCCGTGCTTCGAGAGGCATGCGGGTCGATCACTCTTACGCTGTCGGAGTCAGCATTCAACGCGATCGGTGGCGGCGTACTCTACGGCAGCTCAAAATGGGCTCTTCGTGGAATCGTCGATCATCTCGCCGCAGAGCTCGCGCCGGTTATCCGGGTTAATGGCGTCGCCCCGGGAGGAACCGGAGGCACCAAGTTTGGCGGTCTCTCCTCTCTCGGTCAGACAGTGACCGCAGACAAGGTCGAAGGCCGCGACGAGCGGATTGCTGCTGGCACGTTACTTGGCATAACGGCGATGCCCGAAGACCACAGCGGTGCCTACCGTTTTCTTGCCGATCCGGTCGACGCTCGAGTCGTCACAGGCGTCGTGATCCGCACTGACGGTGGCCGAAGACTTTAGCTCTCTCGGATCCACAGCAGTGCACCACTACTGTCCATATATTCGGGGCCCCGTCGTCCCACAGATACCAACCTAGAAATTGAGGAATGAAATGACTGAGAGTCTGATCCAGATCCGTAAGGTTTTTTCGCAGATCGAGGAGACTCGTTCTTCTGCAGGAAACACTGACGTTGGTGGCCCGGTGCGCAAGGTAGCTGTGTGCGCCGTGATCAAAAACCCGTTCGCCGGTCAAGGGTATGTCGAAGACCTTTCGGCCCTGGTAGAGGCGTCAGCCGAGATCGGAACAATGCTCGGGGAGCAGGCTGTGCTGCTGCTCGGGGCTCCGGTCGAGAGCTACGGCAAGGCGGGCCTCGTGGGAGCCGATGGTGAGCAGGAGCACGTTAATGCTGCCCTCACCTCTGTCTTCGGTAATGCTTTTCGCGAGGCAATGGGTGGAGGTGCTGCATGGATTACTTCGGTGACAAAGCCTGGTGTAGCCGGCACCGTCATTGATGTCCCCACCGCTTACAAGGACGATGTGTGGGTTCGCTCGCACTACGACTCGATGGAAGTTCGTGTGCCTGATGCGCCCCACTCCGATGAGCTCATTGTCATCGCCGCTGTGACTAACCGTGGTCGAATCAACGCCCGTGTTGGCGGCATGTCGATCGCTGAGGCTCAGGAGAAGCACCGATGAACGGCTCGCTCGCGGTAATAGGTGCTGGCACAATCCTCTCCGGAGACTGGCGCGCTCCGGTCATCGCAGATGCTGACACGATCGTTGTTCGCGACGGCAAGATTACCGCCGTCGGGATGCAGAGTGACTTGCAGGCCGAGGTCGATACCTCGAAATACGTTATCGACGCAGTCGGCACGACCGTTGCTCCTGGTCTGATCGATTCCCACTGCCATGTTGTTCTTGGCGATTACACGCCTCGCCAAAAGACCGTGGACTTCTTGGCTAGCTATGTTCACGGTGGAATCACGAGCATCGTATCTCCGGGCGAGATTCATGCGCCGGGTCGACCGAGCACGGCTTCTGGCGTCAAAGCTCTCGCCATCGCGGCCAAGGAGTGCTTCGACAATTTCCACCCGAACGGCATGACTGTTCACGCGGGTGCTGTGGTGTTGGAGCCAACGTTGCAGGAGAAAGATTTCGCCGAGCTGCAAGCAGCAGGTGTCCATCTCGCGAAATTTGGCTTCGGCCGGTATAGCGATCCCGCAGATGGCTTGGCACAAGTGACGTGGGCTAAACAGTACGGCATTACCGTTATGTGCCATTCGGGTGGAGCCAGCATTCCCGGAAGTAAGCCGATCACCCCCGATCACCTGATGCTTCTTGCCCCGCAGGTCTGCGGTCATATCAATGGTGGACCAACCTCTCTCGCCGAAGAGGGTGTTGATCGAATCATGGATGAGACGGATATGGCGTTGCAGCTCGTGCAAGCGGGCAACGTTCGCCAAGCGGTTCGTATTATCAACCGCGCGGTTGAAAAGGATGTCTTTGACCGTGTGGTCATTGGCTCGGATACCCCGACCGGCACCGGCGTCATGCCACTCGGCGTTATGAAGACAGTCGCCGAGCTCTCGTCTCTTTCCGACGTTGATCCTGGCATGGTATGGGCAGCAGCGACTGGTAATAACGCGAATATTTGGGACCTTCCTGCTGGCTTCATCGCCGTGGGGAGAGCTGCAGACATCGTGATCATTGATGCTCCATGGGGCTCGACCAAAGACGATGCGCTTGGTGCACTTTCGGTGGGCGACATTCCCGGGATCTCCGCGGTGATTACCGGCGGTATCGTGCGCACTTTGCGCAGCCGAAACACGCCTCAGGCCGCCCGCGCGGCAAAGGTCACTCCGCCAATAGAGCACCTCGAATCCTCGGGGCACTAACCGAACCGTTATCCGCACGAAAGGATGAAGAGAATGGCGTTCAAAGTTACGGTCGATCTAGACCTATGCCAAGGCTATGCCAACTGCCTCATCGAAGGTCCCGCACTTTTCGACATCGATGATGACACCAATAAGGCCATCGTTCTTGGAGGAGACGAACACGATGAAGCACTCCGCGCTCAGGCTGATGCGGCTACGCGTGGTTGTCCGGCTCGAGCCATCGTTGTTGAGGATGTCTAGTGGATCGCGTCGTGATCGTCGGAGGGTCGCTCGCCGGGGTTAACGCCGCAGAAGCACTTCGTGAGCACGGCTTCGAGGGAGATCTCACGCTGATCTCCGCAGAAGAGAGCTTGCCTTATGACAGGCCGCCCTTGTCTAAGCAGATGCTTCTCACGGACATGGCACCAGAACAATTGCTGCTCAAGGAGTCTGACTGGTACGAGAAGAACGGGCTCGACGTTGTTCTCGGGAATCCTGCGCGCGGCCTCGATCCGATAGCGCAACGCGTTGCGCTAAGCGATGGCACCGAACGTGAGTACGACGGTCTGGTTCTTGCTACTGGATCCGCGGTGCGTGAGCTTTCTGTGGTTCATGGAGAACCTAGGCTGCACGTGTTGCACTCGATGGATGATGCCATCAGGCTGAGAGCAGAGTTTGCTCCGGGAAAGCATTTGGTGCTTGTCGGCGGTGGCTTTATCGGTCTTGAGGTCGCGGCTGCTGCCCGGTGGCAGGGACTTGATGTCACGGTTATCGCGAGAGGACCGGCACCACTCTCACGAGTATTTGTCGGTGATATCGGGCGCTGGTACCAGGGCCTGCATGAACGCAATGGCGTGAACGTGCGGTGTGGCAGTGCGCTCGAGGCGATCGAATGGGGCATCAATGGTGCTGTTGTCACGTTAACAAATGGCAGCGTCATCAATGCCGACATTGTTGTTGCTGGTGTTGGCTCAACGCCTGCCGTTGAGTGGCTCGCAAACAGCGGGGTAGAAATCACTAATGGTCTTGCGTGCACTCCAGACTTGATGACCTCAGTGCCGAACGTTGTTGCTGCAGGAGACATCGTTAGTTGGCGCAATCCGATCTTCGATGAGGAGATGCGCGTCGAACATTGGACGAATGCTATTGATCAAGGTCGCCATGCTGCGGCCACGCTTCTCGGCAACCGGGATCCTTTCGCTTCGGTCCCATATTTTTGGACGGACCAGTTCGATACCAAGATGCGTTTCGTCGGTCGCACGACTGGTGCGGATCACACAAATATCGAAACTCTGTCAGACGACAAACTTGTCGCAACCTTTGGGCGCGACGGGGTGGTGATCGGTGCTGTCTGCATCGGCGCCCCACGCCAGCTCGCGAAATACAAAGTCGCGATTCAGAACCGCACACCTTGGGATGAAGCTGTCGAGGCCTCGCTCATTGCGGCACGTTAGTTCACTACGCACTGTAAGAAAACACTGAAGGAGATAGAAAATGTCTACTAGCAACAACGGCGACGCATTATCGCTTATCGAGCTATTCCCCCAAGACGAGGACTGGTCGCTGCAGACCATGCGTCTACTTTCGCAGGTCGCGGTAGGCGGGGCTGACCTCTTTGAGTGCGCTCGCACCGCAGGCCGCATCGGCACTGAGACTACTGACCCTGAGGTTTGGGAACGTGAGTGGACCCGCACTGCTACGGATGTCGCTGCAGAAGGCAATGCGGCACTCGAGCGTGGCGAGCACACGACAGCCCGTCGGGCGTTCCACCGGTCAATGAGCTACTGGCGTCACTCGGAGTTCTTCCTTGACTCGTTCGACCCTCGCCGTACTGTGGCGTACATGGAGGGCACCAAGAACTTCAAGAAGGCGGCAGAACTCTCGGGTGGCCTGATTGAACCAATCGCCGTTCCTTTCGAAGGAAAGGAAATGGAGGGCTACATTGTGCGCCCGGATAACTCCGGTGAAGCTCGCCCCACAGTGTTGTTCCTTGGCGGAGCGGATTCCTGGGCCGAAGAACTGTATTCGCTCGGCGGCACCGAATTTCCGGCGCGGGGAATGAACGTCGTGATGGTGGATACTCCGGGTCGCGGAAGCTCGTTGCGGTTCAAAGAGATGTATAGCCGCCCCGACTATGAGGTACCGGTTGCCGCGATCCTCGATTTCCTTGAGAAACGAAGCGATGTCGATGCAGATCGTTTCGGTCTCGCTGGAGTGAGTTTCGGCGGATACTACGCGCCACGGGCCGCGGCCTTCGAGCCACGCATTAAAGCGGTTGCTGCCTGGTGTGGCACGTGGAGCATCTTGACGGACTTTTACGAGTTCTACCCACCGCTGCAGAAGCAGTTGCAGTGGTTGACTGGCTCGAAGGATGACGCCGAGGCACGCGCCAAGCTCGCCGAGTTCACGCTCGACGGCATTGCCGACAAGCTGAAGATCCCCGTCTACGTAATGCACGGCACCGCCGACATCATTATGGACATCAAGGGAGCGGATCGCTTTGTCGAGGCGCTGACTTCTGACGATGTCACGGTAGATATTTATGACGGAGCCGGTTCGCTGCACTGCAGCTATGACTACATGTCAGTAGCTGGCGCACGACTGGGCGACTGGTTCCTGCACCGTATCTAGAGCAGTGAGGTGAGGCTGTGGCGGGTGTGATTACCCGACACAGCCTCGACCCCTATTGTGCTGAAATCGCGCACGTCGCGCACACCGCTGGCCTAACCCGCCGGCTTGTATGGCCAATTGACTGGAGCAGTCGCTGGGCACCCGGTGATTGATTCCGCAGATCTTGCTGACACACGAAGGGTCGTTTTTGATGGATCTCACAAAACTGACGAAGCAGTACATCGGTGGCCACTGGCGTGACGGGACCGCCAGCAAGCAATTGGTGGTCAGCAACCCCTTCAATGACGAGGCAATCGGAACATTCTCCATCGCCTCCAAGCAGGACATCGACGAAGCGTACGAGGCGGCGAAGGCTGCCCAGCCAGCGTGGGAGCTAATGACGGCTTATGCTCGTCGCGGCGTGTTTGAGAAGGCCGCTGAGATTGTGTTGCGCCGGCACGACGAGATCGCTGACCTGATCATCAAGGAGGTCGGAGGCACTGCGCTCAAGGCTGCTTTCGAGATCGGCCTGGTTGTGGAAGCGATCAAGGACGCCAGTACAACGGCTTTTAAAATCTACGGCAGCATCATTCCGTCTCCGGTGCCCGACACGGAGAACTTTGTTTACCGCAAGGCTCTTGGCGTTGTTGGCATCATCAGTCCATTCAACTTCCCGTTCTTTCTCGGCCTCAAGCCTGTTGTGGCGGCACTATCAACTGGCAACGGTGTGGTCTTGAAACCGCACGAAGAGACTCCGATCACCGGCGGAACGCTCTTGGCTGAGATTTTTGAAGAGGCCGGTCTGCCCGCGGGGCTTTTCAATGTCACGGTAACCGAGATTCCTGAGATCGGAGACTACTTTCTTGAGCACCCGATCCCCCGTGCCCACGTATTCACCGGTTCTGCCCCTGTTGGGCGACACGTAGCCGAGGTCTGTGCTCGCAACTTCAAAAAAGTGATTCTCGAGCTGGGCGGCAATAACGTCTTTATCGTGCGTGAGGATGCCGATATTGACTACGCGGTCGAGTCGGCAGTGTTTAGTCGCTTCACTCACCAGGGCCAGATTTGTATGTCAGCGAATAAAGTTCTGGTGCATTCTGCGGTCGCCCACGAGTTCCGCGAGAAGTTTGTGAAAAAGGTGTCGTCGCTGAAGACTGGCGATCCCGCGGATCCCTCCACGATCATTGGGCCGCTCATTAACCAGCGTGAAGTTCAGAACCTCCAGACTCGCATTGACGCCGCTCTCGCAAATGGGGCTACGGCACTGTTCCGGGGAGAAACCGTCGGCAACGTCCTCGGCCCGGTTGTGCTCGACAATGTCAGCATGTCGGATGCTGTGGCTCAGGATGAACTCTTCGGCCCGGTGATCGTCTTCATGGAGTTCGATTCGGATGATGAGGCGATCGAGATCGCGAACAGCACCAATTACGGTCTCAGTGGCGCGCTTCACACCCGTGATTTAGCCAAGGGTATGCAAATGGCACGCCGAATCGATACCGGGATGGTGCATATCAACGATTCAACGATTGCTGATGAGCCACTCGTGCCGTTCGGCGGGGAGAAGCACTCCGGTATGGGGCGACTGAGCGGCCAGGCAACAATCGACGAACTCACTACCCAGCAGTGGATCTCCGTTAATCACGGCCAGACTCGCTACCCCTACTAACGGTCACAATTGTCGCGAGTTCAGTTCAACTGTTTCCAAGGACCGCAATGCCGTGGGTGATAGCCCGGGTTCTAGTTCGAAGTGCAACACGGTGTTGTGGTCTGGTTTGAGGATAGTTCTTGGAAGACTTCGTTTGGGGTTGCCCAGCCGAGTATTTTGCGTGGCCGGTTGTTGATCTCGGTGGTGTATTCGTCGAGTTCTGTCTGGGTGAGGTCAGCGAAGCTGGTGCCTTTGGGGAGGTAGCGGCGGATACGACCGTTGAAGTGCTCGTTCGTGCCCCGCTGGTAAGCCGAATATGGGTCAGCGAAATACGTCGGGATGCCGAGGGTGTCAGCAAGTCGGTAGTGGTAGGCGAACTCGC
This sequence comes from Rhodoglobus vestalii, assembly GCF_006788895.1. NCBI lineage: Bacteria > Bacillati > Actinomycetota > Actinomycetes > Micrococcales > Microbacteriaceae > Rhodoglobus > Rhodoglobus vestalii. Next base: position 1,650,486 of record NZ_VFRA01000001.1, read on the forward strand.
TGCCGTTGTCAGCAGTCACCGATCTGGCGGCGTGGGCGGGAATGGAGGTGAAGATTGTTAGTTGCGCATCTAGTGTGGCTTGCGCGGTGATCGCGGTGATCGCGGGGATCGTCACCGCGATGAGGTGCTGGGATTGGCGTTCCACGTTGGTGTGCAGACCGCCGGTGCCGTGGGCCCCAAGGAAATTGTCAGCTTCCCAATGCCCGAACTGGTCACGGTCCTCGATCCCAGCGGGACGAGCATGGATTGAGGTACGCCACTTGATCCGCTGGGAATGCACTCGTCTGCCCTGTCGCTTCCTGCGTTTGCGGTGCCCACGGGTCAAATATTGCCGAAGTTGACGGTGTGATTGTGCTGGCAGATAGATCCATGAATACACCGTCTCTGCACTGACTCGCATCCGTAGATCGTCAGGGAACTCGGAGGGTAAACGGCCCGCGGTCTCCTGGGGTGTCCACCGGAGACGCAACGCTGAAATCACCCAGTCCACCAGCTGGTCCTAGCCCATCCGGTATGGCTGATGCGAACGGGCTCTGCGCGTGTCTGCCTGGAGTTGGGCCTGAGTCCCGAGGTAGAGACGTTGATGTGGGCCACGTGTGTCGAGCCTGTTGCGCAGGTACGGACGCAAGTTCGCATGATAATGTTCTGGCTGCCACGAACCGCGCCGTAGCTCGCGGGTGATCGTGGAACGGTGAACCCCTAAACGGCGAGCAATCGCCGACCGACTGACACCACCTTCCCAGAGGCGTTGGACCTCGAAGCGGTCATCGATCATCAAATGTCTGTAATGTGCGGTCAAGGAAGTGCAACCCTTCTCGGAGTGATCTCAATAACCACAACTTAGACGGTGTTGCACTTCCGCTTAGAACTCGGGTAAGTTTTACAGACTATCGATTAACGAAGACTCGCGCGGGGATTATGGCTCCGAAATGGCCTCTTCTGCGCACCGCGGCAGGGTTCGTGTTTGGCGCGACCACCGAGAAGAGGCAGCCAACTCATGAAAATGTTCAACGCGTCAATCCTCCGGATCGCACAATATCGTCCGTGCCGATCGATCGTCTCAGAGGCGGGATGGGATCTTACTTGAGCACCGAGACCAACCCCCAATTGACAGCAACCGCTGAACAGGATACGGGTCCGATCGCCCCGGAAGACATTGTCGCCATTGACTTCCACACGCATGTCTTGCGTGCGACATCCGGCATGGTCGGACCGTCGGCGCATGAGGAATCACTGAGAGCGCTTTTCGGATTCGGAGAGTTGCCTGACCTCCGTCAGATGGCGCGCGAGTACCGGGCGCGCCGCATGGCCTTCGTTGTCTTCGATGTCGATGACTTTGCCTCGACCGGCCAAGAGAAGGCCGTCAGTGATCGTGAGATTGCGCGCATCGCCCTTGAGTTTCCGGACGTCATCATTCCTTTCGGTTCTGTTGATCCCAATCGAGGCGCACAGGCGGTGGTGGAAGCCGCAGAACTCGTCGACGAGCACAATATTCGGGGTTTCAAATTCCATCCGACACAACAACGGTTTTACCCGTCTGACAAAGAGTTCTATCCACTTTACGAGGAACTCGAAAGCCGGGGCGTGCCTGCTTTGTTCCACAGCGGCGTGACCGGTGTAGGTCGAGGCGAACCAGGCGGTGCCGGGATGCGGTTGAAGTACTCGAACCCGATCTATCTCGACGATATTGCGGTGGATTTTCCTGCCCTGAAGATCGTTATCGCGCACCCCTCGTTTCCTTGGCAGGATGAAGCGATTGCGATTGCACAACACAAACCGAACGTCTTTATTGACCTTTCTGGGTGGTCACCAAAATACTTCCCAGAGAACCTGATCAAACAGATTAATGGTCCGCTTAGCGGAAAGGTGCTGTTCGGTTCTGACTATCCAGCGCTAACGCCGGAGCGATGGATGACTGACTTCGAGGCGCTCTCCATCAAAGACGCAATTCGACCATTGGTATATCGCAGGAACGCTGAAAAACTGCTCGGCTGGCCCGAGAACTAAGCCCTGCCACACACATCCCATGACAAGAGCGCTACGGTCCTCGGGCTGACCGGCGTTTTCCCCTTATCGATCTGAGGCCGCTGCCCGATTCGACCGCGGCCAGGTGAAACTAGAGCGAGAAGCCACGGACGGCATCGTTATCTTCACCAGCCAAACATTACCCAAACGGGTACTTCTGTCTGCTTAGCCCGACGATATCCTAGCGGGTAACCTCGCAACGTCGCGAATTATAGAGATAGGGAAACACGGGACATGACATTGATACTTAAACGCAGAATTACTCTGGCTCTGGCAATTGTAGCTGTAGGAAGTTTGATGGGTTGCTCAGTCAGTGGTGGCGCTGACCAGGGGAACGAAGAATCAGTCACGCTTAAGTACGCGTTTTATGCGCCAGCGGGAACCCACGCAGGTCAGCAGGCAGAAAAATGGGCTGAAGAATTGGATGACCGGACCTCCGGAAATGCGACCGTCGAGCTGTTCCTCGGAGGCACACTGCTCGGCGCCAACGATATTTTCGATGGCGTCAAGAACGGACTGGTGGACGTTGGTCTAGATAGTCCTCACAACGATGAAGGTCGCTTCCCGTTTACCTCGGTGATGGCTCTCCCTTTGGATATTCCTGACACCGTGGTTGGTAGTGCGGTCTTGTACGACCTGATCGAAGAGTTCGAGCCCGCGGAATATGAAGGCTTCCACATCATCACAGCGTTCACTGCCGAGCCGGCTTTCGTTCAGACCATCGACAAGGTTGAAACAGCTGAGGATCTTGCGGGGATGCAACTGCGTGTTAATGGCGCAACCAACGTTGCACTCATGGAAGGGTTTGGGGCGGTCCCGGTAGGCATGCCGATCACCGAGGTTGCTCAAGCGCTCCAAACGAATGTGGTCGATGGCTATGTGTCATCTCGTGACGTTCTTCGCGACTTCGGACTCGCCGAGGCCATCAATTATTACGTGGATTACCCCGTCGGGCTCGCCGGCACGTTCGTCGCTGTCATGACCGAAGATCGCTATGCAGCGTTGTCCGACGATGTTAAAGCGACGATCGATGAGCTGAAACCCGAAATGCGGGATTTTGCCGCGAAATATCAAGACACTCAGAGCGTTGGTCAGGCTCTCAAGTGGAGTGTTGACGAGTACGGGCTCGAGACCATTGAGCTCAGCGAAAGCCAGGTTCCTATCTGGGATAAGAAAGCTGAGGCTGCGGTGACGAGCTGGTTGAGTGCTCATGCAGATGCTGATTTCGATGCTCAAGCCGTTTTAGAGCGCGCGAGAGAACTCATCGCGCAGTACAGCAACTAGCTCGACGAGAAGCTTGGCCGTACTTACCCGTAAGTGATGACCAGCGTCACCACACGTGGATGGCCCGAGCTGATTAACCAGGTGATGCAACTAGTGGGCGATTACAGCCCCACTAGTTGCATCACCAACGAATGTCGTCAACGTCACGACCACGCCCCCGTTGGCTAAACAATCTCAGCATTCGCAACCGGTCGCTTAGTGGCACTCGAAGTGCACGAGTGGCTGATGAACTGGCACCTTCATCGCGCGGATTCTCAATTCTGATTCTAATTACTGAACAAACGAGGAGGTCAGCGTGAAGCGCGATCTTTATACCCCGGAGCAGGAGTCGTTTCGCGCCACGGTCGCTGACTTCATTAGCCGCGCGGTCGTCCCAGAGCTTTCCCGCTGGGAATCGCAAGGATATGTTGATCCTGAATTCTTCCTGCGCGCAGCGGAGCAAGGCCTTCTCGGCAGTGACCCGAGGATAAGCGCCGACTTCCGATTCAGCTCGATTCTCTATGAAGAGCTGGTCGCGGTCGGAGCCACGGGGGTTGCTATGGCAATGGGTGGTTTCAACGACCTTGTTGAACCTTATATCTCCCGTTTTGCAACCACGGAGCAGAAACTGAGGTGGCTTCCGCGGCTTCGCGCGGGCAAGCAGTTGGCAGCACTGGCAATAACTGAGTCGGCGGCCGGAAGTGATTTGCGAGGTATCCGCACCGTCGCGGATCGCGATGGTGATTCCTTCATCGTCAACGGATCGAAGACTCTCATTGGAAGCGCAGGGATCGCCGGAGTTTTTATCGTCCTTGTCGCTACGAGTCCGGGCGAGTTTTCCCTCCTCGTTATCGACAAGGACGCTCCCGGAATAGTGCGGGGGCCGAGCTTAGCCAAGATTGGGCTTCACTCGCAGCAGATGGGAAGTCTCGAGTTTGTGGACGCTCGTGTTCCGGTTTCGAATCTCTTGGGCGAAGAGGGCAAAGCGTTGGACTATCTGCGAACTAATCTGCCGCAGGAACGGCTCGTGGTTGCGTTAATGGCGACGGCCTCGTCAGAGCGGATGCTGCGCCTCGCCCTTGACCAAGCACGAAGCAGGACGATAGCTGGTCGGCCAGTTGGCGAATACCAAGCGAACCTCTTCATGCTCGCAGAGCTGGCAACTCAGGTCGAAGCAGGTCGGGCGTTCATCGATCGGTGCATTCTGGGCTTCGTCAACGACGAGCTCTCGGCGGTGGAAGCAGCGATGGCCAAGTTGTGGGCTACAGAAGCTCAGCAAGATATCGCGACTCGCTCGCTACAAATTCATGGTGGTGCGGGCTATCTCGCGGATCACCCCGCCACTCGTGAGTTTTTGGACGCACGAGCTTCCACTATTTACGCAGGAACCAGCGAGGTAATGAAACACATCGTTGGTAGGGACCTTCTGCGTGACTACTAAACCCCATCATTGGAGAAAAACATGATCGAAACTGTTCACAGCGAGACGCGCGGCACTACGTTGCTCATCACGATTACGCGGGAGGAAAAGCGCAATGCACTCGACATCGGTACGATCTCTGAGATAGCTAGGCTCATCAACGGAGTTGGCTCAGAAGTGCGGGCAGTTGTGCTCACGGCTGCTGGTGATCACTTCAGTGCCGGCCTCGACCTATATGAACTTGTCGACGGCACTGCCTGGGACACCGTGCAGTCTTCCCGAAACTGGCACGAGTACATGAACCAAATCCAGTTTGGACCGGTGCCAGTGATTTCTGCGCTTCATGGCGCTGTAATCGGTGGCGGGCTGGAGCTCGCAGCCTCAACACACATCCGCGTCGCTGATTCCACCGCGTATTATGCCCTGCCAGAGGCAGCTCGCGGACTCTACGTGGGGGGAGGCGGGTCGGCTAGGTTGCCCAAGCTGATTAGCTTGGCGCGGATGACTGACATGATGCTCACCGGCCGTGTTCTTACAGCAGAGGAGGGTCACGCGGCGGGGCTGTCTCAGTACCTTGTGGCTACAGGGAAGGCGCTGGAAACTGCGCTCGAACTGGCTGAGGCTGTCGCGAGGAATACGAAGCTAACGAACTTTGCGGTGAATCACGTGCTTCCGCGGATCAATGATTCTTCTCAGGAGGTCGGGCTGCTAACGGAATCGCTGATGGCGGCATTAGCGAAGACTGACCCTCAAGCCCAAGAACGATTGGCCGAATTCCTCGATGGCCGCTCGGCGCGGGTGCGCCCCACAAATGCATAGCGTGAGCGCGCGGCCTGTCGCTACCGTCGCGGTCGTGGGCACTGGTGTCATCGGCACGAGTTGGGCAGTTCACTTTCTCGCGCAAGGGCTCTCTGTGATCGCGACAGATGTCGCCCCCGGTGCGGAAGAACGGTTTCAGGCCGACCTCGCGAGGCTGTTACCAGTCGTGGAAAATCTTCAGGTCGGTCGAGGTGCATCAACTGAGCGAGTGCGATTCACGCCGGTGCTGGCAGAAGCTGCTGCAGTCGCTGATTTCATTCAAGAGAACACGACTGAGGATCTGACAGCAAAGCAGCGGCTCATCGCGGAGTTGGATGCCGCTGCCGATTTGAACGTGATAATCGCAAGCAGCTCATCCGCGCTTACTCCCTCTAGTTTGCAGGAGTTATGTGCTCGTGCCCCCGAGCGAGTGCTAGTTGCCCACCCGTTCGACCCGCCGCACCTCGTTCCGCTAGTCGAAGTCGTCGGTGGTTCGCAGACAACGGACTCCTACATCGAAGCCGCTATCGACTTCTATCGAAGCGCGGGGAAGTACCCGGTGCGACTTCGCAAAGAGGTACTCGGCCACATCGCGAACCGGCTCCAAGCTGCGCTATGGCGTGAGGCCTACTCGCTGGTCGACAGGGGAGTGGCTTCGGTTGCAGATATCGATGTTGCGATTGCTAGTGGGCCGGGTCTTAGGTGGGCCAGCCATGGACCATTCGTTAACTTGGCGCTTTCGGCAGGCCCGGGAGGAATGGACAGTATGCATAAGCATCTTGGTCCAACCATTTCGGCTCTATGGAACGACCTCGGCGATCCGGGGCTGACCAAAGAACTCGTCGAGCAGATCAACGCCGAGACGACGAAGCTCATTTGTGAGCTCGGCGGTGAACAGGTTCGAGAAGAACGTGATTCCTGGCTAGCTGAATTAGCGAAACGCCGGCTCTGATTCCGAGCGATTGCAATTGGATGCACGACCACTGGGGCGGAAAGTAATTGGGATGGAATTATCAATGTTAGACGAAGGAATTGGCTCGTGGACCGACCGTCGAGCGCGAGTTGACCCGCAAAAGATTGCCATACGTTTTGGAGAAGAAACCTATACGTATGGGCAGTTGCACGACCGCAGTATCCGATTGGCGAATGTTCTCAAGAGTCTCGGCATTGGGCGCGGGGACCGTGTTGCCTACTTGGGGAAAAATCACCCTTCGCTGGCAGAGGCATTGTTCGCTTGTGGAAAGTTGGGTGCAGTCTTCTTGCCCTTAAACACTCGCCTTGCAGCGCCGGAGTACGAGTACATCCTCAACGACGCGGAGCCGAGTGTACTGATTCACGAGTCAGACTTCGAGGAGATCTTGCGCGAGGTCGCTTCTAGCGTGCTTCCGTCTACCCTAATCAGCATCGGGGAATCAGAACATTCCGACTATGAAACACGGCTAAAGGTAGCGTCGAATGACGCGCCTCAGGTTCGCGTGAGACTGGATGATCTCTGCATGATCCAATACACGTCGGGTACGACGGGCCACCCCAAGGGGGTGATGCTTACCCATGGAAACATCACTTGGAACTCGATCAATATGATGATCGACGTTGATTTTTCAAATGACGAAGTAAGTCTCCTGCCGGTGCCAATGTTCCACACAGCGGGGATCAATAACCTCTTCCTAACCACAATTCTCAAGGGAGGGACGGTAGTGATCATGCGCTCGTGGAACACGGAACACGCTATCGACCTAATCGAGAAGCACCGAGTGACCCTCCTACTCGGAGTGCCGACAATATTCCAAGCGCTTGCCGAATCAGCAAGGTGGACAACAGCAGATTTCTCCTCTCTGAGAAGTTTGCCCTGTGGCGCAGCCCCCTTGCCGCTTCCGCTAATCGAACGGTACGCAGAACGTGGTCTGAAATTCCTCCAGGGCTACGGCATGACTGAATCCTCGCCGAATGCCACCTTTTTGCGCGAAGACAAGAGCGTGGAAAAAATCGGCTCAGCTGGCACTCCTTGTTTCTTCTCCGATCTGCGAATTGTCGATACCTCAGGTACGGATGTTGCCGTCGGCGAGCGGGGAGAGATTCTGCTTCAGGGTCCCAACGTGATGTCAGGATACTGGCGGCAAGCTGAGAGTACCCGAAACACGCTTTCCGATGATGGCTGGTTGCGCACCGGAGATATTGCGGAACAAGATGAGCACGGCTTCGTCTTCATAGTTGATCGGATAAAGGACCTGATAATTTCTGGAGGAGAAAATATCTACCCCGCAGAAATTGAAGGTGTTCTGCTGCGGCACCCGGCAATTGCAGATAGCGCGGTCGTTGGGGTATTTGATGCTCGCTGGGGAGAAGCAGGTCACGCTTTCGTTGTATTGCATCCGGGGGCCACAGTTACGTCGGTCGAGCTACACGAGTATGCGCGTTCGAACCTCGCAGGTTATAAGGTTCCCAGGTCTTTTCAGACGATCGGAACTCTGCCGAGAAACGCCACTGGAAAGATCATGAAGGTCATCCTGCGTGGTCTAGCTGATGTGGGTGATGATTGATCACCGGGCACGAGCATGCAGGCTGAGGCGTAGTGGAGAATTTATCCGGGACCGTGGGGTTGAACCTCATGGAGCGTTGCCCATACCGTAGCCAGCCACAAGATGCCCTGCCAGCGCATCGTCAAACAACGCGGCCAGCAGCAACGTAATCGAAGTATCTCATCATTGACGCGGACACAGCTGTGCTAGAACTCAGGCGTGAAAAACTGTTCAGAGTTCGTTCTCGACAGCGTTGGATGTTTCGCATCGTGAGAACTGGGGGTTACCGATCAACGAGGTCGCCTCGACGGCACTCAATTTTAGTTGGAACCATTCAGTTGCGCGCGGGATCAGCTTGTAGGCGTCGTCGATATCTAGACATGATTGAGAATTTGCAAAACCTAGTCAGGCTTCAACGGGAAGATGTGTTCATTCCTCACAGGGGAAGAACATGATAAATCGTCCCTGAGGGCTTACGAGCGAACTTGATATGCCCACGAGTCGGACAGGCGCATCCCATGCACGACCACCACCCACGCGCGTCGTGATGGGGCTTGTCGGAGACGACGATTCCACCCAGTTGGGTGACGCGACCGATGAGTGGTGACTCATAATCTGGTGCAGGGACGAACTAAAAATTTGCTTGATTGTGAAGCAAACCCTACAGGAGAGAATCAGTGATCTCCTACGGATTCGCACCGGTAACACCCTTGCATGTCGCGAGTATCAATAGTGGAATGTCGATCAGTTTGCTCGAAATGGGCGGACTGGGCGTCGTTTCTGTCACGGACATATAAATCTCAACGAAGAGGAAAATTTATGCTCAAGAATAGTCATCGATACATGGGGTTCGCTGCTCTAGTTGCGGGTGCGTTGGTTCTGACCGGCTGTACTGCAGAGGGGGGACAGGCCGCTGGTGATGAACCAATCACCCTGAGTTACGCGTTCTTCGCGCCAGCAGCATCGTTCCCCGCAGTCCAGATGGAAGAATGGGCAAACCAGATCAGTGAGCGGACCGATGGTCAGGTTGAAGTTGAACTGTTCGTGGGTGGCACACTACTCAGCTCAGGGGACATTTTTGACGGAGTCACCGAGGGAGTTGTCGACATCGGTATGGACTCACCCGCGTATGACACTGGTCGGTTCCCGTTCTCTTCTGTGATGAATGTGCCCATCGGAATGGACAGTGCGGAGACGTCATCACGCACTTTCTTGAGCCTTCTCGAAGAGTATGAGCCAGAAGAGTTCGATGGATATGAGATCATTACCGCGTTCACGACAGAGGCGTCGTACCTCCAGACAAAGACCCCCATCCAGTCAGAAGCTGACATTGCGGGTATGTCCCTTCGTGCCGCCGGGGCAAATGTACCGGTGCTTGAAGAACTCAGAGCGGCACCAATCGGCATGTCGATGGCCGAGGTCTCTGAAGCGCTGAACACCGGCGTGATCCAGGGCTACATGTCATCACGTGAGGTGATGAAGGACTTCGGTCTCGCCGAGTCGATCAGGTCTGTAACCAACTACCCCTTTGGAACGTCGAACAGTTTTGTAGCTGTCATGGACAAGGCTCGCTATGACGCCCTGCCAGAAAGCGTAAAGACCGTTATTGCTGAATTGCGCGAAGAAATGATGTTGTTTGCGTCGCAGGGCCACGATGAATCGATCCAAGCTGCGATTGACTTCGCTAAAGATGAACATGGTGTTGAGATCGTAGAAGTCGAAGAAGCCGCGCGGGCCAAGTGGGACAAGATTTTGAACGGACAGGCAGACCAGTGGGTGAAGACGAACGGGGACTCGTATTTCGATGCCGAAGGTGTACTCGCTCGCATGCGAGAACTAGCTGCTGAAAATGCCGCGCGATGACGGGGTTCCTTCCTCGCATAATTCCGGCGATCGCGCGTGTAACCGCCGCGATCGCCGGGGTGGCGTTAATCTCGGCGGTCATATTGCTGGTGAGCGGTATCGTCTTTCGTCTCTTCGGAAACCCCATCGCTGTCACCTACGAGGTGATGGGATTGCTTGCGGTGGTCGTTCTGGGGCTCAGCTTTGGTGATGGACAGGTTGCCAAGGCCCACGTTGCCATTGACTTGTTCACCGCACGTCTTAATAAGCCCGCTCAGCTGATACTTGAAGCCGTAATAACACTCCTTTCGATCGCGACATTCATCGTCGTAATGTATGCACTGTGGGGCTACGGCGTGGGGCAGACGAAGACCGGCACGACCACAGAGCTTCTCAAGGTTCCCACCTGGCCGTGGGTATTTGTCCTCATGTTCGGATTTGGCGTGGTCGTACTGGCGCTCATCCAAGATTTCCTCAAAATAATTCAGGCGTGGATTACCAAGACGCCGCTGGAAGATGAACAAAAATGAGCCCAATGCTTTTAGCCGTGCTCAGCATCGTGGTCCTCCTTGTTCTAATTTTCTTGCGAATGCCGATTTCTTTCGCGCTGTTCGCTGTTGGCTTGAGCGGGATGGTCATATTCGCTGGACCAGGCGCAGCCTTGCAGCTAATCGCTTCTGACATCTACCGTCAGGCCTCGTCGTACAGCATGGTCGTAATCCCCCTGTTCATTTTTATGGGACAGGTGATTTTCAATTCTGGAATGAGTACGAAACTCTTTAACTCGGCCTATAAGTGGTTAGGGCACTTTCCTGGCGGGGTGGCGGCGACCACAATCGCAGCCAGCGCAGCTTTTTCTGCAGTATCAGGTTCCAATGCAGCAGCGACGGCAACGATGGGGGCCATCGCGATACCAGAGATGAAAAAATACGGTTATGACAAGAAGTTTGCGGGCGGCACCGTTGCCATTGGCGGAACGCTAGGTATCCTGATCCCTCCTTCGACCGCGCTAATCATTATCGCGGTTCAGTCGGAGCAGTCGATCACGACGCTGTTCCGGGCGGCTCTATTTCCCGGAGTGCTCGTAGGTACGCTCCTGGTGATAACAGCTCTTGTTGTTGCGTGGAGAAAGCCTGCGCTTGGACCGGTGGGGCCGAAAGCGACATGGGGCGAAAGGTTCCGGTCGCTCGGCGGTACGGTCGAAATCGCGGTGATCTTCGTGTTCGCCGTAGTGGGCATGTTCGTGGGTTGGTTCACGCCAACGGAGGCCGCTGGCGTTGGAGCAGCAGGGGCTGTGCTTATCGCTGTGTTGACGCGTTCTCTCACCTGGGCTGCTTTCCGGCGCTCTGTTACTGAGACTCTGCGGATCAGCGCCTTTGTCGTGCTGCTGGTGGTGGGCGCCGTTGCGTTCGGAAGGTTCTTGACGCTGACACGGATGCCTTTTGAATTGGCCGACTCAGTACAAGCACTGCCTGTGGCTCCCGTCGTTGTTCTCCTAATCGTACTTTTGATTTACCTCCTTGGTGGAGCTTTGATGGACGGCTTGGGTTTCTTGGTTATCAGCATCCCCTTGTTCTTCCCTCTGCTTTCAGCGCTCGGCTACGATCTGGTATGGACCACCATTATCGTTGCGCTCGTGACGACGCTAGGGGCCGTTACCCCTCCTATCGGGGTTAACGCGTTCATCGTGACCGGCATCGACCCAGACATTAGCATTGTCGATACGTTCCGTGGGGTAGCACCATATTTCGTGCCGTACGTGCTGGTAATAGCAGCGTTTATCGTGTGGCCTGGCCTCATACTGTTTGCCGCCTGACGGTAGCCCGGGCTCATAGTGAGCCTGGGCTTTACCGCCGCTAGTTGCGCTGTGTGGTGGCGACAGGCGGGTTAGTTCGTGTGATTGGCGTGGCCTGAAGTCCAGATCAGTTGGATGAGTTCTGCGCGTGAGCTCACGCCAGTTTTCACAAAGATGCGCTTCAAGTGCTGCTTGGTGGTGTTCTCACTGATGAAGGCGCGCCCCGAGATTTGTTTAGTGGTGAGTCCTTCGCTGACGAGCTGGGCGATCTCTTGTTCGCGACGCGTAAGTACGTCCCAGACCGGAAGCTGCCGCGCGGCAGGGCCGTCAGCATAAGGAAAGATAAGAGACACGGCGGTGTCTTCGCTGTCAGAGAGTCGGTAGGACTTCATTACTGCCCTCCGGTTTAGCCTCTCGTCTTCTAGATTGCGGATCGAGACCCTTTTTCCTAAGCCGCGGAACTCACTCATGGCTGTCACGATTGCGTCGGCGGTCGCCCCGGGCAATGGCGAACCTTCCACATCGACCTCGACGCCCCATTCACGCAGCGCGGTGCGGTTTTGGTAGAGCACTTGTCCTTCAAGGGTTGTGACGATTACGGCTTGGCCTAGACGATCAAGTGTCCGCTCCAAGGTAGAAACCCGACGGCCCGTTGTTTCGTGGTGCAGGGCCCGTTCTAGTGCGATTGCCAGCTGTTCACTTACCAGGCTCGCGGTGTGTAGCTCGGCGGAGGAGAATGCCGGAAATTCTGCGGGACGGGCGAGGTTGATTGTCCCAAAGAAGACCCCCGAAACCACTACTGGTGCTTCGAGAGAGTGCGCGAGGCCTCGAAAGCTGAGGGCCTTGCGAGCACCGGATGACTCCCATTGCTCATCGCTAAGCAGTCGCGAGGAGTCAACTGCGCGGCCTTGCTTGAGCACGAACTGGAGAACGGGATCGTCTTGCCGTCCGTACTCTTCGTACAGATCGAGCCAATTGCCGCGAGAGTTGGATCGGGACCTGATCACCGAAAGACTGGCCGTGTCGAGTTCGTAGACGCCATGGGCCGCGGCGGGAATAACTTCGCCTACCGTTTTGAGATAAGCGGTGATAACCTCATCTGTGCTTCCTGCGGAATGAAGCGCGTCAGAGTATTGCCTGTATCGAATATTCACAATTTCGTGAGTCATGATCTCAGCTACCTTCGCCCTAATCCACTACACCGTGGCACTGGATCGGGTGGTGATTTCCGAGCTCAGTGTGACCCAATACTCTACCATCACCGCGATTAAAGGACGCCCCAAAACTGTTGTTGTGACCCAGGGTGGTCCGCAAAGTTACCTAAAGGCAATCTCTGCGAAGATCGTGACTGACGTGCGTAGGTCCGACTTTTAGATGGTGTCGAGCACGGAATTGGATGCGGATCGCCTTTATCGTGCAGCGCTAACGTCTACCTCCGTCCCCCGCGCGAAGAAAGTACCCTTCCAGGTGACCTAGCGTGAGCAATTGACTGACTTAATGAGTCGTATGCCAAAGACGGTAGAACTTTCAGCACGAGACATAGTCGATCGTGTCCGCGCTGGAGAGCTGACGAGAGTTGAAGTGGTTCAGGCGCACTTGGACGTCGTTGCGTCCTCCAATGCGAGCGTGGGGGCCCTTGTGGCAGTCCGAGGTGAAGAAGCGCTTCGAGAAGCTGATGAAGCAGACCGCACCGGCAACTATCGAGGAATTCTCGACGGCGTCCCGATGTCAGTGAAATCTGAGTATGACGTTGCGGGGCTGCCCACTACACATGGCAACAAGAACATGGTCGATGAGATCGCTCGCCAAGACTCGCCCGTAGTCGCTAGGCTACGTGCGCAAGGTGCGATCATCATCGGCAAAGGGAATCAACCCGATTTCGCCATGCGATGGAACACCCACAGCTCTGAGCTGGGATGGACCCGGAACCCCCGCGATTTGAATAAATCAGTGGGCGGATCCTCGGGCGGCGACGCTGCAGCTGTTGCCGCGGGGATGGTTGCTGTCGGGTTCGGCACTGATCTTGCCGGTTCGATTCGTGTACCGGCCGCGTTCTCTCAGATCTACGGGTTGCGTGCCACTCCGGGCCGAATCCCCTATGCGTCGGAGCATCGTGATTCGGTTCGGTCTCCCGCCGTCGAAGCGATGTCATCACAGGGACCCCTCGCGCGGACTGTAGACGACCTGCGCGTCGCTTTCGCCGCTACTGCGGGGGCGAGCGCTCGACACCCCTTCAGCCTTTCCTCACAGCCTTGCGTCGAAGAGACCACGGGTCCCTTGCGCGTGGCCCGAATAGTGCACCAGTCTGGTGCAGACGTTTCTCCGGAGATGGAAGAAAAAGTCGACGAGACTTGCAGGGCACTGGAAGAGGTCGGATACCAAATAGAAGACGCCGAATTCCCCGGGGTGAACTCCTTGCCACAGAACTGCGGCTGCATGTGCTGCCGCAATTGCGCGAAATAATGGACCCGTCTTGCTTCGATCACATCGATAAGCTTTCGCAACTCTGGCCGACAGTTCGAGACACCGAGACCATTCTCAATAGATGGATGGAGTGGGCCCAGCTTCGTCGCGGAATTGTGGCGTGGCCGGAAGACTATCCGCTGGTGGTCTCGCCCGTTACAGGCATGGCAGTTCCTTTGCCTCTTGACTACGATCACTGGGCGTCGACAGAGGAACTGGAGAGGCTCATGGGTCAAATGCGTAACAGTTTGTGGCCTGCATGCCTTGGCCTACCTGCGCTAGCGCTCCCCAATGGAGTGCAGTTGATTGGTGCTCCCCATAACGATGAGGCGCTCTTTGGGCCGGGTCGAGTAGTTCAAGCAACGTTGCCGAAGTGCCTACCCACAATCGTGGGTTAGGGCGGTAGCGATGCAAGCGTTACTAAGTCTTCGAGGGATAGCGAAATCGTTCGGGAAAACGCGGGTTTTGGAAGACGTCCACTTGGACGTCTTTCCAGGGGAGGTTGTCGCTCTTGTTGGAGAGAACGGTTCGGGAAAGTCGACTACATCTCGCATCATTGCCGGGGTTATCCAACCAGATTCCGGTGAGGTCATTATCGATGGTGTGGTGGAACCAATGCTTCGACCAAAGCGAGCCCGAGAGTTGGGGGTTTGCTACGTAAGTCAAGAGCCTGCGTTGGTCCCTACGATGTCTGTGCGTGAGAATCTGGGCCTGCCGGATCTTCGTTGGTGGCGTCGTGCCCGACGGATGAATTGTGCGGATTGGGCATTGGCTGAGGTTGGTTTAGCTTGCGACCCAGACCAAAAGGTCGAAACTCTGTCTGCAGCACAGCAGGCGCAGCTAGAAATCGCTACGGCGTTACTCGCCGAGCCACGACTTCTGGTTTTGGATGAGGTGACGACACGTATGCCGGACCCTTCAGTACTTCTCGCCCTTCTTGAACGTCTGGCAGAGCAGGGTGTCGGTTCAATCCTCATTACCCATCGGTTTAACGAGATTAAAGTTCTGGCGGATCGAGCAGTGGTGTTGCGCGACGGACACATTGTCGGCGATCTCGCCCGCGAGGATGTAACTGATGCTCGTCTAGGCGAGATGATGGTCTGACGAGAGTTTGCACTTCTGGATCGTGCGCCATCTCAACGTCGAGAAAAAGTTGCGCTTCAAGTCGAGGGGCTTCGTCTGGCCGGCACGGTCCGTCCGATGCACTTTGTTGTTCATGTCGGTGAAATCGTGGGAGTCGGAGGGGTTATGGGCTCCGGCCGCTCGCGGTTATTGGAGACAGTAGCAGGAGCTCGCAAGCCGGAATCTGGAAAGGTTCTCGTTGACGGGGTTGAGCTTCGCAGCGGAGATATTGCTTCTGCTCGTGACGCGGGTATGTCTTTCGTGCCCGAGGATCGTGATCGGCAAGGACTTATTGGTCGGCACTCGATTGAAAGAAACATCCGTCTGAACGCGTATAGAAGCTTCCAGTTCCCGCGTGTGGACCTCGATCGGAAGATTGCGGACGGGATGAGTGCGGCGCTCAGGATCAAGCCATCACATAGTGGTGTGCGTGTTGAAATCCTTTCAGGCGGAAATGCTCAGAAAGTCATTTTTGGTCGTGAGCTTTCCCGGGAACCGCTCGTGTTTGTTCTCGACGAACCGACGCGTGGTGTTGACATTGCGGCGCGCGCTGATACTTACGATCTAATTCGATCGCGGGTTGAGCAGGGTGCTGCGATATTGCTGGCGTCTTCCGATATTCAGGAACTGGCGACACTCTGTGACCGGGTGATTGTGCTCTTCGAGGGGTCTCTTGTTGGAGAACTTGAGAGTGATTCTATCGACGAGGAAGGCATAATTCTACTGGCCTCCGGGGCCGCACAGCGGCCATCGGCAGGCGATGAGGCCATCGAACAATGATACATAACAAAAGAAGGAAATGATGAAAACCATAGGAATTGGATCGGTTGGTGTAGTTATTGCGCTATTCCTCAGCGGGTGTTCCGCGAGTGATGGACAGCAGACAGCGGATGGTGGACAGCAAGCAGGCGGCAGTTGTGAGGGTGCGGTCATTGGCGACTCGATTCCCCAGGCTTCGGACCCAGGACTCAGCCTGACTCATAATGGCTTCTTGAAAGAGGCCGAATCGCGCGGAGCCGAGGTGCTGGCAGCCGACGCGAACCTCGATCTAAATAAACAGCTGTCGGACGTCGACGGCTTTACTCAGCGCAAGATGGATGCAATAACGGTGTGGCCGATGGACGGCACCGCGATCCGTCCGGCGCTTCAGCGCGCGGAGGAGGCCGGCACGTTAATCGTGACCCATCAAACTCCAGAAAGTGTCGATTCCGCGACCAACATGCAGTTCGATGATCGCGGAGCTGGTGCGGCGTTAGCGACATACCTCGCGGAAAAACTCGGGAAGGGTGCCAAGGTCGCGGCGATTGTCGGCCCACAGCAGGTTGAATCGTTCAGGAATATGGCAGAGGGATTTGCGGAGGGTGCGGCCGACGCCGGACTCGAAGTTGTCGAAACTTACGAGAATAGTGCGCTATCTCCGCAGAAGTCGGCCGAGATTACGGAGCAGCTCAAAGCACTTTATGGGGCAGATCTGAAGGGTATTTTCGACGCAATTAACGTCACAGCCTTAGCTGTTGCCACAGTTCGCGGCGATGATTTCCAGCCTCTTATCGTGACGTATGAGGGGAACGAAGAAACACGCCAAGCGATTCAGGATGACAAGATCGCTGCGACGGTTTATGTCGGTAACACGTTGATGGGCCGGGCCAAGGGGTGGGTCGTCTGTGAAGCGTTGGCCGGTGAAACCTTTCCCGATCAGATTGAAGTCCCTTACTTGATTATTGACAAGGAAAATGTGGGTGCTCTTCCGACCGAGGACGAGCAACTTGAAGTAGAGCTCAGCTTCGAGCTTGAGAGCGTCGGATCCGGCGAGCGTCTCGTCTACAAGGGTATTGACCTGCCAGAGTCCGCTCTGACGAGCAAGGCTGGAGAATAGCGTTGCAGAACACTTCCGCTACGGAGTTGAAGGCGCCTTTACTTTTGCTGGGAAGGCTGGGCAAGCGGCGAGCGTCACTGGATCTTGGTCGATACGGGGGAGTTACAATTGGCTTAGTCGCACTGATCCTGTTCTTGGGCATCACCGAGGATGGTTTCTTCAGCACTGGGAACTTGATCAATATCTTGCAAACCAAGTCCGCGTTAATGGTGTGCAGCGTCGGGATGACATTCGTTGTTCTGATGGGAGGGTTTGACCTTTCGGTAGGAGGCTTCCTCGCGCTTGGAGCTGTCCTTTTGGCAAGAATGGTGGAGATCGGCATCCCGGCATTCGTCGCCGTTGTGCTGGTTCTCGCAATCGGTCTGGCTGCATCTTTAGTCACGAATGCTAGCTTTATAGCCCTTCTTGGGCTGAATTTCTTCGTAGTCACTATTGCTACAGACGCCCTCTTCAGCGGACTCGCACTCGTGGCTTCGGACGGTCGTACGATTCCTATGTACGACAACGAATTCGTCGTTTGGTTGGGAACGGGAGAGGTCCTCGGCCTGCCGATAACGGTGGCAGTGGCAGTCCTCGTCGCTGCTCTCGCCTTGTTGCTCCTGCGGCACACCGGATTTGGGCGGATGATTTACGCAGTAGGCGGTAATCCAGAGGCTTCTCGTCTCGCAGGCATAAACGTGAAAGCCGTTAGGGCGACAGCGTTCTTGTTGTGCTCTGGCTGCGCTCTGTTGGCTGGAGTCATTATGTCTGCGCGGCTGCAGTCAGCTGGCCCCACCATGGGTTCTGGGATCGCGTTGGCCGCGGCTGCGGCTGTCTTGCTGGGAGGTACATCGTTCAAAGGAGGCGAAGGTGGTGTTTTTGGCACGATTCTAGGCGTGCTGCTGCTGCTGCTGGGGGTTCTTTCCAACGGACTCACGCTGATCGGTGTATCTGGTTTCTGGCAGGGAGTCGCGACTGGAGTCGTACTGTTGGGAGCGATAACGGCTGACTGGTTGAGAACACGCGTTGGTTTCAGATCACTGTTGAGAAAAGGGCGTAAAACATGACACTGGAGAAAGTGAGGATACCGGCGGCGACCGCCTATGCCGGCGAAGTCCGAAAAGGGAGCCGTTGCCGGATTACTGATATTTCAGGCACGCAAGTTGCCGATGCCATGTTTTTTCGCCTCGATAATCCCCTCCAGAAATTCTCTCAAAACATCACTCGGATCATGAACTGGACCTCTGAGATCAAGGTGGGATCGACACTCTACTCGGACCTACAGCGCCCTCTAGCTGTCGTGCCTCTCGATACCGTCGGGCGTCACGACACATTCTTTTGTTCTTGCTCCCGATACGTCTACGAAGAAATCTATAAAGTGGGTCCCCGCCTTGGCTGCCGTGAAAACATTCATGAAGCATTACAAGGGTGGACCAAGCGATCTGAGCGCGCAGCGCACATACCGGAGGAGCTTCTCAGCGACCCGCTAAATTGCTTCCAGAATTCGGGTTTCAAAACCGATGGAACCCCATACCTAAATGAAGCATGGTCGGCTAAGGGTGACCATAGTGAGTTCGAGGCATTGGAAGATCTCGTTGTCGCAGTATCAGCATGTCCTGACGATATATCAGATTGCAATGGCCAAGTTTGTTCAGACATAGAGCTGGATTTCTACGTAGAAGAAATGTAGCGTCGCTTACGCTCTCGATATGCTTGGCGGGAACTCTCAAGGGAAATCATTCGCTCGAAGTGCAATCTCAGCCGACCCGCACCGCGCACTTTTGGCGCACGACCTTTGTGAATCCCCAGGAATCCGGGGAATGTAAATACTCCCTGCAAGTAAATCAGCCTATTGTCCGAGCTAGCGACGAGCACGGGAGCGACTGTGCAACATCATCGGTTGCACGTGTTTGCGACTCTCACTAAAGCGTCTACAGGAGCGCTCGTTAGTGCCGGTCTAGCATCCTAACAGCAGTGGCACCGATTATGTCTACGGTCTCGCGCAGGCTGGCCGCGAGAAATGTGAGCGTTTCACTCACTTTGATGGGCTTTAGCCGCTGATCGTTCTACACATAGCGGCCGATGCCTCCCGCGACATCGAGCACTGCTCCAGTGGTATACCCCGACAGCGGAGACAGTAGAAAAGCGACAGCAGCGGCAACCTCTTCTGGGCGGCCCAGTCGAGGAATATTCGTGCCGAGGTTGAGTGAGAGCTGCTCGTACCATTGGTCGAAACTCAGCTCTGACTCGGCGGCACGATATCGTCGCCGCATCTGCCCAGTGTCGATGACCCCAACACACACAGAGTTGACACGGATGTTGTCATCACTAAAGTCAACAGAAAGTGACTTTGAGAGATTAAGCAGTCCAGCTCGAGTAGCACTTGTCGCGATCAGGTTGGCATTGGGTTGCCGTGCCAGCACCGCGTTAATGTTGACCACCGACGCTACCTCGGACTGCGTGAGCCAGGGGCGGGCAGCACGAAGAACGTTGATGACACCAAAGAACTTGAGCTGAAACTCACTCATCCAGTCGGCATCAGTCGTGGAGTCAAAATTAGACGACAAAGATTGACCCGCATTGTTCACAATCATGTCGATCGCGCCGAACTTCTTCACGCCGGCGTTAATAAGATCATCGACCTCTTGGCCTGTTCGCACATCCGCGGTTTGCCAAGAGAGTTGTGCCGGATACTGGGCATCGAGCGGTGCGATAGCTGCATCGAGACGCTCGCGATCACGAGCGCACGTAACAACGTTGGCCCCTTCTGCAAGCAGTCGTGTCACGCACGCTAAACCGATGCCCGAACTGCCGCCCGTGACGACCGCGGTTCGTTCTCTGACGTCAAGATCCATGAATCAAATCTAACAGGGACGCTGATTCCGAGTACTCGTGCACCTGAGCACCTCGCTTGCGAGATGCACGAATACCGCTCTCCCGCTAGCTATCCGCGGAGATGCTCGCTTGCGCAGCCTCGGGGAGCAATAACGGATCAACGTCGTGTGCTTCAGCGGATCGCAACAGACTGGTTCCCCACCCTGAGGGGATTTGTCCGTCGCGGTTGAGCACGTCCCATCCGCTCTGACCCTTGACAGCTAAAGCGAGCAGGTCAGGGCGAGAGTAATGACCCGCGGTGTCGACGATTGCTTTTACCGCCTTGATCATCCACGCTTCACAGTCACTGACCAAGATTTGGGATCCCATAGTGGGTTCTACAAGGGGTACGCCAAGGGGGCTAATGATGCTACTTCCGCCGGTGGCGTAGTCGATATTCATCTTTCCCTTGTAAGGAAAACCGTCAGGCACGTCAGCGGGGTCGATGATGCTGGAGGCTGAGGCAACGAACGCTCCGGCCTCGAATGCGTGATTTCGGGTGCTCGAGATTCGCCAGGCGTCGCCCGTCAAATCGGGCTCTTCCAAGCGGGGCCCGGTGTGGAGAACGAAGCTGCCGGGGAATGCCGCTACATGGATTTCTTCACCCAGTTCGATCATCGCCGCACGCACCAACGGCATCAAGTGCTCACCGCAAATGAGGCCTCCGATGCGACCGATATCTGTGTCATAGACACGAAGATCGGTCAGCTGGCCTTGTCCCCAGAACTGCCGTTCCCCGAATGTGGGCATGAGCTTACGGTGTCTACCGAGCAGTTTGCCGTCGCCGTCAAAGAACAATTGCGTGTTGTAGATCGTATTCGACGCCGGGTCAGCATCGAGTTCATTGCACCCCATAACTAAGTGAATACGATGCTGTGCGGCGGCGGCTGAGAGACGTTCAGTATCCTCAGTTCCAATGACAACCGCGCTGTCTCGAAAAGCAACCCGACCCGCTACCCAGTCTTGCAGACCGCTATCCCAGCCCTCAGTCCAGTAGGGATATCCGCTGAGCCAGGCCTCACTGAAAACAACGAGGTCGGCATTGTCTGCGGCCGCATCTGCGATGGCTTTCTCAGCTCGTGCCAGAGATCGCTCCTTGTCCATGAACACGGGACTGATCTGTGCGATCGCAATGCGAATCGACTCGTTGCCGCCCAATACTTTTTTACTCGTTGCCATCAGAACTCCTCAGAAAGTTTGCTTGATCCCTAAGTATCCCCGTGGGCCGGACCTATTCTCCAGGCATTTTTTTGGGATTAGTCACCTCTCCTTGTGAGAACGAAGAACTCTGGGTGAATAGCCGAACGCGTGGCGGAATGTTCGCGAAAAGTGGGACAGATCCACTAATCCGACACGGAAAGCTACCTCAGAAACGGTCAACGTCGTGTTCTCGATCAAGTTGTGCGCGTGATCCATGCGCACTCGCGTGAGATCGGCCATAACTGTGGTGCCCGTCTGCGAGCCATAAAGGGTGGTCAAATACCCGGGGTCGAATGAGACCGTGTCGGCGATTGTTTTCAGTGTCCACGGTTCAGAGAAGCGGTGACGGATGAGCGCGTGGACTTGCTGAACAGGGGATGCGCTCATAAAGCGATCGAGGACGATTTCTGCGTAGTCCTCAGCGGCATGCAAGATGGCAGAGGTTAGGGTGCTGTCGTGACTGTTCTGAACAGCAACTCGAGCCCCCATCGCTGGTGCATGGATCCGTGATGATTGATTGTGCGGGTACAACACTGCGATGGAACCGAGCACGTCTCCATGATCGCCAGTTATGGCCTGCGCCCAGACCCGAAGCAGTTGCGTCTCTGACCCGCTTCTTGTTCGCATGACGACTGATTCGATGCTGCCTTGTTCTAGCGCTGCGAGTACGGGAGCTTCGCGGATGTCGCGGTAATTCCCTTGTGGCGAACCTAGCCCGTAGTGCGATGTCCAGTGAGACGGTGGCAGATAGGATCCCTTTGCCTCGACCATCGCGGCGACTTGGTCGTTGACGAAAAGAAGTTGACCATCTTGTGCGCACACCACTACTCCGTGGTGACGGCTGTTCAGACGGGTGGCAACAGAAGCTACGGTCTGTGACAGTGACAGGCCAAAGGAAGCCATCTTTTCGTCAGCGTTGACGTTCATCACACCATTTTGACAGGGTCCGACGGAGACTTCAACGAAATGGCAAGACGGCATCTTCTTGTGCGGCGTGCGTCTGAACATTGCTGGGTGATTGTTCTTCGGGAAGAAGCCCACCAAGATAGGGCTCCCCCGAGTTCAAAATGCGCGGCGTCGACCCAATTTTGCCGCTAGTATTTCCGCACGCGTGTGTCGTCTAATCCACCTGTTTCCGTTGCTTCTTATGATTCCAAGAGGCCTAGCCTGCGGGAGATGTGGACTGACCGGCTCGGTACCTGGCGACTCGCGCGCTGCAAATTCCGCGTCTACTTGTGCTCGTGTCGGCAACTGTCTTTGCGTTGACCCAACTCAAACTCGTCGTGATTCCGGTACTTGTTGCGCTGATCCTCGTTGCCGCAGCAAGTCCGCTGGTGATGTGGATGCGTCGACGCGGGCTGGGCCGAATGCTCTCGACGTGGATCACCCTGCTTGGCAGCATCGTCACCTTCGGTGGTTTAGTGATGGCGGTTGTATTGGCGGTGCGCGACCAGTCGTCGGCGGTGGAAGTTTTCGACCAGCTCAAGAAGTTTGCGCTCGACGGACCATTTCAGATCGATCAGAATGCCGTTGATGAAGAATGGAATGCGGTTGTCGATTTCTTCACGAGTGCCTCCTTCAGGCTCGGCGCCGTTCAAGGTGTTTCTGTGGCCGCGCAGGTCGTGACTGGGTTGTTGCTCGGCGTTGTAATTCTGTTCTTCTTGCTCAAAGATGGCGACAACGTCTGGGAGTTCTTCTTGCGTCCCGTTCACGGAGCGCGTCGTGAGCGCGGCCACTGTATCGCAAGCACAGCGGTTCGAACCCAAGGCGGGTACGTGCGCGGAACTGCGATCATCGCCGCAGTTGACGCGGTCGGGATCGGCGCAGGACTTCTAATTTTGCAGGTGCCGCTTGCCCTCCCGCTAGCCGTGATTGTCTTCCTTGGAGCATTCATTCCGCTGGTCGGTGCGACTGTCACCGGAATTTTGGCCGCTCTAGTTGGCGTGGTGACCAATGGTTGGGTTGTTGCCCTGATCGTTCTCGGCATTGTGGTGCTCGTCGACCAGCTGGAAGGTAACCTGCTTCACCCATCGTGATGGCGCAATCGCTCAAGATTCATTCGTTGGTGATCTTGCTGGCTTTGACCACAGGCACGGCGTTTGGTGGAATTATTGGCGCGGTTCTGTCGGTTCCCATCGCGGTGGTTGGCTGGGCGATCATTAGAACCTGGAACGCGTCGGGTGATAGCCCTGACGCTCCTTTAACAAAAGACAATCACGCAGTTGACGATGTCGGCGCAGACTTCGGCGACGACACGACGCAGGCAACGACTTAGTCGAGGTACTCTTCACGCCGCGGTAGCTCTTCGTACATTAGTTAGATGCCGCAAATACTCTCTGTTGACGGCAACAGCGCTGGAGCCATTTCTGCATCATTCATCGTCGCACCTGGGATAGAGACTGGGACATAGTCGATTATCGCCATGCGGAGGATTCAACTGGTCCCACCACGGCCAGCATCGCCCTTATCGCGACAACGAGACCTCCAGTGCACGAACTCTAAACGCAAAGCAACTCCGATGCCGCTCATCTCCCGCAGGTGCCGTGGAAGCGAAATGATCGACGACGAGGAGTAGCTACCGGGTGTCGTGAGCGGGCTGTCGGTTGTTGACGGGCGCGCTATGTCACTACGGTGAGTGCGAGCTTTGATCACCGCATTGTTGATGGGGATGTCGCGAGCCGTTTCGTTGCTGACTTGGCCAGCGTGCTTGAGGAGCCTGCCCTCCTGCTTGACTAGCACTTTCTTTGTCCCTTTCTCCCTCGCTCACGTGGAATTGGTGAGCATCGTGCGTTTTCTGGCTTCGCTATCGGTAGGGTGGCCAGATGAGAAAGTCGAAGCGTTCGCCCGTTTCTGGTCCGCCCTCTGGGACTGAGCGCATCAGCCTGCGCACGATGTGGACTGACCGCCTGGGGGCCTGGTCTACTCGGGCCCTGCAAGTGCTGCTGCTGCTCACTCTGGTGTCGGTGACCGTGTTTGGGCTGACTCAACTCAAACTGGTCGTCATCCCGGTTCTCATCGCCCTCATCCTCGCGGCGGCCGCAAGTCCGCTGGTGATGTGGATGCGTCGACACGGGGTGGGCCGGATGCTCTCAGCCTGGATCACGCTGCTTGGCGGCATCCTCGTGCTTGGCGGTCTCATTACGGCCATCGTGTTTGCGGTGCGCGATCAGTGGTCTGAGTTGGCCGCTTCGGCGGTGAAAGGTTTTGAGCAGCTGAAGGGTTTTGCGCTTGACGGGCCGCTGCCCATTGATCAAAATGCGCTCGATGAGGCCTGGCAAGCGGCGACCGACTTTGTTACCAGTGCCTCGTTTGGTCTCGGTGCGGTTCAGGGGGTTTCTTCGGCAGCCCAGGTAGTGACCGGTGTTCTGCTTGGTGTGGTGATTCTGTTCTTCTTCTTGAAAGATGGCGATGCCATTTGGGAGTTCTTCTTGCGGCCGATGGATGGAGCGCGTCGTGAGCGCGGCCATCGTATCGGCAAGACTGCCGTGCACACTCTGGGTGGGTACGTGCGGGGAACCGCGATCATTGCGTCGGTCGATGCGATCGGAATTGGGGCGGGGCTACTGTTTTTGCAGGTGCCGCTGGCCCTCCCGCTGGCTGTGATCGTTTTCCTTGGGGCGTTTATCCCCCTTGTCGGGGCTACTGTTGCTGGCATTCTGGCGTCCGTCGTTGCCCTGGTCACCAATGGGTGGGTTGTTGCCCTCATCGTTTTGGGCATTGTTGTGCTCGTCAACCAGTTGGAGGGCAACCTGCTTCAGCCAGTGGTGATGGCGCAATCGCTCAGCATCCATCCGCTGGTGATTTTGGTGGCGTTGACCACGGGTACGGTGCTCGGTGGAATCGTGGGCGCAGTTCTGTCGGTGCCCATTGCGGCGGTCGGCTGGTCGATCATTAAAACGTGGAATAAGGATGATGCACTCGTGGGCACGCCCGATGAGATGAAGAAGGGCCGAGCCTCGCGTTCCGAAGTCTGACGGTGCCGGGCAGCGCTACGGTGTGTGCTGGTTGATAAGTCGCTGACTATGTCCGCTCAAGTTTGGGATGATTGCCTGACGAATCGACGAGTGTTGTCCGGAAGCACAAGAGGGGCACTGCCGAAGCAGGACCCCTCTTGTGCTTAGTGAATACTAAACAGGATGGTTGCCGAGCTTAGTGCTCGTCGTAGTGTCCGTCATGCTCGGCGTGCTTGTGTCCGTCGTGCACGTAGTCGACGTGGTCGCCGTGCTGCACGGTGTCGTGTCCGCAGTTCTCGGCGTGACGGTGGTCTTCGATGGTGTGCTCGGCGTGCTGTTCTTCGGCCATGATGTGTCTCCTTTTCGTGTCGGCGGTCAGTGGGTGTGACTGCCGTGATCGGTGGTGTCTTCGAGGGAGTGCGCGATGGCGTCCTCGACGACGTGGGTGACGTGCTGGTCGGCAATGGCGTAGGTGCCTTCGCGCCCCGACCGGGTGACGACCACGAGTCCCGCTTCTCGAAGCACCCGCAGGTGTTGGGAGACGAGCGGCTGCGATTGTCCAGTCGTCGCCACCAGGTCGCCGACGGTGTGCGGCGATCCAGCGAGCAGACGGATGATCGCGAGCCGTGACTGCGACGACAGTGCCTTGAAGAGGCGTGCCGCACCGTCTAACTCGTTATCGCTCATACCAACAAGACAACCACATCAATAAACATATAGCAATTCGTTTATGCAATTGAGAATGGGTATCGGCACCAATTACGAATCGGGCTGGGATTCCTCTGTGGAGGGCGTTTACGGGTCAGTGCTCGTGGTTGACGACCCACTCGGGAAACGGATCCGCATACTTCGCCCACTCCATCGGCCCTTCGATCAGTTCCTCGTCCGAGAGCAGGCACACGCCCAGCACGGCGGTCAGTTGATCCGCATCCAAATCTTTGCCGAAGAACACGAGCTCTTGCCCGGTGGGTGACTCCGGATCCCAACTCAGCATCGCCGTTGGTTCGATGTTCAGGATGCGACCCGCGCTCGACCACGATCCGACCCGATCGGGACGCGACGCCAAGCGGATAAGCCCGCGCGACCGCACGATCGTGCCGACCGTTTCCGGTTCCAGACAGGTGGCGATCACCTCCGAGAGGCGACCGGGGTGAAACGGTCGCGGGTCGCGAAAGACCACCGAACTTATCGAGGCGCGAGTGGTGGGCCATCCCTCTTTGCCCGACAATTCGAGCAGCCACCCCATCGCCCCGCCGAGATGTCGGGGCTCGATTCGTTTGCGCGGTTTCGAGACCACCTCGACAGCTCGCTCGAGGGGAAGAACGAGCGCGTGTGGGTTGAGCTTCGCGATCACAGCGATGGCTTCCCGCAGTTTGGCGTCCGGCACCGCGTCGCCGTGCGTCAGCACGACCACCGTTGCGAACTCGATCTGCCGTGCCAAGGTTGCGCCGGAATCGAAGTCCTCGGTGTCGATGTCGCCGTCTCGTCCGTTTGCGTTACAACCGTCTGCGAAAAGCCATCGGCGAATGTCACGGACATCCGCGACGGTCACCAGGTCGCGCAGACGCACAGCGGGTTGCTCGCCGGTTCGCCGCTGGAAAATGGTGTCGACTATGAGCCCCACTTCCATTGTGTCGGCGCGTGGGTCGAGCTGAACGACGGTGTGTCCGCGTTGGCCCGAATCGGCGAGCGCGTCGAGTGTGATGGCGAGGTCGAGTGCAAATTCGCCGCTGTTATCCGTGGGAAAGGTGAGCTCGTCGGTTGCCACGTGGTCGGGTCGATGGCCCGACAGGATTGCGGCTACCCGCGATGTGGCGGCAGTGTCGACTCCGCTGACGAGTGAGACGAAGAGGGTGGGAGAGGAAGAACGCATATCAGTCCGAGTCCATGCAGGCATCTCCTGCATGGGGTAGTCTAACTGAGAATCATTATCAAGAAAGGCCGTAAGCCATGAAAGTTCGGAATTCTCTCAAAGCGCTCAAAAAGATCCCCGGCGCGCAGATTGTCCGCAGGCGAGGGCGCACCTTCGTCATTAACAAGAAGAACCCGCGGATGAAGGCGCGTCAAGGGTGACCCTTCTCGCTCTCAGGATCACGATGCAGTACTAATATGCAATACTGATATTGATAACAGTCATCATTACCGCTCCAATCAACCACAGCCTAGAAAGTTCCTCATGCGTTCTCGATCTTCTTCCTCGTTCCTCATCACCGGAATTGCCGCATCGTCACTTGTCCTCGCCGGATGCGCCACGGCATCCACCCCCACGGGCGACGCTGGTGACAATGCTCTGATTCAGATCGTCGCGTCGACCGATGTGTACGGTGATATCGCGTCTCGTGTGGGTGGTGAGTTCGCCGAGGTCACCTCGATCATCAGTGGCTCGGCTCAAGACCCGCACAGCTATGAGGCGACCGCGCAAGACCAGCTCACCCTGTCGAAGGCTGACCTCGTGATTGAGAACGGTGGGGGTTACGACCCGTTCATCGACTCGATGCTCGACGCATCGGGCGACAAGAATGTCGTCGTCGTCAATGCGTCCGAGGCGTCCGGGCTCATTGAGGGTGGCGAGGGCGGCCCCGATGACCACGCAGATGAAACTGAGGAAGAGCACGCCGAGGAGGAGGGTGATGCTCACGCAGATGAAACTGAGGAAGAGCACGCCGCCCACATCGAGGGATTCAACGAGCACGTCTGGTACAGCTTCCACGGGGTCGAGAAGATCGCCGCTGAGATTGCGCACGAGTTGGGCGAGATCGACGAAGCAAACGCCGCGGCGTACGAGGAAAACTACGAAGCCTTTGCCGCTGAGATTGCGGAACTTGAAGAACGCGCCGAGAGTATGCGGTCGCTGGTAGCGGGCCAGGGTGCTGCGGTCACCGAACCCGTACCGAACTACCTCCTCGAAGAGATCGGTTTCGAGAACATGACCCCGTCCGACTTTTCCGAAGCGGTTGAAGAGGGAACGGATGTCTCCCCCGCTGTTCTGCAGGAAACCCTGAGCCTGTTCGACGACGGCTCCGTCATTCTTCTCGCCTACAACGAGCAGACCAGCGGCCCGATCACCGAGCAGGTGCGCACCGCTGCACAAGACGCAGGTGTCGCGGTCGTGTCACTGACCGAGACCCTGCCGGATGGCGAGGACTACATCAGCTGGATGAGCGGCAACCTTGACGCGATTGAAGATGCGCTCGCGTAAGCGATACTGATAACCACAGTCAGTTTCCTGCAGGGCACGCCCACAGTGGCGTGCCCTGCACCTGTTCCAACCAGCCTTCGAAGGATGCCGTGCCCATGATCGAACAGTCGGTGCTGAGCTTGCGCCGTGCGACCCTTTCATTCGGTGACCGCCCACTCTGGAGCGGACTCAACCTCGAGGTGAAAGCCGGCGAGTTCCTCGCCGTCCTCGGGCCGAACGGCACCGGCAAGACGAGCCTACTCAAGGCGATTCTCGGACAGCAAGCGCTCACTTCTGGCGCGGTTGAGATCCTCGGAAGGCCGGTTCGACGCGGCAATCGCGATATTGGCTACATCCCACAGCAGAAGCTTCTCGACCAGGGAACGCCGCTGAGAGCACGCGACCTCGTCGCATTCGGTATCGACGGACACCGCTGGGGTCTGCCGATCTCGACCCCCACGCTTCGGCGCCGGGTTGACGCCGTGCTTGAATCTGTGGGAGCCACAGACTATGCGTCCGCGCCTGTTGCGACACTCT
Source organism: Rhodoglobus vestalii (assembly GCF_006788895.1). Lineage (NCBI taxonomy): Bacteria > Bacillati > Actinomycetota > Actinomycetes > Micrococcales > Microbacteriaceae > Rhodoglobus > Rhodoglobus vestalii. The sequence continues at coordinate 1,679,330 of NZ_VFRA01000001.1, forward strand.
CCGGCGGCGAGCAACAGCGCATCCGGGTTGGCCAGGCGATCGCCGGCAACCCGAAACTGCTGCTCTGCGACGAACCGCTGCTCTCCCTCGACCTGCAACACCAGCGGGCAGTGAGCGAACTCATTGATGAGAAGCGCCGCGACCTCGATACCGCCGTCGTCTTCGTCACGCACGATGTCAACCCGATTCTGGGCATGGTCGACCGGGTGCTCTACCTCGCTGGCGGGCAGTTCCGGGTCGGCACGCCCGACGAGGTGCTGCGATCCGAAGTTCTCTCCTCTTTGTATGACACCCCGGTCGAGGTCATCCGCAGTCGAGGCCGCATCATTGTGATTGGCGCACCCGACGGACACGGCGCGCATGGGCACGACGTGCACCATGTCGAGAGTGGGGAGCACTGATGGACGACTTCTGGGGCACCCTATTCAGTTTCGAGAACTACGGGGAACTGCTGGTTCTTGTGCAGAACTCGATCTACGCCGGCGCTCTGCTGGGAGTCGTCGGCGGTTTGATTGGCGTTTTCATCATGCAGCGCGACATGCAGTTCGCGGTGCACGGCATCAGCGAGCTATCGTTCGCCGGGGCATCCGCCGCTCTCCTCTTCGGCATCAATGTGGTGCTTGGCTCCCTGATCGGCTCGCTCATCGCTGCCCTGGTCATCGGCGTGCTCGGTGTGCGGGCCAAGGATCGCAACTCGATCGTCGCGGTGCTCATGCCATTTGGGCTTGGGCTGGGCATCCTGTTCCTCGCCCTGTATCCAGGCCGCAGCGCCAACAAGTTTGGACTTCTGACCGGTCAGATCGTGTCGGTTGACAACGAGCAACTCGGTCTACTGGTCGCTATCTCTGTCATCGTCGTTCTCGGTCTCGCTTTCCTTTGGCGCCCCCTGAGCTTTGCGAGCGTCGATGCGGATGTCGCGCGAGCGCGAGGGCTTCCCGTCACCGGAATCTCGATTGCTTTCATGATCCTGCTCGGTCTCGCAGCGGCCGTGGCTATCCAGATCATCGGTGCTCTCCTGGTGCTTGCCTTGCTAGTTACCCCAGCGGCGGCGGCAATGAAAGTGACCGCATCTCCGTGGCTCACCCCCCTACTCAGCGTTCTGTTCGCAACGGTGTCGATGGTTGGCGGCATCATGTTGTCGATCGCCGGTGCGCTTCCAATCAGCCCTTTCGTGACGACAATCTCATTTCTCATTTACGTTGTCTGCCGAATCATCGGGTGGCGCAGAGAATCGACGCGGGTGTCAGGTGCACACGTTAGAATTTCGGCATGAAGCGCAACACTTGGCAACGCGAAGCGGTACGTGAAGCCCTAGGCAGCAATGCCGGATTTGTCAGTGCCCAGAGCCTTCATTCAAGTCTTCGCGGGACGGGCTCCCCGATCGGACTCGCCACGGTTTACCGTGCTCTCTCCGAACTCGCGGTCGAGGGAGACGCCGATTCTCTGCAGTCCGATCAGGGTGAGGCTCTCTATCGTGCCTGCACTCCCGGCCAGCACCATCACCACCTCATCTGTCGTAATTGCGGTCTTACGGTAGAGCTAGAAGCGGATGCCGTAGAGGCGTGGGCTCACCAAGTTGCGATAAAAAACGGGTTCACCCAGCCCAGCCACATCGTCGACGTATTCGGGTTCTGCGCGGAGTGCAGTCGTGCTGTCGATTCCGCAGGGTGAGTAGCTCGCACAGCTAGAATTGCTGTCATGAAGCGCAACACGTGGCAGCGAGAAGCGGTGCGGGACGCCCTGACCAAGTCAGAGAGTTTTGTGAGCGCCCAATCGCTGCACGGTGCGCTGCGGGATGCGGGGAGTTCCATCGGGCTCGCAACCGTCTATCGGGCTTTGGCCGATCTGGCGGGGGCCGGTGACGCCGACTCACTGCAGCAGGATGGCGAAAGCCTGTTCCGTGCGTGCACGCCAGATTCGCACCACCACCATCTGATCTGTCGAGAGTGCGGCAGGACCGTCGAAATTAAGGCGGATGCGGTGGAACAGTGGGCCAAAAACGTGGCGGCTGAGCATGGCTTCACCCAGCCGAACCACATCGTCGATGTCTTCGGCTTGTGCCCAGCGTGCTTGAGCACGTAACATATATCGTTGATCGAGTGGTTTCTTCCACTCTCGCACGCACAATCCGCACTTTTCGAAGAGTTCACGCTTTTCGAAGAGTTCACGCTTTTCGAAAAACGGGGCGTGTGTGCCGACAAGTGATCTTGGGTAGGGCTTTGTTCCTACGGTAACTAGAACAGGAGTATGACCATGGCAGCAACCTGCCAGGTGACCGGCGCCATTCCCGGCTTCGGACACAGCATTTCGCACTCGCACCGACGCACGAAGCGTCGGTTCGACCCAAACATCCAGAAGAAGACGTACTACGTGCCGTCGCTTCGCCGCAACGTCACCCTTCAGCTGTCAGCCAAGGGCATCAAAGTTATTGACGTTCGTGGAATCGAATCCGTTGTCAAGGACATCCTTGCCCGTGGGGAGAAGATCTAATGGCTAAGGCACAGGACGTACGCCCAATCATCAAGCTCCGTTCGACCGCAGGAACGGGCTACACCTATGTGACGCGCAAAAACCGTCGCAACAACCCCGACCGCCTCGTACTGAAGAAGTACGACCCGGTGGTTCGCAAGCACGTTGAATTCCGCGAGGAGCGCTAAATATGGCTAAGAAGAGCAAGATTGCAAAGAACGAACAGCGCAAAGTTATTGTTGCGCGTTACGCCGCACGTCGTCTCGAGCTGAAGAAGGCTCTCGTCGATCCTGCCGGAACTGACGAGTCGCGTGATGCTGCTCGCCTGGGTCTGCAGAAGCTTCCGCGCGATGCTTCGCCGATCCGCGTACGCGGTCGCGATGCCATCGATGGGCGTCCCCGTGGCTACCTCACCCAGTTTGGTGTTTCCCGTGTTCGCTTCCGTGAAATGGCTCACCGGGGCGAGTTGCCGGGAATTACCAAGTCAAGCTGGTAGATTCCTAGCGGTTCCCACGTTTTCTCACGTTCCGAACCAACTAACTGCACAACGTCCCGAGGAGGACCCCCTATGGCTGACAAGTCGCTAAACCGTACTGAATTCGTCGCGGCGGTTGCCGCAGAGTCTGGCCAGAGCCAGGCTGCCGTATCCGGCGTCGTAGACGCTTTCTTTTCCGTGCTGTCGAAGTCAGTCGGCGAAGGAACCAAGGTTTCGATCCCAGGTTGGATGGCTGCAGAGCGCACCTTCCGCGAGGCTCGTGCCGGCCGCAACCCGCAGACGGGTGAAGCAATCGAGATCAAGGCCAGCCACGGCGTCAAGCTCAGTGCAGGCAGCAAGCTTAAGGCAGCAGCCAAGGGCTAAGCACCACACGCCTCGATACGAGGTTTCCTAAATAGGGCGGTATCTTTCGGGATGTCGCCCTATTTTGTTTGTCGAAGGCCCCCTCTGGCTCTGGGTATTCTCTCTGGCTCTGGGTATTCTCTCTGGCTCTGGGTATTCTCTCTGGCTCTGGGTATTCTCCGGTGTAGCGACGGTTACCCTTGATGAGTGCTTCGAATCAGCCGCATAGCCGGACCAGCCATTCTGCTGGTTGTCGCCTCTGTCGCTGTCATCGCGGGTCTCCAGTACGGTGGCGGAGCAGTCGCGCCCATCCTGCTCGATCCCGGCGCTGTCGTTCGCTGGGGTCTCCCCATTTCGAAGCTTGTTGTCAATGTTGGGCTCGCCGCCACAATTGGCGCCCTGCTGTTGGCGATCTTTGCCATGTCGCCCAAGCACGACGAGTATTCCCTCACCCTCGATGTTGCGGCGGCGGGGGCCGCGGTGTGGGCGGTGGCATCGGCATTCACCGGATTCTTCACCTTCCTGTCGGTGCGCAATCAGCCCATCGACCTCACAAACGCCTTCGGTGACGTTCTTGCAAGCTTTCTAACCGTTACCGAACTGGGCCAAGCGTGGCTTGCCACCGTGCTCATAGCGGCGGTCGTGACGGTTCTGTGCTTTGCGGTGCGCAACCCCACCGGACTCGCATTCGTGCTGGTGTTGGCGGTGGCAGGCCTAGTGCCCATGGCACTCCAAGGCCACAGTGGGGGTACGGAAGACCACGATGCGGCCACCAGCGCCATTTTCTTGCACCTGCTCTTTGCGGCTCTCTGGCTTGGGGGGCTGCTCGCGATTGCGATCGCGCAACCCACCCTCACCAAAAAACGGTTGACCGTGGTGCTGCGCCGGTACTCCACCGTGGCCCTCATCAGCTTCATTGTCGTGTCGGTCTCCGGCTATGTGAGTGCAGAAATTCGCGTCGAGAATCTTGCCAACCTGCTCACGCCGTACGGCATCCTCGTGGTCGTTAAAGTTTTTGCACTGATCATGCTGGGGCTGTTCGGTGCCGTGTACCGCAACTACGCGATCGGTCGTCTCGAATCGAGCAGACCCAAGAGCCGCGGATGGTTCTGGTGGATCGTTTCTGCCGAACTCGCGTTCATGGGGCTCGCGTCTGGCGCCGCCACCGCCCTAGCAGTGACGCCGACTCCGGTTCCGGAGATCGTGGCGGCCGATATTCCCGATTCCTCCTCGGCCGCCTACCTCACGGGGTCACCACTGCCACCGCCGGTGTCGGTCAGCAACCTCTTCACGCTGTGGAGCTTCGACCTCATCTGGGTGCTGCTCACTGCCTTTGCCATCTTCTTCTACCTCGCCGGAGTATGGCGTCTGCACAAGCGCGGCGATCGCTGGCCCATCCACCGCACCGTGTTTTGGGTGTCAGGGATGGTGCTGCTGTTCTACATCACCAATGGCGGTGTGAATGTGTATGGGGGTTATCTGTTCTCCATCCACATGCTCGGTCACATGACCCTCGGAATGATGATTCCGGTGTTGCTGGTGCCCGGTGCCCCCATCACCTTGGTGATGCGGGCCGTCGCCAAAAGAACCGACGGCAGTCGCGGTGCCCGCGAATGGCTTTTACTGATTGTGCACTCGCGCTATCTGGCAACCATCGGGCACCCTGTCGTTGCGGCGGGCATTTTCGTGTTCTCGCTGTGGATCTTCTACTACACCCCGCTGTTCCGCTGGGCAACAACAGACCATGTCGGTCACGAGTGGATGACCATCCACTTCTTGGCGACCGGCTACCTGTTTGTGCAGTCACTGATCGGCGTTGACCCGTCCCCGCACCGCCCCGCCTACCCCATTCGGTTGCTCACCCTGTTGGCAACAATGGCATTCCATGCCTTCTTTGGTCTCAGCCTGATGACCGGATCTGGGCTGCTGCTTGCTGATTGGTATGGTGCGATGGGCTGGGATACGGGAGTGAGCGCACTTCAAGATCAGCGTATTGGTGGCGGAATCGCGTGGAGTGTCGGTGAGATCCCCACGATCTCGCTTGCGATCGCCGTCGTGATCATGTGGAGACGCAGCGATGGTCGCGACACGGTGCGGTATGACCGCAGGGCGGAACGAGACGGCGACGCCGAATTGGATGCCTACAACGAGATGCTGGCGCAGCGCCGCTAAGCAGCGCCTGCTGTCCGGTGCGGACCGCCGGGTGAGAGGCCTGAAGGGTGCGGCCGAGGAGCCTACTGGGCGGTGATCGACAGCTGGTCGTCGGCGAGGAACGTCACGACGTAGCTTGTGCGAAAGCCGATGTTTTCGTCGAAGGTGAAAATTGAGCCATCAGAAATCGAACGGACATCAACGAGGAGTCGGGCCGCGGCATCCGTGGGCGGCATCACCCAACTTGCTGGCTCGGAACCGGGGGTGAGCGACACCGGGGGATACTCGACGATGCTCCAGTCTGGGCTCGCAACGATGCGGTTTTCGATGGGCTGGCCGAAGGGGCATCCGGTCGGAAACAACACAACCTGGGTGGCGCAGTCATCAAGGTAGGCGTTCACTTCGCGCTGAACCTGCGCGACCATGTTTTCATTGGCCACAACAGTGAGGCGAGCGCGCACTGTTGTGCCGGGCTCTAGCGCCGACACCAGAATGGGCTCCGCTTTGAGGAAGGTTGATGTGTGGGTGACGTCAATGTTGCTGGGAGTGAGCACAACATAGGGGGCGGGCACGTCTTGCGCGGGGGCCACAAGTTCGGTGCCATTGGCGGTGAACTCTCGCGCGTTGCTCACGGTCAGTCGAACGATGGTCAGCGGTGGGGTGACGAAGTCCCAGTCAGCGAAGACCCCAAAAGTGGAACCTGAGCGCGTGACCGTAAAGGTGGATTGGGCGGGGCGACCGTCGAGGTCAAAACTGACGGTCACACTCTCGGTGCCATCGGGATTGCTCTGCTGCCTGAGAACCGTGATGTCGTCAACCGAACTCAGGGCCGAGGGTTGCAGTAGCTCGCGGGAACCTGACAGCAGCAGTGAACCGGCGCCGGTGGTGTCGATGGGCCCCGCACTGGAACCATCGTCAGAGACCGCACCGTTCGCGCCCGGCAAGCGAATGTCGGCAATCTCCAGCGCTGCCGGCATATCGTTACGGGCAAGAGCGCCCAGGTAGCTGCGCACAAAGCCGCTGGAGCTGTAAAGAGTGGAATTGAGTACGACCACGACGGTCACGAAAGCGACAACAATGAGCCCGAGCATGACAGACCAGAGAATAAGCTCGCGACGCATTCTCACATCCTAAACGGCTGAGGTGAGAGATCTGTTCTGCACCACAGGCGCAGACAAGAACGAGCGCTGTCGCTGGCCGCATTAGGGTAAATGAGTGCCCACAATTACGCTGTCGCCCGAGCAAGCAGCAGTCTTCGCTGCGATCGAGACAACACGCGACAATCTTTTTGTGACGGGGCGTGCGGGCACGGGAAAGTCGACACTGCTCAACCATCTCTCTAACAACACCTCGAAGCAGATCGTGATCTGCGCACCGACCGGAGTTGCCGCCCTGAACGTCGGCGGCCAGACAATCCATTCACTGTTTCGGCTTCCCATCGGTGTCATTGCCGACCACGAACTTGAACAGAATCCTCAACTGCGCAAACTGCTCAACACCATCGAAACGCTGGTGATTGATGAGGTGTCAATGGTCAACGCCGATCTGCTTGATGCGATCGATCGCAGCCTTCGGCAGGCACGGCAACGCAAGAACGAAGCCTTCGGTGGGGTTCAGGTGGTGCTCTTCGGCGACCCGTACCAGCTTGCCCCAGTGCCGGGAGATCCGGATGAGCGCGCCTACTTTGAGGACCGCTACCGGTCACTGTGGTTCTTCGACGCCCTCGTCTGGGAGCAGACCGATTTGACAATTTATGAGCTGACGAGCATCCACCGCCAGCATGAGGGCGAATTCAAGTACATGCTCAATGCTGTTCGGCACAATGGAGTGACGGCAGAAATCGCGGCCAGACTCAACGAGGTGGGGGCACGCCCGGCACCAACCGATGGGACGATAACGCTGGCGACAACCAACAGTGCGGTGACCCGCATCAACGCCACCAAACTTGCGCGACTGCCCGGCAAGGTGCGTACGGCAAAAGCCGAAATCTCTGGCGAGTTTGGGGGGCGCGCGTACCCCGCCGACGATGAACTCGATGTGAAGGTTGGCGCACAGGTGATGTTTTTGCGCAACGACACCAACGAGGGCGGAACCCAGCGCTGGGTCAACGGAAGTGTGGGCACGGTGACCAAGATTGCCTCCACAGTGTGGGTGGAGGTCGATGGTCGCGACTATGAGGTGAGGCCGGCCGTGTGGGAGAAGTTCAAGTATTCGTACTCAGCCCGCACGAAGGCGCTGCGCAAAGACGTCGTGGCCGAGTTCACCCAGTTTCCGCTGCGATTGGCGTGGGCTGTAACCATTCACAAATCGCAGGGCAAAACCTACGATCGTGCGATTGTCGACCTCGGTTCACGCTCGTTTGCGCCGGGCCAGACCTATGTTGCGCTCAGTAGAATAAGCAGCCTTGAGGGCCTTTACCTGAGCCGTCCGCTTCGCCCGAGCGACATCATTGTTGACGACAACGTTGTTCGGTTCATGTCGCGCACGCAGCCCATTCCGGCAATCGAGGCCTAGGCCGGGCGCGTTGAGGCGGGCTAGGCGACCGCTTTGGCGCGGGAAAGGTCGACGAACAGCTCGGTGTTGAAACGGTAGGCGGCCAGAACTTCGTCGATGACACGATCACGTTGGGCGTCATCCCACTGCACAGCGTCGAGCTGTTCGCGGTAGGTGTTCTTGAACTCTTTGGGTTTTGCGATCTGGTCGAACAGGTAAAAGCCCACCCCATTGGTGTCAAAGCCGAACTGACGTTGCATGAGAGTGCGGATGACCTGACCGCCCGAAAGATCGCCGAGGTAGCGGGTGTAGTGGTGGGCAATGAATCCGCCCGCCCAGTTATCGGCGGCAATTTCGCGTACCCGGGCCGCGTAGGCGGCAGCGGTCGGCAGGGGGTCAATCTCGCTGCGCCAGTCGGCGCCGATCAAAAACTCGAGATCGGTTTCAATGGCGGGCAGGCGGGTGAGCTGCGACATGATGAAGGGGGCCGCGACCGGGTCGTTCGCAAAATGATCGGCCGCGCCTTCGATGGCTTCGTAGATGAAGTAGTGCTGTGCCACCAACGCGATGTAATCCTCACGGCTACCCTTGCCCGTCATGAGATCTTTCATGAAATCGGCACCCTCGCTGTCGCCGTGACTGGCCCAAGTGCGCTCGCGAAGGACCTGCGAGAAAGGGATAGCAGTCACTGAGGTCTCCTAGCGAGTCGGGGTTAGGTAACCCTCACTCTAGCGGGAGGCTGCCGTCTAGCTCAACGAAACTACATCCTCAGGCTGTAGCGTGAGTGAGTGACTGCGACCGAACAGCCCCGCGTCGTGGCGACAACGAAGCAATGGTTGGCTCTTGTGGTGCTGATGCTGCCGACACTGCTTGTCTCGATTGACAACACGGTGTTGAGTTTTGCCCTGCCGAGCATTGCCAGAGATCTGCGGCCGAGCGCGATCGCACAACTGTGGATTGTGGATGTCTACCCGCTGGTGTTGGCTGCCCTGCTGGTGGGGATGGGCAACCTCGGCGATCGGGTCGGGCGGCGCCGCATGCTGCTGATCGGAGGATCCGGCTTCGGAGTTGTTTCCGTGCTCGCAGCCTTCGCGCCCGACGCAGCCTGGCTCATCGTGGCGCGAATCTTCCTTGGAATCTTCGGCGCCATGCTGATGCCGTCGACACTGTCGTTGCTGCGCTCGCTGTTCCTCGACCGCCGGCAGCGTCGACTCGCAATCGCTATTTGGGCGGCCGGCTTCTCGGCCGGTTCCGCCATTGGGCCGCTCGTCGGGGGAGTGCTACTCGAGTACTTCTGGTGGGGGTCCGTGTTTCTCGTCGCGGTGCCGTTCCTGCTGCCACTGCTCGTTTTTGCGCCGCTACTGATCCAAGAATCGAAAGATCCGTCGCCCGGCCCCTTCGATGTTGGCAGCATTGTGCTGTCGATCTTCACCCTGGGGCCCGCGGTGTACGCCATTAAGGTCCTCGCCACGGAGGGTATCGGCGTCCTGCCCGTGGGGTTACTTGTCGTTACGGTGCTCTCCGGAGTATTTTTCGTGCGTCGACTTCTCGCGCAGGCCAACCCTATGCTCGACATGAAACTATTCCGGGTGCCGTCATTCAGCGGTGCGGTGCTCGTCAACCTGGTCAGCGTCTTCTCGCTTCTGGGGCTGCTGTTCTTCCTCACCCAGCACCTGCAGCTGGTGGTGGGGCTGAGCCCGTTCAATGCGGCACTCGCGCTCACCCCCGGCATTATCGTGATCATTCTGGCCGGTCTCGGAGTGGTGCCCCTCGTCAGGTTCGTTCGGCCCGGTTTCCTCATGGCTGGCGGATTGCTGCTCTCGCTGCTGGCCTACGGGTCGATTGCGTTGGCCGGGGGAGACGCGACGGTGCTGAGCTTCATTGTGGCGTTCTGTGTTCTCGGTGCCGGCATCGGTTCGGCCGAAACTCTGTCGAACGACCTCATCATTTCCACCGTTCCGGCAGACAAAGCGGGGGCGGCATCCGGTGTCTCAGAGACCGCCTACGAACTGGGGGCGGTGCTCGGAACAGCAGTGCTCGGCAGCATCCTCACCGCCTCGTATCGGTCGTCGATTGACATTCCGGAGGCTCTCACGACGGCGGACGCAACGGCAGCGCGAGAAACACTCGGCGGGGCCGTGGAGGTGGCCTCCACTCTGCCGCAGGGCCTCGGGGCAGAACTTTTGGAGTCGGCGCGTGACGCTTTTGACTCGGGAATCGTCACAACATCGTGGGTTGCCGTCGGGCTGATGGCCGTGGCAATCACGATCGCTCTCGTGACACTGCGCTCAGTGCGGAGCTAGGCCGCGCTGAGTTTGTCGGCGCCCAATCCCACCGCCAACAGGATGACGGCGCTGCCCAAATGCACAACGTTGTCGGCCGCATTGAGCGCCAAAAAGTTGAACGGTGAGCCCACGAGCAGCAAACCGGCGAAGCCAAGCAGTAGGAAGCCGACGCCGACCGTGGTGTTGACGGTGCGCGCGGCGCGGGGGTTCGAAAATGCGGCAAGTAGCAGGGCTGAGCCGATCAGGATGTGGGCGACATTCTGAAATACGTTCACCTCGAATAGGCCCAGAAACAGGCCACCTTCGGTCGCGAAGAAGTCGACATCACCGGTGACGGTAAAGCCGAGCATCCCGACAAGAATGTAGGCCGCGCCCACAATGGTGCCCCACAGACGGTTGGGTGATGCGGTCACGGCGTTATCTCCTCTGTTCGACACACAGCGCAGCGCGAGCTAGCTGTGTTGTCGAGCCTCCAAGCCCAGTTTTTCGCAGGCACGATCATAGAGTCGCACGATTTCGTGGCGAATCTCGACGCGCTCGCTGATGGGGGCGCTCCAGGGCACCGTTACGTGGTGCTCGACCCCATGGGCATCCGAATACTGCCAGGTTGCTTCGGTGTGGTCGAGGCTGACCATGGCGGCAGAGATTGCGGCTGATTCTGCGAATGCACGCACGATGAGCAGGTTGTCGTCGTTGTGGTCGCTGTTCATGTGGGCGAGTACGGCGGACACGATTTCTGTACTGAAAGTGGTCACGCCTCTACGGTAGTTTCACCGGAGGAATCTGGCCACCTTTTCGGCTCGTGGATCGGCGCCGCACGTCGTAAACCACCGTTGTTGCAACGGTGAGCACCAGGAGGGGGAGTACGAAGACGACCATTGTTCCGGTGAATCCACTCTGTGCTTGGTGGCCGGTGGCATCCAAAATCACGTAAAGCATGTACGCCAGGTAGAGCGCCACGAGCACGGCCCCCTCCCACCGTTGCACCGAATAACCGGTGAATGCGAGCGGCGCAATAACGACCGCTGCGGCGAGCATCAGGGGGATGTCGAGGGCGACGGCCTCGGCCGCCACCAGAATTCCTCCCCCGGAGATGAGCGCCGGAAAGCCCAACACGAAACCGATATTGGCGATGCAACTGCCCACAATGTTGCCGACCGCAATATCGCGCTGCCCGCGCACGGCGGCAATGATTGATGTCACCAGCTCTGGCAGCGATGTGCCGATCGCAACAACGGTGAGCCCAATCACCAAACTTCCGACACCGAGCGAGGTCGCGATGTTGACGGCCCCGGTGACCAGCAGGTTTGCTCCAACGACCAGTAGGCCAATTCCGCCGAGCACAAGCAGCACAGAGATGAGGATGGGTGGGCGGCGAACTGCCGTTGGCGCCTCCGTTCCTGCGTCAGCGCGTTCTTGCGCGGCCCTCTTGTTGTCGGCGGCTGTTTCTCGCCGCCCCAGAACAAGAGTCACGACGGTGTGCGCGATGACCAGGGCAAGCAAAAGCAGCCCGTCGATGATGGAGATGATTCCATCCGCCGCCACGATCAGTAATGCTAGCGACGCCCCGATCATGACCGGCACATCGATTCGCACCAGCTGCTTCTTTACAGCCAGGGGGAGAATGAGCGCGGCGATACCCAGAATGAGTAAGACGTTGGCGATGTTTGATCCGACGACATTTCCCACCGCCAGGTCGGCTTCGTTGCGCAAAACGGCGTCGATGCTGACGGCGAGTTCGGGGGCCGAGGTTCCCACCGCCACCACGGTTAAGCCGATTACCAGTGGGCTGAGGCCCCAGCGGGTTGCTAGGGTCGATGCACCCCGCACCAACAGTTCACCACCCGCAACCAGCACGAGTAGACCCAACACAACCAAGCCAATATCGAGGGCACTCATCACACGATCATTTTAGTGGGGTGTGGCTGTCGTACGCTGGCCAGACCGCCATTCTTCGTTCGGAAAGCAGAAACTGCATGACACATCAGTTCGCCAGCTATGTCGCTATTGGTGACAGTTTCACCGAGGGCGTTGGTGATGAACTTCCGGATGGGCGCCTGCGCGGGTGGGCCGACCAGGTTGCGTTGGGGCTCGCACTGGCATCGCCCGCACCTGTCGGCTACGCAAATCTTGCCATTCGCGGCCGCCTGCTCGGCCCGATTGCCGGAGGTCAGCTTGAGGCGGCGGTTGCGCTGCGCCCTGAGCTGATGAGCATCAATGGTGGTGGTAACGACATCATGCGCCCCAAAGTTTCGTTGGAATCGATCACCGACCAATTGCTTGCCGCGGTGGATACGGCGACGGCCAGCGGCATCCACGTGTTGTTACTCAGCGGTGGCGACCCCAGCAAGCACTTGCCGTTCGGGTCGGTGATGGCCACCCGTGGTGAACGTTTGGCGCAGTCCGTGCAGTCGCGTCTGCCCAAAAACAATGTGACCTTTGTGAACAACTGGGCGGATCAGGAACTCGCGAAGCTGCAGTACTGGTCGGTCGACAAGCTGCACCTCAATGCTCGGGGCCACGCTCGTGTTGCCAGCAATGTGCTGTCGGCGCTTCACATTCCGGTGCCCGATTTTGTGGCCGGTGAGGGGCCAGCGGATGACGCCCGCCCTCGCACCGCCGCATACTGGCGCGAATACGTACTACCGTGGATCGGCCGCCGACTTACCGGGCGTTCCTCGGGCGATAACCGCGCACCGAAGAGTGCGACCCTGCAGCCTGTGGTGGTTGAGGGACGTTAGCTGAATCAGCGCTGTATTTCACAACCTGATTTCACAACCTGATTGCACAACCTGACTGCACAACCCGACCGGCGCATCTTGCGGGGTTAGAGTTGAGGTCATGTCCCACGATGTCGAAGTTGATCTCGTCATCCTCGGTGCAGGATGTGCTGGCCTCTCCCTCGCGGCCCGGCTCGCCGATGCGGGCACGTCGTTGAGGGTCATGGCGATCGAGGCGCGCGCGGACTACGTCGATGACCGCAGCTGGTGCTTCTGGCGGCCAGACGATCACCCACTCGCACGGCTCGTTTCGACCACGTGGCGATCGTGGACATTTTCCGGCGTCGACGGCCGCAGCGCGACCCGCTCCGTGCCGGGGATGAGCTACCAGTACATTCGCGGCTCGGACTTCTACACCGACGCCATGGCCCGCATCGCGGCCTCGCCGCAGGTCACCGTGCATATGGCAACGCCTGTGGATGGACTCGAAGCCGTGCCCGGTGGGGTTCGCCTCACCACGCACTCGGGTACCGTGACCGCACGCTGGGTCGTCGACACGCGGCCGGTGCGACGCCCGGCCATGCTGTACCAGTGCTTCGTGGGGGTAGAACTGGAGAGTGCAACCCCCCTGCCTTTCGCGCGTGATGAGGCTGGCCTGATGACCTCGATGCGAGCGGATGCCGCTGGCCTCGCTTTCACCTACCTGCTGCCCATCAGCTCCACCCGCGCCCTTGTGGAGTGGACCCGGTTCAGTGCGCAGCCGCTGCCAGAGTCAGAGCTTCGCGCCGGGCTCGATGAGACACTTGAGCGGCTCTCGCTCGGCAACGTTCCCGTCGTGCGCACCGAACGCGGTGTGCTCCCGATGGGTCGCCCACCCGGCACGACGCCGTCGTTGCCTGGTGTCGTTCACGCCGGTGTTGCGGGCGGCGCACTGCGTGCAACATCCGGATACGCGTTTCTCAGAATTCAGCGGTGGGCGGAGTCCTGCGCGCAGGCACTGCTCGCGGGTCAAGCGCCCGTCGGGCATCCTGCGGAGCCCTGGGCCCGACGGGAAATGGACCGCATCTTCTTGCAGGCGGTGTGTGCACATCCGGAGAAGACAGCCGACTACTTCCTGTCGATGGCCCAGCGCGTCGCTCCGCAGCGATTTGTGCGCTTCCTCAGTGACGAGGCCACAACCAGCGACTACGTGAGCATCATTGCGAGCCTGCCGTTTATCCCGTTCCTGCGGGAGCTTCGGCCCCGGCCGGAGCTGTTTCGTGGGGCTGAGTGAACGGTGAGGGAATTGTGAGCACGTCGACACAGTGGCGTGGTGCGGTCGGCCGCTCGACTGCTCCGGTCGAGACCTACCTGTTCAGCACGATCGCCGTCATCGCGATCGTGGCCTTCGCGGTGGGGGGTGGCGCTCCGCCGCTCGCCGCGCAGGCGGTGGTGCTCGCCGTGCTGGTTGCTGTGTTCGGTCTGCCGCACGGGGCACTCGATCCCCTCATCGCCAGGCGTATTGGGCTGTGGCGTGGGTCGGTAAGTTTCGCTATCTTCAACCTTGGCTACCTCGTGGCGGTTGCCGCGGTGGTTGTGCTCTGGATGCTTGCCCCCGGCCCGAGCCTGGTGTTGTTCTTGGCCGTGTCTGCGGTGCATTTTGGGGCTGACTGGAACGCCGACCGCGCGGTGTGGTTGCGGGTTTTTGCGGGGGTTGCGCTGCTTTCTCTGCCTTCTCTTAGCCACCGGGATGAGGTGGCTGGCCTCTACGAGACGCTTGCCCCCGGGGCGGGATTTGCCATCGCGGCAGCGCAGTTCTGGATCGCTCCACTGGCCCTTGTCGGCATGCTGATCGGAGCGGTGCTCGCGGCCCGCCGCGGTCGGCCCTGGGAGAGTGTCGAGTTGACGCTCGCAGCGGTGTTGGCTCTCGTTGCCCCGCCCCTGGTTTTCTTCGCCATCTACTTCTGCGCCCTGCACAGCGTGCGGCACCTCCGCGAAGGTTTCGCTGCCGAGAGTCGCGGCAGGCTCACGGTCGGGATCACAGTGCTCTACACGGTCGTGCCGATCCTTGCCGCGGTGGGTGTGCTGTTCGCGGTGAGCCGGGGGGCATCCCTCGACGCTCGGCTCTTGCAGATTGTCTTCATTGGCCTGGCCGGCCTCACCGTGCCGCATATGATTCTCGTTGGGCTAGATGCTAGACACTCGACTCGCACACGCTCGGTTCTCGTCTGACTCTTACGGTCACCACGAGGGTGACGGGATTCCAGTGGTGCGCTAAATCAGGGTCCACTTGGTCGGACACGCCAAAGTTGCTGTGACCTAAACCGCGCCACTCCAGGCCGCGGGCACCGGCGTCCACAGCACTTCGGCATCCACGGTTCCCGGATTTTCCCGTTGTGGAGCTCGCGGCCGGGGAACGTGGTGGTGTGGTTGTTCCTTTCACTGCGACCGTGTTCGCCTACCGGGGGGTGTTGGACCGGATGCTCCGAAATGCATTTCGCTGGCTGTTGGATCGTTCCCTGAGCTGCGATCGCCGGGTATCACTGGGTTTGGGGGTCGAAGACTTGGCCGTCGTCATTCTGCACAGCCCAGCTGAACCACATTTCAAAGTAGAAGGGGATCTCGGCGGCGTCGGGGCCGGTTATTTGCAGTTCGCCGTCGGCTTTTTCTAGGGTGATCTCCTGGCCGTCGACCATCGTCTCATAGCTGCGGCCATCTTCCAGTTGCAGCCACGGGGCAGCCACGTGGGTTTTGCCGAAGCTGAACGCGACGAAGATCATTTTCGACGGATACCGGTCGTCTACTCGACTGGGCGTGAAGTAGAAGCCTTCGCTCTCCCCGTATCCGGCATACGGGTTGTTGTCGTAGCTGCGTGAGTGTCCGGTCTGCTCGCTCAGGATCAGGGCTTCCGGATACCGCTTTTTGATCTCTCCAACGGTGAGAAGCTGGAAGCTGTGGAGCGTCAGTTGGTGCGGGTAATGCTCCCCAGCAAGCGCCTTTCCCGTGCTCTGCTGCCACAGGGTTTCGGTGGTGCGATCGAACATGATCATGTTGCTTTCCAGCAGTCCACCGCTGACCCCGAACGTGGTGGTTGCCCCGCCGGGTAGCACGCTGTCGAATACGGCGGCGCTGCCACACAGCGGGCAGAAAGTCACCGAAATGGGTAAACCGTCAATGGTGTCGTTGACGACCTCATGCCAGATCAGAATGTTGTACGGGTATGCCTTGGTTTCGGTTTCTCCCTGAACCAGGATTGCTTGCACTTCATCGGGATGTGCGAAGCGGGCTACTGGTTCGAACTGGGGTTCGTCGATCGCAGGGATGCCGTCTTTTGGTGGTCCGCCGCTGAGGGCCGTGCTGATTGCGGGGTCGGCCTGCGACCAATCGGTGCGGGGGAACCCTTGCTCCAGAAAGCCGGGAACATCAACCGAACCTAATGCGGGGCCGGATGCGGATGGAGAGGTGGCGGGCGTGGGTGCAGTGATCGCACTCAGCGCGATGACGGCGACAATAACGGCGACGACCGCGGCGGCAGCGGTGATCACGATTGCGGTCGTTCGCTTCTTCATGGGCTGACTCCCGTCATGGCGTGTGCGGTTCGCAAAGTCTAGGTGCGGCCGAGTCTCCTCGTCTGTAACGTAGGGCACAATCGCGCGAGGTGCCGCAGGCGTGGTCTGCGGGCCGGGCAACTCGTGAGCAGAAAACCAACGTTATGAGTAGTATTCTAATGAGGCAGTCCCCACCAAGGCGGTGTCGTTCGACCAGCAGCACGCGGGCGCCGAAGCGTGCGGCGGTTCGGCTGGCGACAAGTCCGGCACTGCCGGATCCGATGACGATGAGGTCCCACTCTGTGGTCATACCGTTTCCTTTCGGGCGTGGCATTCGCCTGAGCACTGTCTATCAGCGCTTGGCTCCGCGAACCGTGCGGTAGATCACAGTTGTTAGCGGTGCTTGGCGCGTAGCATCTGGGCATGCCTACCGACACCGCTGTGAACAGTGCCGCCTTCGATGCTGCTTCCTATGATGGTCTGAAAGCTGTCTACATCAACTGCACGCCGAAGAAGAGCCCCGAGATAAGCCACACGCAGGGGCTGATGGATACGAGGCTCGATGAGGTGTGGCCGCTGATTGAGGCTGCCAACATTGTGGTGATCGGTGGACCGATCTGGTTGGGCGACAACTCTTCTATGACGCGGATGCTCATTGAGCGTCTGTATGCGATGGGCGACGAGTTTAACGAGAATGGCCAGTACGTTTATTACGGCAAGGTTGGCGGCGCAATTTTCACCGGCAATGAGGATGCTGTGAAGCACTCGGCGATGTCGGTCTTGTATAGCCTGCAGCACATTACTTTCATGTCCTGGAATCTGATGCATATGGCGTCGATTCTGGGGAACGCTGGCGGCATCCCCGCTTACGGCAACTCTCGCAGCGATTGGAACGCGGGTGAGGGATTCGGTCTCGATGCCAACCCCGAATACCGCTAGCGAGAGCGGGCGGTCTACCGCGGTGGCCACATCCAGGCAGTGACGGCAACACTCCAATGAGCGTGTCATGATGGATTCGTGCAGCGCACAAATTATGTCTGCCCCATTGGCCGGTGATCGCCCATGGGCGCCGCAGCGAAGGGATCCAGAACCGCTGATGGCGACAGATAATGGTTCGTTTAGCTGCTTGAGCGAGGTTGACCTTTTCGCTGATCTCTCGCCGGAAGAAATTCTTGCCATGGATCGCATGGCTCCGTCGCGCTCCTATTCTGTGGGCGAGATGGTGTTCAGCCAGAGCCAACCGGTCACGGCCCTCTTCATCCTCAAGAAGGGTCGTATCCGCATTTTTCGGGTCACCGAGGATGGCAAAGCTCTGACGATGGCCATTCTTGAGCCGGGGGCGGTGTTCGGGGAGATGATGATGGTGGGGCAGCGCATGTACGACAACTATGCGGAAGCTATCGACAACGTCGATTTGTGCCTGATGAATACCGCAGATGTTGAACGGTATCTGCTGTCTGATCCCCGCATCGCTATCCGCATTTCGCGCCATCTTGGCGAGCAAGTTGTGCGGCTTGAGGAGCGGCTCACCGACCTTGCACTGCGACCACTGCAGTCGCGGGTGTGCAGCACGCTACTGCGTCTGGCAGAGGCGGCACGCACACCCCGTTTCGCGAATCCGACAATCCGACTCAGCCATGACCAGCTGGCGGGACTTTTGGGTGCGACGCGCGAGTCAACAAGCAAGGCGATGTCAGATTTGGCGAGCCGCGGCATCATCCGGCAGGGTCGCGCGCGAATCATCATCCAAGATGTGGATGCTCTCGCCATGCTCGCGCGCCGGTCTGGCTGAGCATTGCGGTATTCCTTGCTGCAGCATCCGCTGTTCTGGTTTCTGTGACGCTAGTCGGATGCACGTCGCCCAGCCCCGACGGTGGTGCGCCGACATCGACACCATCACCACCAACCCAACCCGTACCTACTAGAGCAACGAGCACCTGACGTTGTCCACAATCTCCTCAGTAGTCTTCCCCGCGGCAAGGGACGGGGTTACGCTTCTGGCATGAACGGTAGCGGCGCAATGCGCATAGGGATGGGGGCGCGGCGGCGCGCACGAGTGACCGCTGCCGTGGCATCCGCTGCACTGCTGATGCTTGCCCTCGCCGGGTGCGTTTCGTCAGACACCGACAGTTCCACCACAACCCCAAGCCCCACCCCCACGAGTACTGCGGGTGACCCGACCCCACTGCCGACCACCGAGCCGCTGATTGTGCCGGGCTGTGAAAACCTGCTGCCGCTCACTACAGCCAAAGACCTATTCTCGCCGTCGACCGAATTCCTCGACGACCGAGACACTGCCGCCGCCGAGTACTACGATCTGCCAGAGCTCGACACTGTTGCCGCCAACAGCACAATCAGCAAAAACTGCATTTGGGGTGTGCCCAACTCTGGCGGAGCCTTCACGCTCACCGTCGCCGACATCAACAACACGGATGCCGCCAACCTCACAGCAGCACTCCTCTCAGCCGGCTACCTCAGCGTCACCAGCGGCGGAGTCACAACCTTCGAGTTCACAACCGAAGGCGACACAGGCACTATCGCCCGCACCCACTACCTCGTCGGAGACCTGTGGATCTACGTCGACGGCACCAGCCCCAGCCTCACCACCGAAGTAGCCGACCGAGCTCTGGACGAAATCCGCACAGCAAACCCCACTCGCAGCTACTAGCGTTCTTCGCCAGCACTTCTTCGCACCGCAGGACGTACATAAAGGAAGTGAGCACCACGACGGGTTTGGTGTCGAAAACTTCGACATTCCAAAGGGTGTCGCGCAGCATTCGTCGTAACTCGACTTCACCGTCGCCCGTCATCCGGTAGGTCGCCGGTCATCCGGTAGGTGGTGCGTTCTGGACGGTTATCAGCAGTTTCGGTGCCGTTCTCGGCAAGAAAGCCACCGCTCTTGAGTGAACGGAGCGCGCTGTAGACGGAGCCGGGCTGAATGTTGGCCCACTCGTCGATGTGCCACGTCATGAGCTCGCGGCGCAGAAAGTATCCGTCCACGGGCTGAAACCGATGCACAGCACCGAGCGAGACCAAGCGAGTTGTCGCCGACATGCCCTCATCGTGGGTCACATTGATTCGCTAGTCTTAGGCCATGCTTCTCAGTGATCGCGATATCCGTGCCGAGCTCGACTCTGGCCGCATCGGCCTCGACCCGCTCGATCACGACATGGTTCAACCATCGAGTGTTGATGTTCGTCTCGATCGCTTCTTTCGCCTGTTCGATAACCACAAGTACCCCTTTATTGATCCGGCAGCCGATCAGCCCGACCTCACCCATCTGATGGAAGTGGATGCCGACCAGCCGTTCATTCTTCATCCCGGTGAGTTTGTGCTCGGTTCCACTTTTGAGCTCGTCACTTTGCCCGATGATGTTGCTGCTCGGCTTGAGGGCAAAAGCTCGCTCGGGCGACTGGGTCTTCTCACGCATTCCACCGCCGGTTTTGTTGATCCGGGCTTCTCGGGTCACGTCACTCTGGAGCTCAGCAATGTGGCGACGCTGCCGATCAAGCTGTGGCCGGGGATGAAGATTGGGCAGTTGTGCTTTATCCGCACGACGTCGCCCGTTGAATCGCCGTACGGGTCGGGCAAGTATGGTTCGCGCTATCAGGGGCAGCGTGGCCCTACGGCTAGTCGCAGTTTTCAGAACTTTCACCGCACCGACGTGCGCGCGAATGATGCCGGGGCGCTCGGCGGTTAGCGAACTGCGCGAGTGACTGTCCGCGAGTCGGCGGGGATCTCGCCGAGGTAGCGGTCGGTGAGCAGCCCCTGAGCGAGCGGCGAGAAGGCGATGACGCCCAAACCGAGCTCGTCGACGGTGTCGAGCAACCCGTCTTTGGCCCAACCGTTGAACATCGAATAGGAGGGCTGGTGGATCACCAGCGGCGTACCGCGGTCGCGCATGATGCGCACAGCCTCGCGAGCAAATATTTGCGCGACCCCATAACGCCGTAGGGTCCTGGCCACATGTCGTAGCCAGCCTTGCTCGAGCTGATCATCTCGTCGCGGTAGGGCATCGGTTCGTAACGGGCATCATCATCCACATAGACCATATTGTCACGCTGCCATAGCTCTTCTGAGTGCCGAGTGTCAGGCGATCGACGCGCGGAGACACTCTCTATTGCAGCGGGCGCTGCATCCGCTTACTCCGGCACAACCCAGAGGCTGTCTCTTTCCTGCTGGGCTGGGCAGACGCCCACGTACTTTCTACCAGCATCGAGTTCAGCGAACCGTACGCTGGATCACAACTCTCGGGGAAGGCGTCAGCGTAGCATCGGGTGATGGCTACCGAAACTGCAAAAAATTCTGCTCTGGCCGACGCCCCAACTATGACGGGCTCACGGCTGTCTTCATCAACTGCACGCTCAAGAAGAGCCCCGAGGTGAGTCACACCCAGGGTCTCAGGGATGCGAGCATCAAGCTCATGCATGACGCCGGATGGTTAGGCGAGATTGGCCCCGGCCCCAGCTACCTCGATGACGGTTCCGGTGGCCCCGAGAACGATTTCACGAACCGCAACACCACGTTCATGTCGTGGAACCTGATGCACCTGACATCCATCCTGAAGAACGCCGGCGGCATCCCTGCCTACGGAAACAGTCGCGCAGGGTGGAACGACGGCGACCACTTCGGGTTCGAAGCTAACCCCGAATACCGCTAAAGGCGCGCTGTGATGGCCTGGAAGAAGTACCGCTTCGGTACACAGTTTTATGATGCCCTCTCGGGGGAGTGCATTGTGTACCGTGCGGGCCGGGTCGCCGGTATTGAGTTGATGGGTTTGCAAGCCGGAGACACCGTCGTGGATCTCGGCTGCGGCACCGGGCTGAGCTTTGAATTACTGGTCGCCGCGGTCGGGCCAACAGGCCAGGTCATCGGTGTCGATGCGAGCCCGCAGATGCTGCAGGTCGCCGCCAAGCGTGCGGTGCGCAATGGCTGGTCGAACGTGCGGGTGCTGCAGGCGGATGCCACCCACATTTCTGCGGCCGATCTGGCCGTTGACGGCATACCGACACCGATCGATGCAGTGTTCTCCGCCTACGCACTGAGTGTTATGGGCAGTCATCCCGCAGTGTTGGAGCGGGCCACAACCCTGCTGAAACCGGGCGGACGAGTCGGCATCGTCGATATGCAGCGCCCGGTCGGAGCCGCAAAAAGTTTCACCCCGCTGGCACGCTTAGCCTGCAGGATGGGCGGTGCCGATATTGAGGCACACCCGTGGAAGTGGCTCACGGCGCGGGCAGAGAATGTGATGCAGACCAGTCGCCGTGGCGGGCACATCCAAGCGGTCACCGGAATCCTCAAGTGAGCATGTAATGGCGGATTTGTGTGGCTACTGGGCGTCGAGCTGCTGCAGTTGCCAGCCGAGCCAGGGGCTAAAGGCGAAGGGTGTCGCGGCCACGGCTGTGTGCAGCGAGTGCGGGTCAACCCACTCAAATTCGGCGACCTCGTCGGGGTTGGGGGCTGGGGTATCCGCGGTTACGGCACGGTAGACGGGGCAGATCTCGTTTTCGACTATGCCCGAGGAGTCGATGGCGCGGTAGCGAAAATCGGGCAGCACAACGGAGACGTCACTGATGGTGATTCCGAGTTCGTGTTGGGCGCGGCGGGTGATGGCGTCGGCGAGGTTCTCGCCGGGGACGGGGTGCCCGCAGAAGGAGTTTGTCCACACTCCGGGCCAGGTGATTTTACCGAGCGCGCGGCGGGTAACGAGCACGTGCCCGTCAGCGTTGTAGACGTGGCAGGAGAACGCGAGGTGCAGGGCGGTGTCGGTGGTGTGCACGAGGGCTTTGTCGGCGACACCAATGTGCTCGCCGGTGTCGGAGAGAAGCACTACCTGTTCAGGGAATTCAGTCATGTTCGCGATAGTCTGCCTAGGTGGATAGATTCGAAATGCTGCACGCGCTGTGCCGCCGTGACCCCAGCCTAACCAATGTGCGCTGGCAGCCCGCAAGCGGGTGCGCGTGAGTACGCGACTCAAGCTTTACGATCGTGTTGCTGAAGACGCCGCAAGCATTGTCATCCGCAGTTATTCCACATCGTTTTCTGCTGCTTCTCGCCTATTGGGGGTGGATGTTCGTCAGCATGTTGAGAACATTTACGCCCTGGTGCGGGTTGCCGATGAGATTGTCGACGGCGGTGCCGCGGAGGCAGGTCTTGATGTGGCGGCGACCGCCCGGCAGCTTGATGATTTCGAGCACGAGACTGAGCAGGCCATGGCCCAGGGGTTTAGCTCTAATCTCATCGTGCACGCTTTTGCGTTGACGGCGCGCGAGGTGTCGTTTGGTGCCGAGCTCACGGCCCCATTCTTTGAGTCGATGCGCATGGATCTGAGCGAGAAGGCGCACGACCGGGAAAGCTTTGAGCGCTACGTTTATGGTTCGGCGGAGGTTGTTGGCCTCATGTGCCTGTGTGCGTTTTTGCACGGCCACGATGTGAGCGCTGACAAGCGGGCCAAGTTTGAGCGTGGTGCGCGCGCGCTTGGTGCTGCTTTCCAGAAGGTGAACTTTTTGCGGGACCTTGCCGATGATTTCGAAACGCTCGGCAGAAGCTACTTCCCGGGAATCGATGTGGCGACCTTCACTGAAGAAGATAAAGTGCGCCTTCTCGATGACCTTGATGCCGATTTGCGGGATGCCGCGATTGGGTCTGAACTTCCCT
The DNA here is from genome assembly GCF_006788895.1 of Rhodoglobus vestalii. Lineage (NCBI taxonomy): Bacteria > Bacillati > Actinomycetota > Actinomycetes > Micrococcales > Microbacteriaceae > Rhodoglobus > Rhodoglobus vestalii. The sequence goes on from NZ_VFRA01000001.1 coordinate 1,702,470, forward strand.
CGAGCAGTAGAAGGGCGGTTGCGCTCGCGCATTCTCTTTTCGCTCAGCTCTCGAAGCGCATCCGGGCTACTCCGGCCGGCGAGTTGGTGCGCACGCGTGTGCGCGTTCCTGATGGTGTGAAACTACGGTTGGCTGCGGCTGCCGCGATTGGGGTGAGTCCTCGCGTATGAGTGATGTAGTTGTTATTGGTGGAGGCATTGCAGGGCTGGCGAGTGCGGCATTGCTCGCCAAGGAAGGTCACAAGGTAACCCTCCTTGAGGGTTTGCCTGCGGTGGGCGGTCGTGCTGGCTCGTGGGAGCACGATGGTTTTCGGTTCGACACCGGGCCATCGTGGTATCTCATGCCGGAGGTCTTTGACCACTTCTATAAGTTGATGGGCACTTCTGCCGAAGAGCAGCTCTCGCTCGTAACCCTCGATCCTGGTTACCGGGTCTATTTTGAGGGTGAGAAGGCGCCGCTCGATATCTCGACTGACCTTGAAGAAAACCTGGCCCTTTTTGAGAGCATCGAGCCGGGCTCTCGTGTGCGCTTGCGGAAGTATTTGACCTCAGCGGAGGAAACGTACGAACTGGCCAAGAAGTATTTCTTGTACACGTCGTTTGCTGACATCCGCACGAGTGCCACGAAGGAGGTGCTCACCAAGGCGGCTCGCTTCATCCGTCTGCTCATTGAGCCGCTGTCGAGGCTTGTGGCGCGCACGGTAAAAGATGATCGTCTGCGCAAAGTGTTGGGGTACCCGGCCGTGTTCTTGGGCTCGTCACCGTACCTCACGCCCAGCATGTATCACCTGATGAGTCACCTCGATTTGGCCGATGGTGTGCTGTACCCGATGGGTGGTTTCACCCGGGTGATTGAGAGTATCGCTGATGTTGCTGAGGGTGCCGGTGTCGAGATTCGTACGAGTGCGAAGGTCACGAGCATCCGCACCTCTAATGCGGTGGCGAAGGGTGTCGACTATGTCGATGCGGACGGTGTGACCCATTCGGTGGATGCCGACTTTGTGGTGTCGGCCGCCGATCTGCACCACACCGAAACCCAGTTGCTTGCTGTCGAAGAGCAGACCTACCCGGCGTCGTACTGGGATAAGAAGATTCCGGGCCCCAGCGCGCTGCTGTTGTATTTGGGTGTCAGGGGCGAGCTGCCCGAACTGGAGCATCACACGCTGCTGTTTATGAAGGATTGGCAGGAGGGGTTTGCGGCGATCTTTGGTGAGAACCCGACGGTGCCCGAGCCGGCGTCGTTGTATATCTGCAAGCCGAGTGGTGTTGACCCGAATGTTGCTCCGGATGGGTTTGAGAACGTGTTCGTGTTGGTTCCGATCCCCGCTGATCCGTCGATCGGTCGCGGCGATATTGATGGCGATGGCGATACGCGGATTGAGATGTTGGCCGATAAGGTCATCGCTCAGATTGGTGACTGGACGGGCATCCCCGATTTTGCGGAGCGTGTGACGGTGCGCCGCACTCTGGGCCCCGGTGACTTTGCCGACGATCTCAATGCGTGGCGCGGTACCGCGCTCGGCCCGGCACACACTCTTAGGCAGAGTGCGTTCTTTAGGGCCGGCAATGTGAGCAAGAAGGTGGAGGGTCTCTACTATGTTGGCGGTTCCACGATTCCGGGTATTGGTCTGCCGATGTGTCTGATTAGTGCTGAGGTGCTGGTGAAGCGCTTGCGCGGCGACACCTCTCCGGGCCCTCTTCCGGAACCGCTTTCGGCTTCCCAGGCTTAGCCGTGATCGTTCTCTACCTTGTGGCATTGCTGATTTCGCTCACCGGCATGGTGGTGCTTGACCGTCGATTTAAGCTTTTCTTTTGGCGGGATGCTCGCCGGGCGGGCATTGTGTTGGCGGCGGGGGTGCTGTTTTTTTTGGTGTGGGATTTCTTCGGGGTGGGGCTTGGGATCTTCTTTCGGGGGGAGACGGAGTTCATGACGGGGCTTCTCATCGCCCCTGAGGTGCCCATCGAAGAGGTCTTTTTTCTCACGCTGCTCTGCTATCTCACGATGAATTTGTATGGGGCGTTGACGCGCAGCACGGAGGTGACCGCGTGACGTATTGGTTGCTTAATGCGGTCTTTCTTGCTCTGGTGGTTGTGGTGGCGGTGGCGGCTATTGCGTTTCGTCGTGCTCCGCAGTGGCGGGCGATTGCCATCGCTACGGGCATTTTGTTGATCATGACCGCGGTCTTTGACAACATCATGATTTCGGTGGGCCTGGTGGGCTACAGTGCTGATGCTATTAGTGGTGCGTTTATTGGGGTGGCCCCGCTGGAAGATTTTGCCTACACGCTCGCGGCGGTTGTTGCGCTGCCGTGTTTGTGGACGCTGCTGGGTTCACGCCGAGAGCCGGCGACCGCCCATGATTAGGGATCTGTTTTTGTCGTCGCGACCCCTCAGTTGGGTGAATACGGCGTTCCCCTTTGCGGCAGCCTACTTTTTGACGACGGGTGCGATCAATCTCACCTTTGTGCTGGGCACGATCTTTTTTCTGGTGCCCTACAACTTGGCGATGTATGGCATCAACGATGTGTTCGATTATGAGTCTGATCTGCGAAACCCGCGAAAGGGTGGCGTCGAGGGCGCGTTGCTTGCCCCGCGGATGCACCGGCCGACGCTGATCGCCGCCGCTGTTACGACGCTCCCTTTTATCGCGTATCTCGTGGTGGTGGGTAACCCGCTGTCGTGGCTCGTGTTGTTCATCAGCATGTTTGCGGTGGTGGCGTATTCGGTGAAGGGTTTGCGCTTTAAAGAACGCCCTTTCCTTGACTCGTTGACCTCAAGCACGCACTTTGTGTCGGCTGCAATCTATGCGCTGGTTTTGGCGGGAGCGGTGTTTACGCCTCAACTGTGGGCGGTGCTGGCGGCGTTCTTCCTGTGGGGGATCGCTTCTCATGCGTTTGGGGCGGTGCAGGATGTGCTGGCTGACCGCGCGGTCGGTATTTCGTCGATTGGCACTGTCATTGGTGCGCGCGCTACTACCCGGTTTGCGGTGGTTGCGTACCTTGCTGGCGGGGTGCTGCTGTTGTTCTCTGAGTGGCCGGGCCCGTTGGGCGCAATTCTGGTGCTGCCGTATGCGGCAGTGTGTGCGCCGTTCTGGAACATAACGGATGCCACAGCGGAGTCAGCAAACCGTGGCTGGCGAAAGTTCCTGGCCCTCAATTTCGTCACCGGTTTCTTCGTAACGATGCTGCTCATCTGGTGGCCGCTGGTCCGCTAATGCGGCGCCACGCCCAACTGGGCAGGCCTAAGGCACCGGTGGCGGCGCCGACGACTCACCCTCCGGGTTGAGGTTTCGCGCCATCGTCTCGAGCACCGTGATCGCCGTGCCGTACTGCTCGGTGGTGACACCAACGGTTGCACGCTGACGCTCAGTCGCGATTACCGCGGTGAGCCGCTCAACAACCGTGCTGCCGCGAGCCGTCAGCTGATAGTGAGCCCCATCCGTCGACAACCAGTCACTCTCCACAAGTTCCGTCAGCGACTCTAACGACGAAGAGTGAGTGCCGGGTGAAGGCGGAACACCAGCTATCGCCGGCGTCAGATAGGGGGCAATCTCGATATCGAGCTTCTCAACATCGGCCGCCCCTGCCGCCAACACATTCAGCAGCTGCCACTGTCGTCGCGTAATGCCATGCTCCTCAAGGGTGCTCGCAAAAAGGTCATCAATGAGACGATCAACGAGCTTCACCCAGTAACTAATGGGTTGTTGGGTGTTCATGAGCCGAGACTACTCCCCATTAGTACGAGAAACCGAGCTCCTCGGGGTAGTCACCCAGAGCCGTCAACTGTGTGGCTGCAGCCTGCAGGTGTGCGAGCGCGAGTCCCAGCGTGCGTGGCCCAAAACTTACCCGGGCGATCCCCAACTCGGCCAGACGAGCCAACGGCACGTAGCCGGGGGCCGCGATCACCGAAATTGGGCCGTTTACGGCGGCAAGAGCCTTCTCAACCTTGTCTTCATCGGTCAGCCCCAACACGAAAGCGCAATCGGCACCGGCCGCAAGGTACGCGTTGGCGCGGGCCACCATGTCATCCCACTCGCCACCACCAGCCAGCACATCGACCCGGGCATTAATGGCAATTGGCACGCCCGTGGCATCGGCGGCAGCGCGTGCTGCAGCAACCCGCGCTGTTGCGTGCTCGATATCGAAGAGGGGAGCCTTGGCCGGGCCGGAGCTGTCTTCGATATTCAGCCCCGCAGCCCCCGCCGCGATGAGACGCTCCACATTGGCTTGCACGCCAGCGGCATCCACCGAATAGCCCTTCTCAAAATCGACCGACACCGGAATCTCCACTGCGCTACAGATGGTGGATGCAACAGAAATTGCCTGGTCGACGCTGAGACCCTCGCCGTCGGCCACCCCGTGGGCGAAGCTGATCGAATGACTGGCCGTGGCCAGCGCCTGAACACCGGGAGCCTTCGCAACAATTTGTGCGGTGATGGCATCCCACACATTGGAAACGATGAGCGGTGTTCCCGGAACGTGCAGTGAGCGAAGCAGTTCGGCGCGAGCGGCTGGAGAAGAGGAATGAGAAGTCATAGCCCAAGCATCCCCTGCAAAGACCCAGCGCACCAGCGCAATTTAGACATGGCCAGCAAACCCTGAGCTAGTCGATCATCGACTGCTTTGCTTTGACCGGGAGCATGAGAAGCAGCCCCGCCACCAGCACCAGCACGATTCCGATGATGCCGAAGCGGGTGTCACCGGTCAGCGACACAAACATTGTGAAGAGACCCGGCGCCAAGAAGCTGACCGCACGCCCCGTCGTTGCATAGAGACCAAAGATCTCGCCTTCACGCCCCGGAGGCGTAATGCGCGCCAGGAAGCTGCGACTTGCCGCCTGCACCGGGCCCACAAAGAGGGTGAGGAACAGCCCGGCGATCCAGAAGCCTGTCTTTGCGTCACCGACCAGAAGCACGCTGAGCCCCGCAAGAACCAACCCCGCCAGCGACGCGATGATCACATTCTTGGCACCCAGCCGGTCATCGAGCCAACCACCGATAAAGGTGCCGATGCCGGCAACCAGGTTCGCGGCAACAGCGAAATAGATGACCTCGCTGGGGCTGAACCCGAACACCTGCGCGGCAATAATGGCCCCAAAAGTGAACACTGCGGCAAGACCGTCACGAAAGACGGCACTGGCCAGCAGAAACATCAACACCTGGGGGCTCTTCTTGGCCAACAATTTCACGGTGCCAAAAAGTTTCGCGTAGCTGGCAAAGAAACTCACCCGGTTTTCGCGGGTTCCTGCCGGAATCTCGGGCACCGCCACCAACACTGGAATCGCAAAGATAGCGAACCACGCCGCCGACGCCAGAATCGCGAACCGCACATCGAGCGCACCACCCTCAGAACCGAACGGCACAGTGAGAAGCCCGTTGCCGGTCTCACTACCGAAGTTCTGAATGAACAACACCAGCAGGATGATCAGCAAAACAATTCCGCCGATATAGCCCATACCCCAACCGAAGCCCGACACGCGGCCCACCGTTGTGGGCGTTGAGACCTGCACCAGCATCGCGTTGTAGTTGACGCTCGCAAACTCGAAGAAGATGTTGCCGGCCGCGAGAAGAGCGGCACCAAGGTAAATGTATGACGGCACCGGAACCACAAAGAACATGGCGGCCATCGCCAGAATGACCAGCCCGGTATTGATGGCGAGCCACAGTTTGCGGCGACCCGAGCCATCAGATCGCTGGCCCAGAATGGGGGCGAGCACCGCCACCAGCACCCCCGCAATAGTGAGTGCACCCGAAATCACGGTCGTATTGCTCGCCTTCGCGAGCACAAGGGCTGGATTCTTGGCGTCATCACCGGCCGCCGCAAGAATCTCCGGATCGATGAAGAGGCCACTGGCCAGATACGTACTAAAGACGAACGTGGTGACGACAGCATTAAAGGATGCCGAACCCCAATCCCACAGGGCCCATGCGCGAACCCGGCTTTTAGGTATAGCCGCATCAGCAATGAGACCCTGCCCCACCGTGCCAATCGCGCGCGTACGGGACACGCGGGGAACGGTGGGAATGCGGTCGACACCATCGTCGGGAAGCTTGTCGTTCATGCGATCAGGCTAGTGGTGCGGGGTAAACAATTGTTGGCGCAACGGAAAACACGCACACTTGAGTCATACACACTCAACTTTCAGCTACACAGCTTGACTCTGAGCCGCCGGGGGTAGAAACTTGATACCAAGCGACTCAAGTTCGCACACTCAACCGCTTAAAGGAGTAAGAGCACATGGCTCGAGCAGTAGGAATTGACCTCGGAACCACGAACTCAGTGGTTTCTGTTCTCGAAGGTGGAGAACCCACCGTCATCGCAAACGCCGAAGGAATGCGCACCACGCCATCCGTCGTCGCATTCACCAAAGATGGCGAAGTTCTCGTCGGTGAAACCGCCAAGCGCCAAGCCGTCACCAACGTTGACCGCACCATCGCCTCCGTCAAGCGCCACATTGGCACTGACTGGAAAGTCGAAATTGACGACAAAAAGTACACCCCGCAAGAGATCTCGGCCCGCACGCTGGCTAAGCTCAAGCGCGACGCCGAACAGTACCTGGGTGAAGACGTCACCGACGCAGTAATCACCGTTCCCGCATACTTCAACGACGCTGAGCGTCAGGCAACGAAGGAAGCCGGTGAAATCGCGGGCCTCAACGTTCTGCGCATCATCAACGAGCCCACCGCTGCCGCCCTCGCGTATGGCCTCGACAAGGGAAAAGAAGACGAACTCATTCTCGTCTTCGACCTCGGTGGCGGAACGTTCGACGTCTCGCTGCTCGAAGTGGGCAAAGACGACGACTTCTCCACCATTCAGGTGCGCTCCACCTCGGGTGACAACCGCCTCGGTGGTGACGACTGGGATGCCCGCGTTGTTGACTACCTCATCCAGCGTTTCAAAGACTCGACCGGAGTTGACGTTTCTGGCGACAAGATCGCCAAGCAGCGCCTTAAGGAAGCCGCCGAGCAGGCAAAGAAAGAGCTCTCGTCGCAGACCTCCGCGAGCATCCAGCTCCCGTACCTCTCGCTCACCGAGAATGGCCCAGCCAACCTCGACGAGACCCTCTCTCGCGCCAAGTTCGAAGAACTGACCGCAGACCTGCTCGAGCGCGTCACCAAGCCCTTCAACGACGTCATCAAAGAAGCCGGTGTGAAACTCAGCGAGGTGGCGCACGTCGTACTCGTTGGTGGATCCACCCGCATGCCCGCCGTTGTGGAGCTCGTCAAAAAGCTCACCGGTGGCAAAGAGCCCAACAAGGGTGTCAACCCCGATGAGGTCGTCGCCGTCGGCGCCGCGCTCCAGGCCGGTGTGCTGAAGGGCGAGCGCAAAGACGTTCTCCTCATCGACGTCACCCCGCTGAGCCTCGGCATCGAAACCAAGGGCGGCATGATGACCAAGCTCATCGACCGCAACACCGCCATCCCCACCAAGCGAAGCGAAACCTTCACCACAGCGGATGACAACCAGCCGTCAGTGTCGATCCAAGTGTTCCAGGGTGAGCGTGAGTTCACTCGCGACAACAAGAACCTCGGAACCTTCGAGCTCACCGGCATCGCCCCGGCCCCCCGCGGCATCCCGCAGGTTGAAGTTACCTTCGACATCGATGCCAACGGCATTGTGCACGTGTCTGCCAAAGACAAGGGCACCGGCAAGGAGCAATCGATGACCATCACCGGTGGGTCAAGCCTGTCGAAGGATGACATCGAGCGCATGGTGCGCGAGGGTGAAGAGCACGCCGCGGACGACAAAGCACGTCGCGAGGCCGCCGAGGTTCGCAACAGTGCTGAGCAGCTGGCCTACTCCACCGGAAAACTCATCAAGGACAACGATGACAAGCTGCCCGACGAGGTCAAGGCCGAGGTTCAGGCCGATGTCGACGCACTCAACACGGCACTCGCCGGTGACGACGAAGCCGCAGTAAAGACCGCGTTCGACAAGTTGAGCGAGAGCCAGCAGAAGCTGGGCGAAGCAATCTACAAGCACCAGGAAGAAAACCCTGAGGCTGCAGAAAGCACCGAAGCTCCCGCCGACGAGAACTCTGACGAAGACATCGTCGATGCCGAAGTGGTCGACGACGAAGAGCCCGAATCGACAACGGACAAAAAATAGATGTCAGACAAGAACAAGAACAAGAAGAACAAGGACCACGACGAGCACAAGGAGCCGGTGATTCGCGACAAGCGTCGCGTCGATCCGGAAACCGGCGACATCCGTGCGACCCCCTCGTCTGCTGCAGAAGACTCCGCGGCAGGCGAGGGGCAACCCGCCGGCAGTGCAGAGATGGCGTCAGGATCAGTGGATGACACTGCTCACCCCGACGCAGCCGCCGAGCACGGGGCCGACGCCGATGCCGGCGCGGACTCGAACGCGGACGCCGATGCTGAGCTGACCGATGGCGAGACCGTAGCAAACGAGTTGAGCGCAGAAGACCAGCAACTGCTCGAGGATGCGAGCCGCGATCTCGTGGCTGAGATGCGTGATCAGATGCTGCGTGCTCAAGCCGAACTGGTGAACTTTCGCTCCCGCGTTGAACGTGATCGGGTGACCAATCGCGAAGCGGTCATCGCCGACGTAGTCCGGTCGATGCTGCCAGCACTTGACGACCTCGATCGTGCAGACAAGCACGGCGACATCATCGAGGGCACCCCGCTGGCACTGGTTGCACACAAGATCTCGTCCAGCTTTGAGCGGTTTGGCCTGCGCAAAGTGGGCGAGAAAGGCGAAGTCTTCGACCCCGCCTTCCATGAAGCTGTTGTGCACCTGACCGACCCGGAAGCGAAAGAAAACACCATCGCCGACGTGTTCGAGCCTGGCTACATTCTTGGTGAGCGCGTTGTTCGCGCCGCGAAGGTTGCCGTCTCCGGCCCAACCCAGTAACCCGGAGGTGGCGTGTAGTGGCAAGCCAAGACTGGTTCGATAAGGACTTTTATGCCGTGCTCGGAGTATCGAAAGATGTGTCCGCCCCAGAGCTCAAAAAGACCTATCGCAAACTCGCGCGACAGTTTCACCCCGACTCCAACCCCGGAGACCCCGCATCAGAGTCGCGCTTCAAAGAAATTAGTGAAGCGCACTCGGTGCTCTCCAACCCAGAACTGCGACAAGAATACGATCAGGTTCGCGCCATGGGATCGGGCGCACGCTTCACCGCGGGCGGCCAATCCGGCGGCTTCGAAGATGTTTTCGGGGGAATGTTTGGCGGTGGTGGTGGGGGTCAGCGCTACAGCGGTGGCCAACAATACGGCGGGCAATCGGGCTCGAGCTTTGAAGACCTGCTGGGGGGAATGTTCGGTGGCGGTGGTGCGGGCGGCCCGGCTGGCTTTCGGGGTGGACCCGCGAAAGGTCGCGACCTAGCCGCAACCACCACCCTCGATTTCGCAACCGCTATCAACGGCGAAACAATCAAACTGCAGCCCGCTGGCGGCCGGCCCATGAACGTCAAGATTCCTGCGGGAGTCAACGACGGTCAAAAGATCCGCCTCAAAGGCAAGGGCGAAGCCAGCCCCAATGGTGGCCAATCAGGAGACTTGGTGCTCACCGTGACCGTTCGCAAGCACCCCATCTTTGAACGCGAAGGCAACAACCTTCGGGTTTCAGTGCCGGTGACGTTTGTGGAAGCGGCGCTCGGAGCCACCATAGAGGTACCCACCCTAGGAGGCGCCCCGGTGAAACTGAAAGTCGCCCCCGGAACACCCAGTGGCCGAGTGCTGCGAGTCAAAGGTCGGGGAGTGACCACAACCCGAGCAACCGGCGACCTGCTGGCCGAAGTGCAGGTAGCGGTGCCCAACCGCATCCCCGAAGCCGCACTCGAACACCTGGAAGCATTCGCCAAAGCAATGCCAAGCGAAAACCCGCGCGACGACCTGATTGCCCGAGCCAGGAGCTAACCCCAATGGATGAGTACACGCCCGCCCTTGCTATTGCCGTTGCGGCAGAGCTGGCAGGCATGCATCCGCAAACGCTGCGACAGTACGACCGCCTGGGTCTCGTCTCCCCCACGAGAACCAGCGGTCGGTCGCGACGCTACTGCATGCGCGACGTCATGCAATTGCGCGAGATTGCCGCGCTCAGTGCGCAAGGGCTCAACCTTGAAGGCATCAAGCGGATTCTCGACCTCGAAAACCGAGTCAGTGAGCTGAGTTCTCGGGTGCACGAACTTGAGGCTGCGCTGGCCGATGAACTGCTCTCCCGGCCGGGGCGTCGTGTTTTTGCGGCCGGTTCCGCCGGAGAAGTGATTTCGCTCAAAGCAGGAACCCGCACCGAACGTGCCGACCAGGTGGTGGTGTGGCGCCCCTTCACCCGACGCGACAACCAACTGCCCCGATGATCCCCCGCGAAGCGCCCCCGCTCGGCAGCGCCACCATTCTGAGCCAACGCTGGAGCGAAGTGAGCTTCCTGCACTGGCGAGTCGACCCCAGCCTCGTTGAACCGCACATGCCCGCCGGGTGCCGTCCCGACGTTTTTGACGGCAGCAGCTGGGTCGGAATCATCGCCTTCCAGATGTCGAAAAGTTCCTTCTTTGGTGGGCCCAGCATCCCGTGGCTCGGCGATTTTCCTGAAGTAAATGTGCGCCTCTACTCAATCGATGAGCAGGGCCGCCGCGGCGTCGTCTTCGTCTCCCTCGAAGCCTCACACCTGATCCCGGTACTGATGGCACGCGCCGCCTTCGGCCTGCCCTACCAGTGGGCCTCAATGAAGATTGGGCAGCGCGACGGCAAAGTGGCCTACAAAACACGACGACACGGCCAACCGGATGCCGCATCCCACATCATTGTGCAACCAACCGACGATCCAGCAGCGAGCGTTGCCCTCGCAGCCGACCCCCTCGCCACATTTCTCACAGCGCGCTGGGCGTTTCACGAAACCCACCGCGGAGCCACCATCTACTGCCGCAATCACCACGAACCGTGGCCCCTGCAGCCGGCAACACTGCTACACCTCGACGACGGGCTATTGGCCGTCGCTGGCTTCGAGGGGCTTGCCGACCGCGCCCCCGATTCGGTGCTCTACGCCAGCGAAGTGCGCACCGTTTTCGCAGCAGCAGAGAACAACAAACAACGTGAAAGAGTTTGGCAAGCGCGCTTACGAGCGGTCTAGATTCCTGACACGACCATTGCCTCTCCGCGAGCAAAGGGCCATGATAAGTAGTCATCAGGACGCCCAGTTAAGCAGGAGGCACCATGACAATGGTTCGCGCAGCAATAACTCAGACCACTTGGACCGGCGATAAAGAGTCGATGATCGAAAAGCATGAGCAGTTTGCTCGTGATGCGAAAGATCAGGGCGCTCAGATCATCTGCTTCCAAGAGTTGTTCTACGGCCCATATTTCGGGATTACCGAAGATAAGAAGTATTACGCCTACGCGGAGCCTGTTGATGGCCCGATCGTGAAGCGTTTTCAGGCACTCGCCAAAGAACTCGATCTGGTCATGATTCTGCCGATCTATGAAGAAGACATGCCGGGGGTGTATTACAACACCGCGGTCGTCGTTGACTCCGACGGCACCAACCTCGGCTCGTACCGCAAACACCACATCCCGCACCTCGACAGGTTTTGGGAAAAGTTCTACTTTCGCCCCGGCAACCTCGGCTACCCCGTTTTCAACACCGCGGTCGGCCCGATCGGTCTCTACATCTGCTACGACCGCCACTTTCCTGAAGGTTGGCGTGAACTTGGCCTCAACGGCGCGCAGATTGTGTTCAACCCGAACGCCACCAAACCGGGACTCTCCAACCGGCTGTGGGAGGTTGAAGGCCCCGCGGCGGCCGTCGCCAACGGCTATTTTGTGTTGCAGCCGAACCGGGTTGGCCGCGAAGACAACGAATATGGTGAACTAGCGGTCGACTTCTATGGCACCAGCCAGGTCATCGACCCGCGCGGCAACTTTGTGGGCGAACGCGGATCAGGCACCGACGAGGAGCTCATGATTCGCGACCTCGACATGGATCTGATTCGCCAAATGCGCGACGACTGGCAGTTCTACCGCGACCGTCGTCCGGATTCTTACACCTCAATCCCGAAGCCGTAAAGGAGCGAACCATGGCCACCACTCTCATTTCTGGCGGAACCGTCGTCAGCTCAACAGGCCGGGCACCCGCCGACGTTCTCATCGACGGCGAAGTAATCACAGCAGTGCTGTCACCGGGCAGCACCCTCTTCGGAACGGATGTTGCGGCATCCGTCGACCGTGTCATTGATGCCACCGGCAAGTACGTCATCCCCGGCGGCATTGATGCGCACACCCACATGGAGTTGCCGTTCGGCGGCACGGCAGCGATCGACACGTTCGAGACGGGCACTCGCGCTGCCGCCTGGGGAGGCACGACGTCAATCATCGACTTCGCTGTGCAAACCTACGGCACCCGCATCGAGGATGCCCTCGCCACCTGGCATGAGAAGGCGGCAGGTAACTGCGCGATCGACTATGGCTTTCACCAGATTGTCGGCGATGTCACCCCGGAATCGTTGAAGGCGATGGAACGCCTCCCCGACGAGGGCATCACAAGCTTCAAAATGTTCATGGCGTATCCGGGAGTTTTTTATTCGGATGACGCACAAATCCTGAAGGCAATGCAGGTGTCGCGCGACACCGGCCTCATGACGATGATGCACGCGGAAAACGGTCCGGTCATTGACGTGCTTGCCGAGCAACTGGTAGCGCAGGGCAAAACGGACCCGTACTATCACGGAGTTGCCCGGGCCTGGGAGATGGAAGAGGAGGCCACGCACCGCGCCATCATGCTGGCGAAGCTCACCGGCGCGCCACTGTATGTGGTGCACGTCAGTGCAAAGCAAGCGGTCGAGCAAATCGCTGGTGCTCGCGATCGCGGCCAGAACGTTTTCGCCGAAACCTGCCCCCAGTACCTCTACTTGAGCCTCGAAGAACAGCTCGGCGCGCAGAGCGAGCAGTACGGTCACTTCGAGGGCGCCAAATGGGTGTGTTCGACTCCGCTGCGTTCGCGCGAAGAGGGCCACCAGCAGGCAATGTGGCAGTCACTGCGCACCAACGATGTGCAAATGGTGTCCACCGACCACTGCCCGTTCTGCATGAAGGACCAGAAAGAGCTGGGGCTCGCCGACTTCCGCAAAATTCCCAACGGAATCGGGTCGGTCGAACACCGCATGGACCTCATGTACCAGGGTGTTGTCACCGGCGAGATCACCCTCGAACGCTGGGTTGAACTGACCAGCACCACGCCCGCACGAATGTTTGGAATCTACGGCAGAAAGGGCGTCATCCAGCCCGGAGCGGACGCCGACATCGTTGTGTATGACCCCAACGGGCACACCTCGATTGGTATGCCCGTCGATGAGAACGGCAAGCCGACCGGTAGGAAGCACCACATGAATATGGATCATGCGGCCTGGGAAGGGTTCGAAATTGATGGTCGCGTCGACACCGTCATCTCGCGCGGCAAAGTGATCGTTGCCGATGACCAGTACCTCGGCACGAAAGGTGACGGCCGCTTCATGAAGCGCGGTCTCACTCAGTACCTGACCTAAACAGATTCCTTCGCGTCGCCCAATCTTCCACCACGAACGAGGAGCCCCATGGACTTCGGAGCAGTACTGCAGACCAACCCACCCGCATCACGCACGGTGCAGCTCGCCAAGCTGGCCGAAGCCCACGGCTTCAGCCACGTGTGGACATTCGACTCGCACATCCTGTGGCAGGAGCCTTACGTTATCTACAGCCAGATTCTGGCCGAAACTCGAAAGATTACGATTGGGCCGATGGTGACGAACCCGGCGACCCGTGATTGGACTGTCACGGCATCCACGTACGCGACCCTGAACGAGATGTACGGCAACCGCACCATCTGCGGTATCGGGCGCGGCGACTCGGCAGTGCGTGTGACTAACGGCAAACCAACAACGCTCAAGGATCTGCGCGAGTCGATCCACGTCATCCGCGAACTAGCGAACTCGCGCTCGGTCGAATACGGCGGGGCTCAATTGCAGTTTCCGTGGAGCCACGGTTCCGAACTTGAGGTGTGGGTTGCCGCTTATGGCCCGCTCGCGCTGAAACTTGCCGGTGAAGTTGGCGACGGCTTTATTCTGCAGCTTGCCGACCTCGACATCGCCGAGTGGATGATCAAGAAGGTACGCGATGCGGCCGAAGCGGTCGGCCGAGACCCGATGTCCGTCAAGTTCTGTGTTGCTGCCCCCATGTATATCGGTGATGACTGGGAGCACATGCGCGACCAGTGCCGTTGGTTCGGAGGCATGGTCGGCAACCATGTGGCTGACATCGTGGCGAAGTATGGTGCCGACGGCTCGGTACCGACGGCGCTGACGGATTACATCGCCGACCGTGAAGGCTACGACTACAACCAGCACGGCCGTGCCGGAAACTCGCACGCTGCGTTCGTTCCTGACGAGATCGTCGACCGCTTCTGCATCATGGGCACCGCTGAGCAGCACATCGAGAAGCTCGAGAAACTCAGAAAACTCGGTGTTGATCAATTCGCTGGCTACCTGCAACACGACAACAAAGAAGAGACGTTGAGGGTGTACGGCGAGACCGTGATTCCTGCTTTCGCAGACACTGTGGCTGCGAAAGTGTGAGCCGATGACAGCCACCCGGGACGACCGCCGTGCGGATGCTGCCATCCGCTCGGCGAGGCCGGCAAGCGCGGTGTCACACCGGGCGCGCCTTCGCCTTGTTGGTGGCTTCACCTGGGGTATCGCCGGGGTGCTGCTGATCGCTCTGCTGTGGGAGGGGTACAAGTTTTTGGGGCCCGCCGACGGCTTCTCCATCGGCGAGCTTCGCGTGCTGCCGCGCACAACAGATCTCGCAATGCCCCATCTCTGGGACATGCTGGTGCGTCTCGCCGAGCCCGTCACTCGCGCTGATGACGCATTGCCCCTCTGGGCGGTCGTTGGATTCGCCGCCGCAACCACGCTGGGCATTGCTGCGGCAGGCTGGCTGGTCGGTGTCGTCGTAGGTGTCAGTTTTGCGCTCGTGATGCAGCGGTGGCGGTTAGCCGAGTTTGGCCTGCTGCCGTGGATTGTCATTAGCCAGACCGTGCCCCTTATCGCGTTTGCTCCCGTGGTAAAAAGTTGGGGCTCGCGCGTGGAGATCGGCAGTTTCGAGTGGCAGGACTGGATGTCGGTGGCCCTCATCGCGAGCTATCTTGCGTTTTTTCCGATAACCATTGGCGCCCTCAAGGGACTGCAGTCTCCTGACCGCATCCATGTCGAACTATTCGAGACGTACGCCTCGGGCTATTGGGCGACGCTCAAGCGTCTTCGACTTCCGGCAGCAGTGCCCTACCTTTTGCCGGCCCTTCGACTTGGCGCCGCGAACGCCGTCATTGGTGCGGTTGTTGCCGAGGTCTCAACAGGGCTCCAGGGTGGCATTGGGCGCCTTCTCATCCAATTCGCCGGGCAGGCGTCGGGCGACCCAGCAAAAGCATGGGCACCGATATTCGGCGCCATCGTGCTCGGGCTCGTAGCGGCCGGTTCCGTTGCTCTGCTCGGCGTGATTCTCAAGGACTACCGACGAACCGAGGAGACCGCATGAGCGATCACATCCCCACTTCAGCAATTCAGAATGACCAGACGGATGCCGTTGCCCTCACTGAAGCTGCAGCCGTTGAGGTGCGCGGGGTCGACAAGCACTTCGAAACCGCATCCGGCATCGTGAACGCGCTCGAGGCGATCAACCTCACCATCGCTGATGACGAATTCGTGTCACTCATCGGACCCTCGGGTTGCGGCAAGTCCACACTCATGAGACTCATCGCCGACCTTGATACGCCCAGTGCTGGGGATCTCACCGTCTTTGGCAAGACCGCAACGCAGGCGCGTCTTGACCAGGACTACGGAATTGCGTTCCAGCAGGCCGGGCTACTGCCCTGGCGCACCGTCGCCGCGAACGTTGCACTACCGCTCGAACTTCATGGTGTGGCATCCTCAACTCGTCGGTCTCGTGTCGCCGAATTGCTCGACATGGTCGGCCTCAACGAGTTTGCCGATCGGTTTCCCGACCAGCTTTCTGGCGGTATGCAGCAGCGGGTTGCGATTGCCCGGTCACTCGCCGAAGAACCACGGCTGCTGCTGATGGATGAACCGTTCGGGGCGCTCGATGAGATGACCCGCGAGAAGATGCAAACCGATCTCGTTCGTATCGCGGCTGATACCGGGGCAGCTGTGGTCTTCGTGACGCACTCCATCCCCGAGGCAGTGTTCCTCTCCGATCGTGTCGTTGTCATGTCGCCGCGACCGGGCCGAATCAGCCAGATAGTGCCGATGCGATTCGGCGCTGCCGCAGGTCGCGAGGATCGCACCGACGAGTTGCGTGAAGATACAGCGTTCTTCGAGATGGTGACCGAGGTGCGCGAAGCGCTGCACGGCGGGGCGGCAGACCAACCCGGGCTCGAAGCGCGATCTGCTCAAGGAGTGGAGTCTCGATGAGCAGAGACTCGATGAGCAGAGACTCGATGAGCACCAGCACAGCCGCGAACTCGATCATGACGCCCCGGGGTGGAGCGGGCACGAGCCGAAAGCGCCAGTGGAGTCCGCGCACCGAATCGACGCTCCGTGTTGTGGCACCCATCACTCTGGGCCTGATTGTGCTTGGCATGTGGCAGCTTCTCGTGACAGTCGGAGGGGTCTCCGATTATTTGCTGCCGAGTCCGGCTTCGATCGTCGGCGAACTCGTCGAGTTCTGGCCGGCGGTAGTTTCCGCGACGATTCTCACGGGAACGAATGCCCTGCTCGGCCTTATCGTCGGTTCGCTGCTCGGCATCGTGCTCTCGGCAATTGCCGCCCGGTGGCACATCGCTGATCAGATGAGTGCCCCGATCATTGCCGCACTCGCTGTTGTACCGATTGTCGCTCTCGCACCCGTACTCAATTCGATGTTTGGGGCTGACAGCCAATTTGGTCGCCAAGCGATTGCCGCGATCGCCTCGTTCGTTCCCATTTTTATCAACACGCTGCGCGGCTTTCGGCAAACCAGGCCCGTGCATCGCGACCTCATGAGGGCGTACGCGGCAAACTCTGGGCAGCTGCTGCGCTGGCTCACACTTCCCACAGCACGGCCCTTCATTCTCACGGGCATCCGAATCGCGTCGTCCCTCGCCGTCATTTCCGCGCTTGTTGCCGAATACTTCGGTGGCCCGCGAGGTGGCCTAGGCAGCCTCATCGCTACCTCGGCAGCCTCAAGCGCGTACGCCAGAGCATGGGCCTATGTCGCGGCATCCATCGCCCTCGGTCTACTCTTCTACCTCGGAACGCTCGCACTCGAACGACTCGTGCTGCGCCGCGTTCCCACGGGGGGCTCCTCATGACCGCCCCGCTTTACCCGCAGTATCCATATGAATCGAGATTCTGAAAGGACTGACATGAAGCACAATAATCGCCGCGCACTTGCGGCTGGAGCGTTCGCCGTCACGGCTGCGTTTCTTCTCGGGGCTTGCTCGACTGGCGACGGGGGAGGCAATGGCGCCGGCAACGGCGACGGCGAGGGCCTCACCGAGGTGAAACTCCAACTCCAATGGTTGCCCCAGGGCCAGTTTGCCGGTTACTTTGCCGCCGCCGATCAGGGCTACTTCGAAGACGAAGGGTTGGACGTTGAGATCATCCCCTCCGGTGGTGACATTGTTCCGCAGGATGCTCTCGCAAACGGCGATGTTGACTATGCGGTTGCCTGGGTTCCGAAGGTGCTTGGCTCCATCGAGCAGGGTGCCAACCTCACCAATATCGCCCAGATCTTCCAGACCTCTGGCACCCTCCAGGTGTCGTGGGCTGACTCAGGAATCGACTCTGTCGCCGACTTCGAAGGCAAAAAGATCGGTTCGTGGGGCTTCGGCAACGAGTGGGAGATATTTGCAGCCATGGCCGAAGAGGGCCTCGACTCCTCAACAGTGCAGATCATCACCCAGGACTTCAACATGAACGCCTTCCTGCAGGGCGATATCGATGCCGCCCAGGCCATGACCTACAACGAATACGCACAGCTTCTTGAGTCGACCGACCCCGACACTGGTGAGCTTTACCAGCCTGAGGACTTCAACGTCATCAGCTATCAAGACACCGTTGGGGCCATGCTCCAGGATGCACTCTGGGCTGACACCGAGCGCCTCGAAAGTGATGAGGCGTACCAAGAAACCACCGTCAAATTCCTGAAAGCGGTCGTCAAGGGGTGGATCTACTCAGGAGAGAACCCTGAAGCGTCCGCCGATATCACCCTCGCCGCCGGATCTGGCTGGGGCCCCAGCCATGAGCTGTGGATGGTCAATGAGACCAACAAGCTCATCTGGCCGGCACCCAACGGAATTGGCGTGATCGACGAAATGGCGTGGGAGCAAACCGTGAAGGGTGCGCTCAGCGCCGTCAACGAATCGGGCGCGAGCCCCATCACCGAGGAGCCACCGGCGACCGCCTGGTCGAACGACTGGATCACTCAAGCACTCGAAGAGCTCGAAGCCGAAGGTGTCGACACCACCGGTGCCGGTTACAGCCCGATCGACGTCACCCTCCTCGAGGGCGGCAACTAACCGAACCGAATCGAATCGAACCTCACACCGTGCACGAACACTAGGCAGCTTCACCAGCCTGGGTAGGGCTCGGCGGTAGCGGCAGCGCTCCAGCCCAGTTGCTCCCGGGCGTGAGCCAGACGCGCGGAGGGTCCGAGTGGAAAAGCTGCTGGTTGCAATCGGGCGAGCCCGGGAACGAGAGCCCGCACCGCACGGAACCCTGCCGTGTGCGCCCGGCTGGTCGTGACATCCACCGTGGTCAATAGCGAACCCACAGCACGCGCAATCGAGTTCACGGCGGAGGTTTGCTCGGGACCATGGGTGGGTTCGCTGGGGGTCGTACGCCATCGGGTGGTGGCGACGACCCTCGGATCGAGGCCGAATTGCACGTGCGCCATAGGGTCGATGAGCCCGCGATGACGCGCCCCGAACGCGTGGGCGTAGTGCCGGTGGGGAAGCCACCCGGCGAGGCCGGCGACCGCACCGTTTCCCAAACCTGCTGAGCTACGAATGAGACTGTTTTCTCCAGCGAGGTCATGAGCGGAAGCGTGCTGGATGAGAGCCTCAACGACGGCAAGTTCGGTAGCCTCCCCGGTGTTGGCATGAGCGGCAAAGCCGAGGGAGATGATGTTCTCGTTCTCGTCATCAATGACCGCGAGCCGCACGGGGACGCCGAAGGTGGAGCGGATTGCCAGCGCCCTCACCCGAAGCGAAGCGGCCGAGAATACCGTGCGGACCACGTGCGGGAGTGGAACAGCGCTAGCCCGTTCAGTTGACGACCACCAAACGGCCACCGCATCATGGGCCACAACATGGGCGGCAGCACGTTCCACCGCCTCTGCCCACGAGCGACCAGCCTGAAGGCCGACGAGGTTGTTGGTATTCGTGGGCAGAGCGGAATCGCGACTGCCGCGAAGGTAATCGGCGTATACGAGACTCTGCGGAACCCACACGGGCCCTACGGCATCCTGACCCTGCATCCAGTCAATGCCGGTGCTGGGGCTGAGGGCACTGAAGGGGAATCCGGCCTGTGTGTGGAGCGCCGGATCGTGCGGCTGCCACGATGCGAGGTCGAAGTATCGCTCACCACGATGGCGGATGGCCTCGCTCGAGGCGTATTCTCGCTCGCCCTGGCCAAGGTCAGTCCCACAGTAGTGCGCGACGCCAGAGAGCAAACCCGGTTCGATCAACTCTGCGCTGGATCGCTGACCGTCATCGAGCGCTCCAGCCGGAGCCAGCGCATCCGGGGTGAAGAGGGGGTCTACACTCTGCAGGTGAGGGAGTTCAGCATGCAGGTGCACAAAGCCCATAGGCAGCGGTGCAATGTTGGATCGGCGTCGAACCTGATGCAGGATTCCCGTAACCGGATCGACAATGGGCGCTGGCGTGAGGGAGTGTGAATGCCACCCACCATCAACCCACCGTTCGAGCACTCCGGGTTCTGGTGTCCTGCACTCGTCGTCGAGGAGCGATTGAATCGGATCGGCCACGGCGGCGGGCTCTCGCAGGGCGGCGGCGGTGGCGGCATCCGCGATTGTCGATGACAGGCAGTCGATTGCTTGCGTTGCCGTCGCGACCGCGCTGCCACGGGTAAGGAGGACGCGATGCCAGTGTCCAGCAAAGGGAAACATCACCACGTGTGTGGTCCCGCGTTCGCCACCGAAATCGACTCCGTGCGCGATGGAGATCATGCCAGCCGCCGATGGTGCGCTGGAGTCGCCACGTGAGTGCCGTGGAGTGGCCGTCTGCTGCACTCGCGGGCGGAGCTCGTGCACAACGCTCTCTCCCTCGGCGCTGAGAAGGTTCGACGCGGCAGTCGCGAGATGCCATAACTGGCCATCACTGCCGACGGCAACACATTCGAACGAATTGAGGATGTAGATGTCGATTCGGCGTTCAATCGCCCCCACCGCTGAAGGCATCAGGCGTGAGGTAGCGGGAAGTAATTGAGGTCGCCCTCTGCCAGCGCGACATCGCGCCACCCCAGCTCGACAGCCAAATCCTGCACCCGACGCCTGCCCAAGAAGGGAAAGGCGGCAGGAGCATTGCCCACCGTTCCGGGAACGATGACACGCACTGCCGCCATCCCGGTGCTTGCAACATCTGCCGATGTGATGTCGACAACAATCACTTCGTGCCCTTGAGCTTCGATCGCCGCTTGGTAACCCTCAACGGAACGATCAGGAAGCGACGGCAGGTCAGCAATGGGGCGCAGAGCGCGGCGTTCGAGCAAGGGCGCGACCTGCCCTACTGCGCGCGGGTCGAGCAGCACTTGCTGTTGCACCATGAGGTCGTCGCAGTCCCTCATATCGGAGCGGTACGAGTCGAGATAGGCGCGGTCAGCACGCCACGGTTTGAACGAACGGCTATTGAGCTCGCCGCGAGCCATCGCATCCCAGTGGGCACCATCGGTTCGTAATAGATCACGGCTGCCTTCTTGCAGCGTGCACGCCTCGGTCCACGCCTTAAGCGCTGCAGCTTCGGCGGTATTGCGGCAGGCGAAGCCGACATTGACGAGGGTGTCGACGTCATTATGCAGCACGCCAGCTGCAACCGGTACCCCGAACTCGTTGTCGAGCATCACGATTGAAGGACGCTGACCGAAGGAGTCGGGCACATCAGCCCAGAGGGCATCCATGGCGGGGGTCGGTATGACGGCGTCGAATTGATGGGCGTTGAGCCACCACACCATCGTGACGTGGCGCTCGATTATTTCTTCAAGCGCGGAGGCCACGGCGTAATCCATGGTGGGGCCAGCGGCAATGCCGGCGAAGGGACAGAAGTTGGTGACGGGTGCCCCTGAATAGCCGGCCGTAAACCAGTTCACGTACACCATGCTTGCGGGAACTAGGATGTCTTCGCCGGCGGTGAGAGAGCGCCCAGATACCCAGTGGACGGGCAGGTCTGCCGTCATGCGCACGAAAGGAAAGCCTGGGGTGTCGTATTGTTCGTCGGAGTACAGGACGAGTGATTCCGGATTGAGAACCCGCATTGCTGACTTCGCTGAGAGCTCGCGGTAGCTGCCAAAAGTGACGGGTAGCGTGTCGAGGAGATTGCCGCAGTAACGTTCAACAGCTTCTCCCACGGCGCTCGCCGCAGCCTGGCCAGGGTCGTTGAACGCGGAGCCTTGGCAGGACGTGTTGTTGGCCCACCGCGATACGCGGCGCATATTGCAGACGTCGCTTTGGGCGGTGGCGAGGGAGGCGGGAATGCTGGGGTGATGGGCCACGGCGCGGGTGCGCTGCACGAGTCCCGTGATCGGGTCGACGAGATCGCTCACACTATGGGGGAGAGAGTGCGAAATGACGCTCGCGGGCAGCGGAAGCACCGGGTGGGGCGAAATTCCGGACGCGTTGATCTCGAAAACTATGTCACCGCGCTGGCTCTGAGTGTCGGCAAGGGTGCGCGCTACTATCGCGAACGCGGTGTCGAGTTGGTGCGGCTCCGCTCCACTGTCACCTCCGATAGCGGGGGTGCGGAGTGCACGGTGGGCGACAGGGTCGAAGGCCGCGGCGAGGCGGCGGGCAGCGAAGTCCTCATAGTTTGCGCCGGTTCCGGGGTGCACAAAGGGCCCAAGCCAGACCGCAGAGCGGGTCAGTTCGAGAGCGACCCACGGTGTGCGCGCATCAGAGCAGAGTCGATCAAAGGAAATAAAGGTGGCGTCGTCCCCTCCCCGGATGCAGTGCACGAGCAGCTCGCCCGTACGAAAGGCGCGATGGATGACGCGTTGCCAGTCGTCGGCGGGAACGACTCGCACTGAAGGCCTCGTGCCCGCGTTCGCACCAGCGCTGATGCGTGTGGCCGCGCGGTAGAGGGCCGAGGCGGTGGCGCGGTCTCCCAGGACAAGAAGGTCTCCGCGGTGGGAGTTTGTGCCATCCGTGTTGTCATAGTCGACTAGAGCATCCGAGTCCTGTGAGGTGTCCACGTCCGAGTCCACGTCCACGTCCACGTCCGCAGTGGCGCTGTTGCTAATGTCGTCGCTCGCGTTTGTGAAAACATCCTCTGCGGTGAGGAGTTGTTTTAGCGCTGCGGCGCTCGCTTCCCAGCCCGCCGGCAATGACGGCGAGACGGTGCCGCTCGAGATCGCTTCGACCAGTTTGGTGGCGGTGTCGGCTGCAATGTCGAGGGCGAATGAATTTCCCTGCGGAGTAGTGATGAGCGTGCGTTCGCTGGGGAGCGCACGAATCTCAAGGTGAGGCGTGGTGAAGACGGTGCTGGGCATGATGCCTTCCTTTGGGAGGGGAGCGAGCGAAGAAGAATTGTCAGGGTTCGGGTGCCTCGCCGCTGACCAGCGAGGCACCCTAGTGGTGTCACAAGGGCTTAGGCCCAGGCGAATGCGGTGGACACGTGTCCGTGGTTGTTCGCGTTGGGGGCGAGAATCTGGTTCTCGTTCCGCTCAGTCGCGATCGGCGTAATGGCGATGGTCTGCATTGTTGTCACCTCCTTTCGGGGTTGTGATGGATCTCGGCAGAGCTGCCGAAATGGCTGGGGAAGTGGAGGCTGGGTGACCGATCAGCGACCGATACTCCTCGCTTGTGGAGATCAGTTCGTGGTGGGTTCCCTCGACGAGGATGCCGCCGTCGTGAAGAAATACGACGCGCGATGCCCGCGCGATGGTCGCGAGTCGGTGAGCGATGACGATTGTCGTCCTCCCGGCACGCAGGCTCGAGATTGTCGCGCCGAGCTCGCTCTCGCTCAGAGCGTCGAGGTGCGCGGAAGTCTCATCGAGCACAAGAATGGCCGGGTCACGGAGGAAGGCTTGTGCCAGAGCGAGACGTTGACGTTGACCGCCAGACATCGTCGCGCCGGCTTCACCGATTCGGTGGCTTAGGCCGTCAGGCCAAGCGCGAATGGTGGGGCCAAGGACGGCGTGATCGAGAGCGTTCCAAAGCTCGCGGTCGGAGGCATCCGGCTTGGCCAACAGTAGGTTTGATCGCACGGTGCCACGAAAGAGGTAGGGGTGTTGGCCCACGAGCAGTACGTCTTCGCGCACGCGGTTGCCGGCGATTGACCTGAGCGGTACGCCGTCGAGCAGGATGTTGCCGCTGGTGGGATCCCAAAACCGCACGAGCAGGGAGGCGATGGTCGATTTTCCTGAGCCGGAGACGCCCACGATCGCCACAGTTTCACCGGCAGCGATGCGGAGGGTGACTCCGGTGAGAACAGGTTCTGTGGGGCTGTAGCCAAAATGCACATTCTCGAGCGAGACTGCGCCTGACCCCGTGGCTGCTGACCCTGCGGCTGGGAGCGTCACCGGAGTGGGGTGGTCGTTCACCGAAGCGGGGGCGTCGATCACGTCGAGCACTCGTTCGGCGGCGGCAGAAACTTCGCCCAGCTTTTGGGCTACAGCGAAGATTGCGACCGCGGGGGCGAAAGTTGCTGCGGTGAGCACGAGTGCGACAGGAAACAGTGTTGCCGAAAGTTGCCCGGTGGCGACACGTTCCGCTTGCACGAGGAGCGTTCCGATGGTTGTGATCGCAACGATCGCGTCAGCGATAGCGGTTTCGATGCCGGACCGGAGGGCGAAGGTCCGCTTGCGGCGTTGGAGTCGGCGGGTGGCGGCGCGCACTTCGTCGAGATGGCGTGCTCCGAGACCGAGTGCGAGAATCTCGCGCAAGCTTTCGGCGCCTTCGAACGAAATGGCGGTCAAGCGACCGAGTTCGGTGCGCACCTCTCGGCCTTGTCGCGCTTGGAGTGCTGCGAAGAGCCAGGGGACCGTGAGCAGCGCGATCGCGCCGAGAAGTGCGATGAGGCCGGTCGGGCCCACGAGGGTGACGAGTGCCGCGGTGACGGCGAGTGGGCCGAGGACCGCGTTGGCCGCTGATCCGAGTGTGTGTGCGTAGAACCATTCCAGTGCCTCGACGTCAGCCATTGTTGAGCCGGCTACCTCCCCTGCGCGGCGACGTTTCATCCCTGCGGGGGTGATTCGCTCGATCGCGTCATGCACCCGCAATCGCAGCGTTTCAATCACCCGGTACGCAAGAACGTGGCTCAGCCATGACTCGATCCAGGTGAAGAGGCCGTTCGCGAGTACGGCAGCGATCAGCCCCGCCGCCAAAACTGTGGCGACGCGGGTATCAGTGGACTGTGCGGTGATGGTCGCGGCGAGTCCGACGCTCAGTGCTCCGGCAGCGGCAGCAAACATTTGGTAGGCCGTCATGCTCAGTGTTGAGCGCACAAGGAGCATCCGCTGCGGTCCCATCACCGTCAGCAGGCGGATGATCGGGCCCAACAATCGCGCAGGGGTCGAGTTTCGCAGCGCCTGTTTCATGCCATCACTCCTGGTGCTTGGGCGGCGTGAAGGCGAGCAAGCACCCCGTTCTGTGCGAGAAGATCGTTGTAGCTACCGGATTCGGCCACGCATCCGTTGTCAAAAACGAACACGATGTCGGCAGTGCGGATGGGCGCAAGCCGGTGGGCGATCACGATCGTGGTGCGAGCGGAGCCGTCTGCTCGACGCGTCTCGCGTAATCGTTCGAGAATGGCGTTCTCGCGGCGGGCGTCGATGGCGCTGGAGGCTTCGTCGAGCAAAAGGATGGGGCTATCGCGCAGGAGGGCACGGGCGATGGCAAGTCGTTGGCGTTGACCTCCGGAGAGCAGGCCACCATTGTCTCCAATGGGGGCATCCAGTCCACCTCGGGTGGGGTCGAGCAGCTCTTCGGCCCCGGCGTCGAAGAGGGCACGTGCGAGGTCGCTGTCACTGGCTTCCGGCGCCACAAGCAGTAGGTTGTGGCGGATGGTGCCGGTGAAGAGAACGGGATCTTGAGCGACGAGGGAAACGAGGGGAGAGCATCCCTCGTTGCCGAGTTCTTTCGTGGATGTGCCGCAGAGGGTGAGTTCTCCGGCGGAGGGGAGAGCGAAACCGAGCAGGGCGGAAGCGAAGGTTGACTTGCCCGATCCCGATTCGCCGACTATCGCGACGGTGGTGGCGGTGGGAATCGTGAGCGTGAGGTCGTGCAGTGCATCGCGGTCGGCGCCGGGGTAACGGAAATTGAAGCCCTCCGCCGAGACGGCGGCGGTGCTGCCCGTGCTCGGGTATGCGGCGCGCGTAGAGCCTGCGATGGCCGAGTTTCCTGTGACCCCTGAGCCGGCCACGCTCCGTGAAACTCGAAGCGAGTCCTTTGTGGCTGTGGAATTCAGTAGCGACAGGATGCGATTGCCCGCGGATACTCCGGCGTAGCCGGCATGCCAGTGCATGGCGAGTTCGCGGAAGGGGCGGAACACTTCGAACGACAGCATCGTGACGAGGAACAGGGTTGCCGGGTCGAGGTCTCCACTGGTCACGCGGAGTGTGCCGACAATGAGCGCGATGGCGGGCCCGGCGATGAGGAAGAAGCTTGTGAGGCCTGATTCCACGAGCGACAGTTTCAGTTGCGCGAGAGTCACTTTCAGCAGGTTGTTGCCGGATTGCGCGAGTTCGTCGCGGCGCCGTTGAACCGCTCCGAGTGCTTTGAGGGTGGGCATCCCGCGGATCGAATCGACGACGTCGGCGTGGAGGGAGGAGTAGGCGGCCCAGTGTTGTTCTCCGCGACCGGCGAGGGCGGCATCCCACAGCCGTGGCACGAAGGGAACAGCGAGGGCAACACCGCCGACAACGAGACCCACGATGGGGTCGATCGTGGCGAGCACGACGATCAGTGAGGCGCCGGTGACGAAAGTCACCACCAGTTGGGGCAGGTAGCGACCGAAGTAGGGCTCAAGGTTTTCGACGGCGTCGACCACGAGTGATTGGCGTTCTCCGCTGCGCGAGCTGCTGGTGGCGATTGGTCCGGCGTCGATTTCGGCGTTGAGGATGCGGGTGCGCAGTTCTTCTTTGATGCGCCCGGCGACGGCGTGCACGGTGAGTTCGCGCAGCATCGAGATCGCGGGCCGCACGAGCAGAGCGGCGGCGAACACGATCGTGGGTAACAGGAGGTTCTGCAGTCTTGTGCCCGAGACGATGCCGGCGAAAAGTTCTGCAGTCGCGACGGCTTGAGCGACGGCGACAGCGCTCAGGGCAATCCCGGCGAGTACGACAGTGCTCAGCAGTGGGGCGGCGGTGCCGGCAAGCCGGAGAAGGCGGAGGTGGATCACGAAGCCTCGTGTCTAATTTGACTTATTACTGAGAATGGTTATCAATTAACTATCACAAACCCCCACAGAAACGAAACCGTGTCGACAACAACCCGAATCCAGCGCAGTGCTCCCAAGGCACCGCCCACGCCCGCGATTCCGCGGGAAAACGTGGGGTCACACCGCGTGTCTCAACGGCGCGGAATTCTCTGGATTCTCGGCCTCAGCATCGCCATTACCGCCTCGGCGATTGTCACCGTTGGCATCGGTCCGGTCGCGATTGCCCCCGATGTCGTAACGCGCGTGATCGCATTCCACCTCTTCTCAATCGGCGAACAAATACCCGGCTCAGATGACAACATCGTGTGGCTCATTCGCGTACCCCGAGTCGTGCTGGGCATTCTTGTGGGGGCCGCCCTGGCTATGACAGGGGTCGCGGTGCAGTCGCTTGTGCGAAACCCTCTTGCCGACCCATACCTACTAGGTATTTCGTCAGGGGCATCCACCGGAGCTGCTGCCAGCATCCTGTTCGGATTCGGTGCTGGAGCTGGCGCGCTTGCCCTCACGGGCAGTGCCTTTCTCGGTGCGGCAGGGGCAATCGTGCTCGTCTTCTCGATCGCGCGGTTGGGCGGAAGGCTCATACCTACCCGACTCGTCTTCGCAGGAATTGCCGTCAGCTTTGCGCTCGCAGCGCTCACCAACTTCCTCGTGTTCGCCAGTGACTCTCGAGACGGCACTCGGGCGGTGCTGTTTTGGATGCTCGGATCCCTCGGTCAAGCCCGCTGGCAATCGCTACCCATTGCCCTCGCCGGAGTAGCGATTGCCGTCTTCTTTTTGATGTGGTGGTCGCGACGCCTCGACGCCATCGCCATCGGCGATGACACCGCGCGAGCTCTTGGCACCGACCCCACGAGATTTCGGGCCCTCGCAGCGCTTGTCGTGAGTGTCGTAATTGCGGCAGCGGTGTCCGTCTCGGGTGCGATCGGCTTCGTCGGGCTAGTGGTTCCGCACTTGGCACGACGGCTGGTGGGTTCAACCCATCGGGTGTCGCTCCCGGTCGCTGGGCTGCTCGGCGGGTTTCTGCTCATTTGGGCCGACGCGCTTGCCCGGACTGCATTCGCGCCCAGAGAACTCCCGCTCGGGGTGCTCACTGCCCTCATCGGAACACCGCTTCTGATCTTGCTCGTTCGACGGCTCAGCTCTCGCTGATCGCCGACTTCACCTCGGCCATCCGGCCGAATTGTTCATCCATCAACAAGAAAGAAACCTCCTATGACAATGATCACCACTAGGCGTACGGCTGCTCGGCTGCCGCTCATCTCGGCTGCCGTCGTGGCAATAGTCCTCGGCGCTTCGGGATGCGCGACCCAGGGCGACGCCGCGACCGCTGACCCCGCAACCGGTGCTAACTACCCACTCACCATCACGAACTGCGGCAGCGACCTGACGATCGAGAGCGAACCGGCGAGCATCCTCACAATTGGAACGTCGGCGCTGTCTCTGCTTGATGCTGCCGGGGCTGCTGATCGCATCGTGGCGCGTTCGGGCGAGTTCGGGGCTGAACTTCCCGCCGGATTGTCGGTAGACCTCGCCGAAGTGCCGATTCTGGACCCCTCCGATCCCACCACCGAGAAGATCGTCGGCGCCCAAGCCGATGTCGTCGTCGGCTACGGCCTCTTCAACTCCACCGATGAAGACCTCGCGGCCACGGGCGTGACGAACATTGTCGTTGATGGGGAATGCAGCCACGACGCTGCTCTCACCGGATCAACAGATTTTGACGCCATCTTTGCCGACATTGAGCGTCTCGCGAGCATCTTTGGAACCCAGGATGCGGCGGCAGAGAACGTGGCTGAGTTGCGTGCAGAACTCGACGAGCTTGACGCGGATGCGACTGCGGGAAAACCGCAGTCGGCTGCCGTCGTCTACTACTTCTCACCAGCATCAACGTTGTCTGCTCGCGGTGGTCAGGGTATCGCTAATGATATTTTGGCTCGCGCTGGGCTGACCAACGTCTACGAAGCTGAACCTTCGGTGTACCTCGAAACCAATGTTGAGACTCTGCTCGACGCCGACCCCGCTGTCATCGTTCTTGCCTACGGTCTCTACGGTGAAGACTTCGAGACCGCGAAGGCACTGTTGCTTTCTGAGCCGGGAACCAGCGATCTCACGGCGGTGCGCAACAACTCGGTGATTGGTGTGCTCGCTTCCGACCTCGCTCCTGACCCCGACGCTATTCGTGGGCTGCGTTCGGTGATCGACAGCACTGCCACCCTCTCCGAATGATCACTGTCGGCGACCTGTCCGTGAACTACGGGCGGGTCGCCGCCGTGGCAGGGGTCTCTCTGACTGCCCTCGACGGCGGAACACTCGGGCTGGTCGGGCCGAATGGTTCGGGCAAGTCCACTGTCTTGCGTGCCATCCTGGGAGCGCTCGCTGCGTCAGCGGGGCGAATCATGATCGACGGCGAGGAGGCACGCGAACTCAGCGCGCGCGACCGCTCGCGCAGACTCGCGATTGTTTCTCAAGAAGAACCCTCGGGGTTGCCGCTCACCGCCTGGGATTCTGTGCTCCTTGGCCGGTCTGTTCATCTCTCCGGGTGGCAGAGCTATCGCGCAGAGGATGAGCGTGCTGCCGAACAAGCTATGCGGGAGACCGGTATCCTGCATTTGCGAGATCGTTCAACTGACGAGCTCTCGGGCGGTGAACGCCAGCGGGTTCTCATCGCTCGGGCACTCGCGCAAGCAGCGACCCATCTGCTGCTCGATGAACCCACGAACCACCTCGACGTGCGCTATCAGCATGAGCTGCTCACAGTGGTCGCGGGGCTGCCGCTGTGCACGATCGTTGTGTTGCACGATCTCAACCTGGCGGCGCGCTACTGCGACCAAGTGGTGCTGCTGGACCGCGGTCGCATCGTTGCCGCTGGGGTGCCGGGCGCCGTTCTTGTGCCCGAGAACCTGGAACCGGTATACGGCATTGATGTGACGTGCACCGAACTCAACGGTGTGCCGCAGTTGCTCTTCACCCCGAGGTAGCTGCGGCGGCAGTATTTACTATTCGCGCTCGTCTGCCCCGCGGGCGAGTCGCTGCGATACCCACACCGGAATGAACGAGGCCAGAATCACGACGGTCGCAACCACATTGACGAGGGATGCTTCGTTGGGCCGGGCCATCTGGTTCATGATCCACAGCGGGAGGGTGTCGACACCGGGTGGGGCGGTGAAGATCGTGACGACCACCTCGTCGAAGCTGAGCGCGAAAGCGAGAATTGCGCCGGCAACGAAGGCGCTGCGAAACTGCGGGAACGTGATGCGCCGGAACGTTTGCCACGGGGTTGCCCCGAGATCGCGGGAGGCTCCTTCCCAGCTTTCGAAAAGGCGCGTGCAGTGCGGTTTGTCTACGCCGTGTCATCCAGAAGCAGTTCAAGTGCCCACGTGACGTCGACCCACCGGGTCTTTTCGTCAGGGATTGTGGTGGGCGTAGCTACTGTCATTCCATCTGCTTCGTAGATGTTGATGAAACCTTCGTCCCAGAAGTCGTGCTCTCGGGTGATGACGTATCCCCGCTCGCCATTCGAGGCGCGCATTGAGGTCAGATCAGGGAAACCATTGACGTTAGGGACTCCGTAGCTTTGTCCGCGAGCATTAATGCCCCATTCGGTTGCCGTCGAGGTCGCATACTGAGCAGTGGCTGTCCATTTCGTGCCCGGTGCTGCGGCGATCGTGATCAAGGTCGTTCCGTCGCCCGGCACCATGACGTTGTCGGTGCGTGATGTGTGACCCGTTGAGCAGATCACCCCGCTCATTGACCCTCCAGGATAATCTGCCGTCGGGATAGTGCGCATGGCAACCTGACCGGTGTCACTAATGTAGGTCAGGTCGACGATGACACCCGTGGCGTTGGCGGGGATAGCGCCGAGATCGACGCTCGCAGTGCCTGTATTCGTCACGGTGACGCGGTTTCCCAACGGGGCAACCGCGGTTGTCCCGGGAAGGTTGTTGATGACAATAGCCGCGCCGGTTGTTGCCGCAGCGAGTGTGATCCGCCCACCCCAATGGCAACTGCGCGGTGCAGACGCATCCGCGCGGTAGATGGTTTAAGGCCGACTGCCTCGGCAGCTTCAGCCAACGGCAGGTCCTCGGACGCGGTCAAGATAAACAACGCCCCGTCGGCAGGGGAGAGACGCTGGAGCGCATTGGTGAGGTGGTCCTTTGTTTCTAGGGCTGCGGCATCCGGCGCGGAGACTGCTTGGGTTCTGGGCAGCGTGCGCATCACCCGCTCGTTGCGTGACGTTGCTCGGCGAGCATTGCGTGACAGGTTGACAGTGGTGACCAGCAACCACGGAAGAATCGAACCGTTAACAAGTCGTACGGCGCGACGCTTGCGCCAAAGCTCAAAAAATGCGGCTGCAACGACCTCCTCTGCATCATGTCTATTCGCCAGCAACCCCAGCGCCCGGTGAAAGACGCGAGCGCGGTTTGTCCCAAATTTCATGACATTTCTCGAAGGTGTGTTGTGAGGGGAGCGGGATGAACGCAAGGCGCGCGTCTCGCGCAGTTTCCATTAGCCTGCACTGCAAGGTAGCGTGTACTGCATGACAGCGGATGTGGGTACTCAGCTTCGTAAAGGCGTGGTCGAATACTGCGTGCTTGGGCTGCTCTCCCGCGAACCGATGTATGGCTGGCAACTTTCTGAACGACTCGTCGCTGCCGGAATGATCGCGAGCATCGGCACGCTCTACCCGATGCTCGCCCGCCTGCGCAGCCAAGGTCTCGTGACCACATATGACGAGGCGTCTGCGTCCGGACCGGTCCGCAAGTACTACCGGATGACGGCTCAGGGCGCGTCTCAACTCGAGTCGTTCCGACTCCAGTGGGAACCATTCGCCGCAACCGTACTTCAGCTCGTTGGAAAGGACAGCTCATGACAAAAGACACCCCGCAGGCAACCCACGATTACCTCTCGCAGCTCGAGGCGGCACTTTCTGGTGTTGAACCAGATGTGCGCGGGGAAATCGTTGCCGGAATTCGCGAGGAGCTCGACGGACTCGATGCTGAAGCCGCCGCTTCGCGCATCGAAGGGCTCGGTGATCCCGCCTTCATCGCGGCCGAAGCCAAAGCCGCCACACCAGATGCTGAGCGGGCCACTCCGACCGGACCACCACCCGGTCGAACGCTCTCGATCATCGCCGTGCTCCTGCTCATCGTTGGCTCATTTATCGTCCCGGTAGTTGGACCGTTTGTCGGGTTGGTGTGGATCTCGCTTTCGGCGGCATGGACACGTCGCGAGAAACTTACGGCGTGGCTGACCCCTCTCGCAGCGGCGATCGTTGTTGCGGTGGCGGTCACGATATTTACAGCGGTTCAGTCACAGGCAGCGGCTGATCCCCTGAACCCACTGGTGCCCTTTGCGGGTCTTGCGGGTCTTGCGGGTTGGCACCTCGCCATCCTGCTTCCCTTTCTGGTGCTCCCCGTCGTTGGAATCGCACTGCTGGTGCGAGCGAACAACCGGAATTGGCGAGTGTAAGCAGCCGAAAAAACTGTGATCACCGGTACCGAAGCCATCGCCCTGCGGGCGGCTGAGCAGTGCTATTGACCGTCACGCTTCAGCTCTGGTCAGATGAGCCGTCTGTCGGCCCGGCTTGTTGCCGCCGGGCGAACGAGCCGGTGTTGGATTTGTGGGTAGTTTTTCGGCGTGGGGCGCGATTCGCATCAGCGCGTAGCGAATTGGTTTCGCCGGCGGAGGTCGGGGGGCGCGGTTGTGAAATGTCTCGAAGCATCGCGATTCGGTCTTCGAGAACGTCAGCCATCATGTGTTGCTCTGCGGCAGGAATCTGGTGCTTGCTCGCGACCTCGCGCCACGATTCGGCAGCCGTCACAACGCGGGCGATGCGCTCCTGACTCTCTTCTGTCGTGATGCCGGATGCAGCGGCGAGTTCAACCAGGCCAGCCCTCTCATCGCCGGTCGCGGTTGCACCCGCGAGGGAAGTGGCGCGACCCTCCCCGACCGTCGGGTTCGGGTTCACGTCGAAGAGGGGGCTGAGCATCCACCCTCCGACGCTATCGATTAGCCCGTGGTTTCGTAGGTGATCGTCGGTGTTGTGCAGGGCGACGTTCAGTACCGCTCGGTCGAATAGCTCCCGACGGTCGTCGCCGAGTGCTGCTGAGTGGTCAGCGAGCTTGTCTGCCAGATCGATGTAGTCACCTGACGCGCCATCGTGCGCTTCCATCATCGTCATGGCGCTCATGTAGCCGACGCGAGATGTGCCGACGCGATCAAAGCGCTCCACAAGAAGCACATGCCGGTCGCCTACCTTCACGAGTTGGCGGTGGGGAACAGTGATTCCGGCAAGTTCGGCGAGGTCGAGGGAGAGAGCTTCCCACGCCATCACATCCCACTCATCGTGGGCGTGCGGAAATTTGGCGATGGCGAGCGCTCCGTTAGCTAAACGAACGGACGCTTTCGGCCGTGCACCACCGAGTGACGCGGTTCCCGCAGCGAGAAGTATCTTGTATGCATCGATGCCGTCGCTGCCCATAGACACAGCGTCGCTGGCCCGGAGTAGCGCGGGTAGTGCGACGAGTCTCGGCACATCGGTTCGGGGAGAAAGCATCTCGGCGCTTCCGGCCATCGAAAATTGCAGTGCACCCTGCCGAGTGTCATCGTTCACGCCAAGGAGGAAGTCCACGGCATCGAACGTGCGAGCTGTCCTGCTTTCTTCCACAGCAAGTTGGCGTTCTCTTCGCGTCAGAAGGTTCCGGCCCCATCTGTCGGGTGCACTATCTCCAAATACTCCGGGCATGGTCGCTACGTACTGATTTCCCGTGAGGAGGGGCAGCGCGGGGTCCATTTGCCGGTTCCTCGGGTTTGCGAGGTAGCTGGACTCGTAGGTGAATGTTGTCGTGACATTCTGTCGCTCGCGAGTGAAATGCGCGGTGCCAGCGAGAACCGGCCGACCGTCACGGTTCACATGCACTGTGACGTCAGTCATCGGGCGCGCTTTCGATTCAGGAGATTGGCGCGCGCGCGGCCAAGATCCGTGCGCAATGGGTCTGTTGCAGCAGCGATGCTGTCGAGGATGCCCAGAGCCCGCGCGACCTGTAGCGCGCTTTCGAGACGTACATTTCCTTGGCCCCGTTCCAGCTTGCGCAGTGTTGTCAAGGAAATATCGGCGCGCTCGCAGACCTGCTGGGCGGTGAGCCCTTGCACCATGCGCCACGAGCGAAGGTGCTCGCCGAAAGTCGCCTGCTGCTTCTGGATGTCGTACGGCATAGTTCTCCCACCGCTAATGCCATGACGATAGCACCTATAGGCTATAAGTGTTAGATCCACGGCAGTACCATCGGAAAAGAGCGGCCCTAGTTTCCGTGCGATGAAGTCGGTGGACCGGGGGCTGCACCGGCACCGGCACCGGCACCGGCACCGGCACAGAGCGCGTGCGTCAGCGCCCAGCACGTCGACGGCGGGCGCGAGCACCGAACTCGTCGAGGGCGCTCAAGACTTCCGTGGCCCGCCAATGCCTGTTGCGGCGACCGGCGGTTGACTGAAGCAGGATCCCGGTCTCGACCAGCTTAACGATGGAGGTGTATGCTGCTGAGTCGCTCACGCCGAGAGCGCGCGCGACGATCGCGACGGTGACAACTGGTTGGCGCAGAAGCAGGTTTTTCAGTCTGTGCACCGAAGAATCACTACGCGCCTGGATGGCGTGATCCCAGCCGGTGGCGATGGCGACGATCTGACTCTCCAGCGCGCGGCCGTTGTTGATGGCGGCGAATGCAGCATCACAGATGGTCTCGATGATGGCGCGAACGTCACCGCGGCGGTAGGCAGTCAAGGCTCGGAAGTAGCCTTCGGTATCGCCCAGCAGCCCGGCCGGCACGACCATTGCCATCGGGGAACGGGTGGATGGTTTCAAACTGCGCGTGGGCGATCGCGAGCTGTGCGATCACGGGAAGATCAGTACGTCGTGCGAACTGCATGATGTCATCCATCAGCGCCGGCACCCTGTCATGGTGAGGGGGAATGAAGTCAGCGTTGTGAGGGGAGATGGAGCCTCCGCCGATCCAGACCTGATCACTGCGCCAGGAGCCCACGATGCCCGGATTCGACTTCTCGAGCAGCGCCCGGTGCATCGTGAGGATCGCCTCCGGGTTGAGGTCGTCTGCCAGATCGATCGCAGCCGTCATTGCGGCAACGTTGCCCACCACCAACTGGGCGTTGCCAGACGACGCATCGCCGATCTCGGCCAGGGCGACTTGCTGAGCGCTGGAGGTGAGGTTCTCGACTTCAGAACTCGAGGCGCTTTCTGAGCGCAGCAGGATCGAGGCAAATGGTGCCGTCAAGGCACCCACTTGGGCATCAAACCTCGTAAGCTCTCGGCCGACGTCATCTGCCAGCGCAATTAGATCGTTGGGCAGGCTTGGGGAAAGCTGGGCAATGAACGGTGGCACGGCGGCGTCACAGGGGCCAAGGGCCGCGCGGGTTTGTCGGCGTGATCCGGCTTCGTGGCCGGAGCGCGACCATGGTCGAGACTCATATTCGGTGGCAGTCCGCACCGATTCGACGTTGTCCAATGGATGCTTTTGCTGTGCCATTGGGCCGGCATATCCAAGATTATGTCAATAGCCTTGGATATGGCCCCTTTAGTTGTGGCTAAAAACGCGTCTTGATGGATGTGCCGAGTTGCCCACTGGTGTGAAGATCCGTGTTCGGGATGCGTTGGTTTGTTCTCAGCGGAAAATGAAAGCCCAGCTCATCGAGTGGCTGGCTTCCCTCCCAGATGCAGAATGGGCACGAAAACAGCGAATATGCCCGCGCCGATCCAGCCGCTAACCGGCCCTAGCGAGGGCATGAAGAAGATTGCGATGGTTCCTAGGAGCACGAGCGCGCCCGCAATCACTCCGAACGATTTCATTCCGTACAGCGAGATGAACGTCAGGTAGTGGGCGCCGACGATGATCAGCGATGCCGGGAAGAACAGCTCGGGAGCGTAAGTCCCCAACGCGATGGCGACGAGTAGTCCAAGGGGAACGGTGAATGCGGATTGCATGGCTAAGGCAGTCGAGGGGTGACCCTTCGGAAGTGGACCCTCGCCGGTCACTAGTTTCAGGATCACTGCGGAGAGCGGGAAGATCAGCATTCCTCCGAAGAACAGCGTGGCCATCGCTGCGCCCGGCGACACGAGAAAGTAGACGGCATTTGCGGCCACCCAGAGAATGGCCGATACGAGCGGGCCGCTATATCCACCACGGTAGATTCGACGGACATCTGCTTGAGCCTCAGTTATTGTCATGCCCTATTGATAACAGCATATTCGGAGTTCTCGGGCTCATCGTGTGTTGGAACCCTTGGGGTTCACGACGGAAACGCCCCTGACTGCGACACCGAGTGATCGCAGGACACCGGCACCTATCGGCCAACTCCACCCAATTTCTTATTGCAAATGTCGGTCAAGTCATCGCAAATCGTGCCGTTTGTAAATCCCCTGCGGGCGCCCTGTCAACGTCGATCACACTTGCGCCATCACCCGAGGGGAGTTCTATGGAGGACTTTTTTATCGAGGTCCACGAGATGACAGGGGAAACAGGATGAAGCGGAACAACGGCGTCTTCGACCGCGCGGCGGATCGACGTCGCCGAGCTGGCCGGCCGGGCGTCGGCGCGTTCGCGGACGACCATCGCCGTCGTCACCTTCGGCGGTATCGTGCTCGTCATGGCGGCGATGATCTTCGCCGTCTCGACCGGCCACGGTGTGATCCCGGTGCCGGAGATTGATATGACCGTCGGCGCTGGCGAGAGCTTCTTGCGCGGTGCGCTTGGCGGCGGTGCAGTCGGTGGGGCTATGGGCGCGGTGTTCGCCCTCATCGCGATGGCACGACGATCGCATCCCACCTGGAACGACGACACCATCGACAACTGAACCTGCACTTAGGTCGCCGCCCCGCCGCCGTCCTCTGTACCGGGAAAGCATGCGGTCGGCGATCCTATTG
This sequence comes from Rhodoglobus vestalii, assembly GCF_006788895.1. Taxonomy (NCBI): domain Bacteria; kingdom Bacillati; phylum Actinomycetota; class Actinomycetes; order Micrococcales; family Microbacteriaceae; genus Rhodoglobus; species Rhodoglobus vestalii. The sequence continues at coordinate 1,738,994 of NZ_VFRA01000001.1, forward strand.
CGACTCAAAATGTTGTGTCGGTAAACACCGTCCCGCGGAGGGATGGTTCAGCGAAGAACTTCGGTACGCGCCCGAAGACGACAACCTTTTGGCCTGAGTTGAACTCGACGATGACGTCTCCTGGGTGCAGCCGGAACCGAGGATGCTGGCACAGTCCAATGCGGCGACCGTGATCACTTCGTCCCCGTTGGGACGGTCACATCGGTAGAGCTTTCGTCGCTGATGTTGAGGTCGCCACGGCCAGTGCGCGCCGTCAAAGTTGCGGTCACCGCCAGAATAATGAGTCCGCTTCGCGCGACCCGTTCCGATGTCCGATCAAAACCACTGCCAATGGTCGCCCAATCAATTCGTTGACGGCGATTGTGCGCGGTCTCAAGTCGGAGACGATCGTGAGATGCACGACAGTTGTCGCGCCCGCCACCGAAGTACCTGTAACGCTCGAGGTGCCCGTGCGGGCACTTGATCAACGTCGAAATCCGATGTTGATAGCACTCTCCCGATCACCTGAAAAGCCGCCCGGTGATCGACCGATAGCCGGCGTTAATCCGCCCGACCCGGTCGGACGTCTGCTATTCAACGTTTTGGCGATGGTGGCCGAGTTCGCCCCGGAGCTGGCCGGTCGCAAACCAGAGTCAACTGAATGTACAGCAACGGCGTGAGTTGTACAGTTTAGTGTTTAGATGTACCCTCTTACCATGTCTGTTACCGAGCCACTCAGCGTCTCAGACGCACGTAACCAACTCGCCGCGATCATCAACCGCGCTCACAGGGATCACGAACCCGTCTTCCTCTCGCGTCGAGGACGCCGCGTCGCTGCCGTCATCGACGCAGACGACCTAGAGCGCCTGATCGACTTGGCTGAAGATATGGCGGATATTCGTGCGGCGCAGGAATCACGCCAAGAGATGCAACGCACGCAGGTGGAACCCACGCCCTGGGATCAAGTGAAGGCAGATCTTGGCCTCGTATGACGTACTCGGTGACGATCGCGCCCGCCGCGGAACGGCAACTACACAAGTTCGACCCACAAGTTCGGCGCAGAGTCCAAGCCGCAATTGAGCTACTAGGGGCCAACCCACGACCACCCAAGGCGATCCAACTCGTTGGAGGCGCCGGCGAATGGCGAGTGCGAACGGGGGACTATCGCATCATCTACGAAATCCGTGACGACGAACTGCTAATTCTCGTCCTCCGGGTGGGTCACCGACGAGAGATTTACGAATCGCGATAGACGATCCTCTGAGGGCGCCCGTCCCGAGTTGAAATCGGCTCTTAACCGCGCTGTGGTGAGCGTCCGAAACTGCGTACGGTCATGGACCTGCGGGCAGCTTGCAGTGTCGTTTGGCAGCTTCAATCCGCCTCCCCGGAGCACAGCAAAATATCGCCAGGCGATCGCCCGACTTGGCCTTGCCCCCGGTTGGTGGATATGGAGTTAGGGCCACTGTTTCGTGAGGAAGTAGTTGAGCCCACACGGGATGACCCGGCCGCCGCGAGCAAGATGGCTGGTAAGGGTTCTGATTTCTCGCCGGATCGTACTTGCACTCATGATGCGGGTCGGCTACCGACTTGTGTAACCGCCGTCCACTGTGTACTGCGCGCCGGTCACGAAGCTTGCCTTGTCGGAGAGCAGGAAAAGAACAACGTCCGCAACCTCTTCGACAGAGCCCAAACGTCCAATCGGGTGCAGTGCAACGAGGCCATCACGCATCTCCTGTGGTGCATTGTCCAATAGCGGTGTCTCGATGTAGCCGGGGTGCACCGAGTTGACGCGGATTCCTTGGCTGGCGTACGCGAGCGCCGTCCCCTTGGTCATGCCGGCCACACCGTGCTTCGCCGTCACGTAGGGAATGGCCATTGCTTCGCCGACCAAACCGAGAATCGAGGAAGTATTCACGATTGATCCGCCCCCGGCTTTCAGCATCTCCGGCACCTGAAAATGCATGCCGTAGAACACGGAGTGGAGGTTCACATCCATTAACTTCAGGTATTCATTGAGATCCATGTCTTCAATTGGGCCCTGCGGCCCGCCGATACCGGCGTTGTTGAATGCAAGATGCAGGGCGCCGTATTCTCGAACTGCTGTGTCTACTGCGGCCTTGACATCGTCGGGTTTTCCGACGTCGCCGACGGATGTAGTGGCAGTCCCGCCTGCCGAGACAATATCGTCCACGGTAGCTTGCGCGGATTCAAGCGTGAGATCATTCACGACCACGTTTGCGCCCTCAACGGCCAGCGCGAGGGCCACGCCTTTACCGATGCCAGAACCGCCACCGGTAACTAATGCTGTTTTACCTTCGAATTGGGTAGCCATTTTCACTCCTTCGATCGAGGGCATGTAAGTCGCGTTGTTTCGCTCCCCGACTGGGGCGCGTTCTCGGCGCATGCCCGTCTTTCCATGCTCACACTGATCGTGCGGAAAAGCCACCGCGATGCTTACGTTTACTCAGAAACTGTCTAGATGGGCTGCTAGATGAGACGAACCGATCTTATGAAAGGCGTCTCATGCTGGACGATTACGATCGAACCTGTCGAACTGAACTGATGCAGACTCCGCGCCTCTTTCGCTTGTGAGGGCCCGTCTTGGAATTGGCTGAGCTTTCTGGAGTGAATGGTCAGGAGTATCGGTTCGGCTCTGCGAGCGGACATTAACACGCCCATATTCCTATTTTTGCATCCTTCTCCAACTGTTCTTTTGTCCCTTTCTGTTTTTATCGGCGAATTCAGTTGGTGAGTGCAGCGCCCTGAGTTGTAGTGGGTGTTGTCGATGGGTAGACCGTGGTCTCCGTTGAGTGTTCGGTTGGCGTTCTGGAAAGGGTTGGACGAGGGTCGGCCGACGTCGGTCGCTGCGCGGGCCGCGGGGGTGTCGCGGGCAACCGCATACCGGTGGCTCGGCGAAGGACGCATCAAAGAGGAAGCTGGAGCCAACCACCGACGTCGTCACGGCCAACTCGGCGCGCTGCCTCCAGAGCACCTCGGTTGGAGGCGTGGATCGTGCCCATCAATATCCACTCACGGTCAGGCAGTTCGTGGGCCAACAGTCGGTTCAGGTGGGGGCCGTAGCCGTGCCCTCGGTGCTGGGGAGACAAGATGATTTCCACCACTTCGTAACACGGTAGACCCAGTGACGAGCTTGTTTCGGTGGTCACGCCGATCCAGCCTGCCCAGGAGTCGTCAACGATGATGTCGAACAGTGTGCCTGCGTCGATGCTTTGCTGGAAGCCCTCTGCGTCTGCGATCTGGGCCTGTTCAGAGTGTCCGGGATGCTCAGCGTCGACCGCGTCATACGCGGCGGCGGCCGCGTCCCAGCCGGACAGGTCCGTGGCCGCTGTGAGCGACAACTCGACCGGAATGTTCTCCCTGCCATCGGCAACAAGATTACGCACCGGAGCGGCCAAGAACCGCCTGTCGCAGTGGGTGCCGACGAAAGCATCCGTGGGAGCGGCACTCCACATTCGCAAGTAGTGAGGATCAAAAGAACCAAAGACCTCAACGGCGGCGGCGCCCAACGCGGCCACGTCGCTCTCGAAGAGGGGGTGGGAGAGCACCGAGGCGTCGACGAACGGTTTAGTCGGGTCAAGGCCTTCGAAGCGGATGCTGAGCTGTGAGAGTCCAGTGCGCCATTTCTATCGCACTCGGCAAAGGTGAACTCATAAGCCATCACCGTATCAATACGATTCCTACTCCGTCGCCCAATCGTCCATGCCACCGCCTTGCTGGGAGATATGCGGCGTAACTGGTCCTTGCCCCGGCCCCGGCAGTAAGGATGGCGGGTCCACATGTAGAGATCTGCGACCTTCATTGTGGCTTTCGTCGCCTGATGGCGGTGTTCTTGCGTTGTTGCGTGTCGTACCTCCCGCGTTTTGAGGCACTCAGGTTATGCCACAGATTGCGCAACCTGATCGCTTAGATGCACTGATCTGAGCACCTCGGCAGCTATCGCGGTCTGGACCGGCGGGGTCGCCGGCGGGTTGCCGCACACATCGCGGCGAATACCATTGACGGGTTTATCTATCCAGTTTTCAGCTGAGGCCACTGGGGAGAAACCTGGCGATGCCGAGGGCCGTGGCGACGATTGCCTTCATCAGGTTTGGCTTGCCGGTCGCATCAGTTGGCAGTCGGTTTCTGTCGAGGGCCCCGGTATCGCCGATGCTTGTGGTCACCGCCCGCATGACTGCGAGGGCGAGCTCGTTCTGAACATCGAGCACGCTGTGGCCGTGGCTGCGGACAGGGATCAGGACGGCGTCCGGAACAAGCGCAACGATCTGCTCTGCAACAGGTCGCGGGGTGCGGATGTCGTGGTCGCCGGAGATGACAACCGTGGGCCAGGCGAATGAGGGGAGTGCTTAGCGCAGTGGGAACGGTTCACCTTCGTAACCTCGCGTGAACCGAGCCGATTGATTCGCCCCCAGAGGCGCTTTCCCCGTCCTACTTCGAGGAGGGAGAGCATGCGGTGCACCATACGCGGACCGCCGAGCTCGTAAAGAAACTGCAAGGCGAACATCTCTTGGGGGTCAACCACACCCTTCTCGACGAGCCGTCGGACAGCATCAGCGTGGGTACGGGTGACGGCGGTCCCGTCCCAGAACAAGGAGTAAAGTTCACGGATTGAAGCCTCTTCGAACCCGGTGCCGGTCATCGCCGAGTCAAGGATCATTCCGGCGACTAGCTCGGGGTTCTTCACGCCGAACCCTTGCGCTAGGTAACTTCCGTATGAAGTCCCATAGACGACGACCTGATCGAGCCCTTCCGCTGCACGGATCGCTGCTGCATCATCAATCACATCAGTGATCGTGATGTGAGCGTGTGTGATATCGGCACCTGTGGTGTCTGTGCGAGAGAGGCCTACTCCACGATGTTCCATCATGACAAGATCTAGGCCCAGTCTTGTGCCCTTTGTCCTCAACCCCTGATAGGGAACCACCGACGCGAGACCCGGGCCGCCGACGAAGACCAAGACGGGGAGTCCGCACTTGGGCCCGGTGCGGGTGTAGCTCAACTGGAACGATCCGCCACCGCGAAGCGGACGTTCCACAAAGTGCACTCCTGGGATTCGGGCGAGCTGGGCGTACCACTTATTTCTGGCAATTCCTGCTTGAATGCTCGTGGCCATTGCTTCTCTTCCCTCTCCTCGAATTTGGTCATCCGTCATCGTTGGACAAGCGGCGTATCGGTGATGGATGGTCAATTTGAATAGTCGTGACACCCGAGCCGGTCAGCGCCAGGTTTCCGCGGTCAGTCGATCGCTAACTTCCTGCGGCTCGATAGAGAGCGACTCGAAAAGTGCGAAGACTGGGTCGGGCGCTTGTCGATCAAGCAGCGCGAGCATGATGTGTCGTGAGGTGATTGTTCGCGCTTTCTCCGCCGACGCGTGCGCAAGGGTTTGCTGAAGAACGGCCTTGGCGCCCGCGGTGAAAGGAGCCCGCTTCTGGAGCACGACGTTGGCAGCCGGTTTGTAGACGCTGAGTTCTAACCCGATTGACCTGAGTGCTCCGCGGTCCAGTTCGTCGGCGGCTTCGGCGACGCTATCGGCGTCAACGCCGACGGCTCTTGCCAGATCCTCGTCGCGTAGAAGCGCGAGCAGCAGATGGTCGGTGCCGATACGTCGATCCCCGCGGCGTCCCGCCTCAAACCTTGCGTCCCCGACTGCGCTCCGGGCGGTCTGTGCAAACTTCTCAAACATCGTTCCTCGGCCTTCCATGCTTCAGGTGAACGGACTGACGCGTGACCCCGAGGGCGTCGCCGATCTGTTCCCACGACCAACCTTCGTACCGCGCCTCAGCAACATGCATTGCCTCAACACGTTCAGCCAGACGGTGCAACGCACCGACCGCGCGCAGCCCGATTGCCGGAGCGGCGATATGAAATTGCTCGTCTAGATCGCTTGATTCCATACTGTCAGTTTGGTTTGACAACCAACATTTTGTCAAGTCAAACTGACGGACGGGCCGTCTCTATACGTAGGCCGATAGTGCCCGCGAAGAAAGTCTTGCAACCCTAGGGACGCCTCACCCGCCACACGCGACTTTCGTGCGCTGTCGTGAATGACTGCGAGACGCAGATTCTTATAATCACGTCTCTTAACTTCGCGGCCGATTTCGGGAGCACGTCGTTAGTGACGGGACACCCTAAATCGAGCGAGCAGCGCAATGCGCGAGTGCGGCAGAGCGCATGCCGCCGGCAACCAGCGCGCTACGCGCGCACCGAAACGGCGACGGTGAATTTGCTGTTGCGTCCGGCCTGGCGGGTGGGCCCGACAGTGCGGTTCAGGTAGTCGCGATACCCGAGGTAGGTATTGAAAACCACCCACAGTTCGCCGCCGGGTTTGAGTACGCGGCGGGCGTCAGCCAGCATCCGCAAAGCAACAGCGGCGTGCACGGTGGCTCCGCTGTGAAAGGGCGGGTTGCAGACGATGAGGTCGGCGCTCGCGGTGGGGCGTTCGGTGAGGGCGTCTTCGCGAAAAGCGTCAATGCGCGCGCCGACACCGTTCGCATTGGCGGTTTCGCGCGTCGACGCAACAGCAGCGGTGGACTGGTCGATCGCCACCACGTGCAGGTCGGGCCGGGCAAGAGCGAGCGAAGCGGCGAGCACTCCGGTGCCGCTGCCGAGGTCGATCGCGCTTGCAGCATCCGACTTCATCTCGGGCAGGAAGGTAAGCAAGAAACGTGTGCCGATGTCGAGAGTTGCGCCGGCAAAGGCGCCACCGTGGGCGCTGACAGCTAACTCAACAACGGGGATCTCGGGTTCGCGCAAGACCGAGGTTGCGGGGTAGCGCGGGCGTTCCAGGCTGCGGCGTGCACCCATCGCGGTGAGGGTGCGTGACTTTTGGCGTGCCCGGCCGACGTTCACTACGTCGAAGGAGCGGACGAGTACCTCGTTCATCGCGAGAGTCATGTGTTTGATGCGACCACCAGCAATGACAGTGACATCGGGGGCGGCAAAGCGGGCAATCGCTTGCGCCCATTCGTCGAGCTCCGCAAGGCTCCGCGGCAACTGCAGAAGAACGAGTCGTGCGTCGGCGAGTAAAGCCCGGTCGAGGGTGTGTGTTCGATAGCGGTCAGCAAGGTCGCCGGCATTCGACGCGAGGGCGAGTTCTCCCACCAACGAATCCTGAAAGACGCGGATGCCGGTGCAACCATGCAGCGCAGCAGCACCGAGCGTGAGCGCCCCATAGTTATCGCCCATGATCACGAGCTCACCCGGTTGAATGTCGGCCAACTGCGATTCGGCCTCATCAAGGATCAGGCGATCGCTCGCGTCGACAGCAAAAAGGTTGGGAGCTTCGATGTCTGGCCAGCGGCGCAGTGCGCTAAAGAGGTGCTCCGACATGGGGCAATCGTAACTGAGCGCCCGGCCCGACTGAGTGCCCAACCAGGCCGAGCGCTCCGGCGCGCTAGCTGTTGGGGACGAGTGTGTACTTGGGGGAGAGGTACTCGTGGATACCCTCCGAGCCACCCTCGCGACCGATGCCGGACTGCTTGACGCCACCGAAGGGGGCAGCCGCGTTGGAGAGCACGCCCACGTTGAGGCCCATCATTCCGGTATCGAGGGCGTCAATCATCCGGTTTCCGCGCGCCAAGCTTTCGGTGAACACGTACGAGACGAGACCATATTCGGTGTCGTTCGCCAAGCGCACGCCCTCAGCTTCGTCGGTGAACTCAACGATGGAGACAACCGGGCCAAAAATTTCTTCCCGCAGGATGTCGCTGTCAGCCGGAACACCCGAGACGATCGTGGGCTCATAGAAGCTTCCTTCACCCTCAACGCGCTTGCCGCCGGAGACGAGAGTCGCGCCGCGCTTCACGGCATCCTGAACCAACTCGTCTGCCTTGTCGACGGCCTTGTCATTGATGAGTGGGCCGATGGTGACGCCATCTTCGGTGCCGCGACCGATCTTCATGTCGGCGACGCGGGCGGCGACCTTTTCGGCGAACTCGGCCGCAACCGAGCTGTGCACGATGAAACGGTTTGCTGCAGTGCAGGCCTGACCGATGTTGCGGAACTTCGCGGCCATCGCCCCATCGACGGCCTTGTCGAGGTCAGCATCGTCGAAGACCACGAACGGGGCATTGCCGCCGAGTTCCATCGACGTACGCAAGACATTCTCGGACGCCTGTTTGATGAGCGCCTTGCCGACCGGCGTGGAACCGGTGAAGGAGAGCTTGCGCAGCCGCGAGTCGGCGATGATCGGCTCCGACACCTCAGAGGAGCTGGAGGTCGTCACAACGTTGAGCACGCCGGCAGGAAGGCCGGCCTCTTCGAAGAGTTTCGCGAGGAACAGGGTGCTGAGCGGCGTGAGCGCGGCAGGCTTCACGACGACCGTGCAGCCTGCGGCCAGCGCTGGAGCAATCTTGCGGGTAGCCATTGCGAGCGGAAAGTTCCACGGCGTAATAAGGAAGCAGGGCCCCACCGGGCGCTGCGACACAATCATGCGGCCGGTGCCCTCAGGCGTGTTGCCGAAGCGACCCGAAATGCGCACAGCCTCTTCGCTGAACCAGCGCAAGAACTCGCCACCATAGGTGACCTCACCGTTGGCCTCCGCGAGCGGCTTACCCATCTCGAGTGTCATCAGCAGGGCGATGTCATCGCGGTGCTTCTGGACGAGATCGAAGGTACGGCGCAGAATTTCGCCACGCTCACGGGCAGGCGTTGCGGCCCAGGCATCCTGAGCCGCAACCGCAGCGTCGAGGGCACGCATTCCGTCGCCAGCTGAAGCGTCCGAAATGCTGCGGATGACCTTACCAGTAGCGGGGTCGGTCACGTCGAGCATCTTGTTGCCTGAAGCTGCAACCCACTGACCGCCGATGAAGAGCTGATTTGGAACAGCGTTGAGAAGCTGGGTTTCAGTGGAGTGGCTCATGGGGGTGCACCTTTCGGAGTGGTGAAATTGGCGTGCTCAGTCAAACAGCGTTGGCTGTGCTCGGACTCAGCAGCCGAAAGTTAAGCGTTGGCGAGGGCGTCGCGCACGACGTTGAGGCCGTCGGCGATGAGTTCGTCAGAAATCGACAGTGGCGGCAGGAACCGGATGACGTTTCCATAGGTTCCGCAGGTCAGCACGATGACGCCGGCGGCGTGGCATGCGGCCGCTACTTTCGAGGTGAGGGCGGCGTCGGGTTCTTTTGTCGTGGGGTCGACGAGTTCCATGGCGATCATGGCGCCCCGGCCGCGCACGTCTCCGATGCGGGGGTCGCCGGCGCGGAGTCCGTTGAGGCGGCCACGGAAGATGGTTCCGATGTCGCGGGCGCGCTGGATGGCGCCGGTCTCTTGGAAGGTGCGGATGGTGGCGAGCGCTGCGGCGCAGGCGATGGGGTTTCCGCCGTAGGTTCCGCCGAGGCCGCCGACGTGGGCGGCATCCATGACGTCGGCACGGCCGGTGACGGCCGAGAGCGGCAGGCCGCCGGCGATGCCTTTGGCGGTCACGATGAGGTCGGGAACCAGGTTTTCGTGGTTGGAGGCGAAGAGGTCACCGGTGCGGGCGAAACCGGTTTGCACTTCGTCGGCAATGAAGATCACCTTGTTGGCGGTGCACCATTCGAGCAGTGCGGGCAGGAATCCGGGGGCGGGTTCAACGAAGCCACCTTCACCCTGGATGGGCTCAATGATGATGGCGGCTAGGTTGGTGGCGCCGATCTGCTTCTCGATTTGCAGGATGGCGCGGGCAGCGGCTTGTTCGCCGGTGATTCCGCCGTCACGGAACGGGTAAGACATGGGGGCGCGGTAGATTTCGGAGGCGAACGGCCCAAATCCACTCTTGTATGGCATCGATTTGGAGGTGAGCGCCATCGTGAGGTTGGTGCGCCCGTGGTAGCCGTGATCGAAGGCAACAACCGCCTGCTTGCCGGTGAAGTAGCGGGCAACCTTGACGGCGTTTTCGACGGCTTCGGCGCCGGAGTTGAAGAGGGCGGTGCGCTTGTCGTGATCGCCAGGGGTGATCTCGTTGAGCTTCTCGGCGACCTCAATGTAGCTTTCGTAACCGTTGATCATGAAGCAGGTATGGGTGAACTGGGCGACCTGCTGGCTGACGGCTTCGACAACGGCGGGGGCCGCGTTACCCACGCCGGTGACGGCGATGCCGGAGCCGAAGTCGATGAGGGTGTTGCCGTCGACGTCGCGAACAACGCCCCCACCTGCTGCTTCAACGAAGATGGGGAGGGTGATGCCAATAGCGGCGGCAACGGACTGCTTCTTGCGCTCCAAAAGTTCGAGCGAGCGCGGTCCGGGAATTGCCGTCACGAGCTCGCGCTTTTGCGTGAGAGTGGGGCCGCCAATCGGGGCCGTGGGGGCGAGTGTGGAAGTAGTCATGGCCACCGCTATCCAATCTGTGAAGAATGTGTTTGCCCCAACCTAGCGCTCGAACGCTGACGGCAGAAGGAACAGACTGGCACGTTGGTGGCGTCATAGTGCCAGAATGGCATCAGGGAGGATTCATCATGCCAACACCGCTCTGGGACATCGTCACAACGCCACAATTGGCGCTGCGCGCGCTCACCTCGCACGACACCTTTGACCGCTCAGTGAACTGGGTTCACAACTCCGACCTCGACGACCCGACACCATTTCTCACCGAGGGCCAACTGCTGCTGACGACCGGCCGCCAATTCGTCGACAACCCGGCCCCCGACTTTGACTCCTACGTTGCGCGGCTGCTCACAGCCGGAGTCGCAGCCCTCGGGTTCGGAACCGAAGTGATCACCCACGGGGTTCCCGACAAGCTCATTGACGCCTGTGTCGCTGTCGGTCTGCCGCTGTTCGAAGTTCCCTACCGCATCCCGTTCATCGCCATCAGTCGCCTGGTTGCCGACAACGAAGCCGAACAGACCAGAGCCGGATTCGATCGCGCGCTCGCCGCCCAAAACGACATCGCGCGTGCCGCCGTCGGCAAAGGGCGCCTGGGTGCTGCCGCCGCGCGCGCGGCCGAGCATCTTGACTGCCACGTGTGGATTTTCGACGCCGACGGCGAAGTGGTGGGTGATCCAAGCGAGACCAGCATGCCCGACTGCCCTCCCGACATCCGATCCTCAGTGAACACACTCCTGGCACGAGCGCGCCGCGCCCGCGTCGCCGACGTCGCCGACAACACCCCCGACGCGCACCGCATCGTTCAGACGCTGGGCGCGAGCAGTCGACTCTGTGGCGCCGTAGCGTGGTCGCGCAGCAGCGAATTTGGTGACCTTGATCGGTCAGTGATGACGGTGCTGGCGGCGCTTGCCGAGGTGTCGCTCGAGCAGACCGAAAATCTGCGGGTGGGTCACCGTGCGATTCTCGAGCAACTGTTTCAGCTTCTGAAAGATGGCCGTGTCGACAGTGTGCGCCGTGCCGTGCGGGTTGCCGGCATTGAGCTTCCGGTACAGCGGTTTGCTGTTGCCGCGCTCAACCTCAGCGACACGAGCGCCAGTGTGCGTGATGTGCTCGAACGCCGCGCAGCCCGACCCGAGAGCCGCTTCTTTGCGGTAGCGGATGGTCGGCACCTGCTTGTGCTCATCGACGCCGGTCAGCTTGCCGCCGAACGGCGCTTCTTCAGCATCAACAACCTCACCGTGGGGCTGTCGGGTGAGGTCGGCTGGACCGAACTTACCGGCGCCATCACGCAGGCGACACGCTCCCTCGACGCGGCCCAACCCGGCACGATCACCGAGTTCGAGAGTCTGGTGGGAGAAAGCTTCTTCGGGCTTCTCGCTACCAGTTCGGTCGCCGATATTGCCCACGCACGACTGGCCCGCGTGATCGATTCACCGGAGGGCTTGGCGCTGCTGCGCGCCGCGCAGGTGTGGCTTCGGCACAATGGGCAGTGGGATCCGGCGGCACGAGAGTTGGGCATCCACCGACACGGGTTGAAGACGAGGATGCAGCGACTCGCCGATCTCACCAATTTGGGCCTCGACAGCTTTCAGGGTCGCGCCGAATTGTGGGCAATGTTGGCCGCGATCGATCTCAACGAGAAGCCATAATCGCTGAGAAGAGTCTCTGACCGCGAAGGCTTACTCCCACATTGTGTGGTTTGGCCTGTAGCCTACGAACAATTCTTGGCGGCGTCGCCAGTGACTTCAAGGAGCGAGGAACACGTAATGAAGATCTACCAGTTGGTCAATCCGTACACCGGCGAAGCGGGCGAAGCTCATCCCGCTGTCAGTGATGAAGTTGTGGAGCAGGTTGTTGCGGCCGCCGCCTCCGAATATGCCACCGGATCGCACCGTGATCAGGTAAAAGAGCGAGCAGCGATCGTGGCGCGCGTGGCCGACCTGTTGGCCGAACGAGCAGCAGAGTTCGGTGAGATTATTGTGCGCGAGATGGGCAAACCACTGGCGCAGGCCGTCGGCGAGGTTGAGTTCTCCGCCGACATTTTCCGCTACTTCGCAGACAACGCCGAAGAGTTTCTGGCCGACGAAAAAATTGACGCCGGTGCGGGAACGGCGTGGATTCGCAAAGCCCCCATCGGGCCCATTGTGGGCATTATGCCGTGGAACTTTCCGATCTACCAGATCGCCCGATTTGCCGGCCCCAGCATGATTCTCGGCAACCCTGTGATCATCAAGCCGGCCCAGCAGTGCCCCGAGTCGTCGGCGGCGCTCGAAAAGCTGATTCGGGATGCCGGATACCCGGTCGGCGGATACCAGAACTTGTTCGCCGATAGCGACCAGATCGCCAAGATGATCGACGACCCGCGCATTCACGGAGTTTCACTGACCGGCTCGGAACGGGCTGGCGGAATCGTCGCTGCCGCAGCGGGGGCAAGCCTCAAGAAGAGCGTGCTCGAGCTGGGTGGTTCTGACCCCTTCATTCTGATGTCGACCGACGACATCGATGCCACGGTTGAGGCCGCCGTTGCGGCACGCATCGACAACAATGGTCAGGCCTGCAACGGGGCCAAGCGCTTCATCGTGATTGACGATCTCTACGAAGAATTCGCCGAGAAATTCAGCGCCGCAATGGGGGCGATCACCGTGGGCGACCCCATGGAGGAGGGCACCGAACTGGGTCCGCTGTCATCCGAGTCAGCGGCCAAGAGCCTAGAGGAGCAGGTTGCTGAAGCGGTCGCTGCCGGCGCAACGCTGCGGGTAGGAACGGGCAAGCGCGACGGCAACAAGTTTGCCCCGGCCGTGCTCGAAAACATTAGCGCCGACAACCCCGCGTTCATCACCGAGTTCTTCGGTCCGGTTGCCCACCTTCACCGCGTGAACAGTGAAGAAGAGGCGGTGGAGCTGGCCAACGCCACACCCTTCGGTCTTGGTTCGTACGTGTTTACGACGGATGCCGACCAGGCCGATCGCATCGCCGACGGCATTGACGCGGGCATGGTCTACATCAACGAGGTGGGGGCGGATGCTCCCGAGCTGCCATTTGGTGGAGTCAAGAATTCCGGCACCGGTCGCGAACTCGGCCCGCACGGTGTTGAGGAGTTCATGAACCGCAAGCTGGTGAAGCGCCCGTAGCCTCGGACGGGGGCGGGCGCCCCACGCTGCGCTAGCCACGGGTGCACTCCGCGGTGTAAAATTGAGTCGTTCTAACTCAACTTTTGTGGAGGGTTTGCAATGGCAAACATGCAGGGTGCCCCCGGTACCGATGAAGAACAAGAGAGTGCTCTCGAAAAGTACGGGGTCAATCTCACAGAGATCGCCCGAAGCGGCAAGTTAGACCCGGTGATCGGGCGTGATTCAGAGATCCGCCGCGTGAGCCAAGTCTTGACTCGGCGCACCAAGAACAACCCTGTGCTCATCGGCGAGCCCGGTGTCGGTAAGACCGCTGTTGTCGAGGGTCTCGCCCAACGCATCATCGCTGGTGACGTCGCCGACTCACTCAAGGGCAAACAACTGATCTCGCTCGACCTTGCTGCCCTAGTGGCCGGGGCAAAATACCGCGGCGAATTCGAAGAGCGACTCAAAGCGGTGCTGAAAGAGATTAAAGAGTCTGACGGTGAGGTCATCACCTTCATCGACGAACTCCACACGCTCATGGGTGCCGGCGGTGGCGACGGCTCCGTTGCCGCCTCCAACATGCTCAAGCCAATGCTGGCCCGCGGCGAGCTGCGCCTGATTGGGGCAACCACTCTCGACGAATACCGCCAGTACATTGAGAAAGATGCCGCCCTCGAACGACGCTTTCAGCAGGTGTTCGTGGGGGAACCATCCGTCGAAGACACGGTTGCCATCTTGCGCGGGCTAAAAGAACGGTACGAAGCCCACCACAAAGTGGCGATCGCCGACTCTGCGCTCGTGGCTGCCGCAACGCTCAGCAACCGCTACATTTCTGGCCGCAAACTTCCGGATAAGGCCATCGACCTTATTGATGAGGCAGCGAGCCGGCTCAAGATGGAAATTGATTCCTCGCCGGTCGAGATCGATCAGCTCAAGCGTGCCGTTGACCGGCTCCGCATCGAAGAGCTCGCACTGAAGAAAGAGAAAGACGAGGCTTCCAAAGCACGCTTGACAAAGCTGCGTGAAGATCTGGCGAGCCAGGGCAAAAAGCTCAGCGAACTCGAGGCGCGCTGGAAGATTGAGAAGTCGAGCCTGAACGGTATCGGTGAACTCAAGACCCGACTCAACGATGCCCGCATCCAACTCGACCGTGCCATGCGTGATGGCGAATATCAGAGGGCGTCGAAGCTCAACTACGAAACAATTCCCTCGATCGAAGAGGCACTGGTCACCGCCGAGAGTAACGAACCGGCTGGCCCGCGCATGGTCAATGACCAGGTGACAGAAGAAGATATTGCTTCTGTGGTGGCAGCCTGGACGGGCATCCCCGTCGACAGCCTCACCGAAGGCGAAACCGAAAAGCTTTTGCACCTTGAAGCTGAGCTGGGCAAGCGCCTCATTGGTCAGAAGGATGCCGTGCAGGCCGTCTCTGAAGCGGTGCGCCGCACCCGCGCTGGCATCTCCGATCCCGACCGCCCCACCGGCTCGTTCCTGTTCCTCGGCCCCACCGGCGTGGGCAAAACCGAGCTCGCGAAGGCGCTCGCGAAGTACCTTTTCAATGACGAAAAAGCTCTCGTTCGCATCGACATGAGCGAATACGGCGAGAAGTTCTCTGTCTCGCGCCTGGTCGGTGCCCCTCCCGGCTACATCGGCTATGAGCAGGGCGGTCAGTTGACCGAGGCCGTGCGACGTCGACCGTATTCGGTGATCCTGCTCGATGAGGTTGAGAAAGCGCATCCCGAAGTCTTCGATGTGCTGTTGCAGGTGCTCGACGATGGCCGGCTCACCGATGGCCAGGGTCGCACCGTTGACTTTCGCAACGTCATCATGATTCTGACCAGCAACCTGGGCAGCCAGTTCATCACCGAGCAGGCACTGCCGTGGGAGGCCCGCAAATCTGCCGTTCACGATCTGGTGCGCAAGTCATTCAAGCCAGAGTTCATCAACCGACTCGACGACATTGTGGTGTTCCAGCCGCTCTCAACCGATGATCTCAGCCAGATTGTTGAGCTCGACATTGATCGACTCAGCAAGCGACTAGTCGATCGTCGACTTGAGTTGGCAGTGACCCCGGATGCTCGCACCTGGCTTGCTGAGCGCGGCTACGACCCAATTTATGGTGCGCGTCCGCTGCGCAGACTCATGCAGCGCGAGATCGACGACAGGCTCGCCAAAGCTCTGCTCGCCGGAGACATTCGCGATGGGGACACGGTGCTGGTGGCCCTCGCCTCCGATGGAGACGCCCTGGTCGTCACCCGCATGCAGCCCGACAGCTAAAGGAACATCGGCCGATCGTCACCGTTTTCGGTGTCGATCGCAAGGTCAACGACCACGGGAACGTGGTCGCTCGGGCCATCACCCTTGCGCTCCTCCCGGTGAATGGATGCCCCGGTGACGAGATCGTCAAAGGCGGGCGAGCCCAAAATGAAATCAATGCGCATGCCCTCGTCGCGGGGAAAGCGCAGGCGTTGGTAATCCCAGTAGGTGTACCCCTCGACGCCCCGACTCCGCAGCGCATCAACGAGTCCGGCCTCTTCGAATGCGGCGAAGGCGGCACGTTCGGGCGCGCTGATGTGCGTTTTGCCCTCAAAAGCGGCCACATCCCAGACGTCGATATCGAACGGCGCAATATTGAAGTCGCCCATTAGGGCAAGCGGCTGCTCAGGGTTGTCGCGCATCCAGTTGCTGGTCTGCTGGGCGAGATTGGCGAGCCACTCCAGCTTGTAGGCGTAGTGCGGGTTGTCGAGTTCGCGACCATTGGGAACATAGAGACTCCAAAGGCGTGTGCCCTCAACTGTGACCCCGAGGGCGCGCGCCTCAATGGGCACGGTTCCGTCATCAAGCGGTTTACCGAACCCGGGTTGGGTGTCGAAGCCGACTGTCACCTCATCCATCCCCAGCCTGCTGGCGAACGCTACACCGTTCCACTGGCTCAGGCCGTGAAGCTGCACTTCGTAGCCGGCTTCGGCAAAAGCGTCGTGTGGAAATTGTTCTGGTTTGCACTTGATTTCTTGCATTGCCAGCACGTCTATGTCTTCGCGCAGCATCCAATCGACGACGCGGCTCACGCGGGTTCGGATTGAGTTCACGTTCCAAGTGGCAATGCGCATACCTCAACGCTAATAGTTCCGCCTCGCGATTGGGCGCCGCTTCGGTATTCTGTACACGTGACCGACGCCAAGAAGCAGCTCATTGACTATATTTCCGCCGACGCCGTCTTCCACGGCGACTTCATGCTGACCAGCGGCAAGCAGGCGAGCTACTACGTCGACCTGCGCCGAGTGAGCCTTGACCACCGTGTTGCTCCGCTGATCGGCCAGGTGATGCTCGATCTCATTGCCGATATTCCCGATATTTCTGCGGTGGGGGGGATGACGATGGGTGCTGACCCTGTTGCCGCCGCGATCCTTCACCAGGGTGCCGCCCGCGGCGCAAACTATGACGCCTTCGTTGTGCGCAAGGAGCCCAAAGATCACGGCCGCGGTCGCCAGGTTGAGGGCCCGGAGCTTGACGGCAAACGAGTGATCGTGCTCGAAGATACGTCAACCACGGGCGGATCGCCGCTCGCTGCGATCGAGGCCCTGGAGAAGGTCGGCGCGATCATCGCCGGCGTCGCCGTGGTCGTTGACCGCGACACGGGGGCCAAGGAGCGCATCGAAGCGGCCGGCTACCCGTACTTTTCTGCCATCGGGCTCGATGATTTGGGGTTGCCCCGGTGACTCCCGGCGATAACCCTTCAGGCTCGGATGACGAGCAGCCCCCACGCGAGCCAGCGTTCAATTGGGAACTGACCCCTAGCGAGCCTGAGCCTGAGCCTGAGCGCGACCGAACGGAGCCTCCAGCGACCGAAGCGCTCACCGCGGCCGATCTGCCTACGGGTCTTATGGATGTCGCCGATATGCCGACTGCGGCAATCAACGCGGCTGATCTTCCGACGGCGGCCATGCAGATGCCGACCCGTCGAGAACTTCGGATGCCGGCAGCCGTCGACCCCGCCCTTGAGGGCGCAACCGAGGTTCTTGGCGCGCATCCGGTGTCATCGGCCGGGCCAGAAGGTGAATCTGTCGATCACGATGCGGTGACCGCACTCTTTGGTGAAGACCGATTTGTTGAGTACGAAGAGCAACCGGGAAGCGCCCTGGTTCCTGCCGCACTGATTCGGTCGCGCGCACCCCAAGCACCACGTCCGCCGATTCCGCGCGGGCAGCTCATCGCAATTTCTATTGCCGCGGGGCTGGTGGCCGCCCTGGCGCTCGCTGCCCTCTTCTTGGCCGGTACCCGCATTGGCGATTCGCTGCCGGCGGTTGCGGTGTCGACACCGATTCCGACCGATTCGTCGACGGCAGTACCGACCGTGGGCCCGCTCCCTGCGGGAACGCACGGATGGAACACCTTGCTGGGGGGCGAATGCCTTGAGCCATTCGAATCCGCATGGCAAGACGAGTACACCGTCATTGACTGTGCCGAGCCACATGCCGGTCAACTTCTAGTTCGTGGCGAGTTCGACGATGTCGTTTCGGCCCCCTACCCGGAGATTGACGAGCTCGTGGCGCGAACTACCGCACTTTGCTCCACGGACGCGGTCATTAACTTTGCGGCCGCTCAGGCATTTACCGATCTTCAGCTGGTGACAAGTTTTGCGCCCACCGCCAAGGATTGGGAATCCGGTCAGCGCACCTACTTCTGCTATGCGACCCGCAGTGGCGATGACGCTCTCACTGAATCGGTCGCGCAACCGCCTGCGGCAGCCGAGGCTGCAGCCACCGCCGAGTAGCTTGCGCTATTTATTGAGCAGGTCAGCCACGCTGTCAAGCACCTCGTGCGGGCGGAACGGGTAACGGTCGATCTCGCGCTCATCGCTGATGCCGGTCAGCACCAGCACGGTGTGGAGCCCTGCTTCAATTCCGGCGACGATGTCGGTGTCCATGCGGTCACCGATCATTCCCGTGGTCTCGCTGTGGGCGCCAATCTTGTTGAGTGCTGAGCGGAACATCATCGGGTTCGGCTTGCCGACGACATACGGTTCCCGGCCGGTGGCTTTGCTGATGAGCGCGGCAACGGCGCCCGTGGCAGGTAGGGGGCCATCTGCGCTGGGGCCGGTGGCATCCGGGTTGGTGGCAATAAAGCGGCTTCCGTTGCCGATGAGGCGGATGGCCTTGGTGATTGCTTCAAACGAGTAGTTGCGGGTCTCACCGATCACGACATAGTCGGGGTCGGTTTCGGTCATGATGAAACCGGCCTCATGGAGGGCGGTCGTGATGCCCGCCTCGCCGATGACGAACGCGCTGCCGCCGGGAATCTGTTCTTTCAAGAAGTCTGCTGTTGCCAGCGCTGAGGTCCAGATTGATTCCTCGGGAACGTCAAGACCGGCCGACTTAAGGCGTGCGCTCAGATCGCGGGGCGTAAAGATCGAGTTGTTGGTGAGCACCAGATAGGGCTTGCCTTCGTCTCGCCACTGCCGAAGAAGCTCGGCGGCGCCCGGTACGGGTTCGTTCTCATGAACGAGAACACCATCCATATCGGTGAGCCAGCATTCGATTTCGTCGCGATTAATCATACGCTCATGTTAGCGAACACGGTCTCGTTTGTGAGGCGCTTGGTGACGATTTCGATCGCAGCCGGATTCTGCTCAACGAGCATGACGCGACGTTTCAGGGCTTGCGCGACGGCGCCGGTCGTGCCACTGCCCGCGAAGAAATCGAGCACCCAGTCGCCGGGTTGGCTGGATGCCTGAATAATGCGTCGCAGAATACCTTCCGGTTTCTGGGTCGCGTAGCCGGTCTTCTCTTTGCCGGTCGGGGAGACGATGGTGTGCCACCAGACATCCGTCGGCAGCTTGCCCCGCGCAGCCTTCTCGGGAGTGACTAGCCCCGGCGCCATGTACGGTTCGCGGTCGACTTCTTCGTTATTGAAATAGTAGTTCTTGGGGTTCTTGACGTAGACGAGGATCGTGTCGTGCTTCGATGGCCACTTTTTGGTCGCACGGGCACCATAGTCGTAGGCCCAGATGATCTCGTTGAGAAAGCTGTCCCTACCGAAGAGCGCGTCGAGAGCGACTTTGGCGTAGTGAACTTCGCGAAAGTCGAGGTGCAAGTAGAGGGTGCCGCGGTCGTCGAGCAGGCGCCAGGCTTCTAGGAGTCGCGGTTCGAGAAACTCCCAATAGTCGGCGAAACGGTCGTCGTATGAGTAGAGAGCACCTTTGACTGTCTCGTAGGTGTTGCCCCCGAACCCGATCCGGGTGCCATCCGCAGAGCGCGTGGTCACCAATGCTTGTCGTGACTGTGTACGACCGGTGTTGAAGGGTGGGTCGATGTAGATCAACCGAAAGCTTTCGTCGGGAAGGGTGCCGATAACACGGAGGTTGTCTCCGTGAACGACAAGATCGGGGCCATCCGGGCTCCACAGTGGCTGCATGCTTTCAGATTAACAGTCGGCGAGCGGTTGCGTGGTCAGGGGGGGGGGCGCACTAGCTGTAGTTCCCTGTGAGGTTGTGGACGCGGTCTGATGGTGTTTGGCCGCCGATGCCGGTGTGGGGTCTGTGGTGATTGTAGCTGTGGAGCCAGGCTGGGTAGTTTGCCGCGCGTGCTTCGTCGCTGAGGTAGGTGTGGGCGTAGGCCCATTCCTCGGCGAGGGTGCGGTTGAAGCGTTCGACTTTCCCGTTGGTTTGCGGGCGGTAGGGGCGGGTGAATTTGTGGTTGATTACGGGGCCGAGGGCTGTGGTGAAGGCGGCTGACCGGTAGCAGGAACCGTTGTCGGTCATCACGGCGGTCACGGTGATGCCGGCATCGACGAAGAACTGGTTCGCGCGGCGCCAGAACCCGGACGCGGTTTCCTTCTTCTCATCGTCGAGGATCTCTGAATATGCCAGTCGGGAGTGGTCGTCGACGGCGTGATGCAGGAACGAGTATCCGCGGCCGCCTTTCTGGTTGTTGTGGTTGCCGATGGTGCGGCCTAACTTTCGGTGGCCGCCCCCGTTAGGGATACGTCCTTGTTTCTTGATATCAACGTGCACCAGCTCGCCCGGTATCGCTTTCTCATAGCGCACGGGTTTTGATCGTCGGACGAGGAGTCCCGTGCTTTGATCGAGCCAGGCGAGTTTTGGCATCCGATAGCGGGCTAGTACCCGCTCGACTGTGGAGCGATTGAGGTGCAGGTGGTAACTGATCCGATGTGGTCCCCACCGACGGGTGAATCGCAACGCGATGATGCGTCGCTCAAGGCGGCGCGAGGTGCGCGCCGGTGAACGATTCGGTCGTGAGGAGCGGTCAGTCAGGGGCTGACAAGCGCGAAAACGTGCAGCCCATTTCGATGCTGTTGATGGTGAACATTGGAATCGTTCTGCGGCACGACGAGCGGACCAGCCGCCTTCCACGATCAGACGAGCAAGACGAAGCCGCCCCTCCGGGGCGAACGGGGCGTTAGCGTGAGTCATGAAGACCTTCGGTTGGGGATGTGAGGGTGGTACCCACATCCTGCCGGAGGTCTTCGCTAACTCACGCGATCACAACGTCCCGGGGAACTACAACTAGCTGGTACGAATGCTCCCCTGACGGGGACTATCGTGGAATGGTGACTGAACCAAACCCCAGCGTCGAGCTATCGACCAACGGGGTGGGGCCGTGGCGAGGCGAAATGCCCACCGAGCCCCACTACGATCCGGCGCTGCTTGAGCGTGGCGATAGCCGCAACGTCATCGACCGGTATCGCTACTGGGCCATGGACGCTATCGTTGCCGATCTCGACGTGACACGGCATCCATTCCATGTCGCCATTGAGAACTGGCAGCACGACATGAACATTGGTTCTATCGTGCGCAGCGCTAACGCGTTCGGCGCCGACACTGTGCACATAATTGGGCGCCGGCGCTGGAACAAACGCGGCGCCATGGTTACTGACCGCTACCAGCACGTGCTCCACCATCCGGATGTCGCGGCCTTCGTGGAGTGGACAACAGCAAAAGACCTGCCGATTATTGCGATCGACAATGTGCCCGGCAGCGTCATTATTGAGACCTTTGACATTCCCCAGCGGTGCGTGCTGCTGTTTGGCCAAGAAGGGCCTGGGTTGTCGCCCGAAGCCATCGAAGCGGCTACGGATGTTGTGGAGATCAGCCAGTTCGGTTCCACACGGTCGATCAATGCTTCAGCCGCGGCCGCCGTAGCGATGCACAACTGGATCACCCAGCACGTCAGCTTCTCGAAGTAGGGTGCTGCAGCGCTTCGGGCAGGCCCCGAGCGCTAGTCTGAAGTCGTCGTTCACTGAGGAGGGTGCCCGTGTCAAAGCCTGCCCATGTCACTATTGTCGGCGCCGGAATTGTGGGGCTCTGCACGGCCTGGTTCTTGCAGGAGCGTGGGGTCACGGTCACCGTTCTGGACCGCACCGGAGTTGCTGCCGGTGCCTCGTGGGGCAACGCCGGCTGGGTTGCTCCCGCGCTGACGCTCCCACTGCCTGAGCCATCAATTTTCCGTTACGGACTCAAGGCTGTCGTTGACCCGGCATCGCCCGTGTACGTTCCGATCGCCGCCAACTCCACACTGCTTCGCTTTCTTGCAGGTTTCGCTCGGCATTCGACGCCGCGCATGTGGCGCAGAAATATGGTCACCTTTGCGGAGATCAACAAGTGGAGCCTCGAATCGTTTGACCGCATGGAAGACGGTGGGGTCGCTTCGGCGCTGGGCCACGCCGACCCCTTTCTTGCCGCGTTTGTGAACGAGCACGACCGACAGGCGATCACCCACGAATTTGATGAGGTCGCTGCGGGCGGCGGTCACGTGAGCTTCGAGAAGATCACGGGCGACGAACTGCGTGAGTTCGAGCCGAGTGTCTCGACGCTTGTGACGCATGGGCTGCGCGTGAACGGCCAACGCTTCATCAACCCGCCCGCATTCATGGACGTGCTTGCGGCATCCGTTCGGGCACGGGGCGCTCGCATTATTGAGGGTGCGAACGTGATGGGCATCCGCGATCTCGGTGCCGCTGGTGTCGCTGTTGAGGTTGCGGGGCAGGATGCGGTGCTCAGCAACGAGGTCGTGATCGCTACGGGGGCCTGGCTCGGTAGCCTCGCCCGCCAGTTCGGCGTGCGTCAGGTGGTGCAGGCTGGTCGCGGCTACAGCTTCAGTGTGAAACCACCCGTGATCCCGACGCACCCCATCTACCTGCCCGCGCAACGTGTAGCCTGCACACCGCTTGGCGATCGGCTGCGGGTGGGAGGCATGATGGAGTTTCGTCCGGCTGACTCACCAGCCGACTCTCGCCGTATTCAGACCATCATCAACGCCGCGAGCCCCATGTTCGACGGTGTCGACTGGGATGCCCGCGAAGAAGAATGGGTCGGCTCGCGCCCGTGCACGCCCGACGGGTTGCCGCTTGTCGGTGCCACGCGCTCTCCTCGGGTGCACATTGCTGGCGGCCACGGCATGTGGGGCGTTACCCTCGGCCCACTGACGGGGCGGATGCTCGCTGACTCCATTACCGGCAACGACGAGCACCCCCTACTCGCCGCCTTCGACCCGCTGCGTTAGCGCCACCGCGGGCCGAAGGGTCAGCATGACTCACGACTTCGACCCCCAAAGACGAAAGCGGACCCCGGCCCAAAGGGCCGGGGTCCGCTAACCAGCTACTTACCTTCTAGCGTAGACTGCGGCGTCTTCCTTGGAGTTCTCCCGAAGGGCGAACTCGGGGTCATCATCGTACGACTTCATCCGGGCCACGTAGAAGATGATCAGGGCGTAAACGGCCTTCGCGAGGATGTCTGCCACCGAGTATCCGACTTGCATAGCAACCCACGCGTCGGAACCTTCGATGTTCAGGATCGGGAGCAGGAACGCGATCGGGTAGACACCCCAGCTGAGGAGGATCAGGAAGCGAAGCTGGCTGAGTGTCCGGCGCACTGAGGCGGGTTGACTGGCGAGCGACTTCGTCAGCTGAGTGAACAGGACGAAGAGGATGTACAGGAACGGAATGGTCGACAGGAGACCAAAAATTCCGCGAACCATGTTGTCGTCACTCATCTCTCCCGGGTATCCGAGAATGATCATCAGAGCGGCAGCGGGCAGCAGGCGCAGGAGCAGGCTGGTTTGCACCTTGCGGGCGAGCGCGAGAATCGCGATGAGTTCCAGTAGCAGCAGCGGTACCGTCAGAAGCCAGTCAACGTACCGGTAACCTTCGTTGAAGGAGGCCCCGACAGCCTGTGTGTACACTCCGGCGCCGCCGGCGGCGTCAGATACGAATGCTTCCTTGAAGGAATCGAAGATTCGGAAGTAGTGGTAGGCAGCAATTCCGCAGACCACGATCGCTACCGTGATTGCCTGCCGGTAACGTGGCAGGATTCTCGGCATTGCGATCACCAAGAACACAGCGGTGAACAGCTGTGAAGCGATCACGAGGGATAGGAAATTGTAGACGGTGTCGTACTGTCCCTGTGTCAGGGTGTCAGGAATCATGAGAGCCTCCGATAGAGCGTAAATGGTAACAATCAGCAGCGTACATCAAACACTAAGTAAGTTACTAGATAAGTTCTCTATTTATCTCTAGGTTTCTGCAATAAAATCACTCCTTATGAGCAGCGCCAATGAGAAGCATGCCCTTGCGGGGTTCCCTGCCTCGGCGATCCGTTTTGTTCGCGCCCTCGAACGGAACCGCGAGCAGATCGCAATCAGCAACGGATTAACCGCAAGTGAGCTTCGTGCACTCTTTTGGATCGCCGAACATGCCAGCGTGACACCCAAGGCTGTGGCGGAACACATGGAGATGACGACGGGCGCCATTACGGCGATCACTAACCGCCTTTCGGACCGGGGGTCTCTGCACCGGATCGCGCATCCGCATGATCGCAGGAGCGTCCTTCTGGAACTTACTGAGAGTGGCCACGTTATGATGCGCAGCATCCACGCTGACTTTACTCGAATGGTGTCGGAATCGACTTCGAGCCTCACCGAGGAGGAGCTGATCGCGTTCGAGTCGGCGCTCACGCGCGTCGCCGATGAGGTGCGGATCCGAACGGGCCGCTAGATCCTTGAAGTAGACTGAGGTGTAATCCCCCTACCTCTTCGAAGGGATCCACCATGCCAGCAATCGTGATCATCGGCGCCCAATGGGGCGACGAGGGCAAGGGAAAAGCCACCGACCTCCTCGGTAGCCGCATCGACTATGTGGTGAAGTTCAATGGCGGCAACAATGCCGGCCACACCGTCGTCGTGGGCAGTGAAAAGTATGCGCTGCACCTGTTGCCGTCTGGCATCCTCACCGACGGTGTCACCCCGATTATCTCGAACGGTGTCGTGGTTGACATTGAGGTTCTTTTCGAAGAGCTCGACGCGCTCATCGCCCGCGGCGTTGACGTCTCGAAGCTGCTGGTCAGCGCCAACGCGCACGTCATTACCAACTACCACCGCACCCTCGACAAGGTGACGGAACGCTTCCTCGGTAAGCGTCAGATCGGCACCACCGGTCGCGGAATTGGGCCAGCGTATGCCGACAAAATCAACCGGGTCGGCATCCGGATCCAAGACCTTTTTGATGAAAAAATTCTGCGTCAAAAAGTTGAGGGTGCTCTCGATCAGAAAAACCATTTGCTCGTCAAGGTCTATAACCGCCGCGCGATTGAGGTCGAAGAGATTGTCACCGAGCTGCTGAGCTACGCTGAGCGCCTGCGCCCCATGGTCTCCGACACCGGGCTGCTACTCAATCAGGCGCTCGATCGCGGCGAAGTTGTGCTCTTTGAGGGCGGCCAGGCCACGATGTTGGATGTCGACCACGGAACGTACCCGTTCGTCACGTCATCCAGTTCCACGTCTGGTGGCGCGGCTACCGGTTCGGGAGTGGCCCCCAACCGTCTCGAGCGTGTCATCGGTATCGTCAAGGCTTACACGACTCGTGTCGGGTCAGGCCCTTTCCCGACGGAGCTGTTCGACGATTCGGGCGAGTTTTTGCGCGAAAACGGATTTGAATTCGGAACAACCACGGGGCGCCCGCGTCGCTGTGGTTGGTATGACGCCCCCATCGCTCGCTACTCGGCGCGCATCAACGGAGTCACCGACTTCGTGCTCACCAAGCTCGATGTGCTCACTGGCTTGAAGACAATTCCCGTGTGTGTTGCCTACGACGTGGATGGCGAGCGGCACGATGAGATGCCGGTCTCGCAGTCAGACTTTCACCATGCGGTGCCAATCTATGAAGAGTTTCCCGGCTGGCAAGAAGACATTACCGGTGCCCGCACCTTTGATGGTCTGCCGAAAAACGCGCAAGACTATGCGCTCGCCATCGAACGGATGAGTGGTGCCCGCATATCCGCGATCGGTGTCGGTCCGGGCCGCGACGAGATTATCGTGCGTCACGACCTCATCGACTAGAAACTGCAGCGATCGGCTCACTCACGAAAGCGGCACGCACCGGAGAAATCTTGGGGTGTGTTGCTTTTTCTTTCTGGAAGCCAGGATTTCGAGGGGCTGCGTAGCCAATCCGACACTGCTGGACTGAACCCCTGATTTGCGCGGGTGCAGAACGCTGGCGAGGTGCGACGATTTGACAGTGACTGTAACGCGCCCTGAACCGGGAACCTTCACCGGAACCCACGTTGTGCTTGAACCGCTGATGGAGGCTCACCTCGCCGAGCTCTGGCCTGCGATCGGCGTGCCCGAAGTCTTTGCTGGTGGCTACGGGGGAGGCTCAGGCGGACTGCCGTCCGACGCTGAATCGTTCGTCGAGTGGATGCGCGGCTCCTACCTTGGCCACGCCGACCGTTTCCCCTTTGCTGTACGTCTCGTGGGTGGTGTGGAAGCTGGCCGCCTCGTCGGGGTCAGCACGCTCGGAGATCTTGACGACACCAATGCGGGTCTCCAGCTCGGCTGGACGGCCTACGATCCGCGAGTGTGGGGCACTGCTGTCAACCCCGAGACCAAGCTGCTCCTTCTTGGCTTCGCTTTCGACAGCGGCTATGTTCGCGTGAAGATTCAGGCGGATGCGATCAACGCGCGTTCGCGAGCGGCGATCCTGAAGCTGGGTGCTACGTTCGAGGGCATCCAGCGCAAGCACCGCATCCGTGCTGACGGATCGTGGCGAGACACCGCGGTCTATTCGATTCTCGACACCGAGTGGCCCGCCATACGGGCTGGCCTGCTTGAGCGCCTCGGGCAGGAGCCGCGCTCGTGAGCATACCCATCGCGCCACCGGAGCGCACAGAGAAGCACGACCAGGCCTCCACCCTGGGTACCTCGCTGCGGTTTGCTGCTGCCGGATTGGTGTGGGGCTCAAGTTTTCTCTTCATGAAAGTGGCGCTGGATGGTGTGAGCTTCGGGCAGGTTGCCTGGAGCCGGGCCGTACTCGGTGCCCTTACGCTGGTAGTGATCTTTGCGCTCAGCCGTCGCCGGCTGCCGCGCCAGCCCATCGTGTGGGCCCACTTCGCTGTGCTCTCGCTCTTTTTCGCAGTGTTCCCGTATCTGCTTTTCGCGTGGGCTGAGCAGTTCGTGAGTTCCGGTCTCGCGAGTATTTACAACGCGACGACGCCGATCATGACGGCAGTGTTCGCGACCCTTGTTTTTCGGGTCGAGAAACTAACGCGCGCGCAGATTCTGGGCATTACGCTCGGAATTTTTGGTGTTCTCGTGATCATCTCTCCGTGGCAGGCCGGCGACATCAGGGGAAGCCTGCTGGGCCAACTGGCCTGTTTGGGAGCCGCCAGTTGCTACGGAATTGCGATGAGTTACCAGCGCCGTTTTGTAACCCCGTACCGCGTTGCGGGTGTCACCTCAGCCACGTTGACCATCGGCATCGCCGCCGCCATCTTTTTGATTCTCACGCCGCTCGTCGCCATTGGTCCAGTGACCCTCACCCTGCCCGTTGTTGCAAGCCTGCTCGCGCTTGGCATCCTGGGAACCGGAGTTGCCTACGTGTGGAACTACCGAGTGCTCGCCGAGTGGGGGCCCACCCGCACCTCAACAGTCACCTACATCACGCCGGTGATCGGGGTGATTCTGGGCTTCATTGTGCTTAAAGAAACTCTGTCGTGGCATGAGCCCGTTGGGGCCGTTCTGGTCATTCTTGGGGTGTTGTTGACGCAGGGCCGGCTGCGGTTGCCCGCGCGAAAAGTGGATCCGATTTAGCTTCGCGGTCACCATGGCCTAATTGGTATGCAGAACCGGCTGCTATCTGAGAAACTGCCAGAATGACTTCTCCAATTCTTCTTCGCCGCTGGGGCGTCTCTGCTGCCGTGCTCGGGCTTGCCGCAACGGTGACCGCATTTGTTGTCATCGCGGCGCCTGTTCCACAAAATGCATCGACGAGCCAGCAGGAGGAAGCCGAAGTCGTTACCCCTCCCGAGCCTGAGGTGCTTTCGGTGAGTGCCCAGTCGGGGTCCCTCACGGGAGGCGAGTCGATCGTTATTGCGGGCACGGCGCTGACCTCCGTTACCGAGGTAACTTTCGGGGGCGTGCCGGCGACCGAAATCGCATTGACTGACGGTGAAAGTCTGACGGTGACGGTGCCGGCCAGCACCGACTACCAACCGGCGACCGTCACCGTTGAAGTAATCGCGGCTGCGACGCCGGTGCCTTCCTCTGCGGCTCTCGAATACACCTATGCGGCCTCCAGCCCGGTGGATTCCCAGATGCAGTACTTGATGGCGCACTGGAACAACTACAACGCCGAGGAGTTCGGTGACCTTAACCCGGTCGGCGGAGACTGCGCAAATTTCGCTAGCCAGTCTCTGATCAAGCGTGGCTGGACGATGACCGACAGCTGGTTCAACTTCGACGCGGGAGGCAACTGGAGCAGTGCGTGGGGTTACGTGCCAAGTTTTGAAACCTGGCTGACCGCGAATCCCCAACTCGGCGCAAGCAAGCTGAGTTTCGATGAGCGATCGAAAGTCAAGGTTGGCGACCTCGCGGTGTTCGACTGGAACAACAACGATTATCTTGACCACATCCAGGTGGTCTCTGCGGTGACAACAGTGGATGGGGTCACCACAATCAAGATGGTTGGCCACAACTTAGACACGAATTATCGCGATCTTGACGAGACCATCACGGTCGATCATCCGGGTGCCACCGGGCACTTTTGGAGTATTCCCTAGCGCTGTGACCCTCATATTCGCTGGTGCGTGCGGGTACGCCCTAAAGTCGTTGTATGGCAGCAGGAGATCAGGCCCCCGAGCCCACCCCCACCGAGATTGATCCCGAGGTGCGGGAGCAACTGTTGGGCGCACGACGCAGCATCGACAACATCGACGCCGCCCTCATCCACTTGCTCGCTGAGCGCTTCAAATACACCCAGCAGGTCGGGCGACTCAAAGCCACCAAAGGGTTGCCAGCATCCGACCCCACTCGTGAACGCACCCAAATTGCTCGTTTGCGTTTGCTGGCCGAAGAGTCCCACCTCGACCCCGCCTTTGCCGAGAAGTGGTTTAACTTTGTGGTTGCTGAGGTGATCCACCACCACGAGCAGTTTGCGTCTGGTGGCGAGCCGGAGGCGGGTACCGCGGGGCACTAGCTAGCGGCACTCTGGCGCGATCCGCACTACCCGGTTTCGCGGTCTGGTTAGGCGCCGAATGCCTCCACGAGCGTTCCGCGGTGAGCAGTCTCGAGCTCGTCAAGGGTGAGCGTGAACAGGTCCTGGACTTCGAGGGCGGGAGCCGCGGCATCCGTGACCCCAATGCGGATGGCCGGGTAGTTGCGCCCCTCGCAGAGCCCACGGAACTTCACGTCATCTTCGCGCGGGATCGACACGATCATGCGGCCGGTTGATTCGCTGAAGAGGGCTGTTGCGGTGTCAATGCCGTCACGTTCGAGTAGTTCGCCGAGCCAGACACGAGCGCCAACGCCAAAACGCATCACTGACTCTGCGAGTGTCTGGGCAAGACCGCCATCGGCGAGGTCGTGAGCGCTGGCGATAATGTTTTGTTCGTTGCCGGCGGTGATGAGCCCGGCGAGACGCACTTCGCCAGCAAGGTCGACCTTGGGCGGCAGGCCACCGAGGTGGTCGTGGATGGTGCCCGCCCACGCTGAACCGTCAAGCTCAAGCGAGGTGGTGCCGAGCAGGTAAATGTTGTTGCCTTCGTCTTGCCAGCCGCTCGGGATGCGCTCAGCAACGTCGCGGATTAGCCCGAGCACCGCCACCACCGGGGTGGGGTGGATGGGCACATCGCCGGTCTGGTTGTAAAACGAAACGTTTCCACCGGTGACGGGGATTTCCATCTCAAGGCACCCATCGGCGAGGCCCTCAACGGCGCGACTGAACTGCCACATCACTTCAGGGTTTTCGGGGCTGCCAAAGTTGAGGCAGTCGCTGACGGCCACCGGGCGTGCCCCCGTAGCGGCAACATTGCGGAAGGCTTCGGCGAGGGCGATTTGCGCTCCGGCGTAGGGGTCGAGTTGGCAGAAGCGCCCATTGGCGTCGGTTGCGACCGAGAAGCCGAGACCGCTTTCTTCATCGATGCGCACCATGCCGGCGTCATCCGGAAAGCTGAGGGCGGTGTTGCCGAGCACGTAGCGGTCGTACTGGTTAGTGATCCAACTCTTGTCGGCCAGGTTGGGGCTCGCGAGAAGTTTCAGCATTTGCTCACGAAGTTCGAAACCTTCCTGCGGGCGGGCGAGCCCGGAGGCGCTGTCGGCCTGAAGCTTGTCAATCCACTTGGGGTATTCGACGGGGCGGTCATACACGGGGCCGTCGATCGCGACGGTGCGTGGCTCGACGTTGACGATTTCTTCGCCGTGCCAGTTGATGATGAGGCGGCCGGTGTCGGTGACGTCACCGAGCACACTGGTTTCGACATCCCACTTCTCGACAACTTTGAGAAAACCATCAAGCTTTTCGGGCTTCACGATCGCCATCATGCGCTCTTGGCTTTCAGACATCAGAATTTCTTCGGCTGTGAGGCTGGGGTCGCGCAGCAGAACTTTCTCAAGTTCGATGAACATGCCGCCGTCACCGTTGGAGGCGAGCTCGCTGGTGGCGCAGCTAATGCCGGCAGCACCTAGGTCTTGGATGCCTTCAACGAGTTCGTTCTTGAACAGTTCGAGGCAGCACTCGATGAGCACTTTTTCGGCGAAGGGGTCGCCGACCTGAACGGCGGGGCGCTTGGTGGGGCCGCCTTCGCTGAACGAATCTGAGGCGAGGATGGATGCTCCGCCAATGCCATCGCCACCGGTGCGGGCGCCAAACAGCACAACTTTGTTGCCCACGCCGCGAGCGTTTGCCAGGTGCAGGTCTTCGTGGCGCAGCACTCCAACAGCCAGTGCGTTGACGAGTGGGTTGGCCTGGTAGACGGAGTCGAAGTAGGTTTCGCCGCCGATGTTGGGGAGGCCGAGGCAGTTGCCGTAGAAGCTGATGCCCGAAACGACACCCTTCACTACGCGGGCAGTATCGGGGTGATCGATGGCGCCGAAGCGGAGCGCATCCATGACCGCGACAGGGCGGGCTCCCATCGAGATGATGTCGCGGACGATTCCCCCAACACCCGTGGCAGCACCCTGAAAGGGTTCGATGAAGCTCGGGTGGTTGTGGCTTTCGATCTTGAAGGTCACAGCCCAGCCGTCGCCGACATCCACCACTCCCGCATTTTCGCCCATGCCGACCATGAGATTTTTCTTCATGGCGGGGCTGACCTTCTTGCCGAACTGGCGAAGGTAGTTCTTGGAGGATTTGTAGGAGCAGTGCTCGCTCCACATCACCGAATACATGGCCAACTCGCCACTGGTGGGGCGGCGGCCCAGAATCTCGCGGATCTTCGCGTACTCGTCATCTTTCAGCCCGAGGGCACCATACGGCTGCTCTTTCTCGGGGGTGGCTGCCGCATTCGAAACGGTGTCAGCCACATGCTGGCGGGAATTGGTTGAGACGTCAGTCACGGGGGGCTTCTCCCAGAAGATTATGGATGCCGGGGCGCTCTCGCCGGCGGCTCCCAGTCTATCTAGCCACGGGCGGGTGGGGCGCGGGGTGTGCAGGAATCGATGCCGACGGTCGCCGCACTGGAGCACTATGACTGGCTCGTGCTAGCAGCGCCGGAGTGATCCGACTCGGCTTCC
This sequence comes from Rhodoglobus vestalii, assembly GCF_006788895.1. Classification (NCBI taxonomy): domain Bacteria; kingdom Bacillati; phylum Actinomycetota; class Actinomycetes; order Micrococcales; family Microbacteriaceae; genus Rhodoglobus; species Rhodoglobus vestalii. Next base: position 1,770,420 of record NZ_VFRA01000001.1, read on the forward strand.
CCTGCGGATTACGCACACAGAAATACTATGAAGCAATCCATTGTGCGTTTATGTTTACGCTCGCCGACGCCGCAGCGAGTGTGCATTATCTGCATGCATGCGCACATACGAAGGGAATCATGAGGAGGTTTCCCTCGCCTCGTCAGTTTGCTTTCGAAAGAGGCATCGGAGCAGCGCCGTGTGTAAAACCAGATGCGTTCTTGGCGGACCACGGTCAGAAGACCATCGTGCACCCCGATGTAAGCCGAGTTCAGTCGATTGACCTTGACGATGCCTCCGCAGCGGTAAAAGCAGTCAAGGGCTTAGGACTATTCGGGACGGAATTCGTCCTTATCCGAGGAGCCAACGCCCCCGATGAGCTCCCCCACCACGAACACCCATGAATGGCCAACAGCAGTCGCGAGGGCGTGGCCTTCAACGATAAACCGAAACACTTTTCGCCGCCAAGCGGTGGTCATTGACGTTTCAGAAGAGGATCCCCTGCTCATCAGGGTTGTTCACGTCGGCAACCTCGTATCGCGCTTGTGTCTATACGGCTTGTTGCAGACCTCGCGGCGGCGCGGATGATCGAGCCGAGAAAGTCTTAGCTCACGCCCGCGACCGATAGGCCTGGCCGCCGTGCGAGACGTAGAGTTAAGGAATGAAATTTCGCTACCTCGGAAACTCCGGCCTCAAAATCTCCGAAATCACCTACGGCAACTGGCTGACTCACGGCTCGCAAGTAGAGAATGATATTGCGACCCAGTGCGTTGAGGCTGCGATCGACAACGGCATCACCACCTTTGACACAGCTGATGTCTACGCGAATACTGCCGCCGAGTCCGTCCTCGGTGAGGCCCTCAAGGGTGAGCGTCGCCAGTCGGTCGAAATCTTCACCAAAGTCTTTGGGCCGACCGGGCCGAAGGGTCACAACGACGTGGGGTTGTCGCGCAAGCACATTATGGAGTCCATCGATGGGTCACTCGGCCGGCTCCAAACCGACTACGTCGATCTGTACCAGGCGCACCGGTTCGACTATGAGACCCCGCTCGAGGAAACATTTCAGGCCTTCGCGGACGTTGTGCGTGCTGGCAAAGCGCTGTACATCGGCGTCAGCGAGTGGACGGCCGACCAACTCACGGCAGGCGCCGCTTTGGCGAAAGAGCTGAACATCCAGCTCATCTCCAACCAGCCACAGTACTCGGCGCTCTACCGGGTCATCGAGGCTGAGGTCGTGCCAGCCTCCAAGAAGCTCGGTATTTCCCAGATTGTCTGGTCGCCTATCGCGCAGGGCGTACTGACGGGCAAGTACAAGCCAGGCGCGCCGATACCTGAAGGCTCGCGCGCCAACGATGATAAGGGCGGTGCCCAGATGATCTCCCGCTGGATGCAAGACGACATCCTGACCCGCGTGCAAGGCTTGGCACCGATTGCGTCCGAATTGAAGCTCACATCTGCGCAGCTTGCGGTTGCCTGGGTGCTACAGAACGAGAATGTCGCATCGGCTATCATCGGCGCTTCGCGACCCGAGCAGGTGAAAGAGAACGTCGTAGCTTCTGATGTGCAGATTCCGGCCGAGCTGATGAAGCAAATCGACGACGTGCTCGGTAACGCGGTGGTGAGCGACCCAGCGCTCACTCTCGAGTCCTCGCCGAAGACCCGGGAGGCCTAGACCCGGGAGGCTCAGACGCGTCCCTAATCCCGCGCGACTGGCGGCTCACGTGGCGGAGGAATCGAAGGATGCCCGGGGACCTCACTGTTTCGAAAGCGGCTCGCCATCTGGCGTGCCTGCGATGGCGATGCGATTGCACTGCTTGGTATGGTGAGGTCACACGAAGAGTTGGGGAGGTGAGCCCGATTACCAAGGCAGTCCATTGGGCGAGCCAGTTCCTGTCCTCGTGTCCGCTGCCACTACAGTGTGATTTGGCCTGGGTTTAGTTCCGACCGGTTTGTCCGTTATGTGATGTCTCAGGACTTCGGCGACGGAACTGTGTCAGGAGATCGGTGACATTTGATGCGTCAGGACTTCGGTGACGAGTCGGCTGTGGGTGCTCTTCTCGGCCCGCGGGGTTTGCCGTTGCTGACGTAGCGGGTGCCTGGTTCGGGCCAGGGGTGCTCGATGAGGAGCGCGCCGGTCTTGACGTCGTAGAACGCGATGGTCGTGTCATCTCGGACGATCGTGACGAGTGTTCCGGCGAGGTGGCTGCCGATCTGGAACTTCACCCCTTTGACCTTGATTCCTCCGCTGACGGTGACGTGGCGGGTGTTCTCCGGCAGGAGCGCGCCCTCGGCCGCGACCGGTGACTGCGACGGGGAGGCGGGACTGAGTGGCCGGGGCGGGTCAGCCACGGGTGTCGCGTCCCAGGCCTGCTGCGGTGTGACATGCCCTGGCAGCCCCTGGTGTGGTCGTTCGGTGTTATAGATCCGGTCAAACTCATCGACTTGCGCCTGGAGCTCACCGAGGGTCGCAGCCATGGGCTGCTTGTCTAGGAAGCGGAACAGGGTCTGATGGAAACGCTCGTTCTTGCCCTGCGTGGTCGGCTTGTAGGGCTTTCCGGTGATCGGCTCGACACCGAGCCGGGTGACGTAATCGACGAGCTGGCCCACGATCCCTAGCCGGCAGCGACGTGCGATGCGACCGCGAGACGGGAGTGGTCGTCGAGGAGCTGGAAGATGACGCATTTGCGGCCACCGGTGAGAACGTACTCGGTCGCGTCGAGTTGCCGGCATGCATTCGGTGCCGGATACACGAACCTGCGGAACGACGCACGCGGGCGTTTGTTCGGCGCCGCCCTAGCAACACCCGCGTCGCGGAACACGCGCGACAGCGTCGCGTTCGATGGGGCAGGCAACCCCATCGCGATCATCTTTGCCTGCACGCTGATCGGCCCATAGTCCAGGCCAGACTGCTCCAACGCCGCCCGCACCTCCAGCGCCTGCCGCTTCACGTCCTCACTCACACGAGTCGGTGACGTTCGCGGGCGACGCGACTTCGGCTCGAGCACCGCTGCGGGCCCGTCAGCTACCGCTCGCGCACGCAGGAGATAGAACGTCTTCCGGGAGATGCCGTGCTCGGCGCAGAACGTCGTCACCGCGCCACGCGGAGCATCTGGCGGCCATTGCGAGATCGCAAGACGGACACGAGGGTCAACAGGGTTATTTCGGCTCATCCATCAAATCTGGGGGAGAAGTGTCACCACCAACAACGTCGGCAACGTCACCGATGTCGTGACGCAGAACTGTCACCGAAGTCCTGAGACACAACATCCTTGTCTAAAGGTCGGAACTAAACCCAGGCCAAATCACTGGTCGATGTCCGCTTGGAGTGTTTTGGAGTTGCGTCCGTGCGAGTGGTGTGCTTTCGTTTCACCGGGTGGGGTCAGTGGTTTTAGGTTAGGTGGCAATCAGTTCGGGCAGTACGGACGCGGGAAGTTCGTACAAATCACCAAGGCAGGACGGGAGCTCCTAGACAAGGTGTTGCCCGACCACCTCACGACCGAGGAAACGATTCTCGCGCCACGATCGACGGATGAACGGAACATGCTCGCTCAGCTGCTTAGCAAACTTACCGCTACCGCCAACTAAGCTTCGCCACTGAGCACCGCTGCCGCTGCCCGCAGGGAATCGTCGAGCGGGACAGGAATGCTTGCTCGGGCACTAGCGCCCTCGAACCGTTCTCCTGTGTTTAGAGTTTTCTGTAAACCTCGCGACGGTGCGCAACCTCAACAATAAGGATCAATATCTGGTCGTCATCAATGTTGGTGAGGATCCGATAATCACCGACTCGGTAGCGCCAGAATTCATCATTCACAAGCTTCTTACCGAGAAGGCGCGGGTTATCAAGCTGCGCGAGCTTCTGCTCAAGAAAACCACGGATACGCTTCGCTGCCGCAGGATCAAGTTTTCCAACCTGTTTCGCTGCTTTCGGAGTGAACCTGATCGTGTAGCTCACGCAGGCCAGATCACGTCTTCAAGATCGATAGCATCGTCATTTGATTGAGTGAATTCCTCCAACGCATCTTTCGCCAGAAGGTAGTCCTCATTCTCGTCCAGATACTGCGTCAATGCCTCGGTCGCATAGAACGTCTTCGATCTTCCCGTGCGTGAAGACAGGTACTGCAGGCGGTGCTCCGTCTCGTCATCAACGCGAAGATTGATTTGTGGCATGGGATCCTCCTATGAATGCTATACAAATATAGCATATTGTCGGACGATTGAGGCCCAATCTCGGCTTGCTATCGTGCCGTCGGGCGAACGTTCTCTGGGCGGTCAGTGGATGGCAGCGAGGCTTGCGAGCGTTTGCGCGACGGCGTCAGCTAATTCTCGGCCTTTGACCGCGAAGTGGCGCTCGAAGTAGTCTACGTGCTCCTGATGACCGTGGAAGTGATGCGGAGTCAACACGGCCGAGAACACCGGCACCTCGGTCTCCAACTGCACGCGCATTAGCGCGTCGACCACTGTCGACGCCACGAAGTCATGTCGGTAGATTCCCCCGTCCGCCACGAGCGCACAGGCAGCGATAGCGTCGTAGCTGCCAGAGCGCGCAAGTCGCTGGATGTGCAGAGGGATTTCGAATGCACCCGGAACCCGGACGACGTCCACATCGCCGATCCCGACGTCCCGGAGGCGATCTGTGAATGCTTCGACGGCCCGTTCGACGATTTCCGAGTGCCATTGCGCGGCAACGATTACGACACTAGACATAGTGATTGCTCCTCCCGTCCTCTCTCATCCGGACTATAACCGTCGGCCCCGGAATCACACCGGGTCAGCACCCCCACAGTGGAGACACTCGCGGGCTTACACGGATTCGCCGCGACACCGCCGGTGGGGAATCTCACCCCGCCCTGAGGACGTACAAATGAGATATTACCAGCGCCAGCAGTGCGGTCAGGGTTGCAACGTAGACGGTCGCTGGCCGCCATGTAAGGGAGCACGCGAGACTTACATCACAACGGCTTTTCACTTTCGCCCCAGGGGAAACCTTTAGCGGGGCGCATCGAGGATCGTGAGCTTTTATGGATCCGCCACTAACGAACACTTCGTTGCTTTGATGGCCCGCAAGCTGAGCCTCCTGCTCGGCTTGCCCTCTTATGAGGAGTCACCTTGCAGGGGCGCTCAACGTTGAGAGGAGTGCCGCGGGGGTTTCTGGAGTCTTGAGTGAGAGAGCGAACTGTTTGCCGTTGGTTGTATCGACGACGATCCCAGGTCCGGTGCGGAGGATTATGGCCGATCGGCCAGGCATAACCCGGTAGCCCCATCCGCCCCATTGCTCTGGTTTCAGGGCTTCGGTGTGGACAGACTTGACCGAGACGAGTGGAATTGTTTTCAGCGAGATACCCAATATCCAGGTAACGACTTTGAGGCCCCGCCAGTCCACACTGATGCGCACGCGAGCGAATGCCACCATCGGCACTACCAGGACCAGCAGAATCGCTGCGCCCCATAGGTCGCCTCCCGTAGATTGTTCGCGGGAGGCAAGAACGAGCAAAGCGACTCCGCCGCTAAGCATGGCCACGCCGACTACTGCGAATATCGGGACGGTGACGGTGGAAATCCACGCGCCGGTTTCTGTCGGAGTAAAGAGCACTTCGACGGGAGGCTCCGTCGGCTCTGGCTCCACCCACTGGTGTGCGATCAGGAACGGAATCAGGCCGTACGCCAGCAACACCATGAAAAGCAACGGCCACGCGCCGACCTGCGGCACGGCGGTGGTTCCGGAGGTAATAGTCGAGCCGGCAGTCACCAGCCAGACCCCACATGCCAGACCGGCGGCGAACCCACTCCACAGGAAAGTTTTACGGCGAATATAGGCCGCACTCTCTCGAAGCGCGAAGGTCGAGATGATGGCAGAGCCAACGCACACCAACGACACCAGAACTATCGCCAAGCCCGTCGGCCACGTCGAGCTCACCCCGTTGCTACCCCATTGGCGCGGGAGATCCGACGGAAGCATCTCGCGCCAAAACAGCCACGTTATGACCGTGACGGCGAGGGGAACCCACAGCGTGAGCGCCGCAATGACATCTCGAACTCGCGCTCGGTCGGAGCTCTCGGTGTTCATGATGGCGTTCCTTCGATTATTCGACGAATCTCTGGCTGGGACAGTCCCAGTCTTCGCGCCTCTGCCCGGAACTGTTCGGCGATCGCTCCCAATCGCACAAAACCTGGTTCAACTTCGGGATGCACCCACGCTCCCCGGCCCTGCCGCATCTCGATGATGCGCTCATCACGCAAAACGCCATACGCACGGAGCACCGTGTGCATATTGATGCCCAAAGAAGTCGCCAACTCGCGAGCAGCCGGAAGTCGCTCGCTCGGAACCAGCTCGCCCTTGAGGACGGCCACCCGGATCTGAACAGCGATCTGCCCCGCAAGGGACACCGTGGATGCATGATCCACCCGGAACAACATGTTCTAAACTCTAGTAGAACAATCTGCCGGTTGTCCCGTCACCCGCTAAACAAGATTCGTATCGCGCAAGCGTGGCCCGATTGCAGCCAGAGGCGCCCGTAAGTGGGACGGCGTTCGAATACTTCCGTACCGTGATTGAGGCCTGAGCCGCCGACTGGATTGCGATGTCGCGGATAGCCTGCCCGCATGGAATTGTCACTCAGGTGCGTCAAGTGCAACACTTTGCGGATTCGGCCTGACGGGTTCTGGCGGGCCGCCTCTCGTGGGCAAATCGGAGCCGGCTCAACGCGTTGTTCTTGACAACACACCTGTTCAGATAGATATCGTCGCCGGGTGGAGGGCGGCCGAACCAGACGCGATCAGAAGCGCCGCCACCGAAAACCCATACGACCTTGCCACTGACACAGACGCAAAGCCCGACGGGCCCCTAAGCCCCTCACATTCTCCGGCTGACATCAACACATCGGACGGCGCACACGCCCGCGACTTGGTCTATACGGACCGCTTCCCGGCTGTTTTGTTAGGGACTTTTTTGTCTGTCTGGCCGGTCATCGTAGTTCGCTTCGTGCCTCTCTTTGCGGGCTTTCGCGGCATATCCTCACTGCGTTCCGGTATTCCACGACCCTTCACTGCCGGCACTTTCGCTCTCAATCGATTCTCTTGCCAGACAGGCAAAAAATCAGTTGAGGGAAGAGAGAACCCCATGACTACCATTACTAGCAGCACCCTTGATAGCATTCACCAGCAGCACCACGGCCTCACGCTGGACACCCTCGCCCGCGTCGCGCTGTCCTCGATGAGCGAACCGGGAGATGGCGACATTGGGCGGCTCGTGGCAACCCTGATCACCCCCGAGCATCCACACTGGCCCACCCGCATGAACGATCTGGGCATAAACGCCCCGTTCGCACTGTGGGTGCGTGGCAACAGCGAGATCCTGATCGACGATAAGACCACGGCCATCGTCGGAGCCCGAGCCGCCACCGGCTACGGGGAACACATCACCATGGAAATTACTGCCGGGCTTGTCGAGCGCGGCCACACTATCGCTTCAGGTGCCGCGTATGGCATTGATGGGATGGCTCACCGGGCGGCGCTTGCCTCCGGTGGTCGTACTATCGCCTACCTTGCCGGAGGGGTCGACAGGTTCTACCCGTCAGGTCACGACGCACTCCTTGGTCGAATTGTTGAGCATGGCGTGGTGGTATCCGAGCTACCGTGCGGGGCCATGCCGACCCGGTGGCGTTTCCTGCAACGCAACCGACTGATAGCCGCCAACAGCGCCACCGTGGTCGTCACCGAGGCAGGGTGGCGTTCCGGATCGTTGAACACCGCGAGCCACGCCGCCGCCCTCGGCCGTCCAGTTGGCGCGGTGCCGGGACCGGTCACCAGCGCGGCATCCGCCGGATGCCACCGCCTCATCCGGGAGAGCCGCGCCACCCTCATCACCAACACCGAGGAAGCTGCCACACTCTAACCACGGTGGGCCGACCCAGCAGGGCCGGCCCACCCCCCTAAGCAAGACAGAGACGCCAAACACAGACGGTCGAGGATCCCGTGCACGGGATCCGGCAGTTGCAAGCGATACCGATGCTCTCACCGATGGCTTGCAGCTCAATACCCAGCTCGAGTCTGCAGGCCGGGCACCGAGGCCCGGCCCACCCGAAACCGCGTTCAACCTGGAGATGTGAAGAGCCCCGAGAGGGAGGGTGACATCGTCAACGCTGCGCCGACCGAGCATGACGCGCTCGACTGGTCCACTTTGGGTGAGGCGAAATCCTTGGACTTGGCTGATCATGAGTATCGCGCGCTTCTCAATAAAGTCCTGAGTTGAGTTCGGCGGTTAAGTGGGACCACGAATCGCTCTCACGATCGGCTTGGGTCGTCGCATCACTGAAGGTTTCTCTTACGGACGATCGTGTCCCGAAGACGACTGCTGAAGTCTTTGCAACCGACTCTTGAGGATGACGTGGACTTATCCGTTGGGGTATGGCTCAAATAGGCACAATAAGAAGCAAAGGTCGACGGCGTAACGCCGCAGTTTCCCTGGTGAGCTGGCGCTCACGTTTTTGCCAAAGCGCTCTGCGAGCGATTTTACGGTCGGCTTTGCTCCACACAAGCGGCTTGCAGCCGCCTGCTCCTCCGAAGATTTTTTGTACGCGGTCGCAAGCTCCCTTATTTCGCACCAAAATTCTTCGCCCCGCAGTCCTACGGGTTGTGTTCCGCTTCACCTCCCATCGGCACGAAGCGCCGCTTTGGCAAAAAAACGTGGAAGAGAGAAGAAGAACATGCTGACAATCACCCACACACACGAAGCCGGAACCATGGTTGAGGGCACAGTGCGCGGAGATGGAACGGCCGAAATCTTGAAGGCTCAGCGCTGGCGCTGGGGGCGTAGCATCGCGGCGTGGTTTGTGCCGCAGAGCCGCGACCGCCTGCCGAAGTGGCACACCATCAACGCCGCCGCCACAGCATTACGCGCGGCAGGGTTCGAGGTCGCAACAGAAATTGACGAGGCCACCCGATCCACCGCCGAAGTAGAGGCGGGAAAAATTGAGCGCCAAGAACAGCGCGCGGGCGCGCTTGATTCCAAGGCCGACCGCAAAGCCACAGCCGCAGACCAGGCACAGGCGCGTGCAGACCGTCGCTAACCGCATCAAAAAGTTGGAAGCAGACACCCGACGCACTCAGCGCCACATCACCGGCAAGCGCGAATGGATCACCAACGATGCCGGGCAAAGTGCGTTCAGTGCCGAACCAATCGCAGCTACCGGTGCCTATCTTGACCGCCTCACCATTCTGCTGGCTGAGCAGCAAGACCAGCTGACCTACTGGCTGCAAGTTCGCGCTGACCAGATCGCCGGAGGCACCGCCACCAACTACAGCCGCGAAACAATCAGCAAGGGCCACTAGGGCGTGTCTCCTAATGCCTTAGCCCAGATGATTATGGCCCGGAGGACAACCCCGCCGCGGTAGGTGAGGGCGAGTTTGTCGTAGCGGGTGGCGATGCCACGCCACTGCTTGAAGACCTCGAAACACCGCTCAATGACGTTGCGGCGTTTGTAGGACACCTTGTCAAAAGTGGGAGGGCGACCTCCGGCTTGGCCACGTCGTTTCCGATTGGCGACCTGGTCCGATCGTTCCGGGATCACGGCATGAATGCCACGATCCCGGAGCATTTTCCGATTAGCTTTGGACGAATACGCTTTGTCACCCATCGCTCGATCCGGCGTCGTGCGAGGCCGACCCCCGCCGAGCCGAGGCACTCGCAGGCTCCCCAAGACTTCGGGGAACATCGGTGAGTCACCGCCCTGCCCCGGTCCCAGCAGAATCACCAACGGTCGAAGATTCGCGTCACACAACGCGTGAATCTTCGTCGTCAATCCGCCGCGTGACCGGCCAATTGCGTGGTCAGCAGGCTCAGTGAGCAGATTCGTGTAGTTCTGAAGTTCCCCCTGTGGTGCGCGGAAGATTGGTGCCGTGCTGGTGGGCGCGGTTGACCGTGGAGTCCACGGACACCTCCCAATCAATCAACCCAGCAGCGTCAGCCTGCGAAAGCAGCCGGGTCATAATGGCGTCCCACGTACCGTCGCCACTGAAACGCCGGTGACGTTTCCAGACGGTCTGCCACGGACCAAAAGATTCCGGCAAATCCCGCCAGGGAATCCCCGCCCGATACCGATAAATGATGCCTTCCAGAATGCGGCGGTGGTCTTGGAACGGACGACCCGGGCAATTCTTCGAGGACGGCATCAACGGCTCAAGGCGAGCCCACTCACTGTCAGACAACACGGCAGCACGAGACATGGATTAAGTCTGTCAGACAGGCCCGGCAGCATTAGGAGACACGCCCTAGGCGAGCATGAACGATCGTTCACAATCGCGAGCTTCTTTTCGCCGCACGCCCCCTATCACGTGCCCCAAAAATTTCTTGATCTTTATGACCGTGATGAGCTTCCTCTGCCCGCGCTGACTCCGCTTGAACAAGAGAACCAAGAGGCGATCGGGCTCAGCGATGATCAGCTGCGCGAAATCAAACACGGGTACTTTGCTGCCATCAGCGAAGTCGATTTCCACGTCGGCCGCATCCTCACAACACTCAATGAACTGGGGCGAACAGATCGCACCCTCATCATGTTCGTGTCCGACCACGGCGAGTGGCTCGGCGACCACCTTCGACTCTCCAAGGGATACCCGGGAGACGACGCTGTTTCGCGGGTGCCGCTCATCGCAGCCCTTCCCGGCGGGATTAGTGGTCACCACGAATCCCAGATCGTTGAAGCGGTGGATGTCGCGCCAACCATTCTTGAAGCTCTCGGCGTTCCCGTACCGACCGATATGCAGGGAAGGTCACTGCTTTCGGTGCTGCAGGGGAAACCCTTTGATGGCACCGATATTGCGGTCACCGAGCATGAGGGGTGGAGATCGATCAGAACGCCCCACCACCGATACGTAATTTCTGCCGATGGGACCGAGCAGCTCTGGGAGGTTTCTCACGATCCAAGCAGTGAGACGGAAGTGACGGTTGATCGCGACGAGATTCTCGCATCACATCGCAAACTATTCATTACCCATTTGCTGAATTCTGAGCGCACTCTGCCGCGACAATGGGCCTACTAGCAACCACAAGAGCACTACCGCGGTGCAGGCCCAGTGGACTCCCGCACAATAAGCTCCGGGGTGGAATCCTTGAACGCTCCGGCTTCGGCGCCTGCGATCACGTCAAACAGCCGGCGCCCAACATGCGCCCCAAAAGCAACAATGTCGTGGCTCAGCGCCGTTAACGATGGTGCGGTGTAGTCACACAGCACCGAATCATCCCAGCCAATAATTGACACGTCAGCAGGCACCGAGAAACCTTCCCTGCCTACTTCTCGTAGCCCCGCGACAGCCATGATGTCGTTGTCGTAGATAAATGCTGTTGGTGGAGTATCACTGCGCAGCGCTGTGCGTGTTGCGGCGGCGCTCTCTTCTGCCGTGTAATCCGTTCGAAGTATCGTGGGTACGAGTCCCCGCGCGCTCATTTCATCCCGAAATGCTGCGTCACGGATGGTGGTGTGTGCGAGGTCGGTCAAGCCAGCCACTCGCGCAATGCGGCGATGCCCGAGTGACGACAGATAATCAACCGCCGATCTCATCGACGCATCGTCGTCCGTCCAGACAGATGACAGCGCACCAGCAACCGAAGGATCACCGACCGCGATTGCCGGGAGTGCACCGGGCTTCGAAAGCTGCGCCACTCGGCGGTCATCGACGGCGAGGTCGACCAGAATCACACCATCAACCTGTCGCGAGTTGCGCCATCGCTTGAGCGTGAGGAGTTCTTCATCTCTGTTCGGCGCCAGCTGGAGCAGCAGTGCGTAGCCTCGCTCAGCGAACTCAGACTCTAGCCCCGCAATGAACCGCATGTAAAAGGTCTCGACCCCCAACATGTACGGGTCGCGGGCAAGCACGAACCCGATGGTGTCGGTCTTCGCTTCAGCGAGGGATCGCGCCGCGCGCGCCGGAGCCCAACCAAGTTCGTCAGCCACTTGCATCACACGCTCGCGAGTGGACTCAGACACTCCCTTGCGGCCGTTGAGCGCGAACGACACTGCGCCGATCGACACACCCGAGGCACTCGCGATATCGGCGATGGTCACTCGTCGCAAGGATGACGGAGGCGAAGTGCTCATGTTACGACGATAGTCCTCCATCCGCTAAAGCGCTCGATCACCACCACACGCGCGACTCCGATATCCTTAGAACATGAACGCCATCTCTGTCATCACCGTCCTCGGCAAGCTTGCGCTCTACACGATGGGAGCGATCGTTGCACTCACCGGCATCATCCTGCTCATCAACCTTGCGGTGCCGAGCCTGCTCTCCGGGTTCCGCTAGCCACCCGCCAATCGGGTCAGCGGCGCGCTACCCGCGCCTGCCCTGCGGTGCCCTGCAGCGCCCCGGCCCTCCTCTCACTTTGGCCGACACCTATGATTCAGCGATTCCTCGGTTGACTACCGCTCAAGAGTTCTAGGCTAGGGAGCGACTGAAGGGAAACGTGATGCGTGAATCCAGAGATGTGGTCAGGCAGATTACCGTCGCCGCGAGCGCGACCTTTGCACTAATTGGAGCTTTTGTTGGCTCTGGGGCGTCGGGTGGCACACCGGTACAAAATGCTGCCGGGGGCGCACTCAGCGCGGATGCCACCGTTATTGCCCCCGCCGGCGCCGCCTTCGGTATCTGGAGCGTCATTTACTTTGGGCTTGTGGCCTACGCCGTCTGGCAGATGCTACCGAAGCAAACCAGCACCGAACTTCACCGACGTATCGGCTACTGGGTTGCCGCATCCCTGGTGCTCAACGCGGCCTGGATTCTCTCCATCCAGTTCAACCAACTTGCACTCAGCGTTCCCGTGATCATTCTGCTGCTGATCATTCTCATCCGGGCGTTCTTCATCACCATAAAACTTCCCGCCGCCGGGGCGATCGATGCGATCGTTACCGACGGCACCATGGGCCTCTACCTCGGCTGGGTGTGTGTTGCGACTGCCGCCAACATCACAGCCTGGCTGGTTGCGATCGGATTCACCGGCTTTGGCATCCCCGAAGACGTGTGGGGTGTAATCATCGTCGCCGTTGCTGCCGCAGTGGGCATCGCTCTCGCCGCACGGGGGCGTGCCCACTTCGCTCCGGCACTCTCCCTCAGCTGGGGGCTCGCCTGGGTCGCCGTCGGCCGACTTAGTGGCGACCTGATCTCCCAACCCACCGCAATCGCCGCCATTGTTGCGGTGGTTCTCATCCTCGTCAGTGCAACCGCTTTCGCCATTTCACGGCTGCGCGCTGAGCAGACCGCCTAATGAACGACATTCGGGCGTCGCGTCGGCGTTGGCTCGGCCTTCTCTTCATCAGCATCGCCGTCGCGCTCATCATCGTTGACTCCACCATCGTCAACGTTGCGATCCCCTCCGTCGTCGAAGATCTTGGCCTCAACTCCACCCAGGTGCAGTGGGTTCAGGAGAGTTACACCCTCGTCTTTGCTGCTCTGCTTCTCGTCTTCGGCACCCTCGCCGACCGTTACGGGCGCCGCCGAGTGCTCCTCATTGGTGTCGTCATCTTCGCACTCTCCTCGATTCTCGCCGCCACCGCAGCCAGCGGCGAACTGCTCATCGCGTCGCGCCTCGTGCAGGGCATCGGCGGGGCGATGATTCTCCCCGCCTCCCTCTCGACCATTAACGCCACCTTCCGTGGCCGTGAACGCGCCATCGCCTTCGCCGTCTGGGGCTCCACCATTGGCGGAATGGCGGCCGTTGGCCCTCTCCTCGGCGGCTGGCTCACCACCTACTTCTCGTGGCGATGGGCGTTCGGCATTAACGTGCCGCTCGGTGTCATCATCATCATCGGCATCCTCATCTTCACTATGGAGTCAAAAGAACCATCAGCCCAGCGACGCGTGGATATTGTTGGTGCGCTCCTCTCGGTGGTGCTGTTCGCGTCACTGGTGTTCGCCCTCATTGAGGGTCGCAGCTACGGCTGGTTCTTCAGCGACACCCCGCCCGATTTCTGGACCTGGGGCATCTCTCCCATCCCGTTCGTGTTTGCCCTTGCCCTCGCTGCCGGAATCGCTTTTGTGCGCTGGGGTTTTGCCCGCGAACGCGCCGGAAAATCAACCATGCTCGCCTTCGGCCTGCTGCGAATCCCGTCATTCCGCAATGGAAACATTGCCGCAATGATTGTTTCCCTTGGCGAATTCGGCATCATCCTGTCGCTGCCACTGTGGCTGCAAAATGTGCTCGGCTACGACGCGCTGCAAACCGGGTTCGTCATCCTCGCCCTCGCAATTGGTTCGTTCATGGCCAGTGGCTTTGCGGGTGCGTTTGGCAACAAGATCACGCCCGTCACGATCGTGCGGGTGGGTATTGCCGCCGAGATTGTGGGCATCCTGATTGTCGCACTGTCGCTCAACCCGGATGCTGCGTGGTGGCAGATCGCACCCGGGCTCTTCATTTATGGTTTCGGTGTTGGTCTCGCGACGGCACTGCTCACCAGCGTTGTGCTGATGGATGTACCCCTCAGCCAGTCAGGTCAGGGATCTGGCACCCAGAGCACCGCTCGCCAGGTTGGTTCAGCTCTCGGAATCGCTATCCTCGGTACCGTGCTCTTTGCGAGCCTCGGCAGTGGGCTCGACGCCAAGCTCGCGAACCGTCCAGAGATCCCCGCTGAAGCCCGCACGCAGATCGTAGATCTTGTTGTCGATTCCGCTGGCACCGGCATCAGCACCCTCGACGAAAAGTTGCCGGATGCCGCAGCCGACGCCCGTGAAGCCTTCACCGATTCGACGCGGTACGCCGCATTCGCGGCTGCCGGATTCTTGGCGATCGGATTTCTCGCCAGCCTGCGCCTCGACGGCGCACGCCGCGGCGATGACGACGCTGAGGGCGAGGTCGAGCGCACCGTCAACGACGCCAAGTCGACGGACGGTTAGCGGCGCTTCTTCTTCTTCAGATCCTTCTCGTGAACGGGCTCATCGCCGGAAGCCCGGCGGTCAGCGTAGTAGTCGCGAGCCTCGTTCTGACGAACAGCTTCGGCGCCGCTGGCGATCGGTGCACGCACCAACTCGTCGGTGAGACCGAACGCGGCCACTAGATCTAGGGCCTGCGGACGCAAGCGGGGTAGCAGTCGGTCGTCGATGTAGTCGGTAATCGCCTGAGCGCGGTTCGTCGAAATGCGACCGTGCATCAGGTACCAGGCGAGGTTCTTCTCGATCAGGGTGAAACCGAAGAGGTCACGCAACCAGGTCATGACCTGAGCGGTGTCTTTGTCCTCAATCTTTTCGAGAGCGCGGGTGAAGGCCTCCCACTGCAGCAGTTCGGCATGCGCGTAGGCGGTCATGATCAGCTGGTTCTGGTGACTGTTGAAGAGCGCGGCGGCCTCAGCCTTGGGAAGCTTGGTTGCGGGCCGCAACTTGCCGGCGACATCCGCCACCATCGTCTCCACACGGTCGGTGAGCAGCTGGCGCTGCGAATCGGTGTCGCGCACATAACCGATCGAGCGGGCCGTTGACCCAAAGTCGACGACATTCTGGGCGAAGCGGCGCAGGCCTGAGCGGTTAACCGCCGCTTCGTTAACCTGGTCGGCAGCGTACTGGGCAAGAGTGCCCGGGCTCGCGCCCACAAATTTGCGCGAATAGTCGGTGAGGAGTCGCTTGGCAACCAACTGCAGCAGCACGTTATTGTCGCCCTCAAATGTGGCGTACACGTCGAGGTCGGCGCGCATCTGAGTGAGACGGTTCTCGGCCATAAAGCCGGCACCGCCGCACGCTTCACGCGCTTCCTGCAGAGTGTCGAGCGCCGCCCACGTGCTCAGCGGCTTGAGGGCCGCCGCGATCGTTTCGAGGTCTTGGCGATCGGCTTCGGTATCGGTGCGCCCCGAGAACACTCCATCAAACTTCTCGAGGAATTCTTCATGCGCAAACGACATGGCATAGGTCTGAGCGAGGCGCGGCAACAGGCGGCGCTGGTGACGCTGGTAGTCGAGGATCACTTCTTCATGAGTGTCGCTGGCCGCCGTAAATTGGCGACGCTCCGACCCGTACTTGATAGCGATGGTGAGAGCGAGCTTGCTCGCGAGCACGGCCGCACCATCCAGTGAGACGCGGCCCTGAACGAGCGTGCCGAGCATCGTGAAAAAGCGGCGACCGGGGCTGTCGATGTCGGAGGTGTAGTCGCCGTTCTCGTCGACGTTGCCGTAGCGGTTAAGCAGGTTGATGCGGGGCACGCGCACGTGGTCGAAGTGGAGCCGCCCGTTATCGATACCGTTCAGGCCACCCTTGAGGCCGTCATCCTCGCCCGAGACTCCGGTCAAAAAGCCATTGTCATCGCGCAGCGGAACATAGAACGCGTGCACTCCGTGGTTGACGCCCTTGGTGATGAGCTGCGCAAACACCGTCGCGGCTTTACCGTGAAGGGCCGCGTTGCCGAGGTAATCTTTCCACGCCGCCCGGAACGGGGTGTTGATGACGAACTCATCAGTCTCGGGGTCGTAGGTTGCGGTTGTCGCAATGCTGGCGACATCCGATCCGTGACCGATTTCGGTCATCGCGAAGGCGCCGGGGGTCTCAAGGCTCATGATGCTGGGCAGCCACTTGTCGTGGTGCTCTTTGGTGCCAAGGTGCAGAACTGCGGAACCGAAGAGGCCCCACTGAACACCAGATTTGATCTGGAGTGAGGGGTCGGCGAGCACAACTTCTTCGAAGGCCGCAATGTTGCCGCCGTGATCATCGCTGCCGCCCAGCTCAGCGGGGAAAGCGCGTTGAATGGCGTTGTTGTCCACCAGGATCGACAGCTGATTTAGCACCCGCTCGCGGTGGTCTGCCATCGACAGACCTCCAACCTGGTGCAGCTCAGGGTTAGCCATGAGCGCACGCGACTCTTTGCGGGCCGCGGCCCATTTGCCCAGAAGGTACTCCCCCAACCATTCGACATTGATAGCGGGCGTCGCGGAGGAGGCCTCAGCAGAAGCGGCAACCGCAGCGTTCGGCGCGGTCGTGGTCGGCGGCGCGGTCGTGGGCGTGGTCATGTCAGCGGGTGGCACCGTTTCGGTCGCCGTGTCGTGAACCTGGGTCATGGCTGTCTCGATTCGTGAAAGTTCGGTGACTACACGCTACGAGCCTTGTGTGCGGGTGCAAAGTGTCTCGTTCAGGGTCAACCAAGTGGATGCCAGGGCACGCCCCTGCTTTGTGGTAAAACTCAAAACAGCCGCCGTAGCGTTGTGGGAAGTCGTGCGCTCCACGCGAATTATGCCGCGGGAATTCTTGCCCGGGAGACATTGTTGGTGTCCATGAAAGGATGTAATTATGTCGACTATCACTCTCACCTCAGAAGACTTTGGCCAGACGGTCAGCAAAGAAGGAATCACGCTCGTAGATTTTTGGGCCGAATGGTGCGGCCCCTGTAAGCAGTTCGGGCCCATCTTTGAGACCGCAAGCGAAAACCACGCCGACATCACGTTCGGCAAGGTAGATACCGAAGCGCAGCAAGAACTTGCTGGCGCTGCAGGTATCTCCTCGATCCCGACCCTGATGGCATTCCGTGACGGCGTGCTCGTGTTTTCCCAGCCCGGCGCACTCCCCGCCCCTGCCCTCGAGCAGGTCATCGAGGGCGTCAAGAACCTCGACATGGACGAGGTTCACAAGCAGGTTGCCGCAGAGGCTGGCGAAGCGAGCGGCGCGAGCAGCCCCGAAGAGACACCCGCTAGCTAATTAGCCGGTAGCCACACCGCAGACCACACAGGTCCCGCCGACGTTCATCGTCGGCGGGACCTTTTCTGGTTCGGGAGGACCTTGTCATTTTCTGAGCGGGCGGAAATCTCTTCACTGATCGTGGCTGCGCTCCGTAAGTGACCTGCACGACCATTTGCGACGTGGAAGGCCGTGTCGACATCAATTTCGCGAAGCTTAGGGCGCAGCGCGCGAATCCTGTAGGTGCGGAACCGGTCGAGGGGTCCGTCTGGCCGCTTCAACTCGCGCGCACCTTGGCTTCACGGCGCTTCTGTATTCGGCGAGCATGCCTGCTGCGCGAGCGGGGGAATTTGGCGTCGAGGAGCGGATCCAGATAGAGCCGTCTAAGTGCCAGAAAGATAAATGGGCCGCCGGCCCAGTACGCGACAAAGATCACCGAACCAAGCTGACCCAACGTGGCACCGAGCAGGACGACCACAATGCCAACCCCGATGAAGAGCCAGAACCACCCACCACTCAGCCTGTCACGCGCAGCCTGCTGGTCGTTTGCTCGCGACTCAAACGAGTCGACACGACCACTGAGCTCATCGCTCTCGATCGTCGCGAAGAGCTCGCGAACCGGCACCCCTAATGTGTCAGCGACAAGAGACAGCGTCTCTAGGCTCGCATCGCTCCCCGCCTCAAGTCGCTGGATGGTTCTGATTCCAACACCGCACTCGTCAGCAAGTTTCTCTTGGGTCCATGCCCGCTCTCGGCGGAGTTCCACGATACGTGTTTCATTCATGTGACCAATACTCCATGGGTTGATAGATGGGCGCCACGCCAGCTGCACGACACTGAGACGCCAGCGCCGCGTCACCTACGCGACACACGACCGCCAGCATCCCGGCGGCAACACGCCAACGCCGCCGCGAACCTAGAACTCGGGCGGCCCGTCGTAGGGCGCGTCGTCGTCCGAGTAGAACGGGATGTCGTTCTCGTCGTCGGGGAGGGGTGCTGCCGGAGCGGCAGACTGTCGAGCTGCGGGGCGCGAAGCAGGCCGCGACGCGGCAGGTCGGGCCTGGCGCGCGGGCCCAGCCTTCGCCGCGGCAGAGGCTGACGGTGCGGTAGCCGCAGCCGCGGATGCGGACGATGTCACCGCCGAATCCCCGGCGCCAGCCGATTGGACAGACTCTCCCGCAACAACCGCGAGTACGGCAGCGCCATAAGTCTCAAGCTTCTTTTCCCCAACACCGCTGATCTCAGCGAGCTCAGCCAACGACTCCGGCTTCGTGACAGCAATGCCGCGCAGGGTGGCATCCGCGAACACGACGTAGGCGGGTACACCGTTGTCGCGGGCAACTCCGGAACGCCACGACCGCAGATTTTCGAACAGGTCCGTCGCCGACTCCGGAAGATCGGCCACCACCCTGCGCTTTGCCGAGCCCCCGGCTCCACCGCCGGAACCTCGCGCCTTGCGCGGTGCCTCCCGCCGCAGCTTCACGATGCGGTCGCCACTCAGTACCGCTGCACTCTCCGGAGTGATCGCCAAAGTGCCATACTCGCCCTGAACCGCGAGCAGCGACTGCGCCAACAGCTGCCGCACCACCGACCGCCAGTCCTGCTCGGACACATCCGAACCAACACCGAACGTCGCCAGATCATCGTGACGCTGCTGCGAAACCCTGGGAGTGATCTTGCCAATCAGAATGTCAACCAGATGGCCAGCGCCAAACCTCAGGTTGCGTTCGCGATCCAGCCGCACAATTGTTGACATCAGTTTTTGGGCCGCAACCGTGCCATCCCACGATTCCGGCGGCGACAGGCACGTGTCGCAATTGCCACACGCCGTCGATTCCTGCCCAAAGTAGCCCAGCAGTTGCACGCGGCGGCACTCCACGGTCTCGCAGAGCGCGAGCATCGCGTCGAGGTGCGCGCTGAGATTACGACGGTGAGCCAGATCGCCACCCGACTGATCGATCATGCGACGCTGCTGCATAACATCCTGCAAGCCATAGGCGAGCCACGCCGTTGCGGGCAGACCATCCCGGCCCGCACGACCCGTCTCCTGGTAATAGCCCTCAACGCTCTTGGGCAGATCGAGGTGGGCCACGAACCGCACATCAGGCTTGTCGATACCCATCCCGAAAGCGATCGTCGCCACCATCACCATGCCATCTTCCCGCAAGAAACGACTCTGGTTGCTGGCCCGAATCTTGGAGTCGAGACCCGCATGATACGGGAGTGCGGGGATACCGTTCTCCACCAAGAACTGAGCAGTCTTCTCCACCGAAGCGCGCGACAGACAATACACAATTCCCGCGTCACCAGAATGTTCCGTATTCAGCAGTGTCAGCAACTGCTGCAGAGGCTGTGCTTTCGCCTCAATGCGGTACCGGATGTTGGGCCGGTCAAAACTAGAAACATACTGGGTGGCGTCAGTGAGCTTCAGTCGCTGCGCAATCTCTGTGCGCGTGGCTTCGGTCGCGGTGGCGGTCAGCGCAATGCGTGGCACGGCGGGCCAGCGGTCGTGCAGCACATCGAGCTGCAAGTAGTCGGGCCTAAAATCGTGCCCCCACTGCGATACGCAGTGCGCCTCGTCGATGGCGAAAAGCCCAATCTGACCCTGCTCCAGCAACGAAACAGTGGAGGACACCCGCAGTCGCTCGGGCGCGAGATAGAGCAGATCCAGCTCGCCGGCCCGGTACGCGTTTTCGACGCGAGTGCGTTCTTCGGCGGACTGGGTGGAGTTGAGAAAGGCGGCACGGGCGCCAACGGCGGCGAGAGCATCCACCTGATCCTGCATCAAAGCAATCAGTGGGGAAATGACAACACCGGTGCCGTCACGAACGAGAGCGGGAATTTGGTAGCACAGCGATTTGCCGCCGCCGGTGGGCATCAGCACCAGCGCATCGCCACCGCCCACTATGGTGTCAATAATCTCGCCCTGCTGCCCCCGAAACGAGTCGTAACCGAACGTGGACTCGAGAACAGACTGGGCAGACACCATGCCGAGAAGTCTAGGCGCAGCCACCGTCGCGCGAGGCGGCGGGGCTGCACCTGAGGACTACTGCTACCCCTTGGTGGAACCGGCGAGTAGACCGCGCACGAAATATCGCTGAAGGGCGAAGAACACGATCAGTGGCACCAGGATCGAGATGAAAGCACCCGCGGTAAGCAGGTTCCAATCTTGACCTCGGCTACCGGTGATCTCTGCCAACAGTTTCGTCATCGGCGCCACTCGTCCATCAGCAAATACCAGCGCCACAAGCAGGTCATTCCACACCCAAAGGAACTGGAAAATCGCGAACGATGCGATCGCCGGCATGGTGAGCGGTAGCACGATGCGGAAGAAGATCTGACCGTGACCGGCACCATCCACTCGTGCCGCTTCAATCAGCTCAGACGGAATCTGCGATACGAAGTTGTGCAACAGAAAGATTGCCAATGGTAGGGCGAAGATCGTGTGCGCGATCCACACCTGCGAGTACGCATTCGATGCATTCAAGCTGGCGAAGAGTTCTACATCACCAATCGAGAGTCCCCGAGAGAAGAGGCTCAGCAGCGGAACGAGTGCCATCTGCAGCGGAACAATCTGCAGCGCAAAGACGCCGATAAACATCCAGTTGCGGCCGGGAAACTTGATCCACGCAAAAGCATACGCGGCGAGGCTCGCAAGGACGAGCGGAAAGATCGTCGCCGGGAGCGTGATTGCGATCGAATTGATAAACGCGCCCGCCAGGTTAAGAGTGCTGTTGCCCGCAGCAAGCACCTCGACGTAGTTGTTGAGGGTGAAGCCGGGATTCTGGAAGATCGTCCACCAGCCGTTACGCAGAATCTCCTCGGGCGGACGGATGGAGGAGATGAACAGCCCGAAGGTCGGCGTTGTCCACAGCACAGCAATAACCAGTGCCGCAATCGTCGCGCCTCGACTCGTGAGACGTTTCTTGGTGCGCTTGGCAGCACCAAACTTTTCTCCACGAGCCAGCTGCTTCTGGGTTTTCTTGTCAACCGCAACTCGTGCGGGGACTGTCGCGGTCATCGGATCTCCCTCTGCTTCTGGATCTGTCGCGCGTTGTAAATGACGATCGGCAGCACCATGAGGAACAGCACCACCGCAAAGGCGGCGGACCTACCGACTTCGAATCCTTGCCACTGGGAATACATTTCGTTGGCGATGACGCTGGTCTCGTTAGCACCAGCAGTCATGGTGCGCACGATGTCAAACACCTTCAGAGAGGCGATTGAAATCGTAGTGAGCACCACAACGAGCGAACTTTGGATGCCGGGAACGGTGACATTGATAAAGCGCTGCCAAGCGTTAGTGCCATCTAGCTCTGCAGCCTCCAGCTGCTCCGCCGGTACGCCCTTGATCGCCGCAGACAAGATCACCATCGCAAAACCAGTCTGAATCCAGATGAGTACGACGATGAGAAACAACGTATTCCACGGTTCGTTCGAGAGCCACGAGATTGGCTCTCCACCGAGCCAGACCACAACCTGGTTGAGGAGACCGATCTGTTCCTGCCCTGCAGGCCGAACCGCGTATACGAAGCGCCAGATAATGCTGGCGCCAACGAAGGAGATTGCCATCGGCATGAAGACGAGCACTTTGAAGATTTTTTCGCCGCGTGACTTGTCGATGAACACCGCGTAGGCAAGCCCGAAGATTGTTGAGACGACGGGCACGATCAGTACCCACACCACGGTGTTCAGCACTGTGCGAATACCGGTGTCTTGCGTGAAGATCCAGATGAAGTTCTCGAGGCCAACGAAGCGGGTTCCTCGGCTATTCATGAATGCCTGAATAGTGGTTTGGATCGTGGGGTAGATGAGACCGATGGCGAGCAAGAAGATCGCAGGGCTCAGAAACCCGACCAGCTGAAAGAGGTAGCCAACACCCTGTTTTGACCGATAGTCAAGATAGAAAAAGAGGGCCCCAAAAAGGGTTGCGGCTCCAGCCGCCCAGAGCACAGATCCGAGAGCCAGAAACACAAGCCCGGGGATGAGCACGCAGGCTGCAGCGCGGATGATGGTGAACTTGCGCCCGGTTCGCGGGGCAATCTCTAAAAAGAAGATGAGCAGTGCTATCACTGCCAGGAAGGCGAGAAGCACCAGCGGTATTTGTGCGAGTGCGGGGAGGGTGGATATCCACCCTAGGAATGCTGACATGTCAAACCTTTCGAGTGCGTCACTGAACTCTTTTATGTCTGTGACTCTACGCCGCCTCGGCCGTAGAGCTGTGGTGTGAGGTTCGGGCCGAGAGCATCTCTCGGCCCGAACCTCACACCACTATCGCCGTACGATATCGAACGGCAGGGTCACACTATTCAGACGGCCACGAGGCATCGATTGTCGAGAGCACCTCGTCGGTTGACTTGCCGTTGATCCAATCGACCATTCCGGTCCAGAACGCACCCGCGCCGACTACGCCGGGCATGAGGTCCGAGGCGTCAAAGCGGAAGGTCGTGCTCGGGTCCTGCAGGATCGTGATTGCTTCCTGAAGGATCGGGCTGCTCGCACTGGCCGGGTCAAGACCGTTGTTTGCACTGATGACACCGCCCAGGCTCACGCGGCTGTTTGCCCACTCAGCGCTGGAGAGGTACTCCTGCACCGCGATGGTGTCTTCGTCGTTCGAGAAGGCACCGACAATTTCTCCACCACCGGTGACGGCGTTGCCGCCAGCCTCAATAGATGGAGTAACGAAAGCCCAGATGTCAGCATCCGGCCCTACCGTAGCGTTTCCGTTCTTCGGGTCCTGAATGAACCCGTCATAGAACGATGCCTGGTGGTGAAGCGCACAGGTTCCATCTCCGAGTGCACGTGCCGGGTCACCGAATGGGGTGGTGTTGATGGACTCAACGCCACCGAATCCTGCGTTGACGTATTCCGGGTTCAATAGGATCTCGCCGACCGAGTCAAAGGCTGACTTGATCGCGGGATCGGTGAACGGAATCTCGTGGGATACCCACTGGTCGTAAACCTCGGGTCCTGCTTCACGGAGCACGAGGTCTTCGATCCAGTCAGTTCCGGGCCAACCCGTTGCCGCATCCGAACCGAACCCGACACACCATGGTGCGCTGCCGGTCGTGCTGGCAATGGTTTCGGTCAGAGTGAGCATTTCGTCCCACGTGGTAGGAACATCTACGCCCCACTCCGCAAACTGCGAAGGTGAATACCAGACAAAGCCCTTGACGCTGGCCATGAGAGGCGCGCCATACAGCGTGTCGCCGGTTGATGCGTAGGCCGCCCAGTCGTCTGACCAGTATTCTTCAACATTCGACGCGACGCCCTCGGGTGCCGGCTGAATGTAATCGCGTGATGCAAGGTCAGCGAGAAGCCCCGGCTGAGGGAAGATTGCGAGGTCAGGCGCGTTACCACCCTGTGCGCGGATGCTGACCTGTGCCTCGAACTCTTTGCTGGCTTCGTACTGGATGTCGATATCGTTCTCGGTCTCCCAGTCAGCCCAGGATTCCTCGAGGAGCTCGGCCTCGGTGTCAGAAATGGTGCCGTAGATGGTGACAATACCGTCGGCCTCTCCGGCATCGCCGGGTCCGCTCGTGTCGCCAGTGCCGCCGGTGCTGGTTGCGCAACCGCTAAGAACCATTCCCGCGATGCCGAGAACGGCAATCGGAACAATAGCTCGTCGATAGTGATGGGAAATCATGCAAAGCCTCCTCGTCGAGGTTTACCCGTACACCGATCGGTATGCGGGGAGATGCTGCTGGGGCGAACTCGTTCTTTGGTAACGGTGACCGTGAAAAGCGTGGTCATGTTTCACGTTAAGCTACGCCGCAAATTCATGCAAGCGCTTGCGGTCAAGTTTTCTCTACCGAAACCGGAATGAGACCTAAGAAAGATCGAACAATCCGAGGGGTCACAGAAATATTATGCAATGCGGCTACCACGGCTGAGTTTTGCGGCAGGAGTCTTAGTGCGAGCCCAGGCCCCCACCAATAGGACGCCCGCAAGAACCAGGTGAGTTGCGAGCCCCACAGCCCAACCGGGGGTCGTGGACTCAATGACGGTCCGCGCACTCGGGTACGGGGGCGGCTGCACAATTTGTCCAACGACACACTCGTTGTAACTGACGGCGGGGGTTCCCGACAGCTGCACGGTGCGCACCGAAAGCTTGAAGAATCCGAAGAGATCTTTGGGCTGATCGTTTGCGTCGTAGGCGGTGGGAACGGCATCCGCCAGAATCACATAAGGGTTGGCGACAAGCGCACCCCAAAACAGATCAAACCGGGGAACTTGATTTTCGTACTCCTCCGGCATCGAACACTCGCTCGGGGTGCCGTCGGCGTTGTACTCTATGGCATAACTCGACACTGACGTGGTGGTCGTTTGGAGCGCGAGCCCGCCCAGCGTGAACGCAATCAGGGTTCCCACACTGAGAGCCGCCACCACCAGGTAGGTGACAACGATGGAGAACAACGGGCGCACCATCAGCCCCGAAAGCCCCACACCAATCGCCGCAACAACACCGAGTTCGATGGCCAGAACAACAATCGAGACGATGATGGTGCTGGCCCGAAGTTGACCGACAATCGCCGCGTAGATGAGAAAAGGAACCGCCGCCGCTAAGAACGCGATCGCTGTGATCCACGCGGCAAGAAACTTGCCCGCGATTAATTGTCCCGTAGTGATGAGCGTCACCTGGGTGGTGGCGAGAGTTCCGGCATCCCGATCGCCATTGATGGCGTTACCGCTGAGCGCTGGTGCCACAAGTGTGCCCAGCAGCAAGACGAAATAGATGATGGTGGAATAGACGCCACCACCACCATCGTCAGCGCTGCCAAAGCCGGCAAGCGCGACCGACAGCAGCACGGTAACAACGAGGATGAGGCCAACGAACACCGCCAGCAAGATGTACCAACTGAGGGTGCGCACTCGCTGTCGCAATTCGAGCGAAAGGATTACTCCGACCCCGGAGAAGAACATCGTCATTTCGGTTCCTCTGAGCTCAAGTCAATAAAGGCATGTTCAAGGTCGCCAACCGCCGGCGCGAAAGTGCTGATCGCGACCCCTGCCCCCACCAATCGAGACAACAGAACGGATGCCGTGGCTTCTGACTCAAGAGCAACAACCAGTTCCGTACGATCGGTGGCAATCGCAGTCTCCTCGATGCCGCAGGCAACGAGTGCCGCACGCAGGGCCTCCACGTCGCTCGAGCGGATACGCCAGGGTCGAGCGCTGGCGCGACTGCGCGCAAGTGCCTCTGCCGACGCTGTAACACCCCGCGAAATGTAGACCGCCCCATCAGCCATCTCATCGAGCTCAGAGAGCACATGGCTCGACACCAGCAGCGTTTTTCCTTCGGAAGCGAGACGCCGAACAAGGAGTCGCAAATCGGCGCGAGCAACCGGGTCGAGGCCTGATGCCGGTTCGTCGAGCAACAGCACATCCGGCTCATGAACCAGAGCGCGGGCCAAACTCAACCGCTGCTTTTGCCCCCGTGACAGCACACGGGTGGGGCTATCAGCGAGCTCTGGAAGATCGACCAGGGTGATCAATTCTGCCGCCCGGGTGGCCGCCGCCGCCTTGTCGATCGCATACATTCGCGCCGTGAAGATGAGGGTGTCACGAACGCTGAGGCTCGACCATGAGCCGAGCACATCGGGCATCCACCCGAGCCGCGAGCGCACCGCCGCCGTTTCCGTCACAGGATCATGACCAGAAATACGGATGCTTCCGGCATCCGGTATCAGCAGTGAGGCCAGCATGAGCATGAGCGTCGTCTTACCCGAGCCATTGGGGCCGATCAGACCGGTGACCGTGCCCGGTGTCGCGATAAAACTTGCGTCGCGCACGGCGTGCACAGCGCCAAACGATCGACCCACATGCTCAACAAGGATTCCGTTTGGTGCAGGGACGCCGGATGCGAGATCACTGTGCGCGCTGTCACCAGGTGCTGCCTCGACTGACGTCATAAGCCTGAGCATAACTTACACACGTGCTGTTCGGGGCCCGTGCTCCACAGCACCCCGAACCTAAATATAGATCGCGGGGTCGGTGTAGTTGAACGAGTCGGGCGGTGCCTGTGTGCCGTTCTTGGGTCGCGCAACGGCGGGTACTCCAACGAGCAACGAATCCTCTGGAGCATCCGCAACGACCACAGCGCCGGCCCCCACAACGGAACCGGAGCCGAGCGTGATGTCACCAAGGATCGCAGCTCCTGCACCCACCACGACATTGCTGCCGAGGGTGGGATGACGCTTGCCCCCCTCTGAGCTTGTTCCACCGAGGGTGACCCCGTGATAGATGAGCACGTCGTCACCAACAATGGCGGTCTCACCAATGACAACCCCGGAACCATGATCGATGATCACTCGGCGCCCAAGCTCGGCTGCCGGATGAATCTCTACCCCGGTAAGAAAGCGTACGTACTGGGAGACCGCGCGGGCAAGAAAACGCGCCCGTGCGGTCCATAACCAGTGACTAAAGCGGTAACCCCACACGGCGTGCATTCCCGAATAGGTCAACCAAATCTCGAAAGCTCCGCGAGCGGCGGGATCGCGCGTCCGCACGGCGGCAATATCTTCACGAGTTCGAGCAAACAATGGCGTTATCCGTCAGTTGAGGTGAGCAGTGATGAAAGCGTGTGCCGCCCCTAG
The DNA here is from genome assembly GCF_006788895.1 of Rhodoglobus vestalii. Taxonomy (NCBI): domain Bacteria; kingdom Bacillati; phylum Actinomycetota; class Actinomycetes; order Micrococcales; family Microbacteriaceae; genus Rhodoglobus; species Rhodoglobus vestalii. Next base: position 1,797,626 of record NZ_VFRA01000001.1, read on the forward strand.
TCGACGAGGTCTTCGTAAAGCAGTGTCGACAGGTAACGCTCGCCGAAGCTTGCGATGACAACCACGATGGTTTTGCCCGCGTTCTCGGGGCGCTTGGCCACCTCAAGAGCAGCGTGCACGGTCGCACCCGACGAAATGCCGGCGAGGATGCCCTCTTCGGCTGCGAGACGACGCGCCATTGTTACGGACTGAGTGATGTTGACGTCAAAAACTTCGTCGTAGACTTCACGGTCAAGAATCTCGGGAACGAAGTTAGCGCCCAGACCCTGAATTTTGTGCGGACCGGGAGCACCGCTGTTGAGAATTGCCGACTCTTCTGGTTCGACGGCAATTACCTGCATTTCGGGCTTCTGCTCCTTGAGGTAGGCGCCGGCACCACTGATGGTTCCACCGGTTCCGATGCCAGAAACGAAGATGTCGACGGTGCCGTCGGTGTCATTCCACACCTCGGGTCCGGTGGTGGCCCGGTGGATTGCTGGGTTCGCTGCGTTGGCAAACTGCCGGGCGGCGACGGCCCCTTCCGTGTTGGCAACAATTTCCGCGGCCTTGTCGACTGCACCGCGCATGCCATCAGCCGGGGCGGTCAGAACAAGTTCTGCGCCAAAAGCACGCAACAACATGCGGCGTTCCTTGCTCATACTCTCCGGCATGGTGAGAATAACGCGGTAGCCGCGCGCGGCACCGACCATCGCCAGCGCAATTCCGGTATTGCCGCTGGTGCCTTCGACAATGGTTCCGCCGGGCTTCAACGCACCCGACTTCTCTGCCGCGTCGATGATGGCAACGCCGATACGGTCCTTCACGCTGGCGGAGGGATTCTGGAATTCGAGCTTGGCCAACACAGTTGCGCCAACACCCTCTGTTACGGCGTTGAGCCGAACCAGGGGGGTATTGCCGACAAGTTCGGTGACGTTGTTATAGATACGACTAGCCATGATTCAGGGGTTCCTTCGCAGGTAGGAGATCGATGGGAGCGTGCTCACCTTAGTTAGTAGCAATCAGTGCGCCAAATTTATTTCATCAAACTGGGTAACACGCGAAAGAGGGCCCCACAGCGTGGGACCCTCTTCACATTGTCCGGCTAGCGGTGACGGCTCGCTAGAACACGAACACCAGTCGCGGCCAGCTCGTGCTCGACTCCACTTGGTCGTTGCCGGAGTACTCGACCCAGATTAGGTGGATGCCGCGGCTGAGCTTCGGCAATGTCACCGATGCCTTGCCCTTGTTATTCACCTCGGTTGTCGCCACTGCGGAGCGGCCGTCGTACACGGTCACCTCACCGGCTGTGGTGCCATCCTTGCCGACCTTAACTTTCGCATCGACCGTGAGTGAACGGTTGCCCCACACGAACCAGTCAGAGACGCTCGAGCTCACTCGCGACGAGATCTTCTCCACTGTTTGCGCATCAGACTCAGCAACACCAGCGGTGTAACCTTCCTTGCTCGCGGTGACCTGAACACTCAGCTCAGAGCCGATGTCGCCGGTGGTGATGCGGTACCGGCGGTCGGTCGCATCGGCGATCGGTTCACCGTTGTGCAGCCACTGGTAGCTGAACTCTGCTCCGCGCTCGCTCCAGCGACCCGGCATTGCCTTGACAGTCTTGCCAACCTCCACCGTGCCGCGGATGCCCGGGGCTTGAGTGTTTTCGATGGCTTCCGCCGTTGCGGCGACCTCGATCGGAACAACAATCGAGGTTTCCGTTCCCGGCACGGTCACGGTCAACGCGAGCACCCCTGATGGGGAACCGTCGGGGATCGTGATTGTCACCGCGGCTCGACCCTGCTCGTCTGTCGTGTCAACAATGGTGCGGTCGATCGTTGCCGATCCGAGCACGGTGCCGTCAACCGAGACCTCCACCGTGGCGGCATCTGAGCCACCGCGGCTGAAGGTGAGCGATGACAGATCAAGCGTGACGTCATCTCCGGGGTTATAGCCGTCAGCATCCGGTGCCGAAACAACAGCACCAATAGCCCGCTGTTCGAACGGCGGAGAAGCCACCGGGGTGTCCTCGAAGTAGTCGACCATGGCCTGCAGGTCGACACGTCCCGTGTCGGTCGGGTTTGCACCCTCGCCGAGGGTGGCGAAGTTATCGCCACCGGCTGCGAGGAAGGAGTTAGCAACCACCTTGTAGTTGGCTGCGGCATCCACGGCCACATCGTTGAGGTATAGCGCCGAAACTCGTTCACCCTGCGCTGCAGTCGGGTCGTACGTGTACGTCAACCCTTCCGAAACGCCGAGCTTGAGGAACGGACGCTGAGCGCCAGCCGGCTGCCACTGCTCTTCAAGAACCTGCTTGAGCTGGGCACCCGTGAGTGTCAGCGTGACAAGAGAGTTCGCGAAGGGCTGCACATTGGCTGCCTCCCGGTAGGTGACATCACCGTCGGCATCATTGGCTCCCGAGGACTCATAGATGAGGTCGGTTCGCAAACCACCGGGGTTCATGAATGCGATCTCAGCACCCGAATCGGCTGCGGCCCAGAGCTGAACGTCAGCAACAAAGTTGCCCAGTGTCGACTCGCCACCACGGTTCTCGGGGAACACCGTCTCACCCTGCGGGTCGACGGTAGGAGTCTGCACCGCGCGGAACATGCTCTGCGAGATTTCACCGACCTTGGCAGCGCCAAGCACGTCCGCAATAGCGGTCGCTTCATCAACGATCGCCTGCACAGCCGCATCGGGTTCGAAGCCCTCAATCGGCAGCACTTCGGCACTGAAGCTCATAATCTCGTTCGTTGCCGGGTCAACCGTCAGATCGAGGTGACCATAGTTGGCTCCGTACTGCCCCGCCGAAACTACGAGTCGTGGCCGATCCATGCCGGGCACCGTAATTTCGTGGTCGTAGGCCAGATGGGTGTGACCCGACACGATTGCATCAACCTTCGGGCTCAGTCCCGTGACAATCTGGCCAAAGGCCGAATCATCGGTTGACGCTGCAATATCGGTGGATGCCGCACCCTCGTGAACCAGCAGGACGAGAACGTCTGCTTCGCCGTTGGCCTCGTTACCGTCAGAGAGGTAGTCCGCAACGCGATCCACCTCATCCACGACACTGCGGATCTCAAGGGAGGCAATACCATCGGGGCTCACCAGCTCGTTGAGATCCTCGGTGACGGCACCAATGAATCCCACCTGCACACCATCGAACTCTTGCAGGAAGTACTCGTCATAGGCCGGAGCGTCAGTAGCCCGGTCGTAGAGGTTCGCTGCAAGATACGGCCAATTGGCGGCGTCCAAGATGCGGTCGTCAACATCGGCACGACCCTGATCGAACTCATGATTACCGAACGAACTCGTGGCGAGCCCGATTTCGTTGAGCACATCAATCGTGGGCTGGTCGTTCTGAATGAACGAGGTGAACGTGGAGGCACCGACGAAGTCCCCGGCACCAACAAAGGTGGTGTTGGGGTTCTGTTCCTCCCAGAAGTTCACCATTCCGCCGAGCTGGGCCGCTCCCGGAACTCCGCGACCCGGCTCCAAACGACCGTGGAAGTCGTTTGTGGTGAGAATCTCGATCTCGACGGGCGCCGCCTCAGTGCTGAGACCGATGCTGATCGGGTCGTGATCACTTGAACGGAACACGGTGCCCGCTTCGGCTGCCGCATAGGCGTAGCCGCGGTCAGACCATTCTGGGGAGTTAATGTTCCAGACAGCAGCATCGGTCACGTGGTCGGCGAGCGACGGCGAAACGATGATGTGGTCAAGCGAACCCAGTTCACCATCAAAGTTGTAGGTGTACCGGTCGTCGGTTGTGGCCGCAAGAGTGTCAACGTATCCGGCCGAAGTGAACACCTGAACCGGGTCTTCTTCGGAGTAGGAGTTGAAGTCCCCCACAAGAACAACCTGATCACTCTTGGCGGGATCTGCCGAAATGCTGTCAACGAGAGCCTTCACCGCGGTTGCCTGCTCCACACGCTCGATGTTGAACTTTCCCTGACCGTCAGCGGGCTCTGCGCCCGAGCCACCCTTCGACTTGAAGTGGTTAGCAATCACCGTGATGAGTTCGCCATTCGACTCAAAGGTTTGAGCGATCGGCTCACGCGCGATGTCCCACACCGACTCATCAACGGCAGTGAAGCTGTCGCCTACCGCGGTGACGGATGCCGGTTTGAAAATAATCGCATTCGTGATGAAGTCAGTGATGGCCGCATCGTTGAGCGCGGTCGGGGTGCGAACGTAATCCCAGGTACCCGCGCCGGCTGCCGCGTTGAGAGCACCCACGAGATCCATCAGCGCCTCATCGAGGCCGCCACCCAACTTGATGGAGTTCTCGATCTCTTGGAGACCAACAACATCCGCATCGAGCGAGTTAATCGCGGCAACAATCTTTGACTGCTGAATCGCGAACTCTTCGGCGGTGTCTGCACCACGCGCATCCGAGTCTTCACTCGTGAGCGTCGTGAAGTAGTTGAAGACGTTGAATGCCGAGACCTTGAAGTCTCCGCCAACTAGCGGAGCCGATTCTTCGCGCGGGTTCGTCGGCGCGAAAATCGGGCGATACTCTGCCGCGCTCGCGTCATTGATGGCAACGGTCGGCTGCAAACGCCAGTCGCCAAAACCGTAGGTGAGAACGTAGGGGTTCGCAGGAAACTCAACCGTGTCGCCGTTGCGCACAACAGTTTCGGCCGAGAAATATGGCTGGTCACCCGGGTGAGCACCGTTGGAGATCTGGATGTTGTAGCCATCATCAAGCAGCAAACGGTGTGAACGGTTGGCGGCGGCAATCGCGTTTGCGGCATCGCCGGCATCCGTGGTTTCGGTGCTCTTGACGGCAAGTTCTTCTGGGCTGAGCCAGAGCGTGCCGAAGTTGTAGAGCTGGTGGCTTGAGCTGACCAGGTAGTCGCCCGTCGGCGTTACGAGCATCGACTCAAGGGATTCGCGGTCGCTGCCAACGACACTCGTATCAAGCGCTGTTGCCTGAACGGCGTCCTCGGGGGCGAGGTCGGCGGCTGCTGTGATCAGCTCAACGGTGGCGGGAGTCGCGCCGGTACCAATTTGAGTCTGCCCGAAGCGCTCATCAACCGGGCCGGTCGCCGACACCTTGTCACCCAGCGAGACGGCGGGGTTGAGGTTGTTGAGGTAGAGGGTGATTCCGTCGGAGGCACCGGGCGTCGCGTCGTTCTCTCCGCCCGAACCAGGAGTCTGGATGAGGATTGTGCGGTAGCCGGAAGCCCCGCGGTAGTCAGCGGTAACAACACCGTCAACGGTGACGGTTGAGCCCACTAATGGGCTCGATGCTGTTGTGCCTTGAACATCGGCGATCGTCGCTGTCGCGTCGGCAGCAAGTGCGGCCGGGGCGGTGATCGTGGTCAACGCGATCATGCACGAGGTGGCGAGTGCCCCCAGCGTGAGTCGCGTTGGCCTGCTGCTTCGATAATGCATAGCGGGCAGTCCCCTCGAGAATTGTGCAATCTATGGTCTACCCCCTAATGGGGGCATCTGAGAGGATAGTCCCGCTCACAGCTCATTCCAAGGGTTAAACCGAATTGCTCATGTGCGCGTCAACGTATGTTCATCTTTGTGCCGCACAGCCCCCTCCCGCCGGAATCCCCAGCGGCCCCCGCACTCCTTACTGTGGCTAGCTTGCAGAGGAGCGTGCGAACGCGTGCGCTCGCGCCGCCAACGAACGGGAGATGCCCCCAAAAAGCTGAAGGCTGGCGTGGCCGGGCCACCCCGCCGGCAGCGCAGAATCCGGCAAACCGGGGTCAAGATACGGGATTACTCGCCACTGATCGAGGGCATGAATATACCGCGCGAATACCTCAGCATCACTGGCGGCAGGCCCCACCTGAGCCGCATGTTGAGCAAGAAAGCGCTCGTGCAGTGTGCGCAAACGTTCCAGATCCCACCACTGTGCTGCGGCATCCGCCAGCGAACGACCCGCGTCTGGGCGACCCGCGGCTGAGAGACCTACATCTGAGCCACCTACGTCTGAGCCACCTACGTCTGGGCGACCCGCGATGAACAGGGTCGCGCATTCCCGCAAATGTAGATCGTCAAGAATCACGAGCACCTCATCCTTGAGCGATGCGGCACAGATCCAGAGGCCAGTAGCTACCGTTCCGCAGCCAATCCAGCCGAGGCGGCGACGCAGCTGATGGCGCGCATCGCGGCGGGGCTCAGGGATGGAGAACGAAATTAGACACCAGTTATCATCTTCCCGCTGTTGCCGAAAACTAAAGATTCGACGGTCCCCACGCTGGAACATCGGAACGGCCTCCGGATTGAGCCGGTACCCCTGCCTCCCATTCACCACCTCGGGAACGAGCAAACCCTTCAGCTTCACGCGCGCAATTGCGCTGCGAGCGCCGTTGGCGGGCACTCCCAACGCCTCCATGATTCGCACGAGATCTGCTGACGAGATCCATCCGCCCAGTTGGCGCAGCTGCGAGCCAACAAAGGTGCGCAACAGTGAGGTAGCGCTCCCCGGTCGGGAGTCGAAGTCATCCAGAATCATGGAGTGTTAGTTCGCCAGCTCGGCATGAATTGCCTCGATGCCCAACTGCACCTCGGCAAAGGTGGTGCTCAGTGGCGATAGCCCTAACCGGATGCCGTGGGGCCGCCGAAAGTCAGGAATGATTCCTTGCTTCCATAGCGCCGCATTCACGCTCGCGAAGCTCTCGTGGTCGATCGTGACATGGCTGCCACGTTCGCGGGAATCGCGTGGCGAGCTGACGGCCACTCCGAGCGGCACGAGCAGTTCGTCGGTGAGCTCGAGAGCGTATTCGGTGAGGGCGACAGACTTTGCGCGGATTGCCGGTATGCCGGCCTGTTCGATGAGCCCGAGCATGTCTTGCATCGCGAGCGCCCCGATGATGGATGGTGTGCCACTGATGAAGCGCCGGATGCCGTGGTGCGGCAGATAGCCGGGCCCCATTTCGAAGGGGGTGCTGCTGCCCATCCACCCCTGTATTGGTTGTGTCATGCTCTCGATGTGTTCTTGGCGCACATAGCCGTAGGCGGGGGAGCCGGGCCCGCCGTTGAGGTATTTGTAGGTGCAGCCTGCGGCGAGGTCGACCCCCCACTCGTCGAGTTGGGTTTCGACTACTCCGGCCGAGTGGCAGAGGTCCCACAGTACGAGTGCCCCGGCGTCGTGGGCGAGCGCGGTGATGCCGGGCATGTCGGCGAGGTAGCCGGAACGGTAGGCGACATGGCTGATCATGATGAGGGCAGTGTTCTCGGTGAGGACAGCGCGCAGGTGGTCGGCGGTTATTCCTGCGTCGAGGGGCGGGTCGATCCAGCGCAGTGTCTTGCCGAGTTCGGCGGCGATACCTTCCACGACGTAGCGGTTGGTGGGAAAGTTGCCGGTGTCGATGATAATTTCGCTGCGGTCGGGTCGCGCGTTGAGGGCCGCCCGAATGAGCTTGTAGAGCACAACGGTGGTGGAGTCGCCGACAAAGGTTTGCCCGGGGGCTGCCCCGAGCACTGTGCGTCCGAGTCGATCACCGAGAGTCAATGGCAGTTCATACCAGGATTCATCCCAGCCGCGGATGAGGCGCCCACCCCACTGCTCGCTGACGAATGACGCCAATTGTTCGGCGCTCGCCGTGGTTGGGCGGCCGAGTGAGTTGCCGTCGAGGTAGGCGCGCACTTCTGGTGAGCGCACAAATTTGTTGGGGAATGCGGCCAGCGAGTCGGCGGCATCGCGTTCTGTAGCGTCGCGTGTTGTCGCGTCGGGTGTGGTTGTCATCGGGTCCTCATTAGTTCTCGGGCGGTCACTACGGTTGCGGTCATCAGCCATTGGGCAAGATCGGTTTCGGCGTCGGTGTCCGTGTCGGTGTCGGGGACTGTCGGAAGGTAGCTCACGGTGCTGCCGAGGCTGGGCAGGCAGAGGGCTCGCAGGAGTGCGTCGTTGCGCACTCCTGCATCCTGAAGGGCCTCGAGCTCGCGGTGGTTGAGGCCAAGCGGCAGATCGCCACTACCCAGGTCGGTGCCGTAGTGCACGATGCCACCGGCGTGATGAAAGCGTCGCAGGTTGTCACTGGCGACCTCAAAGTCGGTTCCGCGCTGTCCGTAGCCGTGGATGTCGAGGGTGCTCACCCAAGAGTGGCGCCCGGCCGAGAGGCGCGTATCTTTCTGTGCCATTGCGTCGATCAGCGCGTCATCGAGGCGTTCTGTCCAGGGGGTGTGGGCAAGACGATCAACACCGGCATCAAATGCGCGTTGTGCCTGACCGGCTCCTTGTGCGTGCGCGACGACTTCGCAGCCTCTGCTGTGCGCGTATTCGACGACTGCCGCTAGGGTGTCGTCACCGATCACGGGGCCATCATCGGTGTTGAGAGTGACCTTGACGAGGGTTGCCCCGGCGGACACTTGCTCGGCGACGACGGTGACGGCCTGTTCGCCAGTGGAGACTTCGCGAACGGCGAGTGCCGCCGCCCAGGCGCGAGTAGAGGGGTAGCCACCGGGAGCCGTAATGAACGCCCCGGCATAGCGCAGCTCAGGAATTGTCTCGTCTGCGGCCCACTCAGCGAGCCGGGCCGGGTCGCTACCCAAATCGTCAACGGCAGCGAGTCCGCCAGCGATGAGAGTGTGGGGGTCAATCAATCCGAGGTGCACGTGCGAGTCACGAAAGCCCGGAAGCAGCACGCCAGGAAGGTGCTGCGCGGTCGCGGTTGAGGCATCGGTGGTTTGGGTATCCGGAAGCACCGAGATTCGGTCTGGGGTGATGCGCACCGTGGCGGGGCCGTGCCAGCCGCGCTCCCAGTAGGCGTCAATCGCATAGTCCACGCTCACGGTCACGAGCGTCCGATCTCGGTGCGCACAGCGAAGAGTTCAGGAAAGAAGGTGAGGTCGAGGGCTTTCTGCAAGAAGCTGACCCCGCTTGAGCCGCCGGTGCCGCGTTTCATGCCGATGATGCGCATCACAGTTTTCATGTGACGAAAGCGCCAGAGTTGGAAGTTGTCTTCGAGGTCGACGAACTCTTCGCACGCTTCGTAGGCGAGCCAGTGGTCACTTTCGTTGTCGTAAATGTGGCGAAAGGTTTCGATGAGGTCATCGTTTTGCTGGTGGCCGCGGGTGACATCGCGGTTGAGAACGGCGTCGGGGATGTCGTAGCCGTGCCGGTCGAGGTAGCGCAAAAACTCGTCGTAGACGCTTGGTTCGGCGAGCAGCTTGCTCAGCAGTGCGTGAGCTTCGGGTTGCGATTCGAAAACTTTGAGCATGCCGGCGTTCTTGTTGCCGAGCAAAAATTCGACCGCGCGGTATTGGTAGGACTGGAATCCGGATGAGCTGCCCAGGTAGTCACGGAACTGTGAGTACTCGCTCGGCGTGAGCGTTGCGAGCACTGACCACTGTTCGGTGAGGGTGCGCTGAATGTGCTTGACGCGCGCGATGCGCTTGAGCGCTATAGAGAGGTTGTCGTTGGCGATCAGATCGCGGGCCGAGGTCAGCTCGTGGATCACGAGCTTGAGCCACAGCTCGGTGGTCTGGTGCTGGATGATGAACAGCATCTCGTCGTGATGTTCGGGCGCGCTTTGGGTGGTTTGCGCGCTGAGGAGCCGGTCGAGTTCTAGGTAGGAACCGTAGCTCATCCGCTCGCTGAAGTCGGTGACGATTTCGTCTTCAAGGGCACGTTCGTTTCGGGCATGCGACATGCCGACACCCTATTGCACTTTTACGACGGCCGCCACATTTATGTTTTGAGCAGTCATGTTGTTGATTGTGCAACAACCAGTCACTAGTGAACGAGTCGACTCGCAGCCAAGCGGTTGAGCGAAACGTTTTGTTCGGCCGCGTCGATCGCGAGCTGTCGATGCGACTCAGGGGTTACGCGCACCATGAATTTGCCAGAGTAAGTGCGGTCCGCGATCGCCTGGGGTGGTGTCTCACCGCTTTCGAGCATGTCGTCAAGGACATCTTTGACCAGAGCTTGAATGCCCTGAAAGGCATCATTCGACTTATCGCCCACCCACGACAGCGATGGCATCTCGGCTACGGTGCCGATAAATGCCTCGTCTTCCGGCGACCACCGCACTCGGTAGGTGTAGTGCTCTGCATTCATAGTCTTCACCGTCTTTCTCCCTCCGACTTATGGATTGCAGCCAACACCTGTCGCACCTGATACGGCTTGGCCTCGCCGTGATCGTTTTGAATGTTTACGCGCGGGTCACCCCTCCATGACATCCGATATACGCGGTGCGACGTACCTTCTTGCCGGGTTTTTCCGAAATATTGATCGCAGACCTTCACAAGATCCGCGAACCTCACCCCTTTCGGCGCGTTTCGCATCTGCGTCAACAACTTCTCTACGCTTGTCACAAGTGTATAGTATCATTATTGATACCACTAAAAAAGCTCTGATCGACGAGTAAGTCTCAGCCTGCCGGATTTCGGAGAGTGGTCAGTTCACTGAAACATCACCTTCAAAGCCGGGAGCGCCAGCGTCAGCCCGCCGAGCCGCACGCCGTTTGCGCTTCTCGTTTGCGGCAACAAGAGCCTTGCGTGCGAGAGCGTTTGCTTTGCCGCTGGCCTTCTTCGCTGCCTCGAACTCGGTGCCGAGAAGGGCGAGACCGCCGATAGCCACGAGGGAACCCGGACCGGGCAAGGGGATCAGCACTACGCCCAGCGCAACGGTCGCACCGCCCACGACGCCGACGGTCGTGCGGTAGACGCGGTCTGTCGTCGGATTCTTGCGGATCGCTGAGCGCGTTCCGCGGGCCGCAGAGCTTGCCGCGTGCCCCAGTGCGGAGCCGGCACGCGCCGCGACCGTTGGTTTGTCATCCATGATGCGATTGTACGAGAGCGTGCTGCAGATTTACCCGCCGACGGCGCAGAAAGCCCCGGATGCCGACCACGTGGGTGGGGCATCCGGGGCATTCGCGACGAGGGGTTAGAGCGCAGCCAACGTGTCGATGACGGCATCTCCGGCAGCTACGTCGATCGACTCTGCGTCGATCTCGGCGCGGCCGAGTAGTTCGTCCATCTTGCGACGACGGTTGCGGTTGACCAGTGTGACAACGGTGCCGACCTTGCCTGCGCGACCGGTGCGACCTGAACGGTGCAGGTACGTTTTGTACTCCTCAGGAGCATCCGCCTGAATAACAAGGCTGATGTCATCCACGTGGATGCCGCGGGCCGCAACGTCTGTCGCGACAAGCACTTTGACTTTGCCGCTCGTGAGCATCTGCAGGTTGCGGGTACGACGGGACTGGTTGAGGTCACCGTGAAGGCTCGTTGCCGGAGTTCCCGACATGCTCAAGAATTCAGCCATCTCTTCAGCAAACGCGCGGGTGCGGGTGAAGACAAGAGTTTTGCCATCGCCGGCAGCAAGCTGCTTGATGATCGCACGCTTTTCGCGCTGCTCAATGAGCAGAACCTTGTGGTCAATCGTGGAAGAAGCCTGATCTTCACCAGCTACCTCATGCACGGCCGGGTCAACAAGGAACTCCTTCACAAGAGCGGCAACACCCTTGTCGAGGGTTGCCGAGAACAGCAACTTTTGGCCACCCTCGCTGGTCTCACGCAGGATGCGCTGCACGGGCTCCAAGAACCCAAGGTCGCACATGTGATCTGCTTCATCGAGAACAGTAACCTTCACCTGACTGAGGTCGAGTCGACCCTGCTCGATGAGGTCTTCGACGCGACCCGGGGTCGCGATGATGACATCGACACCACGGGTGAGCGCGGCAACCTGCTTGTACTGCGGAACGCCACCCACGATGGTCGTCGTGAACAGGCCAACGCTGCGCGCGATCGGCTGAATGGTGCGGTCGATCTGCTGAGCAAGCTCACGGGTCGGAGCGAGGATGAGGGCGCGAGGTTTGCGACCCATCTGACGGTCCTTGCCACCATTGTTTTCCATGAGGCGCTCAACGAGGGGCGCCCCGAAAGCAATGGTCTTGCCCGATCCGGTCTTTCCACGGCCAAGAACGTCCTTGCCTGCGAGAACGTCCGGGATGGTTGCCGCCTGGATGGGGAACGGCGACTCGGCCCCCATGGATGCGAGCTGACGCGAAATGTTCGAACCAATACCGAGGTCGAGGAAAGACTTACCTTCAACCTCGCTGGCGGTCACTGCTTTGGCTACGAGACGCTCGATTACAACGTCTTCCTGCTGTGAGTGCGACGACTTAGCGTTACGGTTCGGGTAGTACGAGCTTTCGCGAGGCTCGGAGCGCTGGGCGCGATCGTTGTACGAGGGACGGCCACCACGATCGTTGCGATCACCGTACGAGGGACGCTCGGTGCGCTGCGCGCGATCGTTGTACGAAGGACGTTCGGTACGCTGGGGGCGCTCGTTGTAGGCGGGACGCTCTGAACGACCAGTGGATGCGCCACGGCCGGCACGATCGTTGTACGAAGGGCGTTCGGTACGCTGCGGGCGCTCATTGCGGTCGCTGTAGGACGGACGTGCACCACGGTCGGGACGAGCATCACGCTGAGGACGGTCACCGTAAGCGCCGCGCTCGTTGCGTTGCGGGCGGTCACCATAAGAGGGGCGTTCGCCACGGTTGCCGGTTTCGGGGCGGCCACCACGGGCAGGTTTTTCGCGCGGGGTCCAGTCGGGGCGGCGCTCATCGCGTCCACCGCGAGCGGCACCGGGCTTGCGGTCGCCGGTGCGCGCGGCACGGTCATCCGCACTCCACCGACGTTTGGGCGCTTCGCCTTGGTCTGCACGGAATCCGCGGTGACCGTCACTGCGAGCACCGCCGCCACCCTTGGGTGCGGACTTGAAGTTTTTGTTGCCACGGCCGGTGGCAGGTTTATTAAAATTAGGCATAGTTCTTTCCGGGTTATTCGTAGATGAAACACATCTAGTGCGTGGAGCGCGCACACGCCAACGCTCATCAATTTCGCTACTGAAAAATCAACGTGAGCATTCGTGCACTGCACTTCTGAACCCGGGCAGTCTTTGACCGAGGCCGTCACATACATTCGTGTGATTGTCGCCAGCTGCCTGAACTTTTCAGACGTGTGCGCTGGCAAACCGGCCCGCAAGACTTACAAACCCCTACGCGAAATTACGCGCTGTCTTGAGCCGACCAGACAACATTACTCCATTGTGCCCTCGATAGCGAGGCGCAAGTTCTAGCGGGCAGGTGCCGCAGCGACCGAACCGCCTCCGGCTTTTTTCGCTGCCCGACGACTCTTGCGGTCGGTTCCGGCGGCCTTGCGGTCTTCACGACGCTCCTTGGCTCCTTCAACCACGTAGTAGAGCACCGGCAGAACCACGAGGGTCAGCAGCGTCGACGAGACAAGCCCACCGATGACGACGATCGCGAGTGGCTGAGAAATGAAACCGCCCTCACCCGTAAGCCCCACCGCGAGCGGCATGAGCGCAAAGATGGTCGCCGACGCGGTCATCAAGATTGGTCGTAGCCGTCGCGACGAACCCTCAACAATGGCTTCGCGTGCGCGCATCCCCTTGACCCGGTATTGGTTGATGAGGTCAACAAGCACGATCGCGTTGGTGACCACGATGCCGATGAGCATAAGCACACCAATGAGCGATGCCACACCGAGCGGGATGCCCGAAATCACCTGAAGCGCAATCGCGCCGGTCGCAGCAAACGGAACCGAAACCAGGAGCAGCAGCGGCTGGCGCAGGCTCTTGAAGGTCGCGACCATCACAACGTAGACAATCAGAATCGCAACGAGCAGAGCGAGCCCAAGCTGCTGGAACGCATCCGTCTGCTCGGTGGCAACGCCACCCAACTCTGCCGAAGCGCCAGCGGGCAACTCTGCTTCCTCAACAGCGGCAGCGACCAGAGCGGATGCCGTACCGATGTCGTCACTGCCAGGAGTGACACTGAGGGTGGCACTGCGCACGCCCTTCACCGCAGTAATGCTTGCAGGACCATCCTCGACGGTAACGGTCGCAACATCGGTCAGTGGAACAACTCCGACGGCACTCGGAATATCAAAGTTACTCAGTTCCTCGATAGTGGTCGGCGCCGACTCATTGAGGATGTAGATCGAGAGCGTTGCTTCGTTGATGACCGCACTACCGACCGCGTTGGGGTTCATCGCCCCCGCCACAATGCCGCCGACCGCAATCTCACTCAGCCCGACCTCTGCCGCCTTCTGACGGTCAACCGCGATCTCGATGAATGGCTGCTGCTCCGAAAGGTTGCTGGTGGCCTCAGCAACCACATCTAGGTCACGGACCTGCTCAAGCAGAGCATCCGAAGCTTCGCGCAATTCGGAATCGCTGGTGGCCGTGATGTTGATTTCGATGTCGCTGGAGGCGAATACACTGGATGCCGCAGCGAGGCTAATCTCTCCGGAATCCTCGACTTCTGCGACCGCCTCACGCACACTCTTTTTCAGTTCCACCTGATCGACCTCGGGGTCAGTGGTCAGAGAAAATGAGTTCGCCCCGCCACCCGAGAAAGCTGCTCGTAAGGATCCACCGCTGGAGCCGATCGAAAGCTGAACCGTCTCGACTCCCTCAAGACCGATGAGAACTTCTTCGACCTTTTTCGCGGCTTCGTCCCGTGCCTCAAGACTGGAACCCAACGGAAGGGTCTGGTCGACGGTGAGCGTGTTTTGCCCGCTGTCACCGATGAAATTCGTTTTCATCAAAGGAATCAACGCAACAGTACCGCCCAGCAACAGAAGCGCGGTCATGAGCGTAGCTACGGGGCGCTTGAGCGTCCACTTGATCACCGGAAGGTAGCCGCGCTGCAGCACGGTTGTCTTCTCTACCTGCGCCGAGGCAACGCCGTGCGCGAGTGCGACAGCCTCCTCAGTGTGGCGCGGCGCAGTCTTGTTCCCCAAGAACCAGTAGGCAAGCACCGGAACGATCGTGAGCGACACGAAAAGCGAAGCGGCGAGCGCGATCGCGGTAGTGAGCGCGAAGGGACGGAAAAGTTCTCCCGTGATGTCGCCGACGAGTGCCAGCGGCAAGAACACGGCAATGGTGGTCACCGTGGATGCCGTAATTGCTCCCGCGACCTCCTTCACCGCCGTCTGAATGGCCTCCAGTTTCTGCTCACCCAACGACATGTGTCGCTTGATGTTCTCGATCACCACGATCGAGTCGTCGACAACTCGACCGATCGAGATGGTGAGGGCTCCGAGGGTGATGATGTTGAGGGTGTAGCCCGAAACCTGCATCCCGATGAAAGTGATGAGCACGGATGCGGGGATCGAAATTGCGGTCACGAGGGTCGAACGGATCGACAGCAGGAACACCAGAATGACAATCACTGCAAAGACGAGCCCAAGCAGCCCCTCAGTGGTGAGGCTGTTGATTGACTCTTGGATGAACGGCGCCTGATCAAAAACAATCGTGAACTGGGTGTTGCTCCCGAGCGCACTTTCAAGCTCAGGGATCAGCTCAATAACCGCTTGAGATACCGCAACCGTGTTTCCGGCCGGGCTCTTCGTGATGGCGATCGTAAGAGCCTCGTCACCATTGACGCGGGATATTCCCGTCGCCGCCTCGTCAATAACTTCGACGGTCGCAACATCGGCGAGGGTGACGACTTCAGTGTTGGTTCCGCCGAGGAGCGGCAGCGCCGCAATCGCATCGGTCGAGGTGATGCGGTTGCCGGCCTGGACCGTGAGAGTCTCACCATCCTCTGTGATCTCACCGGCAGGCAGCAGAACGCCGTTATCGTCAAGTGCCGAAATGATGTCGCCGTTGTTGAGCTCGTTGGCAAAGAGTTGCTCGGGGTCGGGGGTGATGACCACACGCTGGGTTGAGGTTCCCAGCAGGCTCGCGTCACTGACGTCATCCACCTTGTTGATGTCGACCAGAGTGGATGCTTCCAACTTTTGAGATAACTCTTTGGCGTCAAGATCGCTGGAAACGGCGATCTGCATGACCGGGAGATCGGTGAAGTTGAAGGTGAATACTTGCGTTTCGGCGGAGTCCGGCAGCTGACCCGAAATGCGGTTAATGGCCAGCTGGATCTTCTGTTCGGCGGTCGCAATGTTGGTGCCGTATTCGAAGGACGCCGAAATGTTCGAGAAGTTTGAGTTTGAGGTCGCCGTGGTGGATTCTAGGCCAGGAACACCCTGAATCGCCGACTCGATCGGGCCAGAAACATCGGTGTCTACGACGGCGGGAGATGCCCCAGGGTAGGTCGAGATGATGAAGATTTGCGGCAGCGAGAGCGACGGAATGAGCTCCTGCTTGAGCGAGGTCAGCGCCACTCCACCAAAAATGCCGATGACGATGGTGACGAGCGCGATCAGGGCTCGGTTGCGCAGAGAGAAAACGGAGAGCAGGTGCACGAGGGAACTTTCGTTGCTGTTAAACGCGGGTGAGGCGGCAAAACCACTTAATGGTTAACCCAATTCTCGCAGGGTGAAAACTATTCCACATACTCTCCGAAGATTAGATGCAGACTAAACCACGTTAGCCAGTTCGCTGCTTGCCGGTGAGAATGGATGCCGCATCACCGTCGACCACGCGGCTGCCAGCGCAGAAACACCCTGCTCCAATTCGGCATCGCTTCCGCTGAAGGGGATGCGCAGGAATCGCTCAAATGCCCCATCCATGCCAAAGCGGGGGCCGGCCGCAATCATCAGACCCTCGTTTCTGGCGGCGAGCACAAGCTGCGAGCTAACCGGTTGGCCGAGCCCAACCCACGCGGTCATCCCGCCGGGGGTGTGTGGCATATGCCAACTCGGTAGCTGCGCATTGAGGAGGGCGGTGAGATGCTCGCGTCCGGCGCGCAGTGACGTGCGCCGAACATCCAATATTGAGGGGAAGTCTTTGAGCACATTGGTGACCACCAGTTGTTCGAGCAGCGGGGTTCCCAGGTCGCCGGCAGACCGAGCACGGACAAGCTGGCGGATCGTGGCATGGTCGGCGCGAATCCAGCCGGTGCGCAACCCACCCCACACAGTCTTGCCGACGGAACCGACCGAGATCGCATTGCCGTGGGCGGCGAACGGTAACCGGGTTTCGTTGCTGTCGAGGTCGAGCTCAGCCATCGTCTCGTCGGCAATGACGGCCGTTCCATGGCGTGCGGCGAGCGACAGTAGCGTTCCTCGAAGCTCATCGGGCATCGACTGACCGGTGGGGTTGTGAAAATCGGGCATGAGGTACGCCAGCGAGGGGCTGGTTCGCTGGATTGCCTGCTCGACGGCGAGCGCATCCCACCCCGTCTCCGTCGAGACCCCGACGGGCACCAGTCGTGCCCCGGCTGCGCGCAGGGCATCGAGGGCGTGCGGGTAGCTCGGGTTTTCCATGAGTGCTCGATCACCGCGAGACATGAGGGTTCGGGAGATCAGGGCGATGGCGTGCTGTGCGCCGAGCGTGACCATGATTTGGTCGGCGCTGGTGGGAAGCCCGCGATCGGTATATCGCTGCGCAATCGCCTCGCGCAGTACCGGGAGCCCGACAGGGTCGAACCCCGACTCGCCCAGATACGCGGGCAACTGTTCGGCGGCTCGCTGCGATGCCGCAATGACCTCGGGCGCCGCCGCCATCGTCGACTTACTGAAATCGAGCATCTGGGGCGCCGCGCTGTCAGGAATCAAAGTTGAGCGGTGCGGCAGCTGGGCGACACTTCCCGAACCGCGGGTGCTCTCCACATAGCCACCCCCACGCAGCGAGGCGTAGGCCGCGGTTACCGTGGTGCGGCTCACCCCGAGAGCGAGAGCCAACTCACGCTCGGCCGGCAGCCGGGTGGAGGTCAGGATGCGGCCATCCATGACCAGCAGACGGATGCGGTCAGCAACCGCCACATACGCCGACGTGGATGCTGTGGGTCGCCATTCGCCCATCATCACAACCAGGGCGCGGGCAGAAAGACTATTCATGATGCCAGAATACCCGAATTGGCCTCTTGCTCAGAGTCCAATCTCGTAATTGGATACATTTATGACTCCCCGCCTCATCATGGCTCGCCGCAGCGCCCAGCTCCTCATGGGGCTTTTCCTCTATGGTGCCGCAATTGCCCTCATGATTCGGGCCGAAGTGGGAGTCGCCCCGTGGGATGTGCTCGGTCAGGGCGTCTCGATCACGACCGGGATTCCTTTTGGCTTTGCCACCAACATTATTGGCCTCATAGTGCTGCTGTTGTGGATTCCCATTCGCCAAAAACCTGGCATCGGCACCGTGCTCAACGTTCTGCTCATTGGGCCCAGTGCGCAACTCTGCCTGTGGCTCATTCCCGAGATCGACGGCATTGTGCTTCGCATTCTGCTGTTCGTTGTTGGCCTCGTGCTCCTCGGCGTCGCAACTGGCCTCTACATTGGGGCACGGTTTGGGCCGGGACCCCGCGATGGCCTCATGACGGGCATCCACCACCGCTTCGGTGGCAAGCTGTGGGTGATCCGCAGCAGCATTGAAATTGTCGTGCTCGTTCTGGGCGCGATCTTGGGCGGCAACCTCGGCTGGGGCACGCTCGCGTTTGCACTTCTCATCGGCCCCATCGTGCACTTCACGATTCCGTGGCTGATGGTGCCGGCGGCGATCTCGCGCGAAGCCACCGAAGCCACCGAATTTACGGCGGAGCGCATCGAATTGTCTACGCTGCGCGAACCGCGTCGACGAAAGCACGAATCAGGCTAGGGTCTTTCACTCCGCGGCGCGCTTCGACACCACTCGACACATCAACGCCGGGCGGATGCACGGCTCGAACGAGCTCGGCAACATTCTGCCCCGTCAGACCACCGGCGAGAATCCACGACCCCGGTGGTGGTTCACCCGTGAGTCGAGACGGATCAAATCTCTCCCCACCACCGGGAGTCACGGCGTCGATCAGCAGTCGATCCTCGGTGCGCAGTTGCCCGGCGGCAGTGAGCCGCAGGTAGTCATCAATCGATATTGCCCGAATGGTGTCTAACCCCTCCGCGTGAAGCCGATCGAAATCGGCATCGGTCTCACCACCGTGCAGTTGCACCGTGGTGAGACCGACCTGACCGGCTATCCGGAGCACCATTTCGATGGGCTGGCGGCGAAAAACACCAACGGTTTCGAGCGACAGCGGCAGCTCGGTGATGAGTGACTGCGCCACTTCAACAGAGACCTCACGTGGGCTTCCCGGTGCAAAAACAAATCCGATCGCACCGGCGCCACTCTCGGCGACTGCGGCCGCGGCATCCATTGTGGTGATCCCGCAGATCTTTACGAAGGGATGTCTCATGCCTTCGATCCTGCGGATGCGCCGGGTGAGGACAGCACGCGGGCGGCAGAGGCGTGTCCGCCCTCGCACGCGTTTTTCAGATCTCGAGTTTGGAGGAAGGTGCTCAGAAATCCTGCGGCGAACGCATCTCCGGCACCGGTGAGGTCACGGATCTCTGTCACCGCTGGCACGCGAACCACCAGCGCCTCTTCGCCGGGGCAGTGCACGATCGTCGGGTCTGCGCCTGCTTTGGTCACCAAAGTGGTCTGCGGTAGCCGGTGCGCGTGAACGCCACGCTGGCCATTATTGGCGACCCCGAGAAACGCCATTTCGCTCTCATTACCAATAAGGAAATCCGGACTGAGCTCGGTCATGAGGTCAAGAAAGCGCTCTACCCCAAACTGGGCGAGCATCCCGGTGGAAGATGCGTCGATGGAAATCAGGATGCCCTTGGCTTTTGCACGGCGAATCACCTCAACCGTGGTGTTTCCCACCGGCTCTCCACTGAAGGAGTATGCCGGAATGTGCAGAAGCTGAAGCCCATCAAGCCACTCGTCGGGCACATCGTCGAGCATTTTTGCGGCGCCCCGGTTGGGCAGCATGCTGCGTTCACCCGACTGGTCGATGAGGATGACGATGGTTCCGGTGGCATTCTTGCGCTGCACCCGCACGTCAACCCCGTCTGCCTCGAGGTCGCGCACCAGCGAATCACCCAGGTGATCGTTCCCGACACAGCCGATGAAGCGAGTGGGGCCAAGGTGTCCCGCGAAACTGGCGACATTCGCGGCGCTGCCTCCCCGAGTGTGGAAGATCTCCACCTCGGTGTCTGTGCCATGCCTGAGAGGTTCGGCCAACCAGACGATGACGTCCTCGACGAGATCTCCCATTACCCCCAGCACGATAGTGGCGCGCCGCTAGCGGGTGAGCGCCGCAGCGACGAGGCCGCCGAGAGCGACGTTGCCGCGGTAGACCTCGACGTTGACGTCTAAGCTGACGCCCCTGGTATCGCGCTGGATGAAGTCCAACAGAAACGGGGTCGAGGCGTTGCCACTGATGCCCTGCTTCTCGGCCTCGGCCCGGGCCCGCCTGAGGATGTAATCGAGTTGCTCCGGTGGAAGCTGCTTATCGGCGGCGACCGGGTTTGCCAGCAACACCGACTGCGGCAGGCCAAGCGCGTCCCGGGCTGTGACGATCGCAGCGACCTCCTCGGGAGTGTTGACTGCGTAACCGATCCTGAACCCGGAATCGGTTACGTAAAAGCCCGGATAGTGTGTGGTGCCGTAGCCAATGACCGGGATATTCAGAGTCTCGAAACGTTCGAGGGTCGCCGGGATATCGAGAATCGATTTAACACCAGCGCTGATCACGAGGATCGGAATCTGGGCCAGCGTGGTCATATCGGCCGACTCGTCGAACGTTTCGGAAGCACCGTGGTGAACGCCACCGAGTCCACCCGTAGAAAACACCTTCACGCCGGCATGGTGAGCGAGGAAGGCGGTAGCGGCAACCGTGGTGCCGCCGTGCTTCCGTAACGCAGAGACGACGGGGAGGTCGCGCAGGCTGACCTTGGCGATGTCATCCGTGTTGGAGAGCGTCGTGATCTGTTCGGTGCTGAGCCCGACGGTCGGCACGCCATTGAAGACGCCAATGGTCGCGGGAGTAACTCCCTGCGCACGCAGACCGTCTTCTGCAGCAAGGGCAACCTTGAGGTTGCGGGGGCGCGGGAGGCCGTGGGTGAAAATAGTGGACTCGAGGGCAACGACGGGGCGGTTATCGCGAACCGCATCCTGCACTTCTTGGGCAATATGGATGACGGAGTCAGACATGGGATCTCTTTCTATTCGCTGAACTGGACCGGCAGATAAACATCCTGCACGCGGTCATCGAGTGCGGTGTGGTCGTTGCGGGTGTAGATACCGCACGAGTTGGTGATGCAGTCGGCATCTTCACCCTGTGGGTCACCGAGCTCAAGATACGCCGTGAAGTCGCCGGTCGAGGTATCGTCATAGCTTCGGGCGCCAAACAGTCGCCACGCCCAGTCGGCGTTGATCCAATTGCTGGGTGCCCACTGCACGGTGCCGGCCGCTACGTCGTCTTGCTGCTGGCTGGGCACACCGCCGATGCAGGGGCCGGGCTTCTCAGCGGCGGTGTCGGGGATCACACAGACCGCAACATACACGCCCTGCGAGCCGTCATAGCCGGTACCGCTCACGACGACTCGCTCGCCGCGCACGAGAGCCTCAGTTTTGATTGGCTCCCCGTTCTCGGCGGCAACGCTGAGCGTGCGCGTTCGACCGTCATCACCAACTGCTGTTGCTGACAGCGGCCACTGCTCATCACTCTGCTGCTGATTCGATTGCCCTGCGCTCTCATGCGTGAGGATCGGCACCACAATGACAGCGATCGGCACGAGCAGCAGCGCAAGTGCGGCTGCAACAATCCACGGCCACACACGGCGGCGTGACGGGGGGCGAGACATGCTGCAAGTCTAGGACGCAACGCACGCCGACGGGGTGCTGCGTGCCATAGGGTGACAGTGCGGGCAACCCGCCACACACAGGGCAAGGGGGCAGGCAATGATTCGGGATCTTGCTGCCGTCGCCGTCGGTGGGGCACTCGGCACCGGACTCCGTTTCGCGCTCGATCTCGCGTTTGCCACCGACGATGGCCTATTCCCCCTCTCGACACTCATTGCAAACATTCTGGGGAGCTTCGTACTTGCTCTCGTCGTGGCCCACCTTTGGGACCGCTCCCCGCTCTGGGTGCGCGCAGGTCTCGGCGCTGGACTGCTCGGTTCGTTCACCACATTCTCTGCCCTCGCCGTTGCCGTCGTGCAGCTCGCCGATGTCGACCAGTGGATGCTCGCGCTCATCTACCTGGCCGCAACAATGGTGCTCGGGCTTGCTGCTGCCGCCCTCGGGCTCCGGCTCGGCCTCGCCCGCCGCGCTCGACTAGATCTGGTCAACGAGTGAGTGCCGTGGTGGTCGCAGCGATCCTCATTGCGGGAGCGGCCGGAGCAATCCTGCGCTATCTGACATCACAGGTATTCGCTTCATCCCCGCGTTTTCCGTGGGCTGTGCTCATCGTCAACGGGGTCGGATCTGGCCTCGCCGGAACCCTCGCCGGTCTTGCCCACATCGGCTCGATCGATCCGAACCTAGAGATCATTCTCCTAACGGGCTTATGCGGCAGTCTCACCACCTTCAGCACCCTGAGTGTCGAGACAATTCAGCTCGCGACCCTCAAGCGTGTGCGCACCGCAGTGCTCAGCGTGGGCGCCAACCTGCTGGTCGGTATCGGCGCTGCAGCCGCAACCTACTTTGGGCTAATCGGGCTCGCGACCTAAACGGTCAACCCGCAGCATCCGCTGGAATTACGGTGCGCACCTAGCGCTTCATCGCTTCAATCTTGCTGAGGGTGGCGATGACCTGTCGGGCGATCATCCGCCCCGCTCGGTTTGCCCCAATAGTGGATGCCTGGGGTCCGTACCCAGCAAAAAACACCCGGGGGTCTTTCCATGCGACTCCTTGCCCGACCGACACGCCACCCTCTTTTTCGCGCAATTTGAGGGGCGCAAGGTGGCGCAGTTCTGGTCGGAATCCGGTTGACCAGAGGATGGCATCCGCCTGTCGGAAGGCACCATCTTTCCAGCGCACCCCTTCAGGCTCGATGCTGGAGAACATGGGGCGCGGAGTGAGCACTCCTCTTTCGATGCCAGCCTGAATGCGTCTGGTGCGTGGCACTCCCGTGCCGCTGACGATGCTGGGCAATGCCCGCCCGGCCCGCGCCGCCTCGTCTTGCAGCTGTACCGCTTCGACACGGGCCTCGAGGTTGAGCCCGCCATCCTCCAGAAAATCGATGGGGCGCCGGCTCACCCAGGTGAGGCTTTTGGCCAGGTTTTCGAGCTCGAGCAGGAAGCCGATTGCGGAGGTTCCCCCACCGACCACG
Organism: Rhodoglobus vestalii; assembly: GCF_006788895.1. NCBI lineage: Bacteria > Bacillati > Actinomycetota > Actinomycetes > Micrococcales > Microbacteriaceae > Rhodoglobus > Rhodoglobus vestalii. Next base: position 1,820,599 of record NZ_VFRA01000001.1, read on the forward strand.
ACAACGTTTTGGTCGGTGAAGTCGCGGGCGCTCTTGTATTCGCTCGTGTGCAAGTGTCGGCCCTCGAATGACTTGAGCCCGGGGTACCAGGGGATGAAGGGTGCGCCCCACGTTCCGGTGGCATTGACCACGGTGGTGGTGGTCACTGTTTTGGTTTCTTCACCGTCGAGAGTGAAAGTGACAGCAAGGTGTTCGCCCTCGTTTTTGACAGAAATTACGTCAGCGTTGCGAACGACCTGAAAGCCGTAGTGTTTCTCGTATTCACGGTAGTAATCCGAGACCACTTTCTTTGCCGGCATGTGCCGATCAGCGGTGTCAAAACTCAGGCCCACCTCGTCAAGGCCGGGAAGATCATTAATGCGGTGGGCGGAACCGATGCGCAGTGCCTCCCACCGAAACTGCCACGCGCCACCGGTGTCGGGGCCGCGATCGAGCAGCACAAACTCGTTACCGGGGTCGAGCCCTAGTCTGCGCAAATAGTAGGCCACAGAGAGACCTGCTTGACCCGCACCAATAACGACGACTGAGGTGTCGGTGGCGGTCGCGGATGTCACGAGTTAACGTTACCCGTCGCCGGGCCACCTCTGCACAGCACACCAATACATGGGTCGCCCCCGTGCTAAACTGCGAGTTAGTTTTCATCCATCCCTGTTCGCTCGTTCGCTGACCACCGTCGGTGCACCGGGACAGACGTATGAGGGGGTCTCGCATGGGACGCGGCCGTCAAAAGGCAAAGCACACCAAAGTCGCACGCGATTTGAAGTACTTCAGCCCAGACACCAACTACGGTGCGCTTGCTCGCGAATTGAGCGGGTCAGACAGCACCACTCCTGTCTCCGAAGACAGCGAAAAGTGGCCAGAATACTCTGCCGGAGATTCCTCCAGCGATGAGTACGAAGCCGAGGACGACGAAGAAACTCGCAGCGCCTAGGCCCGTCGGGGCCAGTCGCTCACCGGGGTCAGTCGCTCACCGGGGTGAGGCGCTCAACCGTTGGCGCTGACGAGCGCGTTAATCGCTATAGCGCCCGCTCAGGCGCACCGCCCCTCCATTCACACCCTTCGCGCCCTGCTCGAATCCAGTGAAGTCGCGTGCGGCCATCGATACACGGCCGACCTCCCATGAGGGGATGCCGTCGGCCTCTAAGGCCGCAATTGTTGCGTCGGCAGCGTCGGCGGCCACGATCGCGATCATTCCGATTCCGAGGTTCCAGGTTCCTTCAGCGCTTTCGAGGTGGGAACCGGCCAGCTCAGATAACACGCGGAAGACGCTGGGTGGCGACCACGTCGAACGCTCTACTTCGACCCAGGAACCTACGGGCAGCACGCGGGCAAGGTTTGCGGCGATTCCGCCCCCGGTGACGTGGCTGAGGGAGTGTACTGCGCCGGGCTGCGCCTCAAGGAGGCTGAGTAGCGGTGTCGTATAGAGGCGTGTGGGCTCGAGCAGCACTTCACCGACGATTCCACCAAGATCGTCAAGACGATCGGTGTAGCCGATCTTGTTGTTTGCCAAAATGTGGCGTACGAGAGAGAAGCCGTTGGAGTGGAGCCCCGAAGACTCTAGAGCGATGACGACATCACCATCGGCGACGAGGTGCGGTCCCAGCTGCGCGTCCGCTTCGACCACACCGGTGGCCGCCCCGGCCACGTCGTAGTCGTCGGGGCCGAGAAGGCCGGGGTGTTCTGCCGTCTCACCACCGACGAGCGCGGTGCCGGTAGCCGAGCATCCGCGGGCAATACCCGCAACGATGTCGGCGATGCGCGCGGGAACAACCTTGCCGCACGCGATGTAGTCGGTCATGAAAAGCGGTTTAGCGCCCACCACGATGATGTCGTCGACCACCATGCCCACAAGGTCTTGGCCGATGGTGTCGTGCTTGTCGATGGCCTGAGCGATCGCCACTTTAGTGCCCACGCCATCCGTTGACGTCGCCAAGAGTGGGTGCCGATACGAGGTAAGGAACGAGACATCAAAGAGCCCCGCAAAACCACCAAACCCGCCAACGACGTTGGGCCCGTGAGTGGCACTCACCGCCGCTTTCATCAGTTCGACAGCAAGGTCGCCAGCTGCAGTATCGACACCCGCGGCGGCATAACTGGAGGAAGAGTTCTCGGTCACGGCTCAAGCGTACCGGTCGGCACAGTCCCGCGTACCGGTCGGCACAGACCCTCGTACCGGTCAGCACAGTCCGGCATGCGGCGCAACTGCTGAGGTGTGCGAAACTAGATCGTACCCACACCGGGTACGGTCTCTTCGACCTCAGGGAGCCACGCGAAAGCATGTGCGGCATTGTCGGTATCGTCTCTTCTCAACCCGTCAACCAGCAGGTCTACGACGCACTCTTGTTGCTGCAGCACCGCGGCCAAGACTCCACCGGGATCGCCACCGCCGATGGCAGCACCCTGCACTTGCAGAAAGCCAATGGCCAAGTGCGTGAGGCGTACCGCACTCGGGACATGCGCAACCTCGTCGGCACCACCGGTCTCGGGCATGTGCGTTACGCCACCAAGGGCAATGCCTTCAATGAGCAGGAAGCCCAACCATTTTATGTGAACGCGCCCTACGGCATCATCCTCGTGCACAACGGCAACCTCACTAACACCCCGCAGCTCACCGATGAACTGTTCCGCATTGACCGCCGCCACCTCAACACCACCAGCGACACTGAGCTTCTCGTCAACGTGTTGGCCAACGAACTTCAAGACCAGGTTTCAGGGCTCGACCTCAACCCCGAACAGGTTTTCACCGCCATCGAACGCGTTCACAACCGGGTTGAGGGATCGTATGCCGCGATTGCGCTGATTGCTGGCCATGGTTTGTTGGCGTTCCGCGACCCCTTCGGCATCCGCCCGCTGGTGTTGGGTCGCCGCCAGACGGGTCTCGTCGGTGACGAGTGGATCGTGGCATCCGAATCTCTCGTCCTCGAAAGTGCCGGTTACGAACTGGTTCGGGATGTCGCCCCCGGCGAAGCAATCTTCATTACGCCCGACGGTGAGATGTTTTCGAAGCAGTGCGCTAGGGCACCGGTGCTGATTCCGTGCTCGTTCGAATACGTTTATCTGGCACGACCCGACTCCATCATGAACGGCATTTCCGTTTATGAAGCTCGTCTACGTTTGGGCGACAAGCTGGCCGACACGATTGCCAAGTACACCCCCATGGGCGACATTGATGTTGTGATGCCGATCCCTGACTCCTCCCGCCCGGCAGCGATGCAGGTCGCACAGAAACTCGGCGTTGAATACCGCGAAGGTTTCTACAAGAACCGCTACGTTGGCCGCACCTTCATCATGCCCGGCCAAGCCGAACGCAAAAAGAGTGTCAAACAGAAACTGAACGCGATGAGCAGCGAGTTCAAAGGCAAGAACATTCTGATCGTTGATGACTCGATCGTGCGCGGCACCACCTCGAAAGAGATTGTGCAGATGGCGCGCGAAGCCGGAGCAAACAAGGTCACCTTCACTTCGGCGGCACCGCCCGTGCGCTTTCCTCACGTGTATGGCATCAACATGCCCACCCGCGCTGAACTCGTGGCACACGGGCGCAAGATTCCCGAAATTGCTATGGAGATGGGTGCCGATGCCCTCATCTACCAGGAGGTCGCAGACATGCAGGCTGCGATCATCGCCGGATCAGAGGTGAACTCACTGGAAATGAGTTGCTTCACCGGTGACTACATTTCGGGAAACATCACCCCGGCCTACCTCGACTGGCTCGAGCAGACTCAACTGAGCTAGCCCGCAAGCTATTCGAGTGTGCCCGAGTACGATTCGGGTTCGACCGTTTCGTGTTCAACGGTTGCCGCCTTCGAACGTTTCGTCGAGGCCCGGTCGATGATCAGAACAACCAGCGCCGCGAGGGCGACTCCGGCGGGGATTCCAAACAGGCTGAAATAGCCGAAGAGTACGCCGAAACCGATCGAGGGGTCGACGGGGAATGACATGGTGAGAATGAATGTCGCAATGGCACCCACACCGCCACCGACAATCAAAAATGGCGCAAACTTGGGTGCCCGACGAATTCTTACGTTGCCCGATTCCAGCGAACGACGGAGAACAGGTTCGCGAGTCCCCGCCGCGTCGGGGTGCTCTGCCGGCGCAGGCTGCGACTCAGCGGGCAGGTCATGTTGCTGCGGCTCGGATGCTGCGGGTGGGTTCTCTGGGGTTGTGCTCACAACTCTATTCTCTCCCACGCCACTGGTAAGTATGCCGTGAGGTCAGCGCGAGAACCCGACGCGCTGATGTCACCCGAGTTGAGCGCGTCGGCCCATTGGCGCGTGCCGGTGGCGAGCGCGATCCAGGTTTCGGCATCCATCTCAACAACATTGGGTGGAGTGCCGCGGGTGTGATTGGGGCCTTCGATTGCTTGCACGGCGCCGTGGGGTGGAACCCGCACTTCTACCGAATTGCCTTCGGCGTCTCGCCCCAGAACCTGCAGCAGGTAGCGCACAGCGGTGGCGGTCGCATCGCGATCGGCTCTACCCTCTTTGACCATTCGGATGCTTGCTTCGCCGGCAATTGCGGCAATCTTCAGCTGTGCCATGATCTAACGCTAGCAAGGAACACTGAGCGCTTGGTTAGGCTGGGGTTGTGCGAATTCTTGTTCTTGGTTCCGGTGCCCGCGAGCACGCGATTGTGACATCCCTTCTCAGTGAGGAGGAGCCCCACGAGATCACGGCGGCGCCCGGCAATTCCGGCATTGCCGCGGTTGTCGAGACGGTGGCTCTCGACCCCACGCGCGGCGACGTTGTTACGCAATATGCGCTCGACAATGACATCGAGCTGGTTGTTATTGGCCCAGAAGCTCCACTGGTGGCGGGGGTCGCCGATGATTTGCGCCGCCGCGGTATTGCCGTGTTTGGCCCCGGCAAGGCTGCCGCTCAGCTTGAGGGCAGCAAAACCTTTGCGAAACGCATCATGGATATCGCCAACGTGCCCACCGGTCGTGCTGCGCGTATTGGCTCGCTCGATGAGGCGATCACCGCGCTCGACGAATTCGGCGCCCCCTATGTGGTGAAAGCGGATGGTCTCGCTGCCGGTAAAGGTGTTCTGGTGACGGATGATCGCGATGCCGCAGTCGAGCATGCGCGGCACTGGCTTGCCCACGGCAGTGTGCTCGTCGAGGAATACCTTGATGGCGAAGAGGTGTCACTGTTTTTGCTGAGCGATGGGCACAATGTCGTTCCGCTGTCGCCTGCCCAAGATTACAAGCGTGCCTACGACGGCGATGAAGGTCCGAATACCGGCGGGATGGGTGCATACTCGCCGCTGACCTGGCTACCGGCGAACTTCGTTGAAGAAGTAATTGATACGGTGGCGCTGCCGACGATCCGTCAGCTCGCGAGTGAGCAAACACCCTTCATCGGGTTGCTGTACTGCGGGCTCATTGTGACAGGTGACGGTATCCGCGTTATCGAGTTCAATGCTCGTTTCGGTGACCCCGAAACGCAGGTCGTGTTACCACGGCTGGTGACCCCGCTGAGTTCACTGCTGTATGCGGCGGCCACCGGTGGACTCCCCGACCACGCCACCCCGCTCTTCACTAACGACGTCGCTGTTACCGTGGTGCTGGCGAGTGAGGGCTACCCCGAAAATCCCCTCATCGGGCGAACCATTACTGGTTTGGATGCGGCGCTCGCCGTTGAAGGAATTACCATCGCCCATGCGGCCACCGCGCACCGCGGTGACGAGTTTGTCGCCACCGGTGGACGCGTGCTCAGCGTTGTCGCGACCGGAGAAACATTTGCCGTCGCTCGCGCCCGCGCCTACGAAGCACTCGGGCATATTCACCTTGAGGGCAGCCACTTCCGCAGCGACATCGCGCTGCGCGCCGACGAGTGAGCGATGCCGTGAGTGACCGTGTGAACGGCAATACGAACGACAGTACGAACGGCAATACGAACGACAGTACGAACGACACCGTGAACGGCTCCGCTAGCGAGTGGACAAAGACGTATTCCGGCAAAGTCCGTGATCTCTATGTGCGCGCCGACGAGCCACAGCTTGTGCTCATGGTTGCCAGTGATCGGGTCAGTGCGTTTGACCATGTGCTGGAGCCGGGCATCCCGGGCAAGGGTGCCTTGCTGACGCAGTTGAGCACGTGGTGGTTCGCGCAGCTTCCTGACGTGCCCAATCATCTGGCGGATGCCGGTACGGGTTCGGGTGCCGCAGTTGAGGCTTCGGCAGAGTTGGCCGACCGGTCGATGGTCGTGAAGCGCCTCGAGATGTATCCGGTGGAGTGCGTTGTGCGCGGCTACCTTTCGGGTAGCGGTTGGCTGGAGTATCAGGGGTCGCAGAGTGTGTGCGGCATTGCGTTGCCGGCGGGGCTAAGCGATGGCGATCGCCTGCCGGAACCCATCTATACGCCGGCGTGGAAAGCGCCCATGGGTGAGCACGATGAGAACATCAGTTTTGAGCGCACGGTCGAGCTGGTTGGTGCTGAGGTTGCTGTGGCACTTCGGGATGCTTCGCTCGACATTTTTGCGCGGGCCGCAGCCATCACAGAAACTCGCGGCGTGATTCTCGCGGACACCAAGTTCGAGTTCGGTGCTGACCCGGAGTCGGGTGCTCTCGTTCTGGCTGACGAAGTACTTACGAGCGATTCGAGCCGCTACTGGGATGCTGAGCTGTATGCCGCTGGCGGGCCGGGCCGTCTCGCTAGCTTCGATAAGCAGATCGTGCGCAACTGGCTTTCGGCGAACTGGGATAAGCGGGGCACCCCTCCCGAGCTTCCCGCCGACATCGTGGAGCAGACTGCCGCGCGGTATCGCGAGCTGATTGAGCGGCTCACGGCCTAGGTCGCCAACGTGTGCTGATGAGCGCTAGTTGTCGATAACAGCGGCGACCGCTTCAATCTCGACGAGTTGGTCCGTATAGCCGAGCACAGTCACGCCCATCAGCGTGCTCGGTGCGTCGTGATCCCCGAAGGCCCCGCGGATGACCGTCCAGGCCTCGATAAGATCGCTCTGTCGGGAAGATGCCACGAGAACGCGGGTGCTTACGACATCGTCGAGCTCAGCCCCAGCTGCGTGCAGCGCGATAAGCAGGTTCTCCATCGCTTTGGTTGCCTGCGCTGCATAATCGCCCGCTCCTGCCGTGCTTCCGTCCAAGTTTAGCGGGCATGCTCCAGCTAAGAAGATTAAGCGTGCGCCGGCTGGGGCAGTTGCCGCGTAGGCGTACTGAGCCATATCGGATAGTTCAGCTGAACGAATGAGGGAAACCGTCTGGGACATGACCTCATCGTATTCTGCGAGCCACCGGGCCGCCGGGAGTCGCGAGCGGTCCGAATGCGTCACCCCACCTGACGATCAAAATTGTCGCCCACAAGACCAAGACAGGCCTCGAGGCGTTCGATTCGCTCTAACGTGTTCCAACTCACGCTTTACACCCCGGATCAATCGCGACCCTCGTCGCCTGACTTGGCAACACGTCACCACCGAACTTCTTTCCCCAATCGTCACCATGCACTCCGTGCATTCCTGCGAGGGCAACCATCGCCCACCATCGGTGGGTAGAGTCGGCAAGATAAGCACCAAGCAGATTGTCGAAATCGTCGCTTCCCACCGCGGCTCTAAGCGCGGGATCACGTTCAGTTGCAAGTTGTTCGGCGGCCTACCAAAGATTAAGAGGGCCTCTTCGCGGCTGTTCGACACCCAAAATGCCCAGCGCTCACTTCTTTACTCACACTGCAGGGGCGGTTTCAAGCGTTGCGAGACGCGCCGAACTCAGGAAGGAGCCCGTTCCATACTTGCTCGCGATCAAACAATTTGGGCACTCCCCTCAAATAGGCGAACTGTACTGCTGCAAATCTATCGAGTTTGGTTTGAGCTGATCATTTATCGCTGTGATGGAGAGCGCTAACGGCGATCTGCCCGCTACCGAATGGAATATTCATCTCGACTCGGTGGCGCCTGCCACAACAGGTGATTTTCGCACCTGTGGTTTGGGTCTGAGATCTGCAATTGCTCCATCCCCTCTTCATCAGGAAAAAGTGCCCGCCAATCTCCGACGAGAGGCTCTCTTGCGCCTGGGGTGGGTGACTGGTGGGTGGTGTTAACCGTAAGAGTTACGTCCCGCTACACCAGGCCGAGCCCAATGCTTACCCAACCGGCCAGCATGAGAGCGAACACAATCCCACCCAGCACGATCGCCACGCGAAGCCTTCGTTCTAAAACGGAATAGAGAATGGTGCCGAGGAATGCACGCCATCCACCGGCGGCCATCATGAACAACCCCAAAAAAAATTGGGTATGCCAGGGAGATGACCAATCCTGTAGTGAAGACAAGTAGCCCAGGCATCATGCCGGCAACGGGGCTCAACGTAATAAGAAGTGTGCGGTTAAGCAGCCCACGGTTGGTAATCCTGCCGCGCAGCCAGATCCAGGTTGGTACTCCGAAAAGAGCGGCTACCGGCAGGCCCAGTATTCCTGCCCGGGCAATGGCCCCGAACATTCGCGGAGCCAGCGGCTGTCCGCTCCCATCTGCTGCCACACCGACTACGCAGCCCAGCGCAAGAGCCACTGTTGAAACGAACATAGCCTTCATGGGCGAGTGCAGCCTTCCGCCACCCGACTATCTCCACAGTTCCGCTCCGATAAAATCGCACAATTTCGTTGAACCTGATGCTGCCACCATAATTTATGTTGCCAATCTGGCACAGCGGGATGGTTCCGGTGTGATTGAAGCGCACCTGGGTCGCGTCCCGCCCAAAGCCGCTTGTCAACAATAGGAGCATCCACCCGCAGAAACGTGACTCCATAATGAGTTTTGACCACTGAAACTGACGGGTTGTGAACACCCCGCCAGAGGTGGTCACAACCGATCGTTTCCGACCTGGGCTAGAGCTCTTTGCCACTCTGCGGCAAAGGAAAAGGCATCCTCGATCGCATGCGCGAACACCTGTCAGCTCTCTAGCTGAGGGATGGCTCGCGCTAGGCCCCCGAGCGCAAAGAGCGCAACGGGGGCCTAATGGACTAGCTCTCTTCGTTGCGGTTTATTCGGAGTGCAGCAATGCAGAGCGGTAGCGCAAGAATCGCTGTTGCAATTCCGGCTGCGATCCAGGACCCTGTGACGGTCACCGTGGGTGAGATGCGTGTTTCGCGGAGTCCATCGAATGTCGCTAGGAACGGGATGCTGATAATTGTTCCGTTTGTGAAGGCAAGAGCGGCAAGCAGCATGGCCACTATTGCCACGACTCCGATGGCAATTGCCACAGAGAAGGTCATGGCTACTACCCGATCGAGACCCAGAGGAGATCGTTCAGACATTGTTTACTCCTATCCTGTGTACCAAGCTCAGCGCACGCAGCGGGCGGTAAACCCGTTTTTGGTGGAAAGCTCGGGGTACATGTTTTTTGCTTGGCAAATGTTCCACCAGTTCACCACGAGCCATGTCGCAACACCGAGCACGGCTACTGCAACGACGATCATGGCAACGGAGATGACGACGACGATGATTGGCAGCGGGTCGGCGACCATGGGATATGAAATTCCCTCCGCATTCTTGTGATCGACAATTTGCGTTAGCGTGTCCCCCTCAACCGAGTAGCGAGTAGCGAGTGGGAACATTGACGCTTGCAGCGTCCTGAGCCCACGCAGTTTCGAATTCGACCTTGGTTCTGTCCCCTTCATCGACGATGCGTGCACCTCCATCTGCGGTCGCTTCGAGTCGGTGCCCGGCAGGCAGCGACAGATCGTAGTCGTACGTCTCCGGTGCGTCTTCGCTCCCGATAATGGTCAGCAACTGGACGCCGCGGTCTGTAGGTATCACAGCATTTGCACTCGCGCCTTCAGCGGGGAAAGTGACAATGCCATCCGCGACCGATTCACCCCGTGCTGCCTTGTCAGCGTTCGGGAGACTGATTCCCAAGTTGAATTCACCGACGGACATTGTGACTCCTTCAGCGGCAACCTCAGGGATCTCAATCTCAATCTCAAGAGTCACTGGATCAGTTTCGCCGTCCATACTGGAAACTTCAGAGCCGTCCGTACCGGAAACTGGAGAGGTAAAGGTAGCTGCCGGGGCGAACGCGTCTTCCGCCAGGCTACCCTCGACGTTCTGCAGCGCATCGACCAACTCTTGCGACGAGACGCACCCGTCTCCGGTCTCATCGCCAGCTCTTGCAGATGGGCCAGCAAACGCGATGCTCCCTGCCATCAGCACGACGGACGCTACTATCGCGAGCGCCCGCCCGCCCACCCGCCGAACTTAATATCCCGTAGGGCGACGTTCTGGGAATTATTCATAATTTTGTCCTCCATTGGATTTGGCAGCTAAGAGTGTTTTCAGCAGACCATTCCCGTGTAGGTTAGATCCTGCTGTACAAGGTTGTCTACCCCATGCCAGTAGCCGCTTTGTTGAATGCATCACGATCAGCCCGCTCGCCTCACGGCCCGGACTGATTTTCTTTAGTTCGGGCCTTCGCCTCTGGCCTGCGGAGGGCCCCGTTCTCGTTTTAGAAAGCAATCTTCTGCTGTAGAGCAGGGCTCCAGCTAACTGATCGGAGCCACACGAAGCCCCCAACATAGATCGAAGGCTTTGTTCTGATGGTCCTAGGCATGATGGTGATGGGCGGCGCGATCCGTGGTGGACGAGTGAGCCGCAGCAGCAATGTGTCGGAGTCGCCATTGCGGTCGACAACCTGAAAACCCAACCGCGAATAAAGTGAGCGCGCCCGGTTGCCATCCTCGACGCTAAGGAAGATACCGGAAAGGCCTCACTCTGCTGTCGCCACGATGAGTTTCCGAAGAAACTTCGCCCCGATTCCTTGGCCACGAAAACCGTCGAACGTCGTGATGCTTAGTTCGGGGTTGTCTCCCCGACGAACCCGTACCGGGGGCTCGGCGGAAAAGAAGACCAGCCAGGCAACCGCGCGAATCTCATCGTCGCGTTCCTCCAACATCCCGAAATCATTGCCGTTCGGGACGTTGCAGTCGTAGTGTGCAAGTTCCTCTGACTGGTCAGGGTCACCGAAGCTGCGACTGGGCGACGGCAATCCGTTCCTGAAGCGCAGCGCTCAGTTCTGCCGCAAAGGGCGCATCTATAGCTCGCACATCCGCCGCCGCACACAAGCTTGCGACCGCTTCAGGCGCACGGCTCGCGAGGGTGCGAACATCGTCAACGAACCTCGCGCCGTCGAGCCCAACAGCGGTAGCCTGCGCGTGCCAAGCCTGTGCACCGATATCCACGAGGAGATAGTTGCCGTCGACTGCTTGGGCGATGCGAGCAGTGTGTGGTCTAAAACTTTCGTACGGGATAATTGTCGCGATATCATAGAGGGGCGCAAGTGCGACGGCCGAACCTCGCACGAGCAGCGAGTAGTTCTTCGCATGTGCATCGGGCGCCCCGATCAGCCAGTTGAACGCCACAGCCAGCAAGTAGCGATGTGCGGTGGCATCGGCGCGCTCCTTGGTCTGTGCTCGTCGAACTAGACGGACGACGTCGATGATCCCTGGTCCTCCATCGTCTTGGTATTTCTGTGACGGGGGAACGCCGAGGGCTTGGCAGAGATCTTCTTGGTGCAGCCGTTCGATGCCGGTCGGTGTCAGCCGCCGGTCGTAGCGCTCAACGACAATCGCGTGGGTGCCGTCGAAGGAACGAATTTGAGTGTGTGCTGCTGGCAGACCTAATCGTCTGGCAAGCGTGAGGCAGAGATGCTCGTTGAGCGCCTGTTCACGGAACTTTGGGATACCGGGCTTGACAATGTGGGTCGTCGGAGTGCTCCCGATCGCACGACCCCAGCCACCATCAACCTCCACAAGCGCGAATTTTGCTTGCGCACCGGCCAGGCTGAACCGGCCGGCCGTGTCAACGAAAGTCCACGCGTTTGGGTCAGCGTTGAGCGCTCGCAGTTGCGCACCGATTGCCACATCATCGACTCGCTGAACTTCTTGAGAGTCGTCCGGTTTTTCTTCTTCGGGCAAGAACTGCACGGCGCCCGCACAGTCCCGCCCGTAATGCTGGAGAAGCGAGAACGGATTGTGCTCATCCGCTTGCGGATGCGCCAACACAGCCCACCTCTGAAGTGTTTCCGGGTTGTCCGGCAGCAATCCCCAGAGGAACGGATCGACCGCGGTTGGCTGGTGAATACCGGGATGAAGCGGCAACGAAAGCGATAGTGGGCTTGCGCCACGAGTCGCCAAGTAGTCGTGGTCGTAGGTAAAACTAGAGGCGCGCACGCTGCATTCCACAGTGCCGGCACGCTGCGATCCCATAAATACGGCAAGTTTTCTTTCCATCATTCGACCGCCTTAGCTCCGGATGATGCGCCGTGGTCACCAGCGAACGACTGCACATACTCATCGAGGTCGTCGGCGGGTGCTGCATCGTCGAGGCGCAACTCAAGCCCAAGCTGGAACAGAGTCTGCAGCAGCGGCTCAAGCTCGAGCCGAGTTTTACCCTTCTCGACCTTGATAATCCACTGGCGGGCAACACCAACTCGTTCAGCCAGCTCCTGTTGCGTGAGGCCAAGCTTTAGACGTTTGTCGCGGATCGCTCGGCCGAGGTCAGCTGGGGTCGCTAGGAATACCATGGCCTGCTCTTTTCCAAAATGGGAACGTACGCGAAACGCGACATACACTGTGATGTACGCGAAATGCAACACTACGCTTGATGTACGCGAGATGCAACACTCAAATCATCCCCTATTGCGTGCCGAAAAGCAGCAGTCATGACCGAGAAATAAAGGAGGCGCCGATTCCTCAAGTGCGGCAACCTGTTGCCGTCCTCAACGCTCAGATGGGTCCCAAACGCCGCAGGCGCCCCATTCGCATCCATCACTTTCTGATAGCCCCGTCGCACGCTCGGGACCTCGGCGAGCCGGTTCCACAGGTCGACACCGTTGCTGAACTCGCGAAGTTGCTCGGGATGACCATCGGCCAACTTGAGTGGTGTACCGACACGAGTATCCGTGCCGGAATCGACCTCGAAGAAACCACACGCGTGCTTCGCGCAATTTTGGGCATCCCAACAGAACAGCGAATAAAAGTTACCGTCAAACCAAGTTGAGCTAGATTCGACATATGGCTCGCCTACCCTTCTCCTCAACTCCCGTCGTTATTGCACTGTCGGGTGCCGCCCTTCTAATGCTTTCCGGGTGCACCACATCCGCCACCGACGCCGGGCCCTCGAGCACACCAATCGACGAATTCGCTTGGCAGCAAGAGCTGTTGCAAGAGCACGCTGACGAACTATGGAACCGAGTCGAGAGAGAGTTTCCGGATGCCACGCGACCCGAAGCCGAGTTCATCGAGTGGAGCACGATGGCCGTCTACGTCTGCATGGTGCAGTATCCAGAAAAGCCAGAATTTCCCACCCGGGAAGCTGACCCCAAGCCGTAGGCGACTGGGATCAGCCCTGGGCCTCGCGATGCTCCCGACCATTGATCGTTGGAATGACTGTGGTCGTCTACCGTCAGACCTCGATCTCGCCGCTGTCGGCTCCCTCGCGTTGGGCGCCGGAGCGCTCGCGAGTTGGTTCTGGCTACGGTTTCTGATTCCAGCGAAGCGCCCGGAAGTGCTCGGGCTGGCAACAACCACCATGGTCACCGTCTTGGTCATTGCCGCGATTCCGCTTCAGATTTCGAGCGCGGGGCGTGGGACGAGAAGGGTCGAGCGTTCCGCGAAGCTTGCGAGATAACTGAGTGGGGAGCGCTTCTTCGTGGGATGCCGTTCTATCTACCCGCGCTATCGCAGGTCGTACTTGCGATAGCCACCCCCCGCAGGATCGCCCTCTCCCCTCGCCGCTTGATCACAAGCCTGAAGATCGTGGTGGCGCTGCGGGTTGCGTATGTTCTGATCCTTCAGCCCTTCGCCACCTTCGGTTCGGCCTGACACAGCGAACGTTACTTAGGCGCTGAAAGAATCCAGCCTGTCGCGGTGACGGAGAGTGCGCACAAACACGGATGCCCGGGCCGACTCTCGTCGGCCCGGGCATCCGTCGTGCTAGCTCACGACCAAGCAGTTAGCTTGTGGTGATCTGAAAGTACAGTGGAACAGAATCCCACCCGAACTCAACGTTCTCGACAGTGTCAGCCGAAACGCCGGTCGCGTTGGAGTACCACAGCGGAATGCTGGGGAGATCCTTGAGCAGAACTTCCTGTGCATCCTGGTAGAGCGCGGTTGCGTCTTCAACAGTCTGAGCAGCGGCACCCTCTTTGATGAGCCCATCAAACTCTGGGCTGGTGTAGCCCTCATAGTTCGAGCCGGCACCGGTCTGGTAGAGCGGCGCGAGGAAGTTGTACAGCGACGGGTAGTCAGCCTGCCATCCGGCGCGAGTTGCACCGGTGAGGGTGCCCGCTACGCGGTCTTCGAGCGACGACTTGAAGTCGGGGTACGGCTTGCCCAGCGCGTTGATGCCCAAGGTGTTCTTGATGCTGTTCGCAACAGCGTCAACCCAACCCTGGTGCCCACCATCTGAGTTGTAAGCGATGTCGAAAGTTGCATCCCCAAACGGTGCGATGGCATCTGCTTCAGCCCACAGCTTCTGAGCCTCTTCGGGGTTGAACTCCAGCACGCCAGCACCCTCAAGCGAGCTTGAGTAGCCGTCAACAACGGGCGACGTGAAATCGGTTGCCGGTGTACGGGTTCCCTGGAAGATCACATCGGTAACCTCAGCACGGTCGATCGACATGGAGATTGCTGCGCGGCGCAACTTGCCTTCCTCACCACTGAAGTGGTCGAGGTAGTAGGGGATGTTGAACGCCTGGAAGATGGCTGCCGGCTGGTTGATCGCACGGTCACCAAATTCGTCCTCGAAAATTCCGAAGGCGCTATCGGGCACAGCGTCAAGCACATCAAGGTTTCCGCCAAGAACATCAGCGTAAGCCGCATCCTGTGACGTGTAGAACTTGAAAGTGATTCCGCCGTTAGCGGGCGTGCGCACGCCCGCATAGTCGGGGTTTGTCACGAGAGCGATCTGCACATCGTGCTCCCACGCATCCTCGCCATCCATCATGTAAGGACCGTTACCGATGGGGTTCTCTCCGAACGCTTCCATGTCGTCGTAGGCGGCCGAAGGCAGCGGCATGTACGCCGTGTAACCGAGGCGTAGCGGCCAGTCAGCTTCAGGAGCGTTCAGAGCGACCTCGAAGGTAAGGTCGTCAATGACGCTGAGCCCGGTGAGCTCTGCATCTGCGTCATAGCTAAAACCTTCGATGCTGTCGAAGAAGTAAGACGAGGCCTGAGCATTGCTGAAAGTCGCACCGTAGGTCCACGCATCGACGAAGGAGCTGGCGGTTACTTCTTCACCATTAGTGAAAGTCCAACCATCGTTGAGGATTACGGTCCAGTTCTGGCCGTCCTCAGATTCGATCGATTCGGCGACATCATTTTGGATGCTGCCATCTGCTTCGTACGACACCAGACCGGCGTAGATCGATGTCAGGATCTTCCCGCCACCAACCTCGGTAGTTCCGGTAGAGATGAGCGGGCCCAGGGGCTCGCTTCCGTTTGTGGTGATGATCTGGTTGGTGTCGCCCGAGTCTTCGCCGCTGCTGGTTGAGCAGCCGGCGAGAGTGAGCGCGACAACCGACACCAGCGCCACGGCGCTAATCCCGAAACGTGCTGCCTTCATGATTCCTCCTGTGCAATGAGCGCCATCGGTGCAGGCATCTTGCTGCGGCGGGCGTGGGAATTACTCTAGGGTTCACAATCTGATCCCTAAACCAAACTTCGAAAATGTTATCTTGTTGTTAGGCATCAACTCCGCATTGCCTTACAAACAATTTACACAACCGACACATGACCTATCATTTACTCAGGTGAACGCCGCAAGGTTTCCCCTGACGGCACCACGCCCGACCAAGCCAAGAAAGAAGTTGAGACGATGACGAGCGCGCCAATTCTCATGTATTCGAGCACCATGTCTGCAGACATGCGACACGTGATCACCCACGAGGTTCACGACCCGTTCCTCTACATCGAAATTGACAGCAAACGGTACACGGCAATTAAGTCGCTGGAGGCCGCACGAATGTCAGACGTCGACAACATGACAGTGTTCCCCCTGGAAGTGCTCGGGTTCGATGACTTGCGTGCCGCCGGCCAGAGCCCCGCCCTCGCCGAACTCAACACCCTTGTCGAGGCCTGCCGCCGCACCGGGGTGAGCAGCGCCATCGTGCCCTCCGACTTCCCCCTCGGTGTTGCGGATCATCTTCGGGCCCATGGAATCGAACTCACCGTCGACAACAATGTCTTCGAAATGCGCCGTCGTGTGAAGTCACCAGCCGAGCTCGCCGGCATCCGTCGTGCACAAATCGCGGCCGAGGCTGGCGTCGCGCACGTTGCGGCCAACCTGGAACGGGCCGAGATCGCCGAGGATGGCGGACTTCTCGTCGACGGTAAACCTCTCACGTGCGAAGACCTGAAGACGGGCATCCGCGCAGCCTTCTTGCGCAACGGCTGCGAAGACGCTGGTCTGATCGTGGCGCATGGCGAGCAAACCTGCATTGGCCACCATGCGGGCTCGGGCCAAATCTTTGAGGGCGAGCCCGTCACCGTCGACATCTGCCCCCGCGACACCGAGTCGGGCGGCAACTCAGACATGACCCGCACCTTCGTGAAGGGTGAGGTCAACGAAGAGCTCGCCACCTACTGGCGCATCGTCAAAGAATCATTCGACAACACGCTCGCCGCGATTCGCCCCGGACTTCCCGTGGCCGAGCTGCACCGCATTTCTTGCGAGCCCATCAGCAATGCCGGCTACCCCACCCAGCTCACTAAGAAGCCGGGCGAAGTGCTCACCGAGGGCTACTTCCACAGCCTCGGCCACGGCATCGGACTCGAAGTTCACGAAGCGCCCGGACTGAGCCAGAATGACGCCGTTCTTGTCGCCGGTGACGTCATCGCGATCGAGCCCGGCTGCTACCGCCAAGGCTTCGGCGGCGTGCGCCTTGAAGACATTGTGCTTGTCACCGAAACCGGCGCCGAACGCATCACCGACTACCCGTACGAGCTCACCCCGGTAACAATCTCGCGAGGAGTGTAGTCGTGCGCGACCCCCGTATTGATGCAGCTCGTGAGCGGAGCATCCACGAGTGGCAAGAATTCTGTCGCTTTCCCTCAGTAGCAGGCGACCTTGACGCAATCAATGCTGCTGCTGACTGGTTAGAGCAAAAACTCCGCGCGCTCAGCGATCGTATTGAGCGCATCGAGATTCCCGAATACGGGCCGGTCGTCGTCGCCTACTTCCCCGGAATCAGCACCACAACGCTGATGCTCTACAACCACTACGACGTGCAGCCGGCGGGAGAACTGGATCGCTGGGAGTCGGGCCCCTTCGACTCCCAGATTCGCGATGGGGCCATGTATGCCCGCGGTGCCTGCGACGACAAGGCGGATGTCACGAGCCGCCTGCGCGCGCTCGAACTGTTTATCGAAGACCATCCCGAGGGCCTGCCGTACAGCATCATTTATCTCGCCGACCCCTGTGAAGAGATCGGCAGCCCCGGCCTCGAAACCGTGCTGCGCGAAAACTCGGAGCGTCTCAGCTCGGACGCCGTGCTGTGGGAAAGTTACCTGCGTGAAGACGATGGCCGGCCGGCCGTGGGTTTCGGATGCCGTGGCGGCATGGAGATTAGTCTCAGCCTGAACATTCTGGCTTCCAATCAGCACCCCTCGTATTCGCAGATTCTGCGCTCCGCACCGCTCGAGTTGATGCGTGCCATCACGTCCCTTGTTGATGAGGATGGGCTGATTTTGGTTCCGGGGTTCACCGAGTCGGCACTGCGGCCGGATGCGGCGGCGAAGGCGCGCACGCAAGAGTTGTCACTTCCGGGTGACGCGATTAGCCTCCCGGGGATTAGTCCCCTACAGAATTTTTCAGAAGAGGAGTTGAAGGAGCGTTTCATCTTCACGCCCTCGATGAGCCTGTCGGGTTTCGATCTCGATCCGAGTGTGCGCCAGAGCATCCCCGCGAGCGGTTCCGCGCGCGTGCGATTCGGGTTGGTTCCGGGCATGGATCCGCACGCCTGCTTCGACTCCGTCAAATCATTTCTCAGCACCACAGCGCCCGATATTGATGTCGAACTCATCCGCACCATGCAACCCGCATTCTCGCCCGTTGACACACCCTTCGCAGTGTCGGTTCTTGAGGCTGCGGCGAACACCTTCGAGGCAAAGCCTGTCATCTACGATGTGATGACTGGTTCCGGCCCCGGAGCGTTCTTTCTTGAACACCTGGGGGCACCCCTGATCTCACCCACCGGAACTCTACGACCGGAGGGAAACATGCACGGCTACAACGAACACGGTTACCTCGAGGACTACCTCACCCACATCCAGTTCACGTTCGATCTGCTCAACAACCTTGAAGCACACGAGTTTGCGAACAATGACTGATTCGGCGGCGGCGGATGACGCTACGACGATCCTCGATCTGCTCGTGCCGAGCACTCCAACAGTCGAGCTGGACAACATTGATCTGCAGCTGATCCGCCACTTACACGAAGATTCAAGCATTTCGCTTCGTAGCCTTGGGGCGCTGGTTGGAATGTCAGCCCCGAGTGTCGGCGAACGCGTTGCACGTCTCGAACGCACGGGGGTGATTCGGCGCCGCAGCATTGAGATGGACTGGTCTGCCATGGGTCGACCGATGCTCGTGGTGATTCCCATCAAGATCACTTCTGATGCCAAAATGCTCACCGTGATTGAGGCGCTGCAGTCGATTTCCTCACTCACCGAAATTCTGATTCTTAGCGGCACGTACGACATGATGGCGCGGTTCCGGCTGAAAGATCACGCTGAGCTGCAGACGCTGCTCCTCGAAAAGTTGGGCGCCGTTCCTGGCCTTCAGCGTGTGGAAGCAATGATCAGCCTCGGCCGCGTCGATGACACTTCACCGCTCAGCCACATCCTGGGCATTGACGACTAACCACACCAACAGAAAGTAGTACCGTGCGCATCGACGATTCGTGGCGAGACCTCGTAGCACCCGACTTTTCTCTCTACGCGGGCCTTGACCCCGAACGTCGGATCATGATGATGGGCGCGGATCCGTTCGCCCCCGACAAGTGCCTCCCGGATCACGTGATCGCTGCCACGAAGCAGGCTCTCGATGACGGCAAAACTCACTACTCGCTCGACAACGGCTATGCGGAGCCGCGTCTGAAGACGGCACTCGTCAATAAACTGCGCGACTTCAATGGGATGGAGATTGATCCCGAAACGGAGTTGATGGTTGGCCCCAGCTCGGCGTTCACACTTTTTCTCTCAATTCGCATCTGCATCCGCCCCGGTCAGGGCGACGAGGTGCTTGTCACGAGCCCCGGCTTTGCCGAAAACATCAACGACATCCACCAGATGGGTGCGGTGTGCGTGCAGGTGCCCACGTACGAAGAAGACGGCTTTAAGTTGCGGATGGATGAATTCCGCTCGCGCATCACCGAACGCACTCGTGCCATCGTGATCACGAACCCCAATAACCCGACCACCACGGTGTACACGCGCGAGAACCTATTGGAGCTCGCGGCGCTTGCTGAGGAATTCGACCTCGGCGTGATCGTTGATCAGGACTTCGAACGTCAGGTGTACGACGGGGCTGAGTTCGTGAACTTTGCCACCCTGCCCGGTATGCGTGAGCGAACCCTCACCGTGTTCGGTACGTCAAAAGACTTGGGGCTCACGGGCTTCCGCGTGGGCTACCTTGTGGCGCCAGCCGAGATAATGCCGCTGCTCAAGATCGCGACCTTCAACTATGTGGGCCCCACCAACACTTTCGCTCAGTACGGTGTTGCGGCTGCCTATGAAAACCCGGCCTACACCGACGAGTGGTTCACAATTTACGACCAGCGCCGTCACGCTATCTTCGACGTCCTGAAGGACATTCCCGGGGTTGGTGCTCTGATGCCAGAGGGCGGTTTCTACCACTGGGTCAACATTTCCGAGCTCGGAACGTCGTTGGAGGTCGTCAAGCACCTCGTCACAACCCAGCAGCTCGGGGTTTCTCCCGGAACCTGGTTTGGTGACTCCGGCGAAGGCTACGTTCGGGTGATGTACGGCTCAAACGGTCGCGACGAAGTCTTCCAGGAGGGTGTTTCGCGCCTTGCTTCTGGGTTGCTTGAGCTTGCCAAGAGCAAGGGTCTCGTCGCTTAATCGGCCACTGGTTGTAGTTCCCAGGGTTAGCCGCGCTACCGGCCGGCAACCCTGTTGGCGAAACGGGCAATTTTGCTCGTGTGCGCCAGATCGGGTGTGTTTTCGCGCCGGTCTGCCTCGCGATAGAGGGTGTACATGGCGTGCACGCCAAGCCACCGCAATGGTTCGGGCTCCCAGGGGCGAACACGGCGTCCAACCCAGGGCAGACGGGTGAGTTCGGTGTCACGGCGCAGCACGAGATCTGCGAGGGTGCGTCCAGCAAGATTGGTGGTTGTCAGACCGCTGCCGACGTAGCCGCCAGCGGTTCCCAGCCCGGTTTCGTGATCGAGGTCGACCGTCGCACACCAATCGCGCGGAACTCCGAGAACGCCGCACCAGGCTTGCGCGATAGGAACGTTAGCGGCAGCCGGAAACATGTCGTGCAGGAGTGTAGTGAGGGCGTTGATCGTCCAGTCCTGTGTTTCGCCATTCACATCTGTGCGGGATCCGAAACGATAAGGGATACCGCGACCACCGAGCGCGATGCGGTTGTCGACTGTTCGCTGCGCATACATGTAGGCGTGCGCACCATCACCCAATACTTCTGCACCAGACCATCCGATCTCTGCCATCACCGAGTCCGGCAGCGGATCGGTGACGATCATCGAAGAGTTCATCGGCAGCCAGCCCCGGCGCTGACCCTTGATTCCCGCCGTGAAGCCCTCAAGGCACCGCAACACAATCGGGGCTCTCACCACCCCACGGTCGGTGCGCGCCAGCCCGGACTCGATCGCCTCAACCGTGGTCTGCTCGTAAATCACAACCCCCAGCCGTTCCACCGCCGCGGCAAGACCCTGCACGAGTTTCGCCGGCTGCACCCGAGCGCAATCGGGGCTGAAAATCCCCGCCATGGCTCCGTCGACAACGACCCGGCTATTGAGCTCGGCTAGCGTCAGGGGCACCACATCCTCATCCGTCGCGCCCCACAATTTTTCGTACTCAATCGTTTCCTGCAGACGTTCAACCTGGGCCCGATTGCGCGCGACGTGCAGGAGGCCGTCCTTAGCAATGTCGGCGTCGATCCCTTCCGCATCAGCGACCGCAATCACTTCGTCAACCGCCCCGCGCATCGCCGCCAATAAATCGACAACACCCTGATGACCGTGAGTCTTGGCATACAGAGCACGGGATCCGGCAAGTTCGGCAGACAGCCACCCGCCATTTCGACCAGACGCACCGAACCCCGCAAACTCGCGCTCAAGCATCACGATACGAAGGTCGGGCTGCGCACGTTTGAGATAGTAGGCCGCCCACAGCCCGGTTAAACCCGCCCCGACAATACAGACGTCAGCATCCCGATCGCCGGGAAGCGGCGCCCGGTATTTCGGCAACGCGGTGCTCGTGTACCAATACGACACTCCGCCATTGGGCACACCGCTATTGCCGCGTGGGGTGAGGTCTTTCATCACATCTGCCATGAACCGGGCTCATTTCTTGAAGGTGCTTTAGCCACCAAGCAGTTCGTCAATCTCGCGGATGACCGGCCAGGCGCACTCTTCAGAGTTGGAGAGCACCACAACGTCGAGGTCGGCCTCAAGGTAGTGGCGCACGATTCCGGATGAGCCAAGCCCGACACCATCGGCAAAATAGCTGCGCACGCTGCCATCTTCGTTCATGTCGAACTCGAGCCCGAAACCGTACCAGGTCTCTTCGTCGTACTGCACCTGTGGGGTGAGAAACTCTTGGGTATATTCGGCATTGAGCAGTTCGCCGTTGCGAACCGCCTGGATAAAGCGCACCAGATCGGCTGCAGTGACCTGGGCTCCGCCGTCGGGCAGGCCAATGGGCGGGGCGCTATAGATATTGGAAACCCAGCGACCATTAATGAAGTCCCACCCCTCGGCAACCCGCGGTGCGGCATCCCGACGGTCATAAAAACCGGAATCGATCATGCCGGCCGGCGTAAAAACCTCGTCAAAAATGTACTGGCGGTACTTCTCTTCGGTGACCTTCTCCAGCGCGAGACCCGCCAAAACGTAACCAGCGTTGCTGTACACACACTCGACCCCGGGGGCAGCGATGGCTTCCTTGTTGATGAACGTCGGCAGCTGGTCGGCAGGTTCCATG
Organism: Rhodoglobus vestalii; assembly: GCF_006788895.1. Lineage (NCBI taxonomy): Bacteria > Bacillati > Actinomycetota > Actinomycetes > Micrococcales > Microbacteriaceae > Rhodoglobus > Rhodoglobus vestalii. The sequence goes on from NZ_VFRA01000001.1 coordinate 1,842,789, forward strand.
ATGGTGTAGGTCGGGAACTCTGACCACAGTTCGGCGTAGCTTTCGCCCTCTTCTTCATCCACGTCATCCGCAATACCACTCGTGTGCGTAAGCACGTGCAGAAGGGTCACGGCCGGGTCGATCTCAGAATCGGCAAGATCAACGTAGTGATGAATGGATGTCTCGAGGTCAAGTTCACCCTTCGACACCTGCTGCAGCACAGCGACACTCGTGAACAGCTTGGTGATGGAACTCGAATCGAAGCGGGTGTCTGCCGTGTTCGGCACATCCCAACGCTGGCTCGCCTTGCCCAGCACTGCCTCAAAGATCGTGGTATTGCCGCGTTTGATCAGCACAACGCCAGAAAAGTCATTCTGCTCAAGAAATTCGTCGAGCCCAGAGGTGTCCATAGTGCAGCCTACCGAGAACTGCTCGGGCTTTTGCGGAATATCTATTGACCGTTAACAGTTTCACGAAGTCATGACTACTTCTCTTCAGACCCACCCAAATTTCGTCGCCGGCACCTGGCAGATCGACCCCACCCACTCGACGGTCACCTTCACCGTTAAGCACCTGATGATCAGCAAGGTGCGCGGATCCTTCGACGACTTCAGCGGCACCATCGTCACGTCGCAGACGCCCACCGAGAACTCGGTCACCGCAACGATTGACATGGCCACCATCAACACCAACCAGGCCGACCGCGACAATCACCTCCGCACCAACGACTTCTTCAAGATCGACGAATTTCCCAGCGCAACCTTCACCTCCACCACCGTCACCGTTGACGGCGATGACCTGACGATCGACGGCAACCTCACCCTGCGCGGTGTCACCAAGCCCGTCACGCTGAAGGGCGAATTCGGCGGCATCGCCACCGACGGTTACGGTCAGACCAAGGCTGCGGCGAGCGCCAGCACCGTCATCAACCGCACCGACTTCGGCGTCAACTACAACTCCGCTCTGGAGACCGGCGGGGTTCTCATTGGCGAAGACATCACTCTGAGCTTCGACCTTCAGTCGGTGCTCCAAAAGTAGTATTCGCGTCAGCGACTGAGGGACTGGTGGCTGTCACTAACCAGCAGTGGGGTGGATGTCGCGGTCGGCTTAATCCGCCACACCACCAGTGCTGCAGCGGCAACGATGAGCACTAGGATTCCTGCACCCCACGCGAGTCCGGCGTAGCCGACGACAAGGAGAATGGGCCCGGCAAAGCCTCCGCCGAATGCGCCCGCGAGGCTCATGATGGTGTCACTTCGGCCCTGAATGCGCAGTCGCATTGCGCCGGTGGAGAGATCGGCGACGAGCGCGGAGCCCGCAACAGTTGAGGCGCTCCAGCCGAGACCCAACAGCACTAAGCCGACTGTGACCGCCGAATTGCTCAGTTGGCCGAGTGCGACCACCAACACCGACGCTGCAAAGAGGGCTTGTCCAACGAGGATGGTCGGGATGCGGCCGAAATGATCACTCGCCCAGCCGAAGACGGGCGATAGCGCATACATTCCGGCAATGTGCAGGCTTATCGTGAAGCCGACCACGGTAAGACTTGCTCCGTGCTGAACCAAATGCACCGGGGTCATTGCCATGATCGACACCATCACGGCATGACTGATCGCAATGGAACCGATTGCGAAGACAAGCGGCCCACGGCCGCGAACTATCCCGGCATCCGCGACGGCTACCGGCTCAACGGGTTTGTTGCCGGCGAGAACGAGAGGGTCTGGTCGGAGCAGTACGAGGTAGAGCACCGTTGCAGCCAGCTGGGCAGCAATTGCAAAAACAAACGAGCCTGTGTTGGTCGGCAACGACAGCCACTGTGCAACCGCTTCACCAGGCCCGATGAGGTTGGGGCCAGCTACGGCACCGATCGTTGTCGACCAGACCACGAGCGACAGGTCACGCCCACGGTGTTCGGGAGCCGCAACATCCGTCGCCGCAAATCGCGCCTGCAGGCCTACCGCTGTGCCAACACCGAGCATCGCAAAACCAAGAATGAGGAGCGGGAAGAACGCGATCCCAATTGCGAGCACCGTGATGAGGGAGCCACCCGCCGCAATACCGGCGCCGAGCGCGAGCGCTGGTCGACGCCCCCAACGTTGCGCCAGTCGAGCCAAGGGAATCGACACCAGAGCAGCACCGAGCGTGCTGGATGTTGCTGCCGCACCCGAGAGTGCTTCACCACCGAGATCGGCGGCCAGAATCGCTCCGACCGCAACCGTTGCTCCCAGCCCGAGCCCGGCAAGCACTTGCCCGGCAACGAGGGTTCTGACGATGCGGGATTGCACTGCGCGGTCGATCTCCATCTGTACAGTGTGCTCCATGCGCGGGGTCGTGGCTGCTGCTCCGCTAGACTTGTGCCATCCACCCGCGCGATATCTTGGAGTGATTCGGTGCCAACAATCGTTGTCGAGGTAATGCCTAAGGCTGAAATCCTCGATCCTCAGGGCAAGGCTGTCGCCGGTGCCCTTGTCCGTCTCGATAGGAGCGAGTTCACTTCGGTGCGCATCGGTAAGCGTTTTGAGCTCACCGTTGATGGCCCGATTACTGCTGATTTGCTGGCGGAGGCGCGCGCGATCGCGAACGATCTTCTCGCCAACACGGTGATCGAAGATGTGATTTACGTCGGTGAGGCTCGCGGCGCCGACGGTTCGCAGACCGCTGCCGAGGGCGCATAGTGCGCGTCGGAGTTATCACTTTTCCGGGTTCGCTTGACGATCGCGACGCTCAGCGTGCGGTGAAACTCGGGGGCGCAGTGCCCGTAGCCCTGTGGCACGGCGACCACGATCTCAAGAATGTCGACGCAATCGTATTGCCCGGTGGTTTCAGCTACGGCGACTACCTGCGCGCTGGTGCTATCGCCGCACACTCGCCCATCATGAGCGAGGTCATTGCTGCAGCGAACGGTGGGATGCCCGTGCTCGGCATCTGCAACGGTTTCCAGATTTTGGTGGAGTCACACCTGCTGCCCGGTGGCCTCGTACGCAACGATCACGGCGACTTCGTGTGCCGTGACCAGAAGTTGCGCGTCGAGAACATCGACACCGCGTGGAGCAATGGCTTCAAAGAAGACGAAGAGATCATCATCCCGTTGAAGAACGGTGAGGGTGGCTACATTGCCGATCAGGAGACGCTCGATCGTCTGGAGGGCGAAGGCCAGGTCGTGTTCCGCTACCTCGAGATTAACCCCAATGGCTCAGCGAATGACATTGCGGGCATCTCGAATGCGCGGGGAAATGTTGTGGGGCTGATGCCGCATCCGGAGCACGCAACCGAGCCCGGTTTTGGCCCCGATACTCGCGTAGCGATGCGCTCGGGCACCGACGGTCTCACCTTCTTCACCAGTGCGATCACCTCACTGATGGCCAACGCCTGATGTTTGCCACACCGAAGTCACTGTTCCGCTTTCTCGCGATTGCGGAGGCGATCACCTGGACCCTGCTCATCACAGGCCTCATTTTGCGTGCCACAGTGGGGTTGGATGTCGCGGTGTCGATCGGCGGCGGCATTCACGGGTTCGTCTTCTTGGCCTACGGTGCCACGGCCGTGTTGTTGACGGTGAACCAGCGTTGGAGCGCTGGCACCGCCATTCTCACTATTGGTAGCGCCATCATTCCCTACGCCACTATTCCGGTGGAGTTGTGGCTGGCACGCAGCGGCCGTCTCGCTGGTGCGTGGCGCACCGAAGTAAGTGACAACCCGCGTGATGCCGGCTGGATTGACCGCACTATGCGCTGGTTCTTGAAGCACCCGTTCATTCTTGTGCTGCTCGTTGCGGCAGCCGTGGTGCTGCTGTATGTGGTGCTGATTACTCTGGGGCCGCCCGGCGGCAGCAAGTAGCCAGCCGCCAGCCTGCCGCTACTACACCAGGAAGAACGGGATAACGCCCGGGTTTCGTGCGTGCACAATCACTAAGAACACTACGGCGTCGAACAGTAGGTGCACGGTCAGCACATAGACGAGCGACTTGGTGCTGGAGTAAATCCAACCCTGCAGCAGCGCGAAGGGGATCGTGAGGAGCGGGCCCCACGACTGGTACCCGAGTTCCCACAGGAACGACACAAAGATCACCATTTGCAGCAGGTTCGCCTGCCAGACCGGGAAGTGCCTTCTGAAGAGTACGAACACGGTGAGGATGAAGAACAGTTCGTCCCACGTGCCTACGGCGTTCACTCCCACGAAGAGACGCCCGATCTCATCGGGCGTTGTCACAATTGGCCAGTTCAGGTACACGCCACTGGTGATGAAGTAGAACGGCAGAATCAGCCATCCCAGAAATAGCACGAGGGCGAGATAGCCCCACTGCACACGATTCCACGGCCAACCACCGCGCCACGGAAAGCGGATTAGCCGGTCTTTGAACACGAAGCGCGACAGCGCGTAGGGCACCGCTACCGCCGCGGCCAGCACGAATCCGAGAAGGAAGAAATTGCCCCAGCTGATGTCGGCAGCAACCGAGATCGTGGAGACAATCACCATACCGGTGGCAATGAGTAGGAGATCTTTAGCCAAGCCTTCGGTGTATTTGCGACGATCAGTGATCCACGCGGCAACGAGTGCAAGGGCCACAACAACGTAGCCGTGCAGAGGCAATCGCACCGCGAACAGGAGAACGGCGGAACTGCTCAACAGTGCTGCGGGCAGGAGCCCCCAACTGCGTGAGCTGAGTTGTGGCGCGGGCGCAGTGCTAGTGAGCGGCAGCATGTGTCTCGTTAGTCCTTCTTGGGTGGATGGTCGGCTGCGCCCTCGGGCGCGTTGTCGGGCGCGTTGTCGGTCGTGTTGTCGGGCGTGTTGTCGGGAGTGTTGGCTTGCACGGTAATTGCGCCGGTGAATTCTTGGCGACGGGCATCAGCTTCCGCGCTGCCGCTGAACAGCCCGCGGTCCTGCGGTTCTGCCGCTGCCTTGCCGCGAGAGCGAGCCTCGTTCTCGACCATGAGCACTCGAGTGCGGGGGAGAGCAGCCGGGTTCTTGGTTTGCAACCAACTGACCATCTCTTCGCGTACGTGGGTTTGAAGATCCCACTGTGCGCCGGAGTCCGCAGCGCTGGCGACGATGCGCACCCTGACGAAACCACCGGTCGAGTCGACGACTTGCACATTGGCGGTGCGTCCATCCCACAGTTCCGTTTCTGCGAGCACTTTTTTCAGTTGCACGCGCATTTGGTCGACATTCACGCGCCAGTCGAGATCAAAAACAACCACCCCTAGGAGTTCGGTGGCGTTCCTAGTCCAGTTTTGGAACGGAGTTGACGTGAAGTAGGTGGAGGGCAGCACCAGTCGGCGCTGATCCCAAATATTCAGCACAACGTAGGTGAGGGTGATCTCCTCGATGCGGCCCCATTCGCCATCGGCGATCACGACGTCATCGACACGGATCGCGTCGCTGAAAGCGAGTTGCATTCCCGCAAAAACGTTGGCGAGGGCCGACTGGGCGGCAATGCCGGCAACAACGCCGACCAGGCCGGCTGAGGCGAGAACGCTCGCGCCAAGCGCTTGAGCGCCGGGAAGCGTCAGGAGAATCGCACCGATGGTGACAATTGCGATGACAGCGGTGAGTACGCGACGCAGCACCTGCACTTGAGTGCGCACACGTCGAGCAACTCGATTGTCTGGAACGTCGAGTGGGTAGCGTGCGACGGCACGGCCAAACAGCAGGTTCATCACTGCCACTAACAGCCAACCGCCTGCAGCGATGACGGCGCCTCGGAACGCGTAGTTGATGATGTTGAGGATGTTCTCCTCAACAATGGGGATTGTTGCGGCAACCGCAACCCACACCGCTAACAGTGCGATGAGCACTCGCAGTCGCTGTCGAAGCGGTGCCAGCGTTGCGTACGCTCCTGGTCTAAGGCGTGCGATTGCTCTCACAATGAGCGAAATCACGCCCACCACGATGACGACGGCGAGAAGCGCGATCGCGACGGCGACAGGGAGCCCCAGCCACGATTTCCATTCGAACACTCGGGTAATTTCCTTCCGTTGGCGTTGCTATAGCCTACGGGCACTCGCCTTAGCGGCGCGTTACGTGATTAACTGGGGCAATCCGAGAGGGGCGCCATGGGCGAAGCAGCAACACAGGGTGCGCGACGGAGTTCCGGGCGACGGTGGTTCGCGACCATGCGCGAAGCGGCCTCCGCCGAACTGTGGCCGCTACCGATTCTGTTCATCATCATCGCCGTTGTTCTCGGGATAGTTCTGCCGTTCATTGATCGGGCTGTCGACTCTTCGCTGTCGCCCCTGTTTAAAAGTGTGCTGTTCGCTGGAGGGCCAGGGAGCGCCCGAGCTGTACTCTCCGCCGTTGCGGGCTCACTCATCACTGCAACTTCGCTGACGTTCTCACTGACAATTGTGGCACTGCAGCTGGCAAGCAGTCAGGCCTCACCGCGTGTGTTGCGCACCTTCCTCAAAAACCGGACGGTGCAGTGGACACTCGCCGTCTTCGTGGGCACTTTTGCCTATGCACTCACAGTGCTGCGCACCATTGAGGATGGCTCGGTCAGCGTTGACCCGATCGTGCCACGCTTCGCGGTAACTCTTGCTTCATTATTGACTCTGGCAAGTGTTGTCATGCTCGTACTGTTCTTGGCCCATCTCGCGAGACAGCTACGCATTGAGACCACAATTCGGCAAATTTTTGTTGAAGCTAGCAGCACCATCACATCTGTGAAATCGACGATGGCGGAGGGGTACGTTAAGCTTCCGGATTGGCCGCCTGCCAACCGCATCGAACTTAGCCTGGCGACACGGTCCGGGTTCATTCGCTCCATTGATCGCTCTCGCCTCCTCGCCGTCGCGATCGATTATGACCTTGTCGTCAGCGAAGTGCAGACCATTGGCAATCACGTTGTCAGCAGGACTCCCGTAATCCGGTGGTGGCTGCGGGACCCACTGGAACATGTGGGCGAGGAGGCACGCGAGACCATCAACCCTGCCCTCTCCCAAGCTATTGATTTGGCGTACGAGTGCACGGCAAGCCAAGACATTGGCTTCGGCATCCGCCAGCTCGTCGACATCGCCGCCAAAGCTCTCTCACCGGGCGTCAACGATCCGACTACGGCCGTGCATACGCTCGGCCAACTCTCGGCGATCCTCGGATCTATCGCCGAACTGCCCATTCAGGCAACGGGGCTAACCGATGACGATGATCGTGTGCGTGTCATCATCAATCCACATAGCTTCACGGATCTGCTCGACGTCGCCATGACCCAGCCGCGGCGCTACGGTGCGAGCGACCCCGGAGTTGTTGAGCGACTTTTCCGACTGCTGCAAGAGGTGGGCTATCGTGCACAACGACCCGAGCAGACCGAGGCCGTGCTTCAACAGATCGAGCGGCTGGAGGCATCCGTTGCGGTAGAAAACTATGACTATGTCGAGCGCGAGCGGTTTGCCATGGTTGCCGAAGCAGCACGCGCAGCAACTTCCGACCACCGCTGGCTCTGAACTGGCGCGGTCACTTCTCGAGCTCTCGACCCTTTATCGGGGACTTGCCGACTAGGCTGCTGGCGTGGAAGACACTTATGAACTTGAGTTGCGCAGCGTTCCCTTTGAGCATGCCGATTCGGTGATGTTGCGGTCGGCGCAGCGCGCGGAGCTAACCGCGCGCTACAAAACCGAAGACAGCGAGCCAGGGGTAAAGCCCAATTCTGACTCCGTCGTGGTGTTTCTTATCGCGTATGTCGATGGGATTCCTGCCGGTTGTGGTGGACTCCGCGAGCTCAATGGTGGCGGCTTTGAAATCAAACGCATGTACGTCACTCCTGCCCAGCGTGGCACCGGCATCGCCATCGCCGTGCTGCGGGGACTCGAAGAGTGGGCACGAGCGCAGTCCGCAGCCGAGCTTGTGCTCGAAACCGGAACAGCCCAGCCTGATGCGATGCGTTTCTATGAGCGCGAAGGTTACAGCCGCATTGACAACTTCGGCGCCTACGCCGGCGAAGATTTGAGCGTCTGCTACTCCAAAGCGCTCTAGCTCTACCGCGCACGCTCTAGGCTTGGCCAGTGCTTGCTCTCGTTGCGATATCCGTCCTCATCGGAGCACTGTCGCAACGGATAACGGGTATGGGCTTCGCGCTCGTGGCGTCGCCGCTGATAGTTATTCTCCTCGGCCCCTTCGACGGCGTACTCGTCGTCAACCTCTGCGGAGTCATTTCGGCACTGCTCATCATCCCGCGGGTCTGGCGGCTCATTGAGTGGCGCACTTTCGCGTGGCTCGTCATTCCTGCCATTGTTGCCATCGTGCCGGGCTCGTTGCTTGCCGCTCGACTTCCCGGCCCCATCCTGCAACTCGGCGTTGGCGCACTAGTTCTTGTTTCGCTCACTGCGACACTGCTCATCACCCGCGCAGACCACATTGTGGCGGCACGGCCAGCAGCAATTATTGCGGGAGCGGCATCCGGATTCATGAACACTGCCGCCGGTGTTGGCGGACCAGCCCTCAGCGTCTATGCGGTACTCACGCGCTGGTCGCAGGCGCACTTTGCCGCAACACTGCAGCCGTATTTTGTTGTGGTCGGAACTGTCTCGCTCACCACAAAGATGATGTTCTCTGGCGGGCAAATCCCCCAATTGGATGCCGTGAGCTGGATCATCATCGTTGGCGCCCTGCTCGCGGGGCTGGCGCTTGGCGAAGTGCTCAATCGGCATATCAGTCATCGTGCTGCGCGGATCGGGGTTGTCATCCTTGCCTACGTCGGCGGCACTGCTGCCGTCATCGATGGCGCATTACATCTTGCGGTCTAAGCGTTAACGAACGGATGCCCGCCCCATCACTTGGGGGCGGGCATCCGTCACTGGGCAGTTCTGCTCAGTTGAGAAGCGGCCGCTCTAGCGTGCGGTGCTTTCGCTAGTTGGCGGGGCCGACACCAACGGGGTCGGCTTCTTCGTTGGCGGTCTCGACGTTGCCGGGAACGGTCTGGCGCAGGGTGGTTCCGAGGTCGGCATCCACACTGCCCCAGTACCAGTAGAAACGTTCGAGGATCTCGGGAATGGTGATTGCACGGCCCTGTCCGGTGAGGGTTTCGATAAAGCGAGCCTTCGACTCGGTGCTGAACACGTCGCGGTAGAGCGTTCCGGCTTGACCGAAGTCGTCGTCTTCGGCGTGCAGGGTTTGGGCTGCGCGCATCAGTTCGCCGTCGTTGGCCCAGCCGCCTTCGCTGGCTAGCTCAGGCTGTGCTGCTGGTCCACCATAGGAGTTCGGGGCGTAGGTGCGATCGGCGGCGTCACCGATCTTGTAGTTCATGGCACCCTCGTGCTGGTAGTTCTTCGCTTCAGACGCGTGCGGCTGGTTGACCGGCAACTGGTTGTAGTTGGCGCCGATGCGGTAGCGCTGGGCATCCGGGTAGGAGTACACCCGCGCCATCAGCATCTTGTCGGGGCTGATGTCGGTGCCGGGAACCATGTTCGACGGCGAGAATGCGGCCTGCTCGATCTGCGCGAAGAAGCTTTCCGGGTTGCGGTTCAGCGTGAAGTGGCCAACTGGGATCAGCGGGTAGTCGTCGTGCGACCACGTCTTGGTGAGGTCGAAGGGGTTGAAGCGGTAGGTTTTCGCATCGTCGTAGGGCATGATCTGAACCGAAACATCCCAGCTCGGGTAGTCGCCGGCGGCGATGGAATCGAAGAGGTCGCGACGGTAGTAGTCGGCATCTTCGCCGGCGATGCGTTCGGCATCCGCGGCTTCCATCAGCTCAACGCCTTGGCTGGAGTGGAAGTGGTACTGCACCCAGAAGCGTTCGCCTTCGGCGTTGATCCACTGGTAGGTGTGTGAACCGTAGCCGTTGATGTGGCGCCACGATTTGGACAACCCGCGGTCACCCATAAGGTAGGTCACTTGGTGGGCACTCTCGGGGGAGAGGGTCCAGAAATCCCACTGCATGTCGGCGTTGCGCAGGCCAGAGTCACCGAGGCGTTTCTGCGAGTGGATGAAGTCGGGGAACTTCATGGCATCACGTAAGAAGAAGACGGGGGTGTTGTTTCCGACAATGTCGTAGTTGCCTTCGGTGGAGTAGAAACGCAGCGCGAATCCGCGCACGTCGCGCCAGGTGTCGGGCGAACCCTGCTCACCGGCTACCGATGAGAAACGCATAATGGTTTCGCTCGTGGCACCCTTCTGGAAGACGGCGGCCTTGGTGTACTTCGAGACGTCTTCGGTGACGACGAACTCACCAAAAGCTCCACCACCCTTGGCGTGCGGGTTGCGCTCTGGCACACGCTCGCGGTGGAAGGATGCAAGCTTCTCCACCAAGAAACGGTCGTGCAATGCGGTAACGCCATCGGCGCCAACGGTGAGCGAATGTTCGTCGCTTGCGATGGGTGCTCCGGCTTGGGTTCTCGTGGGTTCGGTCACGATGTCTCCTTTGTTTCGGTGGATACGTGGTTTGTGTGGATAGGTGATTCTGTGAATAGGGAGTTAGGAGGCTTGGGCTGCTGGCGAGAGTGCTTGGCAGTCGGCGCACACTCCCCAGAAGTTGACTTCGGCGGTGTGCAGCACGAATCCGCCGGCTTGAGACGGAGTAAGGCAGGGCGCTTCACCCACGACGCAGTCGACATCGCGCACAGCGCTGCATTCAGTGCAAACGAGGTGATGGTGGTTGTCACCGGTGCGCCGTTCATAGAGGGCGGATGACCCTGCCGGCTCGATCTTGCGCAGTAGGCCGGCTGCAGTGAGCGCAGAAAGTACTCCGTAGACGGCTTGGAGGGAGGTGCCGGGCAGTGCCGGCAGAATCTTCGTGAAGATCGTGTCGGCGTTCGCGTGAGGATGCACGGCGAGTGCGTTCAGGACCGCGAGTCGGGGCCCGGTGACTTTGAGACCTGATTCGCGCAGGGTCTCGGCGAGCGCAGCATCCGTCACCTTGTCCATTAGTACAAGGGTACCAGTTGTTTTGAATAACTCAAGATAACGCTCTGCAAGTTCTTGTCTCTAGTACAGCCCTCATCGTCGCGATCGGGTCTGCTGCACGGGTAGGTGACATCTTGACCTGACCTATGGTTTGGTTTCCAGTCCTGGTGACTAGCTTCAGGCGGATATTGGTTGTGGAGTGTGGGCGAGGTCGTATTCGTGGGGTGTTGCGTAACTGAGTGCGGAGTGTCGTCGTCGGCGATTGTAGAACACCTGGATGTACTCGAAGATAGCGTTCGCGAGCTCGATTCGGGTCCGCCACTTCTTACGGTTCAGCAACTCGATCTGCATTGATGACCAGAAGGATTCCATCATGGCATTATCGAGCCCTTCGCAGACGGTTCCAAACGAAGGCAAGAGACCGGCCGAACGAATCTTCTGAGTGAACGCCCATGATGTGAATTGGACACCATGATCGGCATGAACGATTCCGCCGGGCGCTGGTGTGCGCGCCCGGATGGCCATGTCTAGGGCGTTCACGACGAGGGTTGAGTCCTGCTTGGAATCGATTGCCCATCCGACGATCTTGCGGCTGCATGCATCAAGGACTGCAGCGCAGAAAACTTTTCCTTCCCGCGTGGGATGCTCCGTAATATCGGTGACCCAAAGTTCGTTCAAGTTGAGGCGATGGAACTTCCGGTTGACGAGATCATCGGCCGTAGCCACGCCCTTCAGACGTTTCACACGCGTAGGACCGGGAAGACCGCCGATTCCCGCTTTCGTCATCAGCACCGAGACCAGGCGGCTCGAACAAGGGATATCCATGCCGATCGTGAGTTCGGCATGGATACGCCGGTATCTGTAGGTGCCACGGGAGGCGATAAGGGGTCTCCCGAATCAGACCAGTGAGTCAGCGTCTGCGGAGCTGCGTTGAGCTGGTCGGGCGTTTTCGATACCGGTAGTAGCCCTGTCTGGACACTCCGAGAAGTCGGCAGCACACCTGAACTGGTGCCCCGGCGTCGACAAGTCGATCGATCACCGGGTGCGCCCTTTTGGGTCGACAGCTTCCTCCTCTTCGAGCCATTTCGAGGCTCGTTTCAGGATCGAGAGTTCTTGTTCGAGTTGCCGAATCTGATGTCGTGCCGCTGAAAGTTCAGCCGCTTCCTGGGTGCTATCGCCGGGCCGGCGTCCGTGATCGATGTCATCTTGACGCAGCCAGGAATGCAGCGTGACCTCGTGGATACCAAGATCAGTGGCAGTCTCTTTGACCTGCCGACCTTCGCGCACAAGCGCGATCGCACGCTGACGGAACTCTGGTGGGTACGGGCGGGGCATAGACGTGAGCCTCTCATGAAGGCCATCGGCTAGCTACCCCAAGTGGAAACCAAACTGTAGGTCAGGCCAGAAACCGACCCTCGAACTATTTAACCGGGACCCCCGCGATTCCGGTCCGGTCCCGCAAAACTCCAAGTCGACCGGTGGATTCAGGCTAAGCTGAGAGTGCACCGCGACCGCGACAATAGGATTACACTGTGACCGCACTCGACCTAGATCTCGAAGAGGTCCACGTTCGCGAGCATCCGTTGCCCGGCGTCGCCCGCTTGTTCGAGTTGGCACTCTCCGGCGGCACAGTGCTCCAGATCTTCACCGAGTCGGATTCGAGCGACAGCCACCTCGCCGTTCTCCCTCCCGACGCCGACACACCCGTCGTGAACCTCCGGCTGAGCAAAGCCGAGGCGGTCACCCTCTCGTCCCTCATCTCCGGCGTGAAGTTCGTGGTCAGGGCCGCCGACGAGGCTGGGGCGGCGGATGCCGCGGGTCCGTCAACCGTGAGGCTCCGGGCGGTGTCCCCCGCGGTGGGAAAGACGCTGCACGAGATCGAGGTGCCCGAGCCAGACCAGGCCCTAGTGCTCGCGGTGATTCGCGACGACACCGAGGAGCTCCTCGACGGGGATGTCGAGCGACGATGCCAGGTCGGGGACCGGCTGGTCGTCGTCGGGCGGCCCGACGCGCTGGCGCGCCTCGTCCGATACCTCCACGGATGATGGCGGCCGGGCTGGACACATTCGCCACCATGGCGGCTGTCCTCGCCGTCGCGGCCGTCGTGGCGTTCATAGCGCACCGCGCGCGGCAACCTCTCATCGTGGCTTTCATTGTGGTGGGAGTCATTGTCGGCCCGTCTCTCTTAGGCTGGGTTGGGGGCGGCGACTCCCTTGAGTTGCTGGCGGAGATCGGCATCGCGATCTTGCTCTTCCTCGTGGGGCTCAAGCTCGACATCCGCCTGGTTAAGTCGATCGGTCCGGTTGCGCTGGTCACCGGACTCGGCCAGGTTCTGTTCACCTCGCTCGTCGGCTTCGGTATCGCGCTTCTCTTCGGGATGCCAGTGGTCGTGGCCGTCTACGTGGCTGTGGCGCTGACCTTCTCGTCGACGATCATCATCGTGAAGTTGTTGTCGGACAAGGGAGAACTCGACGAACTCCACGGCAGGATCGCTCTGGGTTTTCTGATCGTGCAGGACATCGTCGTGATCTTGGTGATGATCGCCCTCTCCAGCTTCGGCGGTGAGCGCGACGGTTCCCTTGGGGAACAGATCGCGGGCGTGCTGCTCGCGGCAGTCGGGGTCATCGGTGGTCTCGCCATCGCAATGCGCTGGGTACTCCCCGGTCTCCTCAAACTCGTCGCGAGCTCGCAGGAGTTGCTGATCGTGTGTTGCGTTGCCTGGGCCGTCACAGTGGCTGCTCTCACGGATTATTTGGGTTTCTCGGTGGAGGTGGGTGCGTTCCTTGCTGGCTTCGCGCTCGCGTCGACTCCCTTCCGGGAGTCGATCGCGTCGTCTCTGTCGGGCCTGCGGGATTTCCTGCTCCTGTTCTTCTTCATCGGGCTCGGCGCGCAACTCGACTTCTCTTCGATCGGCACCCAGGTGCCGGCAGCCATCATTTTCTCCGCGTTCGTCCTCATCGGCAACCCACTCATCGTTCTCGTGATCATGGGCGTGATGGGGTATCCGAAGCGTGTCTCATTCCTGGCCGGTCTGGCCGTCGCGCAAATCAGCGAGTTCTCTCTGATTCTCGTTGCCCTTGGCCGCGACCTCGGCCACGTCGACAACGACACCGTCGGGCTCGTGACACTCGTCGGGATGATCACGATCGCCGGATCCACCTACATGATTCTGTACTCGAAACAGCTGTTCGCCGTGCTCGAGCCGGTCCTCGGCATCTTCGAGCGGCGCCGCACGATCGACGATGCGCTCCCCGAGCCGAAGCGTTACGATGTGATCGTCTTCGGCCACGGACGGTTCGGGATGCACCTGATCGAGGAGTTCGCAAGCGCGGGATACTCGGTGCTGGTGGTCGACTGGGACCCCTACGCCGAGATCCGCCTGGAGGATGCGACACTGGCGGATCGCGTGTCGCTCGCCTACGGGGACGCGAGCAACGGTGAGTTTCCCGGAACCCTGCCGCTACGGTCCGCAAAGTGGATCGTCAGCACCATCCCGAGCGTCGAGGTCAACAAGGTTCTCGCCAGATCGCTCCGTCATCATGGCGCGACCGCCCCCGTCGCGGTGACGGCACATACCGAGGCGGAAGCACGCGAGTTCGGTAGGGAGCTCGACGAGAACGTCATCAATCTCGTTCTCGAGCCGTTCGATGACGCTGCCGACGACGCCATTGCCGCACTCGAAGCGCTGTGAAGCCCGTCACGACAGAATGTCCTTCGTGGCGAACCGGGGCTGTAGGCGAGCGCACCGAAGACCGCGATGTACGCGGCCTGCACGAGCGCGTTGGCGCCGAACGAGCTTGAAGTCGAGCGCCTGTCTCAGCAGCTCGGCGAATCCCAGCCAGTAGTGGCTGAACAGCCACGGGTGGAGCCAGGACAGCTAAGAGCTCGAAGAGAATTAACTCTGGTGTATTTCGGGCGTGTCGTGTGGTGCGAGGGAATAGTTCCATTCAGCCGTGGAATTTGTGGCGGGTGAAGAGGTAGAGCGTCGCCTTCTTTTGTGGTGTACCGGAGCCCGATGGGGTATTCAGAATTGTCGAGGACGCAGTCAACGGTCAACCCTGTTTTGGTGGTGGTGTGGCTGATCAGGTCCACAATTATCTGGTGTGTGCGTAACGGTCGACCGCGCCAATTATTGAGCATCTGCGCGAGCAATTTTCAGGCGCGACCTTCCGCGGGACAGATGTGCTCCAAGCTTGTCACCGACAATCAAAACGCCGAATCGCCGGCCATCAATATTTTCGGGCGTGGTGCTGGATGGGCCTCGCAGGGCGATCGTTGGGCCGGGTCTGTCGGTTTGGGGTACACCCCAAATAAACGCATACACCCGCTGTCATTTTCAGAAGTCGTCTGCACTAACTAACGCTTACTTTTCATACCGGCGGTTATCAGCAAGATTGAATTGCCGCAGTCATAGGAAGGAGCTTCAGCGGGATCGAAAGTCCCGATTTCTACCTGTAGCTATTTCTCGCGATAGGGACCCTGGCCGATTGTCGAGCCTCTCAGCTGAGCGATCAATCACCGGGATGACACGGTGGAACCGGTGGTATTCAAGCCTGAATTCGAGGCTAGCGTCTATGAGGAAGCGCTCCAAAAACCCCGGGTTCTCAACGCTCTGAGCTGACCTGAATCGACGTTGGCACAGTTGGATGTTCCTCAGATGCGGGCAGATAGTGGGCAAGGCTACCGGCGAGGCGACGCCCCCTGACCCCGCGGTCACCGCTATTGTGACGGCATGACCCGAGAACTATCAGGGCGATCGATATTTTTGGCTTCCCCTGGTGGTCTCGAAGTCGAACGCCAGAGCGTTCGTGACACAGTCGTCGCGTTCAACGAAAACTACGCGCTCAATGACGATGTCGTCTTTATTGTCAAAGGGTGGGAGCCGCTCGCTAGGGGCGTCGGAAACCCACAGAGTCTGATCAATCCCGAAATTGTGGAATGCGATTTCATGATTTTGCTGCTCGGTGACTACTGGGGCTCGGCACCAAGTACAGATGGCCCCTACAGTTCCGGAACCGAAGAAGAATTTCACAAGGCCCTAGCGTT
Source organism: Rhodoglobus vestalii (assembly GCF_006788895.1). Classification (NCBI taxonomy): domain Bacteria; kingdom Bacillati; phylum Actinomycetota; class Actinomycetes; order Micrococcales; family Microbacteriaceae; genus Rhodoglobus; species Rhodoglobus vestalii. Next base: position 1,858,644 of record NZ_VFRA01000001.1, read on the forward strand.
GCTTGCTTCTGATGATGCGGCGATGCGCGACCTCCTCGTCGTGTTCAAGGTTCTGGAGCCGGACCGCATGCGTGACCCCGGCCCGCAGTTGACAAGAGTTCTGAGTTTTAGGAATCAGTTGGAGTCCACAAAGCAGTTGTTTTACGGGACATTCGATTCACAAGCCAGCCTCAAGGAACTCGTCGAGCGGTCACTTAGAAAGTGGAAAATACCACTCAAGCCACGCGAGCCTGTCCAGATTGACCTCTCGAATGGATCCCCGATCGTAGATGTCGCATCAAACCTCTCAACGAGCGAGCTCGTCGAGAACGCGACGCAGAAGGCCGCAGCAGGTTTGGTTACTCAAGCTGAGCTGACATTCTCGCTTGCGGTCAAGGACAGGGAGCCGCAGGCATTGAACGAGTTCGCCAACTTTATGCGTCGTACTGGGCGGCTGGAATCCGCACTCGAACTAAACCGAGAGCTCCTTTCGAGCCCCGCGATTCTGACTTCGGTCGAGGCTCAAGACATTGCGTACCGAGTGAACTCTCTCGCAAATATCGGCCTCATAGAGCGGAAGAAGGGCAACCTCAACGCTTCCGTGAAGTACCTGACGGAAGCGGTAAAGACAGCAGATCTAAGCCAGACTCCGGTCCCCGAGGAATTGGCGTACTCGCTAGACAACCTGGGATTCACGTGGAGTCAGCTTGGTGATCTGGAGCAATCACGAAGCGCGTTCGAACGCTCCAAAGCAGTCAGAATCTCTCTCGCTCAAGGGACCGAGTCCGCGCAATCGCTCGTGAACATGGGCAGGTTATCAATTCGGTCCCACGATTTTGAGCAGGCAGCGTCTGATTTCGATGCTGCAATCGCGCTCCTCGACCCCGATCGGGACAGTTTGCTGCTCGCAAATGCGTTGTCCGGCAAAGGCAAAGCACTGTTTGAGTCGCGAGCGCTTGACGAAGCGGTTACCGTACTCACGCGCGCGCTAGAAGTTAACTTGGCTCTCGGTAATTCCGACGGGGCAAGTATTGCGCACGGACTGATCGCCCGTGCCCACCTCGAAAAGGGTGATGTTGCCGAGGCCGCCACCCATGCTGCCGCGACGGCTGCTGAAAGCGAAGCTTCGGGCAATCTCACCGGCGCTGCTACAGGTCTGTGGGTGTTGGCCCAAGTCGACCACGCGAACGGAGAAGCGAAATCAGCCATAGATCGTTTCGGACAAGCTATTGATCTTGCTCAGCGAGCCAACAACAACGGCCTCTTGCTCGCCATAAAAGCAAGCAGGGCACGACTATAGACATGACGACTCAGACTGAATCCAACCTCGTGAGGGCCAGAAGAGGCATGTCAGGCGCCCATCAGCGATAGTCCCGCAGCCCGTGTCGATATAGGCGCGGCTTTCGCCAATCATCGGAACCGCGGACTGCTGAACGGAATGTCCCGCGACAAGGTACGTGTCTGTCGGTCCAACCTTGGCAGGGTCGTGAACAACGGTAACCCCGTCCTGGGAGAACGTGTCGCGAAGCGAAGTCAGGAACTCTAGGTGGCTTGCCGGGACCGCGTTCCTAAGTTGACTAGATACCTCCGCATAGGGCGGGGCGACGTATGAACGAATCGTTGCGGCTCCACCCATTCGAAGAAGCATGTCTAAGCCATCTCCGGTCAATGCATCCACAAGCTGGGCGTCGTGATTCCCGCGCAGAAAGTGCACCGTCAATTCTGGCCTTGCCTGTAGCGCCAGGAGATAGTTGATCACCCCGGACGAATCCGGGCCCCGATTCACATAGTCGCCGAGGAAAACCAATTCATTCACCCGACTCACGGCCTTCGAGACGACCTCTTGCAGCTGCGCGAGGCACCCGTGAATATCCCCGATGATCCCAAGCTCACTCATAGGATCACCCTGGGTATCTCGGCGTAGGGCAAAGCGTCGTCCGGAGATCCAAGCACGAGGAGCGTCGAGTTCGCGAGGTCACGGTCTCCTTCCCACTCGGCAACGATCAGAGCCTGAATGCTCCCATAGGGATTGACTGTGATTGGGCCGACTACCTGGGCAAGTCGGCACTCAAGATCTTCGAGGACAGACAAGGTCGACTCCCCGTGTACGACTTGGTGTGATGACAGGATTACGGGAAGGTCCGGGATTCGAAAGCGTTCGGCGAGTTCTGAAAGCGAGAAACATGGCGGGCCCGGGTTTAACGCCGCCGCGTAGGTCGCGGTTCGGAGTAAATAGCGGGCCAACCTTACAAGCCCGTCTAGGTACTTCACTCGGTCAGCACTTGTCGATCTGAGCGCAACGGCGAGCCTCTTCACTCGCTCGAAAATTCGTGCCTGATCAGCAGGGCCGAAAGATTGCAGGAGGTTCGACAACGAATCCTCCGTGTCATGAAGAATTACTCCATCGCGAGCCAAGTGCATACCGAACAGCGTTCCGTTTGAGCCGGCCAACTGCGGTTCCCCATAGGTGGTCACGTTGGTCCAGCCTCCCGTCCGTGACGCTGCAGGCCCGTTAGCAAGGACAAGAATGTCGACATCGGACCCCGGGCTTGCGTCGCCCCTCGCTTGGCTCCCGTACAGCAGGATGCCGATCGCTTTTCGAGGGAGGACCGCGAGAGACTGTGATATCAGCGAGTCTTGAAGCCCACGCTCCCACAGCCGTGTTGCGACCGCGCGCGGGTCCACCACCGATTCACCCATCACCCTGAGAATACACTGTTAACGCCAACTGAAAACAGGGCCGTTAACGCCAGGAGACGACCAGCTGTTCGCGTAGAAGACCACTAGCGGCCTTCAAAGGATCATTCGCGCTCGACGAGTCTTTGAGCCGACGGGTTATAAAGATAGCCAACGATCTCGCCCGACATGATCATGTTGATCGCCTGGTTGATCACGTTCCGGGGCACGATGAACCACTCGGATGGGTCGTAGTCGCGGCCCTTCCTATCGATCTGGGTAATGTCGAGCCGCGCCTCTGCGAAGACGCGGTGCAGCAGATGCTCGAGAGCGGAGCGTTTGAGGTTGTAGGCGCGATAGTCCTCGACGATCTCGACCGGAGCCATGAGGTAGGTCGGCTGCTTGGATGCGTTCGCGATTCTTTGTGCGACGCTCGTTGTCGAGAATCCGATTTTGTGAAGGTCTTGGATGCCGGCGATCTGGGGGTCATCGCTGAGTGAGCGGAGAACATAAATGTGTCCGCTCTCGACGTCAGCGTCGCCGATCTCACCGTTCTCGTGGCCAGTGCGTGCATTGCTCTAATTCCCCCTCTTAATCGTTACCTTCCTCGATACCTCCTCATCTCGTAGAGGGCATGTGTCATCGTGCGTCATGCACGTCAATGCTCTTCTTCTTCGACATCGCTTTCTCGTCGGAGAAGAAGCTGTCGTCAGCACAGCGTTGTCACGCGCGCTGACAGCGGCAAAGGTGACAGGGTCGCACAGGTGCGCCGGAACAAAGCGGAGGTCAGCCTGTGCGTGACATCAAACCGTAGAGCCATCCCGCGCCCCGGCCGTGGGTCACTACGACCACACGAAAGTCATCCACCGACGCATCTTCCAAGACACTTATAAGTGGGCTGGCCAAAAGCGAGTTGGACCGTTGACGCGGATGACGAAGAGCGGGTGAACAAGCGAACGCGTCCAGCAGCGCGTGGCGTGGCGTCTTGAGCCTCGACATTCTGATCGTCCGTCTGGCCTTGACCCCGTTGAGTGGACAGGGGTTAAGGCCGGAACGTGGACATAGTGCTCGTAGTGTTCTCTAGTTGCACTGCACAATGATTCAGCTCCAGCTCGTCGACGCTGAGATTTCGCTCCCCCACGCTGCCTTCCGCCGCCCAATCAGCGGTGTTTGGGCGCCACCTCGTTGACGTTGAGGGCATCAACGTGGGCAGAAACGGCATCCCTGACAAGTTGCGAGATAGATACTCCCTGGGCTGCTGCAGCGTTGCGTGCTTCACGGTCGAGGTCTGGGGTTGTGCGGACTTTCCAAGTCACCCCAGAAGGTGCAGCAGCGGTTAGGCGTGGCCGTCCAAGTGCGATTGCAGTAGCAGCCGCAACGGTGTCAGCGCCTGTCGCTTCCATGAGGGCGCGCTGTCCTGCTTCGGCGGCGGCCTTTCCCCGGAGGGTGGTTCCTTGCTTCGGGACGAGTTGTCCTGCCTCAGCTCGTGCCGCGAGGTCATCGTAGTTATTCATCTGCTCTCTCCTTCGTCTAGTAGGTTTCGGTATAGGTCTTACAATTCCATTGCGTGAAAAATAACCATGCTTCGGGGTTTGCGGTGCGCGGCGATCACTTCGATATAGCGTTCGGTTTGCGCGTGAGGATGACCCACGTAAACAATCGTTGTCTCTCCTGCGTGCCCTTCAATCTGGGTTGAACCTGCTGCGTGAGTTATCGCGTAGAGGGTGTCAGCTTGGGGAATATTGTGCCTAGCTGCACTTGCTATCCACTCGATTCCCATAAACAAAAAGCGACCCACAAAAAGAAAAAGTGCGGCATTATCCAATGAAATATTGGCCAATCTGTGGGCAGCAGCGTCCCTTGTTTCCTTCTTCGATACTGCGCGCCTGTTTATGATTTTGGCTATCCCCTCGACCTGCTCCGAGAGGGATAGCCAAAGAGATTCATTGGCGGCTGTCGCAGTGTGTTTCCTCTGATGGGTGGAGGGTGCTCATGGCGCTCCCCCACTGTCGTCCGCCTGCCACTTGCTTCAATTGCCGGTCATCATTCGGAAGACTTCGAACGCTGCTGCGTAAACGTCACCGCCGTGCGCGTGGATCTCTTTCTCGAACGTGCCGATTGCGTTCTGTAGATTTTCTTCCTCAAAGTTGATCGGTTCGGGTCCGAAGTTTTCTTGCTTGTCCATGGGGGCTCTTCTGAGGTTGAGGCAGGCGAGGATTCCGGTGCCGAATCCGAAATAGGCAGCGTCCCCTACTGGCAGCTGTCGCACTGTGTTTCGTCTGCTGGATCGACGGGCACGATGTACTCATCTGCTGCGGCGATGGTGTGACCTGGTGTGGCTGTTCCGTCTAGCTCAACGTGGCGAGTCTGGGCGCCAGCTCACCAGGCAGACTGCGGCGTTACGCCGTCGATGTTGCGTTGCCGGCTTGCCCCTGGGCCGGTGATCGGTTAGCTGTTGATATTCTCTGCATTGCGGTTGACTGCGGCAGGTCACGGACGTTGCGAGGCCACCCATGAACGAAGGGCAGGCAACGTCGGCAGTAGAAGGATGACGGGACTTCCGCTCAAGTCGGCACCGATAATTAAGGGCTTGCCAATTTCGTCCATCAGCGGAGCCATCGACGCAGCCCTACTTGCGCTGACGTACCCAACCTTCTGCTGCCCGATGAATGTGACAATCGCATTTGGATCGTAGGTGTTCCCAGGTTCGCGAACTAGTCGACACACGCCAGACATAAACGATGCCCGTTTATCTGTGTAATTGCCCTGGCCGCGAGCCTTCAGCCGCGTGCTATCGAGCCCGCTCAGGTCAACATAATCGGCCAAGTTGAACAGGTGCCTTTCACGGAATATGGCCTGACGCTCAGCCTGTTCCAACGCATCCTTCGCCTCGGCATCCAAGACTTCTTGGTAACGCACGTCCGTGACATACACACCCGCACGAGTCGCCTCTGCCTCGGCAATATCCCAGAAGCCGACACCTTCTTCTTCTTGGCGAGCCTTGATCCTCTCGGAGACATGGCGGAGTAGGGCTGCATCACCTGCCTGCGTTACCCCGGTGTCAGGTTGTGACCGCGGAGCTTCGGCCACGCGTATAGGAGAAGCCGCGCGTTTAGTTTCCACAACGACTTTCGCCACGACCCAGATGGCGAAAACGACCCCACCAATAAGAACCAGCACCAGCCACATGAGGCAAGGCTACAGACACAACATTTGTGGTGCCTGCTGCTTTGTACGCCGGGGAGCGCGAGGGGGCAGCGCCCTCTCGCACCTTTGGTTCTAGCAGTCTCCATCGGTTGGGGGAGACTGCTAGAACCTAGCGCGCGCCTAGCTCGCAGCTAGGCGGCTCATCTCGGCGGCCGTTTTTACTTCTTTGATGGCTTCGTATTCGAGCGTATTTGTCCAGCTGTACTCTGTGCGCACCGAAACTGATTTGGCGTTGACTCGGACTACTTCTGCCCATCCGAAACGATGCCTCACCTAGGGCGTGTCTCCTAATGCTGCCGGGCCTGTCTGACAGACTTAATCCATGTCTCGTGCTGCCGTGTTGTCTGACAGTGAGTGGGCTCGCCTTGAGCCGTTGATGCCGTCCTCGAAGAATTGCCCGGGTCGTCCGTTCCAAGACCACCGCCGCATTCTGGAAGGCATCATTTATCGGTATCGGGCGGGGATTCCCTGGCGGGATTTGCCGGAATCTTTTGGTCCGTGGCAGACCGTCTGGAAACGTCACCGGCGTTTCAGTGGCGACGGTACGTGGGACGCCATTATGACCCGGCTGCTTTCGCAGGCTGACGCTGCTGGGTTGATTGATTGGGAGGTGTCCGTGGACTCCACGGTCAACCGCGCCCACCAGCACGGCACCAATCTTCCGCGCACCACAGGGGGAACTTCAGAACTACACGAATCTGCTCACTGAGCCTGCTGACCACGCAATTGGCCGGTCACGCGGCGGATTGACGACGAAGATTCACGCGTTGTGTGACGCGAATCTTCGACCGTTGGTGATTCTGCTGGGACCGGGGCAGGGCGGTGACTCACCGATGTTCCCCGAAGTCTTGGGGAGCCTGCGAGTGCCTCGGCTCGGCGGGGGTCGGCCTCGCACGACGCCGGATCGAGCGATGGGTGACAAAGCGTATTCGTCCAAAGCTAATCGGAAAATGCTCCGGGATCGTGGCATTCATGCCGTGATCCCGGAACGATCGGACCAGGTCGCCAATCGGAAACGACGTGGCCAAGCCGGAGGTCGCCCTCCCACTTTTGACAAGGTGTCCTACAAACGCCGCAACGTCATTGAGCGGTGTTTCGAGGTCTTCAAGCAGTGGCGTGGCATCGCCACCCGCTACGACAAACTCGCCCTCACCTACCGCGGCGGGGTTGTCCTCCGGGCCATAATCATCTGGGCTAAGGCATTAGGAGACACGCCCTAGGCCGCGAAGGTGATCAATGGTGCGCGTTGCGACCCAGGCAGAGTGAGTCAGATCGGTCGATTGCTCGAAGACGCGGGTCTGGTCGTAGTCTCCGCGCGGGCCGACCGTGGCGTGGGCGACATCGCTGGAAATAGACATCGTATCTTGCCAGACGGCGGCTGCGGGAGGGAGGCCGGTGCTGAGCTCGGGTAGTGCCTCGCGGCACACGCTGCGCACCCAGGCTCGGTAGTCATCCTCGTAGACGCCGGGTTCATCCGAGAGGGCGAGCACGTCGAACCCATAGCGCGGGTGGGGGCGAGTGTGATCACGATTGGCGTGCGGCTGAAAATGAAGTTTTCCAATGTTGGCGGTGCGCCAGCCACGGCGAGAGAGCACTGTCGCGATCGTTTCGGTGGTTTCAGGAACCGGGACACCCATCTGGGTTATTCCCAAGCTTGAGGGGTAGCGACTGGTGAGCATCGAGGCCCTGCTGGGCATGCACACGGGTGACTGCACAAAGGCGTGGTCGAAAAGCACACCGCCCGCAATAAGTTCATCGAGAACCGGCGTGTGCGCGGCCGATCCGAGGCATCCGAGTGCATCCCAGCGCCACTGATCGACGTAGATAATGACGACGTCGCTGACGGTCGAGTTCATCGATAGTTCTCCTAGCGGTGTGGGATATAGCTGATAAACCTCATTTTTGTGGCAGCACAAATCGTGAGTTGACCGACCATAAACCCACTTTACTAAAGCGCTTTACTTTTCGTCAAGGCTGTTTTACGCTGACAACGCAAAGCCCCCGACGGTGAGGGAAATCTCTTCACCGGTCACACGGGGTCACACCAACGAGGAGAGATCACATGGCTACACACAGGGCACTAGTCAGCCTTGCCGCGGTTGCTGCGACGACGATGTTGCTGACATCCTGCGCTGCCGGATCAGAAGCACCAGCTGACCCGGGCGAGGCTGAAGGAAGCATCACGTTTCTTACCAACCGCACTGACCTAGAAACTGACGGAACCTGGGATGCATACATCACCGAGTTCCAGAAAACCTACCCCGATGTCGACGTGACGGTCGAGGCACTCACCAGTTACGCAGATGATGTCGTGACGCGACTGAGCACACCCAACGGTTACGGTGATGTTTTGCTGATCCCAGCAAGCGTGCCAGCCAACCAGTACTCAGACTTCTTTGAACCACTGGGTTCGACAGACGAACTGTCAGAAACCTACCGATTCCAAGATTCCGCCAGCTTTGACGGCACTTCCTACGGCATCGCGCTCGGCGGAAACGCCAACGGAGTTCTTTACAACACAGAGGTTTTCGCCGAGGCAGGCGTTGCCGAACTGCCCAAGTCGCCCGACGACTTCCTTGCAGCCCTGAGCGCAATCGATGAGAACACCGATGCGATTCCTTACTACACCAACTACAAGGATGGCTGGCCCCTGGGCGGTCAGTGGACCGAGAACATTGGTGCAGTCAGTGGCGACCCGGATGCCCGTGTTGAGATGGCGAGTGTAAGCGAGCCGTGGACACAGGGGAACGACGTCTATGCCATCGACTCGCTCATCTACGACGTTGTCGAGGAAGGTTTGAGCGAACCCGACCCATTGACGACCAACTGGGAGCAGTCGAAGAATGACTTCGCTACCGGAAAAATTGGTTCGATGGTGCTCGGCTCGTGGGCGATCTCGCAGTTCCGAGCCGCCGCCGCTGACGCCGGGGCATCCGAAGATGTTGTCGGGTTCATGGCATTCCCGACGAATGTTGACGGGCAGCAATACGCGTCGACCGGCGCAGACTACAATCTCGCGATCAACGCAAACTCATCTAACAAGGCTGCTGCGCGAGCATGGATCGACTGGTTGGTTCAGGAGTCGGGATTCACTCAGACGCAGGGCATGATCTCGGCAGTCGAGGCTGAGCCACTTCCCGATAACCTCAGCTCCCTCACGGACGAGAATGTGGAACTGCTCGAGGTCACGCCTGCTCCTGAGCTCAACGAAGTTGCTGATGAGTCACAGGTTGACCTCTCCGGCAACATTTACCGCCAGAAGTTGATTGACATTGCCCGCGGTCAAGCTGATGGAGATAAGAAGTCGTACTTCACGACCCTTAACGAACGATGGGGCGCAGCAGTCGACGAGCTCGCCGGCTAACTTCGCTTCCCGCATTCAACCGCACGACCCCGTTCGGGGCCGGAGAGAGTCACACCGAAGGAATACCGTGTCTGTATCTACAACAGGACCTGATCCGATGGGAATCTCCGGCCCCCTGCATGGGGTAAATTCCCCCGACCCGGCACGTTCCGGTAAGGGTTCACGAAACTCACGAAACTCACGAAACTCACGAAACTCACGCAACGGCCGCCGCCGCGGTCGCCCAGGAAGTAAACGGGCATCCAAGCTCACCCCCTACGCTTTCGTCGCAGCAGCAGTAGGGCTGTTGGTCTTACTCACGTACCTCCCCGCAGCCAACATGCTCTGGTACAGCCTCAACGACTGGAACGGCTTTGGCCCAGTTGACGACTTTGTTGGGTTCGACAACTACATCGAAGTGTTCACCAATCCCGAAATATTTTCGGTCTTCGTCGTCAGCTTGTACTACTTCGTTGGGGCGTTCTTGCAGATGGGGGTGGCGCTGTACTTCGCCACGATTTTGAGCTTCACGACACGATTCTCGAACTTCTTTCGCGGTGTGCTTTTCTTCCCCTACCTGCTCAATGGGGTAGCCGTTGGCTTTGTTTTTCTCTACCTTTTTCAGCCAGACGGCACACTCGATACCGTACTGGGCTGGTTTGGGCTGGCTGATCCCCCGCAGTGGTTGGGGGACGCCTCAGTGGCTAACTACTCACTGGCCGCGACATCCGTCTGGCGCTTTGCGGGCCTGAACTTTATTCTCTTCCTCGGCGCGATTCAATCGATCCCGAGTGACCTCTACGAAGCGGCCGAGATCGATGGTGCGAGTCGGTGGCAACAATTCCGCTTCATCATTCTTCCCGGCATTCAGCGAATCGTCGGGTTGTCCTTCATCCTCGCTGTCGCAGGAAGCCTGTCGGTCTTCGAGATTCCCTTCATTATGACCAGCGGAGCCAACGGCACTGCCACCTTCGTGATTCAAACACTCCAGACGGCCTTCAGCTTCCGGCAAGTGGGACTTGCGTCGGCGATGGCAATTGTGTTGCTAGTGATCGTTCTGGTCGTGACCTGGGTGCAGCGCAAGGTATTCCCCGATGAGAAAGTTGACCTGTCATGAGTCGCGGCGTTTCGAGTTTTCTCAAATATGTGTCACTGATCGGCGCTGTCATTGTGGTGTTGCTGCCACTGTCGGTTGTGCTCTTTGCGAGCTTCAAGACGCGAGAAGAGTACTCCACGACGGGCCCCCTTGATCTTCCCCAGAACTGGTTCAACTTCGACAACTTCGTGACAGCGGCGGTGCAGGGAGACATGCTGACTGGCCTCATCAATACATCGATCGTGTTGGTCATTTCACTCGCTGGCACAATCTTTATCGGAACCATGGCGGCGTATGCCGTTGACCGGTTTGCGTTCCGTGGCCGCCGTCTCGTTGTGGTGCTCTTTCTCATCGCCACCCTCATCCCAAGTGTGACCAGTCAGGTGGCAACGTTCCAGATCATTAGTGGGCTCGGCCTCTACAACACCAAGGCAGCGCTGATCCTGTTGTTTATGGGCACCGATATCATCGCGATCTACATCTTCATCCAGTTCATGCAGTCGATTCCTGTTTCTCTTGATGAGGCGGCGATGCTGGATGGCGCGAATCGATGGACAATCTACTGGCGAGTCATCTTGCCGCTGTTGAAGCCGGCCATCGCGACGGTCATCATCATCAAGGGCATCGCAATTTACAACGAGTTCTATTTACCGTTCCTCTATTTGCAATCGGAATCGCTGATTTCGACGGCGCTGTTCCGATTCAAAGGACCGTTCGGCGCACAGTGGGAGCTTGTTGCCGCCGCCACCATTCTCGTTATCGTGCCCACCGTAATCGTCTTCGTCTTCCTCCAGCGGTGGATTTACAAAGGCCTCGTCTCAGGAGCAGTTAAGTGACTCTGATTTCTTCATCTCTTTCCCTCATGAACCGCCGCGAGTTGAATGATGGCTGGACGGTGCATGCGGAGTCCGGGCCCGTGAGCGATCAGGTCTCTCAGCGGAGCGTCCGCGCAATCGTTCCCGGCGTCGTGCACTTGGACCTCATGGTGGCGGGGCTGATCCCTGACCCTTACCTTGACGACAACGAGTCGGCACTTGCGTGGATTGGTCTGGTCGACTGGACGTACGAATTGACGTTCAGTATGGATGTCGACGAGCTGGCGCAGTCTGACCGTCACGAACTCGTTTTCGACGGCCTCGATACCGTCGCGACAGTGTTGCTGAATGGGCAAACGATTGCGGAAGTCGCCAACCAACACCGGTCGTACCGGCTCGATGTCACTGAGCTACTGCAGATTGGTGAAAACGGGCTGACCGTCGCTTTTCGCAGCCCCGTGAGATACGCGAATGCAGAGAGTGTGAAGCTGGGGGCTCGTCCACGGCCGTATTCGCTACCGTACGAAGCGATCCGCAAGTCGGCGTGCAGTTTCGGTTGGGACTGGGGAATCGCAACCTACGCCAGTGGTATCTGGAAACCCGTGCGTATTGAGTCGTGGTCTCTGGCACGTTTAGCCACCGTGCAGATTCAGGCGTCGCCTGACGGCGACGGTGGTCGGGTGCATGCCACGGTCGTCGTGGATCGCACCGTAGACATTGACCTCAGGGTGGAACTCCGGGTGGAGGAGTCGACGTCATTACTAGTCATCCCTGCTGGAGAGCGAGAGGCAGTCGTTTCGCTCACACTCGAGTCGGTTGAGCGCTGGTGGCCCATTGGCTATGGCGAACAGGCGCTTTACGATGTCTCCGTTGAGTTGTCGGCAGATGACCGCATCCTCGACAGTGCATCCCGTCGTGTCGGTTTTCGTTCTGTCGCGTGGAATACAACACCGGATGCCGCTGGCACTCCGTTTCAGTTGGAAGTCAACGGGCAGCCGGTGCTGGTGAAGGGTGTCAACTGGATTCCTGACGATGCATTCCCCTCTCGGGTGGATCGTGCTCGCTATGAACGCCGGCTCACCCAAGCGCGCGATGCCAACATCAACCTGATTCGGGTGTGGGGCGGCGGAATCTACGAGTCGGAAGATTTTTATGACGTGTGCGACGAACTTGGGCTACTCACGTGGCAGGACTTTCTATTCGCGTGTGCGGCGTACCCCGAGGAAGAGCCTCTTCGCTCCGAGGTTGAAGCGGAAGCCCGAGAGGTTGTGGCACGCCTCGGGCATCGGGCATCCTTGGTGCTGCTCACCGGAAACAATGAGAATCTGTGGGGGTTCGAGGATTGGGCGTGGAAGGCCCGGCTCGATGGCAAAACGTGGGGTGCCTACTATTACCACGACCTCTTTCCTCGGGTAATTAGCGAAATCGCACCGACAGTTCCCTATTCCCCCGGCAGTCCGTTTAGTCCGGATGCGGCGCATCACCCGAACGATGAGCTCAACGGGTCGATGCACCTATGGGAGCAATGGAATCGACGTGACTGGCCAACCTACGCCGAGCACACGCCACGGTTTGTGGCCGAGTTCGGCTGGCAGGGACCGCCGACATGGTCGACGATGACGCGGTCAATTAGTGATCAACCGCTCACACCAGAGTCGCCAGGAATGATCGTGCACCAGAAGGCGATGGGGGGAAACGCCAAGCTGACGTCAGGGTTGGTGCCACATTTCAGGGTACCCGAGGATGTTGAAACGTGGCATTGGGCGATGCAGCTCAATCAGGCACACGCTGTGGGTTTTGCCCTCGATCATTTCCGTTCGCACTGGCCACACACGTCAGGCGCAATCGTGTGGCAGCTCAATGACTGTTGGCCGGTCACCTCGTGGGCCGCGATCGATGGCGATGGTCACGAAAAGCCATTGCTGCGGGCGATCACGGCGTCGTTCGCGCCGCGAGTGGTGAGCCTGCACCGACGGGAGAACGGGGTTGTTGCGGCGGTGGGTAACGACACTTCTGCGCAGTGGAGCGGCGAACTGGTTGTGGCGCTGCAGGGCTTCGACGGCGTCGAGTACGGCGCGGTCACGCTGGCAGTCGATGTGCCTCCGCGCAGCAGGCAGGAGGTCGCAATTCCGGAACATTTGTTGGCCCCGGATGCTGCTGCATCCACCGTTCTAGTGGCAGCGGTTGGGGCGGTGCGTGGGTACTGGTATTTCGCTGAACCGCGCGACAGCACGCTTGAAGCTCCGCAGCTATCGGTTTCGGTAAAGCAACTTTCTCCAGGATTCGCTCTCACGATCACCGCCGCAAACTTTGTTCGTGACCTCACGCTCTTGATTGACAAGATTGACCCACTGGCAAGCGTTGATGGCGGGCTGGTGACGCTACGTGCGGGTGAATCGTGCACGTTCACTGTCCGCGGAGTTTCGACTCTCGATGTGGCGGCGGTCTTGGCGCCAGAGGTCGCACGCTCCGCCAATCAGCTGGTTGTTCGATGATGCACGAGCCCCGCCCCCTCCTCGCGGATCCCGTCTGTGGCATGACCTGGGGGTGGGTCGGCACGCGCGGAACGTGGGCAACAGCTCAGGCGGCGTCATCGATGGCCGAAATGAGCAATCATGGTGTCACGTGGACGGCGTTGGCATATGCGGCCCAGCAAACCACGGCGTTCTCGACGGAGATTCCGTTCGATCAGGAGCCGACGGTTACCGAGGACGAGATTGTGGGAGCTATCCGTCAAGCGCACGGCCTGGGCCTTAAGGTGTGCTTGAAGCCAGTCGTGAATGTTGCTGATGGAACGTGGCGGGCCTTCATTGGGTTCTTCGATTGGGATGTTCCGGGCGAGCCGAGCTGGACACAGTGGTTTGAGTCCTACAGCCGATTCATTCTTCACGCCGCGGCGATTGCCGAAGCTGAAGCGTGCGAAATGCTCTGCATCGGATGCGAGATGGTGCGCGCCGATGGGCAGGACGAGCATTGGCGTCACTTAATCGCGCAAGTGCGCAACGTCTACTCCGGGCCGATCACCTACAACTGTGACAAATACCAAGAAGACCGAATCACGTGGTGGGACGCGGTGGATGTCATCTCCTCGAGCGGGTACTACCCGATCGACACCTGGCCGGCGCAGCTTGACCGCATTGAGCGAGTCGTTGAAGCATCCGGAAAATCTTTCTTCTTCATGGAAGCGGGGTGCCCCTCCCGTGTAGGTTCCGCACAGTTGCCGAACGATTGGAGCCTCGTGGGGGCGCCGTCAGGTGAGGAACAACTCCGCTACTTCGAGGTGATGTTCGGCCAGTGTCGTTCGCGCCCGTGGGTGCGCGGTCTCATGCTGTGGGATTGGCCAGCGGAGCTTTACCCAGTCGGTGACGCCGAAAGCAACGCTGACTATTGCCCGTACGGAAAGCCGGCGGGTGCATATATGGCTGAGCAATATCGAGAGTGGCACACGGCAGAGAACTAGGGGCGCTTGCGGTGAGTCACCGGGAGCACGCGGTGTTCGTTTGCGGTGAGTCACCGGGAGGCGTGCGCTCAGAGCGCGACGGTGCGGAATCCGGCGTTGCCCATCGAGGAGTCGGGTGTGTTCTGCGATCGAGCCGAGTTGCGGTAGCGGTTGCAGTACGAGATGTGGCACAGGTAGCTTCCGCCGCGCAGCACGCGCACGGTTCCCTCGGCGGGGCCGGCGGGGTTCGCGGTGTTTGTGCCGGTGGCGGTGCCGGTGCCCGTGTCCGTGCCTATCCCCGTGCTTGAGGCGTAGTAGTTGGCGTTGAACCAGTCGGAGCACCATTCCCAGACGTTGCCGACGGTCTGAAAGAGTCCGTAGCCGTTGGGTTCGAAGGTGCGCACGGGTGCCGTAGTGAGGTAACCGTCATTGAGGGTGTTGGTGTGGGGGAAGTCGCCCTGCCAGATGTTGGCGCGCCAACTGCCGGCATCCACTTCGTCGTCACCCCACGGATACTTTTTCTGGTCGAGACCGCCGCGGGAGGCGCATTCCCATTGGGCTTCGGTGGGGAGGCGGCGGCCTGCCCACGCGCAGTATGCTTCGGCGTCGGTGAAGCTGATGTGCACGACGGGGTGAGCGCCCAGACCTTCGAGCGAGCTGCTGCGCCCGCCGGGATGTTTCCAGTCGGCGCCGGTCACGCCGAACCACCATGGAGCTCCGGATGCTCGCCCCATTACGTCCTCGGGTGGGGCTGCCACCGCGAGGTGAAAAACGGCCGAGTAGCCGAAAGTTTCTGCTTCGGTGCGGTAACCGGTGTCGTCGATAAAACGCGCGAAGTTATCGTTCGTGACGGTGGTGACGTCGATGGAGAACGCATCAACGGTGACGGGATGCTGCGGCACTTCGCCATCGGCCTCGTTGCGGTCGCCCGACGAATCGCCCATGACGAAAGAACCCGCCGAGATAAGTGCCTGCTTGATGAGGTGGGCGGCGGCACCGGGAGCGATGAGGCCAGACACCGGCACGGTTGTCGTGCTGGGTGAGGAACAGGCGGAAGAGGCGGAAGGCGGCATCCCGAGACTCAGCGATGCGGTGCGGTGGGGTGTGCAGGAGCAGCCGTCTCCGCAGCTTGAACTTTTCGCGTCATCCACCGTTCTAGCTTAGGTGTGGGGCAAGTAGTAAGCACCACTAGATCTACTCTGGGAGGGCGGGAGGCCCTCCCAGAGTTTTTCTTTGAGGCCAGAAGGGGAAAAATTGAGTGAGAAATGTCGCCCACTGGTAGTTGTTATGGGAGTGAGTGGATCCGGCAAGTCGACCGTCGGATGGGGAATCGGTCAGGCTCTTTCCGTACCCTTCATTGACGCGGATGAGCTGCACCCGGCATCCAACGTTCAGAAAATGGCCGCCGGCATCCCGCTCATCGACGAGGATCGCTGGCCGTGGCTCGCGCTCGTGGGAGCCGAACTCGCGGCCCATCAGGCGACCGGGGCTGTCGTTGCCTGCTCTGCCTTGAAGCGCTCCTATCGTGCGGCGATCAGAGCCCAGGCGCCACAGGCGCAGTTTGTTCTCCTCGATGGCTCCCCTGAACTGCTGGCTAGCCGCATCGGTGGTCGGGGCGGTCACTTCATGCCGCCAGCGCTACTCAAGTCGCAGCTCGCAACGCTGGAGCGGTTCGCTGAGGATGAGGCGGGAATCGTTGTCGACATTGCTGAGCCGCCCTGCACCGTCATTGCTCACGCTGTAAGCCTTCTGACTGCAGGGAACTGATGGGTGCCGGGTAGCCCCAGCACGGTAACACGTCATTTTTGACACGATAATAAATACACGCTATACATGTCCGATAATGAGGTGCCCAGAAAGTATGGATGCCACCCCCCGGATTTTGGATGCAGCGGGAGCCCTGCTAGCTATCGAGGAAATCGCCATCCGCAAGTCTTTGGGGCTGTTTGCCAATGTGTGGCCGTGCGTGGCGTATGCCCCGTTCGTGCCAACCCGTCACGCAGGCATCGATGTTGTGGTCGTCCGTGAAAATGAAGAGGACCTCTACAGGGGCATTGAGCATCGCCAAACGGACGAAGTGACCCAGTGTTTGAAGCTGATCAGTTGTCCTGGTTGTGAACGGATTGTTCCTCACGCCTAACCTCTACGGCGATATCCACCTCCGATGCCGCGGCACAAATCGCCGGGTCGGTTGGTCTTGCCGGCTGCAACATCGGCGAACACTGCGCCATGTTCGAAGCCATCCACGCTCGCAGCCACGTCATCCAACTGCTTGACCGACTCGACCAGGCTGGGCTCGACTTCGTCAAAACTGAAGGACTGTACCGATTCGATGATGAGCTGGGCTACTCGCTGGGGCAGGGGCAGTAGGGCCCCACGCAGGTCAGAGGGCAGGCGTGCGGGGTGGCTGCGTGCGCCTGATGGCGGTCGCCTCGAACGCACACCCGATCTCCAGCAGCGTGGTGTCATCGTAGGCGCGCCCCGCAAAGGTCAGGCCCACCGGCATGCCCGTATCGGGCATTGTTCCCATCGGCACGGTGACGGTAGGAATCCCCAGGTGACGGAGGGCGAGATTGCCGTTCGCGACCCAGACTCCGTTGCGCCAGCCGAGATCGGCGGAGTCGGGTTCGACATCCATATCAGCTCGGCCAACATCGGCGAGGGCGGGAAAAACGACGGCATCGAGCCCGAGCGAGGCCATCCATTCTTCCAGGTCGACCTGGCGAGTTCGCTCTAGCCCGTGAAGCCCCTGGGCGAGGTCGGGTATTTCGAGAAATGACGTGAAGTTGTGCGCTCGAACAAAGTCGGGATACTGCGTGATGTCATCATCAAAACCGTTGTAGCGGTCGCTCAGGGCACCCCCGGGGCGGGGAAAGATAGTGGCACCGTCGACGAGAGTCAGGGTGTTCAGGGCAGGGTCGTTGTTGCTCTGGAGAAAGTCTTCCCAGCCCCAGGAGGAGAGATCGGTGATTTCTCGATGCAAAAATTCGTTCGACACAAACCCTCGGGTAGCGATCGTGGGTGCTCCCACGCGGTCTCCCTCGTAGTTCGATACGACCGGAAAGTCGACATCGATAACCTCGGCTCCCGCAGCAGTCAGAGCCTCCCGCGCCTCCTCCCACAGGGCGATCACCGTCGGCCGTGTCTCGATCCGCTGCCCCGTTGGGCCACCAACTCCGGGAACGCTTCCCGGGGCACTCGTGCCAGCGAGAGGATCAGCATTGATATACATGCGGGGCACGCCAAACCGTTTGCCGGTGAGGATGTGCGTGAGAGTGTGCGGATCGCCTGCCAAGGCTGGGTAGGAGTGCGGTCGGATCTCGGATGCCCGCGGAATTGAGACCCAGGGCTGGGCGCGCCAGAAATCCCCTCGGACATCGTTATCGTCGCCGACGAGAATGTCGAGCACCTCGAGCAAATCGGTCATGGTGCGGGTGTGCGGAACAACAACATCCATGGTGGGAACGAGCGGCCAATTGCCTCGAACGGAAATCATCCCGCGTGAGGGGGTGTAAGCACAGAGCCCGTTGTTCGAGGCGGGGGCACGCCCCGACGACCACGTTTCTTCCCCCAGGCCGAAGGCCGCAAACGACGCTGCGGTTGCGGTGCCGGACCCGTTCGACGACCCGGAAGCAAATGCCGCGGTCAGATACTGCTCGTTGTAGGGGCTCTCGGCGCGACCATACAGCCCGCGCTGCATCCCCCCGTTAGCCATCGGCGGCATATTGGTGAGACCGATGAGTACTGCCCCGGCCGATCGGAGTCGCTCGATCGCGTACGCGTCGCGCTGGGCAATCAACCGTGCAAAGGCGGGGGAACCGGCGGCCGCGGTGAGCCCACGCGCGAGAAAACTGTTCTTAGCGGTGTACGGAATGCCCTCAAGAGCGCTCAGCACACCACCCGCTGCTCTACGCGCATCGGACGCGCGGGCGTCGGCAATCGCCTGCGGATTCATCACCACCACGGAGCACAGCGCGGTGTCGGTTTCGGGGCGATCGTAGGCCTCAATCCGGGCCAGATAGGAACGGACGAGCCCTTCGCTGGAGACACGACCGCTCTGCAACGCTGCTCGCAGTTCTGCGATCGAAGCCTCGACGACGTCGAACGGCTGCTCGTGCGGCATCATCAGTCCACCGCCGGTTGCTGTTGCGTGATGCAGTGGATCCCGCCACCACGCTCAAGAATGGGTCGAGCATCCACCGTCACAACGCGGCGGCCGGGATAGGCGGCGGCAAGAATCTCGCGAGCAGCGGCGTCGGCGGCAGGTTCGCCGTAACCGCAGGCGATCACCCCATCATTGACCACGAGATGGTTCACATAGTTCCAATCGACAAACCCCTCGCGGTCTCGCACCGTTGTTGGGGCCGGCACGTCAATGATGTTCCACGGTCGGTTCGCCGCATCCGTCGTGTCAGAAAGCAGCGCCCGAAGCTCGCGCATTACCTGGTGGTCGGGATGGTCGGGGTTCTGTTGCTCGTGAAGAAGGAGTGTTCCGGGGCTCGGGATCGTGGCCACCATATCCACGTGGCCCCGCGTGCCCAGTTCGGTGTAATCGCGGGTCAACCCGCGGGGCAGCCAGACCACTTTTGAGGCGCCCAGGGTGCGACGAAATTCCGCTTCGATGCGCTCCTTGTCGACGTAGGGGTTGCGACGCGGATCCAGTTGCACGGTTTCGGTGGCCAGCACGGTGCCCTCACCATCCACGTGGATTGCTCCGCCCTCGTTGACGAGGAGCGACGGGATGAGTTCGGCTTTCGCGTGCTCACTGACGAGCTTGCCGATCTTGCTGTCGCTTGTGTAGGAGGAGTGTTCTTGCCCCCACGCGGTGAAGATCCAATCCACACCGCCCAGCACCCCGGGCCGTGCGTCGTCAACAACGAATGTGGGGCCGAAGTCGCGCATCCAATAGTCGTCAAGCGGAGCCTCCACCAGCTCGACTTCGGCGGACAGCAGTCTCGTTGCGGTGTGCCTCTCGATAGGGTCGACCACCATCGTGACGGGTTCGAACTCGGTGATGGCGTTGGCTACTGCCGCCCAAGCCTCGTAGGCCTCGTTCGCACTGGCCGAGTCTGTACCGAGGGTGTAGCCGGGGCGGGGGAAGGCCATCCAGGTTCGGTCGTGGCGTGCGGTTTCGGAAGGCATACGCCACGCCATCTGATGGCCTTTCGATCGTCGGTGTTGTGCCGAGAAGGCTTGTTGATCGACTGATCAATAAGATGTGCTGAACCTACCTAGACTGGGGCCATCATGTCAAGATCACCGGGCGAAGGCCCAGCGCGCAGATCTCCCCGCGAGCGCACCGCCCAGATTGAAGCGGCAGCGCGGGCCCTCGCACTCGACGCGGGGCTAGCGGCGGTGACACTTCGCGCTGTAGCGAAGCGGGTCGGTGTGGCATCCGGTCTTGTTGCTCGCTACGCCCCGAGCATGGATGCGCTCGTCGCCTCAACGTTTCAGGGGATTGTTGAGACGGAGATCGCCGAAGTGCGGCAGCTTCTTGCGAGCGAGTCGTCACCGGCTGCCTGCGTAGTTGCGCTGGTCGACACCCTGCTCGATCAGTCGCGGGACGACGTGACCGTCATCTGGGTCGAAGCGTGGGGGATCGGGCGACGCAATGCCACACTCGCCCCCGTTGTGCGTCAGCAGATGGATGCCTGGCGAGACATCATCCAAGACATTATCGAGCGCGGAACTGCGTGCGGTGAATTCCGCGATGTCGACGCAGAATCGGTCGCGTGGCTACTGCTCGGCATGATCGATGGGCTCAACGCCCACGCCCTAGTGCGCTGGAACGAATTGGGCGCCCGGGGAGCGCACATCCGCAACGCGCTCGAGGGCATGCTGGGAACGGGTGCGACCTTCGGCTGAGGCGGTCGCTCCACCAACCGGGCTACAGAGCCGTAAGAGTTGACTCTTGCTCGCAGAAGTTGCCCCAGTGCCCATAGCCCCGCCAGCCTTCGGAAACTCAGGAAACTCAGGAAACTCACGCCGGGTGGTCGTGTGATCCCTGTTGACTGGCGCGTGTCGGCGCGCATTACGCTCGGATTTCCTGAGTTTCCAGCAGAACAGGCGAACGGTGAGGGACTGAGCGAGCGGGGGTGCCACCCGCGGTGTTGACCGCAGAGAAGGGTCATCGGTCAAAGAATGACAGGCAGAGGGCAAAAAAATGACCCTCGCCCGGTAGAAGCCCGGGAAAGGGTCAAGTGGCTCCGACGGGCGTCGATCCCGTGACCTCACAATTTTCAGTCGTGCGCTCTACCAACTGAGCTACAGAGCCGTAAGAGTTGCCTCTTACTCGCAGAAGTTTCCCCCTACTACACAAAAAGCCCCTCCTTTCGAAGAGGCGTTCTGTTTGCGACCCTGACCGGACTTGAACCGGCGACCTCCGCCGTGACAGGGCGGCGCGCTAACCAACTGCGCTACAGGGCCAAGCTATTAAATTCTGTGTTTTGTCTGGTGACCCCAACGGGATTCGAACCCGTGCTGCCGCCGTGAAAGGGCGGTGTCCTAGGCCACTAAACGATGGGGCCTCGAAGTCACAGAACTTCTTAGCTACCGAGGGAAAAGCATACGGTTACTTTCGCGAATTACCAAACCGAGAAGCAAGCAAATTTGGTGTGCCACGAAAACGCGTTTTCCAACATGGCCAAATGTACGCGACTCGGCAGCAAACAGACACTACGTTCATTAAAAGGTTGAGACTTTTGGGTCTGCTGTTGTTAGTGTGGTCACTGTGATTGGTGTGACTATTGGGCACTAGTCTGCGATCAACACGGTTGAGGGGAACAATGAACGCCACCCAGGTGAGTCGAAAGACCGCACTGAAGCCCGCGCTGCGCTCCGCAACCTTTCGAGTAGTGGGCTTCGCTGCCGCCCTCAGCCTCGTCGTGGGAGTCACCCTCTACAACGGCAGCACCCAGGCCGCATTCGCCGACGACTACCCCACCTGGAGTGACGTCACCGAAGCCCGCAACAATGAGGCGGCCACGAAGACCGTGGTTGCCCGCATCCAAGCGGCACTCTTGCAACTTGAGTCGCAGGCCGTAGCCGCCCAAAAAGATGCCGAAGAAAAGGGCAACATCTGGCAAGAGGTCGATACCAAATATCAGGCCAAGTCAGCCCAAACCGAAACTTTGCAACAGCAGGCGGATGCCGCCAGTGCCGAAGCAGACGAAGCCGAGAAACGCATCGGCGAGCTTGCCGCGCGGCTCGTGCGTGCCGGCGGTGGCGACGTAACCACCAATCTGCTCGTGAACTCGCAAGACGCCGACTCTCTGCTCTACAACTTGGGTATGTCGTCAAAGATTTCGCAGCAAACATCCGCACTCTTTGATCGTGCAGTGCAGGCCCGCAACACCGCGCAGTCGCTGAGTGATGCCGCCGAGGTTGCGCGTGCAGAACTTGAAGTGCTGAAGATTGCCGCCGAGAAGGCGTTCGCTGAGGCCCAAGCGGCTTCACAGGCAGCCGAAGCAGCCGTCGCCGAGCAGCAGGAACGCAAGATCGAGTTTGATGCCCAGCTCGTCGCGTTGACCGCCGCACGCCAAACCACCGAGGCAGACTATTTGGCTGGCGTGCGTGAGCGTGAGGCAGCACGAGCGGCAGCGCAGGCGGCGGCTGCAGCGGCTGCAGCTGCGGCCGCCCAGGTTCCGAACCTTGATGCCGGGGAGATCAGCTTGAGCGGGTGGGTTCGCCCGGCAGGCGGCTACATCACCTCCGTCTACGGTTTCAGCTCACAATACGGCTCAAGCTTCCATAAGGGCACAGATTTGGGTGCCGGTTGTGGTTCAAGCATCTTCGCCGCATCCGCCGGAACGGTCGTCTACGCCGGCTATGGCTGGAACGGTGGCTACGGAAACTACATCATCATCGAGCATGCGAATGGCCTGCGCACCGCGTACGGTCACATCATTGCCGGTGGTATCAACGTCTCGTACGGCCAGAATGTTGCCGTGGGCACCAGAATCGCTCGGGTTGGTAGCACCGGAAATTCCAGCGGATGCCATCTTCACTTTGAGGTTCGCCCTGGCGGTTGGAGCACCACCGACCCGGTTCCCTTCATGGCAAGTAAGGGCATTCGTCTCGGCTAACGACCGCTCGCAAGCCTGACGGGTGAAAGCCTGACGGTGAGCAAGACTGAAGGCCGAAAGCCTTCGGCGGAATGGGGGATCACATGGACTCTGTTGCTGGACTAACGGTTGTCATCACCGGTGCGGCCCGAGGAATGGGCGAAATGTATGCGCATCGTGCCGTCAGCGAGGCTGCCGCACATGTTGTTCTTCTCGACGTCGATTCTGCATCGCTTGAGGTGGCGGCGTCGGCGCTGCGGGCAGCGGGAGGTTCCGTCGCCAGCTATGTTGTCGACCTCTCGTCGCGCACAGCAATCGCTGCCGTCGCGGAACGGATTCGCATCGAGGTTGGCGACCCACAGGTAGTCATCAATAACGCGGGCATCATCCGTAGCGGATATTTTTGGGACAACGAGCCCATCGGTGACATTGAAGCGACCATGCAGATCAATACTCTTGCCGCCATGTATCTCACCCGCGAGTTTCTGCCTGCGATGATTGCCAGCACTGGCCCCGCCCGAATCCTGAACATTGCCTCCGCCGCAGGAACCATCTCGAATCCGCGCATGAGCGTGTACGCGGCATCCAAGTGGGCACTTATCGGTTGGGGTGACTCGCTCCGTCTCGAACTGATCAAAGCGGGCCACCGCAACGTGATGGTGACGACGTTTGCGCCCAGCTACATCAGCACGGGCATGTTTGCCGGGGCTAGGGGCCCGCTGCTCACCCCGATCATGACTCCTGAGAAAGCAACGACCGCGGCTTGGTCGGCCATGCTCCGGGGCAAACCGCTGCTCATGAAGCCCTGGTCGGTGGGTTTCGCTCGTGCCGTCAAAGGGCTCCTGCCGACACGCGCCTGGGACTTCGTCGCGGGTCGTGTCTTTAGGGTTTATGGCTCAATGGATGAGTTCACCGGTCGCTAGTGCCCTTCGACCTTCAGTTTTTCAATGCCGGCCAGAACAATCTCTTCAGCTTCCGCCGCGTTACCCCAACCCTCGAGCTTGACCCACTTGCCGGGCTCCAAGTCTTTGTAGTGCTCAAAGAAGTGTTCGATCTCGCGGCGGGTGAACTCGGGCACATCATCCAAATCCTGAATGTGCGACCAGCGTGGGTCTTTGGCCTGAACGCAGATGACCTTCGAGTCGATGCCTCCATCGTCGCTCATGTTGAGCACAGCAACGGGGCGCACCGAAATTCCCACACCGGGGAAGGTGGGGGCGTCGAGCAGAATGAGAGCATCAACCGGGTCACCATCGAGGCCGAGAGTGTTCTCAAAGAAGCCATAGTCGGTGGGGTAGGCGAAGGTGGTGAACAGGTACCGGTCAAGAAAAACACGACCGGTCTTGTGGTCAACTTCGTACTTGTTCCGGCTTCCGCGCGGAATCTCAACGACAACGTCGTATGCGGCCATCTAGCTGCTCCTAAGAAATTGGGGGGTTGCTGCAATAACGTTACTGGATGCACTCCGAACGGCGCCCCCGCCTAACCCCAGCAATCGCTGACGTGCGTCGTGCCGTCCGCACGGCGCTGGCGACCCTGCCCGCCCCGAACGGGAAGACACGCTCAACAAATCCGGCCGCCCCCGAAACCGCGACACCACCCGAAACCGCGACAGCCCCCAAACCTCTTGTGCTTGTCGCCCTCAGCGGTGGTTCCGACTCTCTCGCACTGGCGGCAGCGACCGCCTTCGAGGCGCGTAAGGCTGGCGTGCGGGCCGGAGCCGTGATCGTCAACCACAACCTTCAAGAGGGGTCTGCGGATGTTGCGGCCGCCGCCGCGCAGCAGGCCCGCGATCTGGGGCTTCACCCCGTCGACATCCGCTCGGTTCACGTTGGTGACGCCGGAGGCCCCGAGTCTGCCGCCCGTGACGCGCGTTATGCGGCGCTCGCCGCCGCCGCCGCGGAGCATGGCGCAACCCGGGTGCTCCTGGGCCACACCCTCGACGATCAAGCCGAAACGGTGCTGCTGGGGCTTGCCCGCGGAAGTGGCGCCGGCAGCCTCAAGGGTATGGCGGTGGACACCGGCGAATACCTCCGCCCGCTGCTGACAATTGCCCGCACCACGACGGAAAAGTTCTGCACAGACTCCGATATCGAGGCGTGGAATGACCCGCACAACCTCGATACCTCGTATGCGCGAGTGCGAGTACGGCAGACCATTTTGCCGCTGCTGGAAAGGGAACTGGGCCCTGGCATCCGCGAGGCCCTGGCTCGAACCGCAGATCAGGCCCGCGAAGATGCTGAAGCCCTCGACCATTTTGCCGAAGAAATGGCCGAAGATTTGGCCGACATTTCGGAGGCCGGAATCTCGCTCCCGGTGCGTGCGCTCGCCGCAAATCCCGCGGCCCTCCGGCAGCGGTTGATCCGGTTGGCCGTTTCCAGCGAGTTCCATGTGTCGCTAAGCCGAACCCACACGATAGAGATTGCACGCCTCGTTACCGACTGGCGGGGGCAGGGACCGATCCACATTCCCGGCGTTAGGGTTGAACGTCGAGAAAATCTTCTCCATTTTTCCGCCCACAGTGAGGAACGCGATGCAGTTTAGTGATGTCGAGGCAGACCTGAGCGAGGTTCTTCTCAGCCAGGAAGAGATCCACGAAAAGATCGCTGTCATGGCGCGTCAGATCGAGGCTGACTATGCCGGCGAGAAGCTGCTGCTGGTTGGTGTGCTGCGCGGCGCTGTCATGGTGATGGCCGATCTTGCCCGCGAACTCACGCTGCCGCTGGAGATGGACTGGATGGCCGTCTCCTCGTATGGCGCTGGCACCCAATCTTCGGGTGTCGTTCGTATTCTCAAAGACCTCGACAGCGACCTCCAGGGCCGCAAGGTGCTCATTGTCGAAGACATCATCGACTCGGGGCTTACCCTTTCGTGGCTGCTCGGCAACCTGCGCAGTCGCGGTGCCGAGTCCGTCGAAATCTGCACCCTGCTGCGCAAGCCGGATGCCGCCAAAGTCGAAGTAGACGTGCGTTACGTCGGGTTCGACATCCCCAACGCCTTCGTGGTGGGCTACGGACTCGACTATGCCGAGAAGTACCGCAACCTGCGTGGCATTGCTGTGCTCGCACCGCACGTTTACGAATAGCGGGCGTTGACAGTGAGAGCACAAGCGGCAATTGATGGCGCCCGCGAGCAGATCACGGCGATCTTCGAGAATCGCGTCACAACTCAGCGCACCCCGGGTTCGTTCTTTGCAATGTTTGGCCCCGACGGCATTGTTTTCGAACAGGGTTTCGGCGAAACGGTGCTCGGCGAGGGTGTGGTTCCGCACCGCGACACGGTGTTCCGCATCGCCTCCTGCACTAAAAGTTTCACGTGCACGATGCTGCTGATTTTGCGTGATCGTGGCCAACTGAACCTTGATGCGCCGATTACCGATTTTGTTCCGGCATTCCGGGCGCTGTCGCCGGCGGCCGCTCCGGTCACCCCGACGGTGCGCATGCTGATGACGATGTCGGCGGGGTTCGTGACGGATAACCCGTGGGGCGACCGCATGGAGGAGATGACACGGGCCGAACTCAACGACTTCGTTGCGGTGGGAGTCAGCTACATCGCGACACCGGGCACCGGCTTCGAATACTCGAACCTTGGGTACGCATTGCTTGGCGAAGTGATTGCAGAAGTCACCGGCCTCAGTTACGTGGATGCGGTCAGCACCGAGATCCTCACACCGCTCGGCTTGACTTCCACCCGCTTCGATCGCGACCCCAGCCCTGACACCGAAACTGCTCTCGGCTACCGGCTTGCCAATGGTGCTTGGGCTGAGCAGCCGATCACGGGTCCCGGCATGTTTTCGGCCATGGGGGGCCTGTTTTCGACGGCAACGGACATTGTGCGCTGGTCGTTGTGGCTGGCCCGCGCCCTCGACCCCGAAGACTCCAGCGACGGCCCGCTTTCGTCGGCGAGCCGCCGCGAGCTGCAGCAGATTCAGCGCGTCATCCCGAAGAATCCGTTGAAAGAAGCGGTGTACGCGGAGCCCACCGCCCACGGTTACGGGTACGGGCTCTTCATCGACGAGGGAACATCGAAAATTGTTTCGCATTCGGGGGGCTACCCCGGGTACAGCGCCCACATGCGCTGGCATGCGCCCAGTGGTCTCGGCATTGTGGCGTTCGAGAACGGTACGTTCGCCAGTGTTGCTGTTCCGGCAACGCAGGCACTTCAAGGGGCGCTCAACAGCTACGGTGACCTGTCGGTTCCGGCGGCGGCGTGGCCCGAAACGCTAGCGGCCCGCGACACCTTCGACGGTCTCGTGCGCAACTGGGACACTCCCACTGCTGACGCCGTCGCAGCGGTTAACCTTGCCCTCGATGTGCCGTACGGGGAGCGCATTGCCGCGATCGCCACAGCAGTAGCGAAGGTGGGGCCACTCACCGGTGCGCCACTCACCGAGGTGGAGCGCAAACTTGGTGACACTCCCGCCATGACGAACTGGACCATCGAGGGCGAACGCGGCCGAATCACGTGCCACATCCTGATGAGCCCCGAACTGCCGCCGCGAGTGCAAACCTTCAAGCTCGAGACTGAAAGCCACTGACGGCGTTCACGACATCCCGCCGCTCATTACGCCGAGGGAAAACACGCAGTGCTCTTGCAGCACGGTGACGGTAATCTTGCACCACATGTCTTCAGAGAGAGGTACTGGGTCTCACGACTCGGAACATCATGGATTTTAAGCGCATTTTTCGCGGCCCGGTTCCGTACATCATCATCGGTATTGCCGCAGTAGCGATAGCCGCAACCCTGCTATTGGGCGAGGGCTTCAAAGAGATCTCTACTCAAGAGGGCCTCGGTCTGCTTGAGGGTTCGACTGTGACGTCAGCCACCATCATCGATGGCGAGCAGCGTGTCGACCTCGAACTGTCGAAAGCTGCCGGAGATAACGGCATGAAGGTTCAGTTCTTCTACGTGGCACCGCGCGGCGAGGAGGTCGTTTCTGCGATCAACGCCGCTGACCTCTCAGCGTTCAACGATCGGGTTCCGCAAGAGAACTTCTTCGTGTCATTCCTGTCGATCATGCTGCCGTTCCTCATCATCGGCATCATCTTCTTCTTCATCTTCAGCCGCATGCAGGGTGGCGGTGGCAAGGTCATGCAGTTTGGCAAGTCGAAGGCCAAGCTCGTGGGTACTGATTCTCCCCAAACTACTTTTGCGGATGTTGCTGGTGCCGACGAGGCCATTGAAGAGCTTGAAGAGATCAAAGACTTCCTGAAAGAGCCGGCGAAGTTCTTGGCCGTTGGTGCTCGAATCCCGAAGGGCGTACTGCTGTATGGCCCTCCCGGTACCGGTAAGACTCTGCTTGCTAAGGCAACGGCCGGTGAAGCTGGAGTGCCGTTCTACACGATTTCGGGTTCCGACTTCGTCGAAATGTTTGTGGGTGTTGGTGCAAGCCGCGTTCGTGACCTCTTCGATCAGGCCAAAAAGAATTCCCCCGCCATTATCTTCATCGATGAGATTGACGCCGTCGGTCGCCACCGTGGTGCCGGCATTGGTGGCGGCAACGATGAACGTGAGCAGACTCTCAACCAGCTACTGGTCGAGATGGACGGCTTTGATGCAACGGCCAACGTGATTCTCATTGCGGCCACCAACCGCCCCGACGTTCTCGACCCCGCGCTTCTTCGCCCCGGTCGCTTTGACCGCCAGATTGGTGTGGATTCTCCCGACCTGAAGGGTCGCAAGCAGATCCTTGAAGTACACGGCAAGGGTAAGCCGATGGCTGACGGCGTCGACCTCGAAGTTCTTGCACGTAAGACCCCGGGGTTCACCGGTGCCGACCTCGCCAATGTGCTAAACGAAGCGGCACTGCTAACAGCCCGCTCTAACGCGCAGCTCATCGACAACCGTGCCCTCGACGAGGCCGTCGACCGTGTGATGGCCGGACCTCAGCGTCGTTCGCGTCTCATGAACGACAAAGAGAAGCTCATCACCGCCTACCACGAGGGCGGTCACGCAGTCGCTGCAGCGTCAATGCGCAACACTGACCCCGTCACGAAGATCACGATTCTTCCCCGTGGGCGTGCGCTCGGCTACACGATGGTGATGCCGCTCGAAGACAAGTACTCGGTTACGCGCAACGAGTTGCTCGATCAACTCGCCTACGCGATGGGTGGCCGTGTTGCCGAAGAAATCGTGTTCCACGATCCCACCACCGGGGCATCCAACGACATCGAAAAGGCGACCTCGATTGCTCGCCGCATGGTCACCGAATATGGCATGAGCGCCAGGATCGGTTCCGTGAAACTGGGCACCGGATCGGGCGAACCGTTCATGGGCCGCGACATGGGCGCAACCCGCGAATACTCCGACGAGCTGGCCAAGATCATCGACGAAGAAATTCGTGTACTGATCGATCAGGCTCATGATGAGGCCTGGCAGATGCTCAACGAGAACCGCAAAGTACTCGACAAGCTCGCTCGTGAACTGCTCGAAAAAGAAACTCTCGACCATGTTCAACTTGAGAAGATCTTCACGGGCATAGCGAAGCTTCCCGAGCGCCCGCAATGGCTCTCCAGTGACGCTCGCCCCGTCTCGCAGTTGCCTCCCATCAAGGTGCCGAAGAAGGCGGTCGTTGCAGCGGAGGCCACCGATGGTAACGACGGGACCCCGGCGAAGCCCGCACGCAAACCGCGGCCACGCAAGTCGCCCGGCGTCGCGACAGCGTAGAACCCCATGTCAATCGACGTAGCACGAATCGAAGCTGCGGTAGCAGAAATGCTCAGTGCTGTTGGTGAGGATCCGGCGCGGGCCGGCCTCACCGCCACGCCGCGTCGCGTCGCCGAAGCGTATTCCGAATTCTTCGCCGGCAATGAGCTGAACGCGCTCGATCACCTCTCAGACAGTATCGAATTCACCGCAAAAGCCGATCAAACGGGGGA
Source organism: Rhodoglobus vestalii (assembly GCF_006788895.1). Classification (NCBI taxonomy): domain Bacteria; kingdom Bacillati; phylum Actinomycetota; class Actinomycetes; order Micrococcales; family Microbacteriaceae; genus Rhodoglobus; species Rhodoglobus vestalii. The sequence goes on from NZ_VFRA01000001.1 coordinate 1,888,140, forward strand.
GCTTGTGCTCGTGCGCGACATCGAGTTCCGCTCGATGTGTGAGCATCACCTGCTGCCCTTCCTTGGTGTCGCCCACGTTGCGTACGTGCCCGATGAGCGCATCATCGGCCTCGGCAATATCGCTCGTGTGGTTGAGACCATCTCCGCGCGGGCTCAATTGCAAGAGCGGCTCACCGAAGAGATCACTGAGGCGATCAACGACGGTCTCTCTCCGCGCGGCGTCCTTGTGGTCATTGACGCCGTCCACGGCTGTGTTTCAACGCGGGGCCCCCGCCAAACTGCCAGCTCAACAGTCACACTCGCCTCACGCGGAGTTCTGAGCGATCCACTCGAGCGTGCCGAAGTAATGGCGCTCATCGGCAGCCGTGGCGGCGATGGATAGCACACCGCTGCTGTCCGCTGACCGGGTCTTGCCCGTTCCGCGGGTGATGGGCATTCTCAACGTGACCCCCGATTCTTTTAGTGATGGCGGTCGCTACGAACACGTCGATCGGGCCATCGCGCACGGCATCCTGCTGCGCGATCAGGGCGCCGCTGTGGTGGATGTCGGCGGAGAATCGACGCGCCCCGGTGCCCAACGCGTGCCCCCGGCCACAGAGCAGGCGCGAGTGATCCCGGTGATCGAAGCGCTCACCGCTGAGGGTGTCGCGGTGAGCATCGACACGATGAATGCCGTGACAGCACTGGCCGCGGCCAAGGCGGGAGCATCCATTATCAATGATGTCTCTGGTGGCCTTTCAGACCCCGAAATGTATCGAACAGTTGCCGCAACCGACCTCACCTACATTGCGATGCACTGGCGCGGGCACAGCAACGAGATGGCCCAATTGGCACACTACGACGATGTCGTCAGCGATGTGCGCTCAGAGCTGTCTGACCGCGTTGCCGAGATGACCGCGTCAGGAATCAACCCTGACCGTATTGTGATCGATCCTGGTCTCGGTTTCGCGAAGACTGCCGAGCACAATTGGGCGCTTCTGGCGCGACTCGATGAACTGTCTGCGCTCGGCTACCCGATCCTCATTGGTGCCTCGCGCAAACGCTTTCTGGGCACACTGTTGCCCAACGACGCCCCCACTACCGACCGAGACCTCGCTACCGCAGTGATCAGCAACGTCGCCGCCGAGGCGCAGACGTGGGGCGTTCGGGTTCACGATGTACCGTCAACACAGGTAGCACTCGCCGTGTACACGGCGATGCAGAAGGGCAAGAAACGATGAATCCTGCACTGGATGAACTCACCCTCACCGGGCTGCGAGCCACCGCCTTCCACGGCGTTTTCGATCACGAGCGCCGCGATGGTCAAGTCTTTATTGTGGATGCGGTTGTCTACCTCGATCTGTCGCCCGCCGCACTCTCAGATCAGCTAAACCGCACCGTTCACTATGGCGAATTGGCGGAGCAGATTGTTGCGGCAGTGGAGAGCAACCCCGTCGATCTCATCGAAACGGTCGCCGAACGGGTAGCAAATATTGTGCTTGCCTATGATGCCGCGGTGAGCACCAAGATCACCATCCATAAGCCATCGGCGCCCATCACTGTTCCCTTCGCCGACGTGGCTGTCACCATCACGCGCCACCGCCCTGCCTCCGCTCACCCGGCCGGTTTTAGCGCAGAGCCCCACCAGCTCTCGTGATTCGGCAGCAACGACTTCGCGTCGAGTTGCCGGTCATTCTTGCTATCGGCAGCAACCTCGGAGACCGTGAAGCCACCCTGCGCGAGGCCGTCCACGCCATCAACGCAATTGATGGTGTGACAGTGGATGCCACCTCCAGCATTGTTCAAACCCCGGCCCTAAAATTGGCGGGCATTGATCACTCGGCACCGGCTTACCTGAATGCGGTCGTGTCTGCTCGCAGCGCGCTGGAGCCTCACGCTCTGCTCGAGCAATTGCATCGCGTTGAAGCTGAGCATGGCCGCTTGCGTGCCGAGCGGTGGGGTGACCGAACGCTTGACATTGACATTGTCTCGTTCGCGCACCTTCAGGTGGATGACGAGTTGCTGACGATTCCGCATCCGCGCGCCGCCGAGCGCGCATTTGTGCTTGTGCCGCTGCTGCAGCTGGATCCGCAGGCCACCCTTGTTGGCTACGGTAGCGCGGCCGAGCTGCTGGTGGGCATCGACAACGATGCCACCGAGTTTGAGGCGAAGGCGCTGTGGTGAATCGCACTTCGCCCCTGCATTTGTTGGCGCTGGCGGCCGTGGGTGGTGCCGCCGGTTGGCTGCTTGAGGTGCTGCTAACGGCATCCGGTCGGCCCATCGTGATTCCGTCACTCTCGCTTGCCGTGTCGCTGTTTCTCATTGCCTTAGTGACGCTGGGGTTGGCGGTGCCGATCTACCGTTCATCGCGGGGGTTGCGCAGCGCGCGAGTGAATCCGTTTTTTGCGCTGCGAGTTGTTGTGCTTGCCAAAGCGTCGAGCCTGGCTGGTGCCCTCCTCGGCGGGGGAGCACTGGCGATCGCGATCTATCTGCTGAGTCGCACCGTGTCGCCCGGCGCCGGATCAATAACATCAAGTTTTGTCGTTGCGGGCGCCGCGATAGGGTTGCTGGTCGCGGGACTCGTTGCTGAACATCTGTGCACGATTCCGCCCGACGATGAAGACTCGTCGTCGCACAATTCGATGGATCCCCAAGGAGCAGCGTGACTGAGCGACTGGACCTACCTGACACCGAGTGGCGCAGTGTTTCATCCAAATACGCTGTCGTCGAAGTTGTTGGGCTCATTATCTGGGGTGCGATTCTGACCGGCGCAGCCTCAATTCCGACCGTTCTGAGCGGTATTGAGTGGCTGGCAGTAATTCCGATTTCTCTCGGAATCATTTTTTTGCTGAACATTGTGCTCACCCCACGACGGGTTCGTGCCATCGGCTACATGATGCGCGACGACGATCTTGTGTTTCGGCGCGGACTCATGTTCCGGCGCGTGGTTGCTGTGCCGTACGGCCGCATGCAACTCGTTGACATCAACCGCGGCCCCCTCGATCGTGCGGTGGGGCTGAGCGAACTCAAATTTGTGACTGCCGCGGCATCCACCGGTGTGGTCATTCCTGGACTACCTGAGCAGGATGCTGAGGAGTTGAGAGACACGCTCGTCGCCCTGGCAGAGAGTCGCAGGGCCGGGCTGTGAGCGAGCGTGACGAGCTGGGCATTGAGCCGACGCAGCCCGAGCAGATAGCGGCAGCGGAGAACGTCGCCGGAATCCCGGCTGATGCGCACCGGCTTGCCGACGGTGAATGGCATCGGCTGCACCCCGCAACGCCGCTGTTGCGCGGTGGCATTGCTCTGATTGCGATCATCGGCATCATCATTGTGAATGCCCGTGACTTCGCCATTGAGCTGCTCTGGGGCGGCCCTAACGAGTACGGAGCCATTGCGCGCCTCATGAATTCCGGGTTTCTGATCCCGGTAATTCTCATTGTGCTTGCGGTTCTCATTCTGAGCGTTCTCGGGTTCTATTTTTCGTGGCGGATGCACACTTTCCGCATCACCGATGAACTTGTTGAGGTTCGCAGCGGCATCCTGTTCCGCACGAATCGCCGGGGTCGACTTGACCGCATCCAGGGCATCAACATTTCACGACCGCTGTTCGCTCGACTTTTTGGTGCCGCCAAACTCGAAGTGAATGTTGCCGGGCAAGACGCCAATGTGGAGCTTTCGTATCTGGGGTCTCGGGGAGCGGATGACCTGCGGCGCGCAATCTTGCAACTCGCATCGGGTACACGTGCTGACGCCGCAGCCACGACATCCGAGCAGCACGACGGTGGGCTTATTGAGCAGCGAGTTAACGAATTTTTGGCACCAGAACTGGACCCTGATACCGCACCGCCGGAGTCGATTGTTCGCATCCGGATTCCCCGCCTGATTGGTTCGCTCGTGTTGAGTGAAGCGACAATTGTTGCGATTCTGGCGGCAATCGGCATCATCGTAACGATTGTGGTGACCGGCGAATTCGGGTGGTTGCTCGCTCTCTTGCCGGGTGCCCTTGGTCTTGGTGGTTATTTGGCCTCGCGCCTGACCAAGTCACTGCGCTACTCAATTGCGTCGACGAGTGACGGCATTCGGGTTGGCTACGGGCTGCTCTCAACGACCAATGAGACGTTGCCTCCGGGGCGCATCCACGCCGTTGAGGTTTCTCAGCCGTTGCTGTGGCGCCGGGCCGGGTGGTGGGAAATCAAAATCAACACCGCCTCGCAAGCATCAAGTGCCAGCGCTGCGACAGCGAAGACCACCCTGCTGCCGGTGGGCGACCTGATCGATGTGCACCGGGTGCTTCACCTGATTTTGCCGAGCCTCGCCGCCGACGAATCCCGCGAGCTGCTTGAAGCGGGTCTTGCCGCCGGCGCCCACGATGATGCCTATGTGACCTCTCCCAAGCGGGCCGCGATTCTCCGCTGGTTTTCGTGGCGCCGCAACGGTTTCGTCATGATTTCGGATGCCGTTGCGCTGCGCAAGGGATCAATCTGGCGTTCTCTGGTGCTGGTTCCGCAGGCTCGCATGCAGAGTGTCAGCATGCACGAGGGCCCGCTGCTGCGACGGATGGGTCTTGCGGAATTGCGTGTGCACACCGTTGCCGGGCCCATCACTGCCGCCGTCGGGGCCATGGATCGCAGCGATGTCATCACCTTCTTCAACGAGGCTTCTCGGGCGGCGGTGCGTTCTGCCAGCGTTGATACCAGCCACCGGTGGCGCAGCGGGAGCGCCCAGAGTAGCGCCGAGAGCGCGATCGAGCGTCCGACCGAGGAAAAACTTTAGTGGCACCGGCGGCAGGCCGTCTTGGTATCGGCATTATTGGTGCGGGCAAAGTTGGTCCCATTCTTGGGGCAGCGCTTGCGGGTGCTGGTCACGCGATTGTGGGGATCGCCGCGACCTCCGAGCGTAATTTGGAGCGGGCGAGCGCGATCTTGCCCGACGTTCCCGTGCTTGACATCCCGACTCTGGTTGAGCGCAGTGAGCTGGTGATTCTGGCGATTCCGGAGTCAGAGATTGAGTCGTTTGCTCGTGGGCTGGCGGCTGCTGGAGTGTGGCAGCCGGGCCAACTGGTGCTGCATACGGCACCTGGTCTTGGCTATGGTGCGCTTGCGCCGGCTTTAGCTGCAGGCGCGATTCCTCTCGCCCTGCATCCCGCGATGGTGTTCACCGGAACAAGCCTTGATCTCACTCGCCTGCATGAAGCGTATTGCGCTGTGAGCGCGCCAACGCCGGTGCTGCCGATCGCGCAGGCTCTTGTCGTTGAGATGGGCGCTGAGCCGATTGTGATTGCGGAGAGTGGCCGCGCGGCGTGGGCCGAAGCGGTGAGTACGGCAACCAGTTTTTCTGCTGCGATTGTGGCGCAGTCGCTTGATTTGCTCGCCACGGTTGGTGCAGACAATCCGGCGCGGGTGCTCGGCCCGCTGCTGCGATCGTCGGTTGAGAGTGCGCTTGCCGGGGCAACTGCGACTACGATCGATCTTTCCGTGACTGATTTATCGTCTTTCGACACCGATTCGAGCCCCCACTCCCAGGAGGACCCCTCGTGAGTTCACACCCCCGCCCGCAGATTATTGAGACGGTCGCGGGTATGCGTGATGTCGCGGCGCATGAGCGTGCCGCCGGTCGCACCATTGCGTTGATTCCCACTCTGGGTGCGTTGCATGCCGGACATGTGGCGCATGTTGAGCGAGCGGCTGAGCTTGCCGATGTGTGCATTGTGTCGATTTTTGTGAACCCCACCCAGTTCGGTGCGAATGAAGACCTCGACAATTATCCACGCACGATGGATGACGATCTCGACCTGCTTGGCGAGCTCGGAGTTCCCTACGTCTTCGCCCCCAGTGTTGAGGAGATGTATCCGAAGGGGCCCACCTCCACCACAATCGCCGCCGGCCAGCTCGGCACCACGTTCGAGGGCAAGTCTCGCCGCGGCCACTTTGATGGTGTGCTCACCGTTGTCGCCAAGTTGCTCGCGATCACCTCGCCCCACGTAGTGACCTTCGGCCAGAAGGATGCCCAACAACTGTTCCTCGTTCGTCGCATGATCACCGACCTCAACATCCCGGTGCGCCTAGAGATCATCGAGACCGTTCGCGAAGAAGACGGGCTTGCCCTGTCGAGCCGCAACCAGTTCTTGAATGCCAGCCAGCGCGATGCCGCCACTATCCTGTCGGCTGCGCTCAACGCTGCAACCTCGGCCGCCGACAGCGGGCTGGATTCGGTGATTGCGGCCGCGCAGGGTGCCCTCATGGGGGAGTCGCGGGCCGAACTCGACTACTTCGCTGTGGTGGACACCGACACCTTCACGCCGGTGCCCGATGGGTTTCGCGGTCCGGCGACGGCGATCGTTGCCGCACGGGTCGGAGCCACTCGCCTGATCGACAACGTGTCACTCTACGTCGGCTAGTTTTCGTGGGAGTTCGCGGCGCGGCGTGGCAGTCGCATCCCGGCTACGATTGAGGGCGTGAATGACGCCGCGAACGCTCCTGACCCGACCGAGGCCGAAGTTTCTGAACAGAAAGCGGTTCGGCTTGAGAAGCGTCAGCGACTCATCGATTCGGGTGCCGAGGCGTACCCGGTAGGGGTCGCGATCACCACGAGCATCCCCGCGGTGCGAGCAAAGTATCCGTCGCTTGAAGTGGATGAGACCACCGGCGATGTTGTGGGTCTGGCGGGCCGCATTGTGCACCTTCGCAATACCGGCAAGCTGTGTTTCGCTTCGCTGCAGGCGGGCGACGGCCAGCGCATCCAGGTGATGGTGTCTCTGGCCGAAGTGGGCGAAGACGTTCTTGCGCAGTGGAAAGAGCTTGTGGATCTCGGTGACCACCTGTTCGTCAGCGGCGAGATCATTTCGAGCCGTCGCGGGGAGCTGTCGGTCATGGTCAAGGAATGGAAGATTGCCGCCAAGGCCGTGCTTCCGCTGCCCAACCTCCACAAAGATTTGAGTGACGAACAGCGCGTTCGCAGCCGCTACCTCGACCTCATCGTGCGCGAGCAAGCGCGGTTCACCGTGCGTGCGCGGGCCAAGGTCAACGCGAGCCTGCGGGCGACGTTCGCGGCGCACGAATACCTCGAAGTCGAAACGCCGATGCTGCAGACCATGCACGGTGGGGCATCCGCTCGACCGTTCGTCACGCACTCGAACGCGTTCGACACTGAGCTGTACCTGCGCATCGCACCGGAACTGTTCCTCAAGCGTGCCGTCGTCGGTGGCATTGAGCGCGCATTCGAAATCAACCGCAACTTTCGCAACGAAGGTGCCGACTCCACCCATTCGCCCGAGTTCGCCATGGTCGAGGCGTACCAGGCTTACGGCGACTACAACCAGATGGCAGACCTCACTCAAGAGCTCGTGCAGAATGCGGCGCTCGCCGTTGCAGACTCTATGCTCGTCAACCTGGTTGATGGCACCGAATATGACCTCGGTGGCGACTGGGCGCGCATCTCCATGTACGACTCGCTCAACGACGCCGCTGGCCTCAGCATCACCCCGCAGACGCCCGCCGACGAGCTGAAGAAGTTCACGGATGCCGTCGACATTGAGATCACGCAACCGACCCACGGAAAGTATGTCGAAGAGCTGTGGGAGCACTACGTCAAGCCTGGCCTTGATCGCCCCACCTTTGTCATGGATTTCCCTGTCGACACCAGCCCGCTCGTGCGCGACCACCGCAGCATTGAGGGGGTTGTCGAGAAATGGGATCTCTACATTCGTGGGTTTGAGTTGGCCACGGGCTATTCCGAACTTGTCGACCCGGTCATCCAGCGGGAACGCTTTGTTGAGCAGGCGCAGCTCGCGAGCCAGGGCGATGTCGAAGCCATGCGCCTCGACGAAGACTTCATTCGCGCACTCGAGCACGGGATGCCGCCCAGCGGTGGAATCGGTGTTGGTGTCGATCGTCTGCTGATGGCGATCACCGGTTTGGGAATTCGCGAAACAATTCTGTTCCCCCTGGTGAAGTAGGAGCAATGACCGAGCCCACTGTTCCCAGCGAGCCCACTGTTCCCAGCGAGGCAAACGAGCCCGGCGAACCCAAGAAGTCCACGGTCACTCCCATGCGCATTGCGCTCTGGGTTATCGTGGGGGGAATCGGCCTCTTCATGGTGATTACTGGCCTTGTCGGCGTTCTTGTGAAAGCACAGTAATGGATCGCAATTCATCACGGCTCATCATGACTGTGACTCTGGTGGGACTTGTCGCACTGATCGCTATCGTCACCCTCATCAACGGTTAGGCTAAAGAGGTGCCCCCCGAATACTGGTCTAACGCCATCTTCTCCGTCGTTCCCACTATTGCTGTCGGCGTGATTTTTTGGTTCGTGATGGCGGCGATCATGCGCTCCGATCGCACGGAGCGCAACAGCTACGCCAAGATCGAAGCACAGGAACGGGCCAAGGCTGCCGCTGCGCTCGACAGCACAAACCGATCTTAGGCTGAGCCGCGAAGCATGATTTCTGTGGGCAAGATTCGCCCGGGAGTTTCTGGCGTCATGCCGTTCACCAGCTCCAGCACCATCGAGGCTGCTTCGCGACCCAACAGGTCGGCAGGCTGACGCACTGTCGACAGCGGTGGTTGGCACCGAACAGCCCAATTGCTGTCATCGAAGCCCACAATCCCCACATCGCCGGGTACTGACCGGCCGTGGGCTCGCAGCACATCCATGGCACCGGCCGCCACAGCATCGGATGCCGCAAACACACCATCGATGTCGCCAGCGCGGGCGAGAAGTTCCGTCATTCCCTCGACGCCACTCCGATGCGAATAGAGCGGAAAATCTACCACCAGGGTTTCGTCAAAGTCGTCGCCCATGGCATCCCGAAAGCCGGCGAGCCGTTCGCTTCCGGAGTCACGGTCGAGGGCGGCAGCGATCATGCCAATACGGGTGCGACCGGTGGCCCGAAGCTCTCGGGTGATGTCGTGGGCGGCGCTGCGGTTGTCAATTCCGACGTAGGGCATGCCTGCTGCGCTGAACGGGTGGCCGACGAAGACCGCTGGCAGGCCGATGTGTGCGATGGCGTCGGTGATGGGGTCATCTTCGCGTGCAGAGACAATTACCGCGCCATCCACAAATCCTCCACGGAGGTAGTCGGCAATGCGACTGCTGTCGCGGTCGGAGCCGATGATGAGGCAGACGAGTTGGTAATCAGCTTCGGAGAGACGGTCATTGGTGCCGAGCAGAATGGCGCCGATGTTGGGGTCTTCGAGAAAGACAGAATGTGGTTCGTGCACGATGAGCGCGATGGCCTTGGAACGCTGGGTTGCTAAGTTGCGTGCGGCCATGTTGCGCACGTAACCCACTTTGGCGATGGCTTTCTCGATTGCCTCGCGGGCCGCGTCTGACACGTAGGGTTCCTCGTTGAGCATGCGTGAGACGGTGCCGCGGGAGACGTGCGCTTCTGCAGCCACATCGAAAATTGTTGCGCGGCGGGGTCGAGCCCGTGGTGGTGCCATGCCCCCATGTTAGCGCCCACCCGGGTGCATGAGTTCCCCCAGTTTGCGCGACTGTTCACGCTCACAGACACGCCGAATGCTTGACATCTGGATTGGCGCTCGCATAGTCTGTGCACGCTCCCAGAAAGTTTTCTAGATAACTTCGGGGCACGTTCTGTGCACGTTCACAGAGAAACGTCCGCAGAGTAGGGGCTCAGGCAATCGCACCCGAGTCAGATGCCAAAGGAGGCACGTGTGACCACACCCCGCGCAGGTCGCGCCGTGAGCTGGTCACCCGACTCCGTAGTCCTCGGCTGCGACTACAACCCCGAACAGTGGCCCGAAAGCGTGTGGAAGCACGACGTCGCCCTCATGAACGAGGCCGGGATCACCCTCGTTGCGATTAACATTTTCGGCTGGGCCGAGATTGAACCGGGCCCGGGCGAATACGACTTCACCCGCCTCGACGCGATCATGGACCTGCTGCACTCTGCTGGCATCCGCGTCAATCTGGGCACCGGCACCTCATCACCGCCCGCCTGGCTCACCACCCTCCACCCCGAGATCCTGCCCACCGCAGCCGACGGAACCCGCAGCTCGCACGGTGGCCGCCAAGCCTGGTGCCCCAGCTCACCCGAGTTCCGCACTGCAGCACTCGGGCTGGTGCAGAAAGTCGCCGAACGCTACAGCTCACACCCGGGCCTTGCCCTCTGGCACGTCTCCAATGAACTCGGCTGCCACAACGCGCTCTGCTACTGCAACACCTCGGCGGCCGCGTTCCGCCACTGGCTTCGCGCTCGCTACTCCACCATCGACGCGCTCAACGAAGCCTGGGGCACCGCGTTTTGGAGCCAGCGGTACAGCGACTGGAACCAGATTCAGCCACCCCGCACGACCCTTTCTTCGGCGAACCCCGCTCAGCGCCTCGACTTCTCACGCTTCAGCTCAGACGAACTGCTCGACTACTACCGTGCGGAAGCAGAGCTGCTGCGCGGGCACAGCACCATCCCCGTCACCACCAACTTCATGGTCACCGCTCACATCCGCAGCCAAAATTACTGGCAGTGGGCGAGCGAAATGGATGTCATCGCCAACGATCACTACCTCGATCATCGGCTGCCGCATCCGATCAGTGAACTGTCGTTCGCGGCCGACCTCACCCGCGGCCTCGCTCAGGGCAAGCCGTGGATGCTCATGGAACAGGCCAGCAGCGCAGTGAGCTGGCAGCCGCACAACCTCGCCAAGCAACCCGGTGAGATGATGCGCAATACGTTGACTCACGTTGCCCGGGGAGCAGACACTGTCTGCTTCTTTCAGTGGCGTGCGTCGCGACACGGTGCCGAAAAGTTTCATTCGGCGCTTCTTCCTCACGCCGGCACTGACACATCTCAATGGCGTGAGACCCTCGACCTGGGTGCGAAACTCCACGCGCTCGAGTCTCTCGCGGGCACCCGGGTCGAGTCATCCGTCGCACTAATTTTCAGCTGGGAAGCGTGGTGGGCCGCCGAGGGTGACGCTCAACCATCGCAGGATGTTCGCTACCTCGAGCAGGTGCACGCCGCCTACGAAGCACTGCGCGCCAACGGGGTCACCGTTGATGTTGTGGCTCCCGGTGCTGCGCTCGACGAATACGAGCTCGTTGTCGTTCCCAGCCTCTACCTTGTCGACGACCACAGCGTCGACATCATCACCGAGTTCGTTGAGCGCGGTGGCGTCGCTGTTGTCACCTTCTTCTCGGGCATCGTTGATGAGACAGATGGCATCCGCCTCGACCCCACCGGTGAAACGCCTCCCGGAGCATTCCACGATCTTCTCGGCGGGTGGACCGAACAATTTTTCCCCGTCCTGCCGCAGACCGAGCTCGTGCTCGACGACGGCGGAATCGCTCACACTTGGGCAGAACACGTGCGCCCCACCAGTGCGGATGTCGTCGCCGAGTTCGCCAGCGGCCCCACCCTGGGGGGACCGGCCATCACGCGCAATCGTTTCGGTTCGGGAGCTGCCTGGTATGTGGCGACCGCGCTCGACGAGCCAACATTTGCTGACCTGATGGGCCGCGCGCTCGATGAGGCCGGTGTTGAGCGCTTAGACCTGCCAGCTGGTGTTGAGGTGGTCACGCGCTCGAACGATTCTGACCGCTACCGGTTTGTCATCAATCACGGCGCTCACCAAATCGCTTTCCCTGCCGACGGCGCAGAATTGTTGACAGGAACCGCGGTCACAGGCTCGGTGACCGTTCCGGCCGGAGGCGTTCGCGTCATCCGCCTGACTGTTGAAGAAGGAGCTATGCGATGACGACCACTGTTGCTCGACCCACCGCGCCCACAAAGAAGGTAAAGAAGCGAGCGGTGACCAAGAACCGCGGTGCGGTGATCTTTTTCATCACGCCGTTCGCGGTGCTATTCAGCCTGTTTTACATCATTCCGATCATCGCAGCGATCTACCAGTCGCTGCTCACGGTTGAGCGTGAGGGCACCTTCGGTAAGCCGACGGAGGTGTTTGGTGGTCTCGTGCAGTACGCGCGAGTGTTCCAGGATGACGCATTCTGGCAATCCATTCTTCGGGTCGCGGGCTTCGGTGTTGTTCAGGTTCCGATCATGCTCGGTGTTGCCCTGCTGCTCGCACTGCTTCTGGACTCGCCGCTCGTGAAGGGTAAACGTTTCTTCAGACTCGCGTTCTTTGCCCCCTACGCAGTTCCGGGTGTTATCGCAGCCGTCATGTGGGGCTTCCTTTACTCGCCCAACCTGTCACCCTTCACCGCGATCACGAGTGAGATCAACTTCCTGGGTGCCGATCTGGTGCTGTGGTCGATCGCGAACGTCGTGACCTGGGTGTTCATCGGCTACAACATGATCATCATCTACTCGGCACTGTTGGCGATCCCCAGTGAGCTGTACGAAGCGGCTCGCCTCGATGGGGCGTCGCAGGCTCGAATTGCCTGGTCGATCAAGATTCCGTTGGTCGCACCGGCGATCACCCTGACGTCGATCTTCTCGATCATTGGCACCCTGCAACTGCTTGCCGAACCGCAGGTGTTCAAGAGTTTCACGTCGGCCGTCACCAGCACCTACACCCCCAACCTGCTCATCTACTCAACCGCCTCGGTACCCAACGTGAACTTGGCGGCAGCGTTCGCGGTCGTGCTTGCGCTGCTGACCTTTGCCCTGTCGTTCACCGTGCTCAAACTCACTCAACGAAAGGCTGACTGATGGGTGCCCCAACTACTTCAGCGGCGAAGCGCACTTCAGCGGCGAAGCCTGCTTCAGCAACAAAGCGTGTTCGCGGACCGCGCGAAAGCCTTTTCTCGCGGGCTGGCGCCATGCTCGTCATGGCCATCTGCACCTTCTACTTTCTGGTGCCGATCTGGTGGCTCTTCGTTGCGGCAACGAAAGACCGTAGCGACTTCACCTCATCCGCTCCGCTGTGGTTTGCTGACTTCAACCTCATTGAGAATATTGCCGCGCTCGCAAACTACCGGGATGGTCTCTTCTTCCAGTGGATGCTCAACAGCGTGCTTTACGCGGGTGCTGGTGCCGCGATCGCGACCCTCTTTGCCACGATGACGGGCTATGCGCTCGCGAAATATGCTTTCCGCGGTCGCGAGACGATCTTCAACATCATCCTGGGCGGGGTACTGGTTCCGGCTACTGCGCTTGCGCTGCCGCTGTTCCTCGTCTTCAGCCAGGTGGGAGCCACCAACACGTTCTGGTCGGTATTCCTACCCAGCCTGGTCAGCCCCTTTGGCGTCTACCTTGCCCGCATTTACGCGAGTTCAAGCGTGCCCGATGAGCTGGTTGAGGCGGCACGAATTGATGGCTCCGGAGAGGTTCGCACCTTCTTCACGGTCTCGACCCGGCTAATGATGCCGGCGATGGTCACGATCTTCCTGTTCCAGTTTGTGACCATTTGGAACAACTTCTTCTTGCCGCTGATTATGCTCCGGGACGAAGAACTCTTCCCCGTAACCCTGGGCCTCTACATCTGGAACAGCCAGGTCAGCCAGATACCAGAAATTCGAGCGCTCGTGATTATCGGTGCACTGCTGTCGATCATCCCGCTCATTATCGCTTTCCTTGGCCTGCAGCGCTTCTGGCGCAGTGGGCTGGGAACGGGCGCGATCAAATGATCGCCCCCACCGACCACTCGGCTCATCCCGAGGGAATCCCCGCACCACCAAGAATCACTAGGAAGGAACTCTCATGGCTAACCGCATAGCTCGAGCGGGAGGGGCACTCGTGCTCGTCTCCGCTCTGGCACTCTCCGCATGCTCATCAGGGGCAAGCACTGACGGTGGCACTGACGCCGCTGGCGCCTGTGCTCCCTCAGACGGGCCCGTAACGCTCAACTTCACCACCTGGCTGCCCGGCATGGAAGATGCTGTCGCTATCTGGAACGAGAAGAACCCTGACATCCAAGTCGAGGTACAGACCGGTCCGAATGGTAACGGCGGAACGTATAAAAACTTCTTCAACCAGATCGAAGCAGGCAACGCTCCCGACCTCGGCCAGATCGAGTACGACGCACTGCCCAACTTCCGCGTACAAGACGGTGTTGTCAACATCGCCGACTGTGCGGGTGTCATGGATGCTCAGGACCAGTTCATTGACTGGACCTGGAGCCAGGTCACCTTCGGTGAAGAAGACGCTGTTTACGCCGTGCCGCAGGACACCGGCCCCGAGGCACTGTTCTACCGCGCCGACCTCTTCGAGCAGGCTGGCATTGCCATCCCGACCACGTGGGACGAATACGCTGAGGCAGCGAAAGCGATCCGCGCAGAGGGTGGCTACATCACCAACTTCTCACAGAGCGACATCAACGCCTTCGCCGGACTCGTCTGGCAGGCCGATGGTCAATGGTTTGAGAATGACGGAGAAGCGTGGAACGTCACTCTCGACTCGCCTGAGTCGACGAAGGTCGCCGAATACTGGCAGGGATTGCTCGACGACGACCTCGTAGCAACCCTTCCGCCGTGGACCGATGAGTGGAACAATGGCTACAACTCCGGTGAAGTCTGGAGCTGGGTCTCCGCAGTATGGGGTGCAAACACCATCACGAGTGGCGCGCCTGACACTGCCGGCAACTGGGCTGTAGCTCCGATGCCGCAGTGGGAAGCTGGCGGCTCTGCTGCAGGCAACTGGGGCGGATCGAGCACCGCAGTTCTCAACGGAAGCGAACACCCCTACGAGGCTGCACAGTTCGCACTCTGGCTCAACACTGACCCCGAGGCGCTGTCGAGCATGAACAAGACCGCAAACATCTACCCGGCGACTAAGACCGGTGGAGACCTGCCAGCATTCTCCGAGGGCCTCGACTTCTATGGCGGACAGAACATCTACGATGTGTTCGCTGAAGCTGGTTCGCAGGTCAACCCTGACTTCACGTGGGGACCAACAATGACGCAGACCTACACGGATGTTGCTGACGGTTTCTCCGCCGCAATCTCTGGTTCAGGCACCCTCATGGATGCCCTGAAGTCGGGTCAGCAGAAGACAATTGACGCCATGAAGGCTGCCGCGATTGCTGTCAACGAATAACACGAACGACGTTATTCACCTCCGTGCCGCGGGTACCAGCCTTGTGCTGGACACCCGCGGCACGGGCGTGCCGTCGATCCCGCACTGGGGTGGCGACCTCGGAGAACTCTCGCCACAGCAACTGAGCGACCTGGTTCGCTCGCGGGAACGCGCAATTGGCCCGAGTTCAATCGACGAACCGTTGCGGCTCGGAATTGTTCCCCTTCTTGCGGAAGGGTGGACCGGCATCCCGGGCCTCGAAGGTCGCCATGACACCGAGGGTGGGCGTGTGCGTCGGCCGATGCTGCGCACCGAGAGCATCGATCGACCAGCGCCCAACCGCGTTGTGGTCACGTTGGTCGACGTCACCACCAGCAGCTCGGTGAGCCAGTCGGACGACGCCACAAGTTCGACGGATGTGGTGACACTACGCCTTGTTGTCGAGTTTGAGCTCTCGCCGAGTGGGGTGCTGCGCAGCCGCTCCCGCATCACTAATGCTGCGCCGCAAGCCCTCGAGCTGTCGATGCTTGCCACGACACTTCCGCTCCCGCCTATCGCGCAGGAGCGTCTTGATTTTGCCGGAAGTTGGGCAGCAGAGCGTGCCCCCCAACGTTCCACAATTGACTATGGAACCTGGCTGCGCGAATCGCGCCGCGGTCGCCGCGGTCACGACGATTCCTATCTCACAGTGGCGGGAACGCCCAACTTTGGCTTTCGGCACGGTGAGGTCTGGGCCATTCACCTCGGCACCAGTGGCGACACCCGCATGTGGGTCGACCGCACCGCGGATGGCATCACCACGCTCGGCGCCGCCGAACTGTTTGCGCCCGGCGAGGTGCGTCTTGCCACGGACGAAAGTTATGAGACTCCGTGGGCGTACGCCGCCTGGTCGAATACCGGCCTCGATGGCCTCAGCGAACGATTCCATGCGTGGTTCCGCGCACTTCCGGCTCACCCAACGACACCTCGTCCGCTGACGCTCAATACGTGGGAGGCCGTCTACTTTGACCACACTGTTGAGCAGCTCTCGCGGCTAGTCGAGTTGGCTGCCGACGTCGGTGTTGAACGTTTCGTGCTCGACGATGGGTGGATGACCGGCCGCTCCGATGATGCGCGGGCACTCGGCGATTGGAGGGTCGATCCAGTGACCTGGCCTCAGGGCCTCACTCCACTGGTCGAGCAGGTGACCTCAGCAGGGATGCAGTTTGGGCTGTGGGTTGAGCCCGAAATGGTGTCACTCGACTCGGAGCTTGCGCGCGAGCATCCAGAGTGGATTCTGCGGGACGACGATCGACCCCTGCCGAAGTCGTGGCGCAACCAATACGTGCTTGACCTCGACATTCCTGCCGCACGCCATTACGTGCGCGACGCGATCGCTGCCCTGCTCGACGAGTACGCAATCAGCTACCTCAAGTGGGACATGAACCGTGACCTGCTCGGTGGTTCGGTACTTCGGCATGTGCAAGCGACGTACCTGCTGATGGATGAACTGCGCGAACGCTTCCCGCACGTGGAAATCGAATCGTGTGCCTCGGGTGGGGCCAGAGTGGATGCCGGGGTACTCGAACGTGTTCAGCGGGTCTGGCCATCAGACACCAACGACGCGCACGATCGTTTCTCGATCATGCGCTGGACTAATCTGCTCGTGCCGTTCGAATACTTGGGATCGCACGTTGGCTCTTCTCCCGCACACACCTCGGGACGTTCGCTTTCGCTCAGCTTCCGGCTTGCAACGGCACTGATGGGCCACTCGGGAATTGAGTGGGATCTGACCGCAACGTCCGCCGAGGAGCGGGAGGCTTTGCGCACGTGGGCGGGCACCTATCGTTCACTGCGGAAGCTGATTCATTCGGGTCGTGTGGTGCGCGGCGACGGTGAGGATGACCCGATTGTCACGGGAATAATTGCCGCAGATTCAGCGGATGCTGTCTACTGGATCACGTGTCTTGCCACGCCGAGCGATTCGGTGCGGCCCACCCGCCGTCTACCCGGTCTCGACCCACACCTCAGCTATCGGGTCGCCCCCGTTGATGTGGGTGCTCCCGCCGAAACTTACCCCGGCACAGCACCGGCGTGGTGGGTGGACGGCGAGATTACGCTGCCCGGTGCCGTACTCGATGCGGTGGGAATCGACGTGCCGCTGCTGCACCCCGACGAAGCGATCGTGCTGCGGGTCACAAAAATCACGCCACGATAAGCGGGGCTGCCAAACGCGACCAACTGGTCGAGAACCTCAATCGACACGGGCAGATCGTGCGAATCGACCCACGTCTCGCCGCGCTCGGCCGTGACCCACGGGTCATTCAGCAGCACCGTGTCACCCTGCACCGCATGAGCCACAACCCAGTGCGGGGTGGACGCGTCGTGCATGGGCTCTTCTTCGATCAGGAGCATGGCAAGTTCCCCACCAGCGACTCGGTCGACGATCGTGCTCACCGATAATGGTTCAGTGTGTTGCTGGATGCCGCGGCTCGCCGCCTCGGCCCGTGACTGTGCCTGCAACTGCTCCCGGAACGCGCGCTCCTCCGCCTCGTACCCTTCGAGGAGAGTAGCTTCGGTGGTGTCGAGGTGAAGTTCGAGTCGAACACCAGAATCGGCGACCGCATCGTGCACAGCCACCGCCAGCCCGAGAGGTTCGCAGGCGGGAAAGTTGGTCGCTGCTCGCCAGAAAGCGAGCTCGCGCTCGCGAGCATCCGCATCGTCGCTCGAGTCGAATGGGTCGAGTCCGAGGTGGGTCAGTGCCGTCATCGCGGCAACAGCCCCGCAGGTGAATAGCGTGGTCTGGCCGTAGTAGCGCAACTGCGGGTGCGGCCATGCGCTATGCCACAGCACAAAACCGCGCATACCGCGGGTGCCGTCAGCCGACGAGATCGGCTCGCGCAGTTCGTCGAACCCGAGGGCGAGAGCGAAGCCGGGCAGTTCGGCATCCGAAGCTAGTTGCCACTTGACGCCGGCATCGCCGCGCTGCTGGGACGCCGCGATGATTTCGCCCACCAGCGGCTCGGCGGCGGCTTCGGATTCTGCCCAGAGGTCGACGATTTTCGTGTAGCGGGTGTTGGGGCGACCGGAGGTGAGGGCAGCAGTGGTGCCGTGACCTGTGTCGAGCATCCACACCTGCGGGTTGTAGGGCTCACGGTTGCTTTGCCAGAATGCAGCGCGCTCGACACCTAAGGCGCTCACCAACGCGGCGGGCAGTTCTGCTGGTGTGCAGTGTTCAACGGTGCGAGTGGAGGATTCCACGGGGTCCTTTCGAGTGAGTCCGGTCGCTAGTGGCGCCGACATTAGTGGGGTGCGGTTTCGTGAATTGAGGCGGCAACGAGGGATTGGGTGTACGGATGCGTTGGAGAGTTGAGCACGTCGCGGCACAAGCCAGATTCGATCACTTCGCCGTCGCGCAGCACATACACGCGGTCAGCGAGTTGACGTACGACGGCGAGGTCGTGCGAAATGAACAGGATAGAGAGCCCGAGTTCCACCCGAAGCTTGGCGAGCAGGTCGAGGATCTGTTTCTGCACGGACACGTCGAGGGCCGACACCGATTCGTCGCAGATGAGGAGTTGGGGTTGCACGGCGAGAGCGCGAGCGATTGCTACCCGCTGACGTTCCCCTCCCGAAAGCTCGGCGGGCCGTTTGCGGGCAAAGTCGGCCGGCAATTCGACAAGGTGCAACAGTGATGTGAGATCGGATGCCGCACGCCCCGCCACCGACAGTGCCAGCTTGAGCGACCGCCCCACATTGATCATCGGGTTGAGCGACGAGTACGGATCTTGGAACACGATCTGCATCTGCTTAGGTGTGCGGGAGGCGCGGCCGGCAGCGAGTGCGACACCATCGAAAACGATCACACCGCTCGTCTCACGTTCGAGTCCGGCGATGCAGCGTGCAATCGTGGTCTTACCTGATCCGCTCTCGCCGACGATGCCCACGGTTTCGCCTCGGCCCACCGTCACACTCACTCCGTGCAGCACTGTTTTGTCACCGAAGCTCTTCGTGAGTTCGGTCGCGACGACAAGATCGCCGGTGGCGCCCTCGCGGTCAACACCGGTGCCGGAGGTGCTGGCGGCGACGCCGGAGCCGTCACTGGCGGATGCCGACCGCGCGACAACCGCGGAGCGGTCGGTCAGTGAGGGGTCGGCTTCGATCAGCGCGCGCGTGTACGGGTGGCTGGGTGCGCTGAGCACCGCGCTGGTGTTGCCGCGCTCGACGATGTCGCCGTGGCGCATCACGAGAACGTGTTCGGCGCGTCCGCGCACCATCCCGAGGTCGTGTGAGATGAGTAGCGCAGCCATGCCGCGCGCTTGCTGGAGGCGGCGCAGGAGGTCGAGAATTTCGCCCTGGTTGCTGGCGTCGAGAGCGGTGGTGGGTTCGTCGGCGATGAGCAGTTCGGGGTCGGTGGCGAGTGCTGCCGCGATTGCAACGCGTTGGCGCATTCCGCCGGACAGTTCGTGGGGGTAGGCCTTGGCGACATCCGCGGGCAGGTTTACCTCGGCGAGACTCTGGGTGATAAGAGTGGTGCGTTCGCTGCGGTTGAGGCGTCGCTCACTGGCGGCGTCGATTGTCATGCCGATCTGCACGCCGCAGCGGTGCACGGGGCTCAGACTCGTGAAGGGATCTTGCAGCAGCAGCGAGATGCGACGGCCTCGGGTTGCGCGCCAGACGGCATCCGTTGAGGGTAGTTCGATCGTGGCACTGCCGAGAGCGATGGTGCCGCGCGCGCTGAAACCTGCAGGCAACAACCCGGCGATGGCTTTGGCCGAGAGTGTCTTACCCGAACCGGATTCGCCGATGAGCGCAAGAGTTTCGCCGGGAGCAATCGAGAAGTCGAAGGGCGCGACGACGACACCGGCCGGGCCATCAATGGTCAAGCCCGTGACGGCGACTTGTTCGTGCGTCATGAGCGCCCCGTTCTGGTCAAGATTTGGCCGAGCCAGTCGCCGACGAGGTTCGCCGCCGAGGCGACCCCAATGATCAGCAGGGCGGGCACGAGCACGGCAGCGGGATTGTCGATCATAATCGAGCGGCCGTCGGTCAGTTGGCGACCCCAATCGGCGGTGCCCGGTGCAACCCC
Organism: Rhodoglobus vestalii; assembly: GCF_006788895.1. NCBI lineage: Bacteria > Bacillati > Actinomycetota > Actinomycetes > Micrococcales > Microbacteriaceae > Rhodoglobus > Rhodoglobus vestalii. Next base: position 1,908,121 of record NZ_VFRA01000001.1, read on the forward strand.
GACACCCAAGAACGACAGGGACGAGAAAGCGACCAGCGCGAACGCCACGTTGAGCATTCCGTTGGTAATGATGAGCGACGACACGTTCGGCAGCACCTGCGTGAACATGATGCGAGTGCGGGAGAGTGACAGCATTTGGGCTGCCTCCACGAATGGTCGCGCGGCCTGTTCCATAACGCCAGCACGCACGATGCGGGTGTCAGAGGGCGAGAACAACAGGATTAGCAGCAGCACGGTCATCCAATAGCCCGCACCGAACACGCCCGCAACGACGATTGCGGCGAGCAGCAGCGGCAGGGAGAACAGGAGGTCCGTCCAGCGTCCGATGATGAAGTCGATGGGGCCGCGCAGATAGCCGGAGATGGTTCCGAGAACGATGCCGATGAGCATTGAACCGAGCGCGACGCAGAGGGGGCCAACGAGGGCGGATGCCGCACCAGCGATCGTGAGGGCCAGCACGTCACGGCCGAGTTCGTCGGTGCCGAGAAGGTGGCCGGGACTGCCGGGGGGCAGGAGGGAATCGAGAATCGACTGGGCTGTGGCATCCGGAGCTATGAGGTTACCAAAGACCACCAGCACAGCGGCGATCCCCAGAAGGGCCAGCGAAGCCCAGACCGCAACCGGATGACGGCGACGCGAGCGGGGTACTTTGGCAAGCGCAATTGCTTCGGTGGTGGTCACTGTGCTGTCTCTTTTGCGCGGATGCGGGGGTCGAGAAAGATGTAGGCCAGGTCGGCGAGCAGCGCGATGGTTGCGATGGTCACCGCGACCAGCAGGGTGAGCGCTTGCACTACGGCGATGTCCTTGAATAGCACGGACCCTTGCAGCAGCGTGCCGAGGCCCGGCAGCGCAAACGTGGTTTCGGCAAGCACGGTGCCGCCGACGAGGAAGGTGAGCACGAGGCTGGCACCGGTGACGATCGGGATGGCGGCGTTGCGCAGGGCGATCATGTGCACTTGGCGGTCGGGCAGGCCGCGCGCGCGACCAAAGGTTACGTAGTCGGTCTCGAGTTCGCGCAGCATTGCGGTGCGCGTGAGTTTGAGGATGATGGCACCGAGGCCGAGCGCCAGGGTGATGCCGGGCAGTACAAGGTGCCAGAGGGTGTCGAGCCCTCCGTCGCCGGATCCGTAGACCGGAAAGATGGGGAGGTAGAAAGCAAACACGTAGAGAAGGAGCAGGCCGACGGCGAAGGTGGGGGCGCTGAGGCCGACGATGCCGAAGCCGGTCGCGAAGCGGTCGATCCAGCTTCCGGAACGCACGGCACTCTGTACGCCGAGCGGGATCGCTACGACAACCGCGAGAGCGAAGGCAAGCCCACTGAGTGAAGCGGTAATCCCCACGCGGGCTCCGATGACGCTGGAGACCGAATCCTGCAGGCGAATCGATTGTCCGAAGTCGCCGGTGAGTGCGCTTCCGAGCCAGATCAGGTATTGCATATAGAGCGGCTGGTCGAGGTTGTACTGCGCACGGATCGCGGCTACAGCATCCGGCGATGATGGCCGGTTGCCGAGCAGGTTCTTGACGATGTCGCCGGGGGCGAGGTGCAGCATCGAGAACACGACGATTGAGAGCACCAGCAGAATTCCGATGGTGCCGAGCACGCGCACCACGAGCATGCGGCCGAGGGGCCGTGATCGTGATGCGCGTGCAATCGGGGTAGCGATCATTGATTATCCAGCGGGGCTGAGCATGGTGGGCCACGAGGAGATGAACGCGAATGAGCTGTAGTTGCTCATGTCGATGTTCTTCGAGAATGCGGTTGCTGACTGTCCCCACCAGAGGGGAACGCTGATGATGTCCTCGGCCTGCAGAACTTCGGCCTCAATGAGAAGGTCGATGCGGGCGGCGGGGTCGGTCTCGGCACCAACACGTTCAAACAGGGAGAGCACTTCGGGGTTCCCGTAGTTCGAGATGTTGAACTCACCGAGCATGTACGACGAGACTTCAGAGGGGTCGCCCAGCGTGGAGAAGTACCACATGAGCCCGACGCCGTAGCTGCTGTCGGGTTCTAGGCTCGCAAGCCATTCCTCGATCGGAACTTCACGCACGTTGAGAGTGATGCCGATCTTGGAGAGGTTCTCAGCGAGCGACTGGGCGGCAGAGCCGAGCTGGGGCCCGGTCGAGGGGAACAGCATGTCGGTTTCGAAACCATCCGGGTGGTCGGATGCTGCGAGTGCTTTCGCGGCGGCGTCGAGATCGAAATCATACTGTGGGATGCTGGCGAGCAGGTCACGGGCGTCGTCTGCGCTGTAGACGCTTGCGAGCGATTCGGGGGTGGCGATGGCGGTAGCTACTTCTCCGTGGCCGCGCAGCAGTTTGTCGACAATGGTGGTGCGGTCGACGCTGTGCGCGAATGCTTCACGAACCTTCGGGTCATCGAAGGGGGCGAGTGCGGTGTTGAAGTACACCCCGACGTAGGAGAGGTCGTTGACGTAGTCGACGCGCATGCTGTCGAGGTCTTCCCACTGGGTTGATTGGGCGAGCGGCACGTTGAAGGCGATGTCGATGTCGCCGGATTGGGCGGCGAGCAGTCGGGTTCCCTCATCGGGGATGAACTTGACCTCAATGTTTTTGACCTCGGGCAGTTCGCCCCACCAGGTGTCGACACGTTCGAAGTTCACGTGGGAGTCGGGCACGAACTCGGTCACCTTGTAGGGCCCTGAGCCCAGTAGCAGTGCACTGCTGGTTCCGACTTCGCCGTTATTTTCTTCCCAGAACTTCTGCGAAGTAATAAATGCTGCGCCACCCGTGCTCATGTTCTTTGCGAAGGCGGAGTCGGGGGCGGTGAGGGTGACAGTGACTTCGCTGTCGCCGGTTTTCTCGACGGTGTCGACGCCTCCGAGGTAGTACGAGAGCCCGGGTGAGCTGGTTTCATCGCGCGCCTGCTCGAGGCTGAAAACGACATCGTCAGCGGTCACGGGAGTGCCGTCTTGGAACATCGCATCGTCACGCAACTCATAAACGTAGGTGAGGTCGTCCGGCTGCTCCCACGATTCTGCGAGGCCCGGCTGGAGTGCGCCATCGGCATCTAGCGAGACAAGGCCTTCCTGGGTGATGGAGGCGATGTAGTAGTTGAGGATGCCGCTCTCAGCGCCAACATAAAGGCTCGACAGTGAGCCGGGGAGGGCGACGGTGATGGTGTCAATATTGCCATCGGCACCGGTGGAGGAGCCGGGGCTTGCGCACCCGGCGAGGAGCAGAGCGGAGGCGGCAACGGCAACCGTTGACGCACGGGCACCCTTGGCCAGTGTTGTATTCGAAGTTCTCATGCGCAGGTCGTGCCTTTCGGTGAGGGTCACAGGATGGGTGAATGGTGGTGTTGAGAATCGCGCGCGTTGGAGCTGAGAGTGCTGGGGCAGTGCCGCGCGGTCACTGCTGGTTTTCCGGGCCACTTCGCGCATGGCGAGCAGCCTCAGGGCGACCGCAATGCTTGGGGTGTCGGCTGTGCCGTCGATGGTTGTGGCGTAGATGCGTCGACGAAGTTTGGGTTGGAGCTCGATTGCGATGACTTCAGCGGGGAGGGCGGTGGCGGCGAGCGCAAGCTCAGAGAGGAAGCTCACGCCGATTCCGGATGCCACTAGCGCAAGGGCCGCATCCGTTTTGGTGACATCGTGGCGGAGGGTTGGCGTTTCGCCTTGAGCGCTGGCGACGCTGACGAGTTGTTCGGTGCAGGTTGCGGGGCCGCCGATCCAGGTGAAGGGAAGCAGTGCCGTGATGCTGGCGGTCGAGCCGAGTGTTTCGGCGACTGTGCGGGGCACGATCGCGAGCACGTTTTCGGAGAGCAGGAATCGTGATCGCAGGCCTTCGGGGCTGGTGTGGGCGCTTGCTCCGATTGTGTGGTCGTTTGTGTAGCGGTAGTCGAGGGCAATATCGGAGCGTCCGTCGGCGACAGCGGTGAGCGCTTCTTCAGGTTCTGCTTCGCCAAATTCCACTTGGATGCCCGGAAACTCGCGGTCGAGGCGCGAGAGTAGTGGGGCGATGATGCTCGCGACGGCGGCCGGGAATGCGGTTAGTCGCAGTGAGCCACGGTCGAGGCCGAGGTAGGCGGTGAGGTCGCTTGCTGCTGCGGTGATGGCGGCATCGATGCGGGGGGTGTGGTGGGCGAGAAGTGCCCCACTTTCGGTGAGTTCCATGCCGCGCGGGGTGCGGGCGACGAGTGCAATGTTCAGTCGCGCTTCGCTGCGTTTGAGGTGCTGGGTGATGGCGGGCTGGCTGAATCCGAGGCGTCGTGCGGCGGCGGAGACGCTTCCGGTTTCGTTGATGGCAACCAGGATGCGCAGCATGTGCAGGTCGAGCGCGCGAGTGAGTTCGTCGAGATTGGCGGATCTTTCGGCTTCACCGTGCATAACGACACCTTATGGGCAAAGCACCAAGGCATAACGTTACGGAATGATTAAGTTTTGCTTGGCGGGGTCTCCGCCCCCGGAACTGCGGGGGTTCGCGTGGTCCTACTCGGGGCCAAAGATAAGCAGGTCTCCAACCTCACAGTCCAGTGCTCGACACACGGCAGAGAGCGTAGAGAACCGGATGGCGCGGGCACGATCGTTTTTGAGAATGGACAGGTTCACGACGCTCACCCCCACCATTTCGCTCAACCGTGTGAGCGTCATCCCCCGTTCCTCAAGAAGTTCATCGAGCCGACAGTGGATGCCGGTGGGCGCGCCATCGTCCAACGGCGCCATCAGACGAGACCGTCTGTTTCCCGCTGCAAACGCTGCCCGAACTCGAATGCTGCCGCCACGACGCCAAGGGCTAGGCCCCACGCGAGCGGTGACAGGTCGACGATTACCCCAAAGATTATTAGCCCCTCTTGGTCGAATCCCGTGTCGGAGTTCGCCAGGATCGCTTCCCCGAGAAATTTCACAATTTCGGCGTCGGCTATGGCGTGAAGCAGGGGGGAGAGCATTCCGGTCACCATGACGAGTACCGCGGCGGCGAACGTGGACCAGGTGGCTGCGCGAGCAAAGGGGTGCTTCTTCAGCAGGTGTGTGCCGAGAATGATGACGATCACGCTGAGTCCGATTCCGAGCAGTGCGCTGAGTGTGAAATCTGACACCATCAGCCAGCGAAGGCCGGGGGGCAGCCCTTCGATCATGAGGGCAACCGATTCGTAGCGGGCGTCGCTAATGGCGACCGCTGCGTCGGCGAACTCCGGGGCTTGTGCATTGGCGAGGGGGAGGCCCGCGACGCTCAGTACGTTGGCGGTCAGGGTGTGGATCGATCGAAAGACCAGCACAATCAGGTTCACCACCCCGACGAACAGCGCGCCGATCGTAATCGCTTGGAGCCCGCGCCGGTCGAGTGCTTCGAAGCGGCGTGTGGCGTTCGGTGGCTTCGTCATGCGGTTCTCCTTAACGATTATCGATAATAACGATTGTCGGTAACATAACGCTTATCGTTGTGCTTGGCAAGTGACCCGTGCCCCGCACTGGGGCGGTCCCGTGCTCCTGCAAAGTCAGTAGATTTGACGCATGACGAGAACCCGACGGTTGCCCGCGGTAGTCGCCGGTGCCGTACTCCTCGCTCTGGGTCTCGCTGGCTGTTCATTCGTTGATGACGCGGGCCAAGTGTGGGGAATAGTCAACTCGGATTTCGAGAAGCAGCGAAGCCTTGCACGAGCGGTTTCTGCGCTCGAACTCCTGGAGGGTGTCGAATCCGCGTCGTCTAACTTCACGGCTGCTGGTCTCTCCGGGGCGGAGGCGGAGCTTCACGTGATTGTGCGCCCGGGCACTACGCCCGAACAGGCACGGTCAATTTCGAGCACAACGCGCGAGGCCTTCGGTGCACCCGAGTTGGAGGGGGTGAATCCCCTGTTCACGCTGCGGGGCAACGGCGCCGCAGACGGGGTGCTCACCAGGAATTGTTTCGACCTCTCGGATGGCGCCCTCGCTGATGTCGCGTTCGCCGCAGATTTTGCCTACTGGCGCGCCGGAGAAATTGCGGTCGGGGCACCACTCTCAATGTCACTCACACCGAGTGCCACAGGGGAAGCCTGTGACCGTGGATTCACTGCCCCGGATCAGGGCGACGCTGGGCAGGGCGACGCTGGGCAGGGCGACGCCGTGCGGACTGCCGAACTCCTCCTCGACAACTTCGAGGCGCTCGCAGCCGTACCCGATGAGACCCAGAACGCCACGATGTGGCAATTTGCTGGGATGCGAGCGTCGCCAAGCCTGCCGTCGGCTGAACTCGTGGGGCTTCTCGACGACATCCACGACACCATCCCACTGATTGACTACTCGCAGCTTCCCGAAAACCCCGCGCCCGATACTGAGTACCCCGAGGGCGTGCTGCTGGCGATAAACGAGCTCAACCCCGAGCAGCCGGTGGTCGCAGAAATCATGATTAGTCAAAGGGCGTATCGAAACGCCGATTGGCTGAACGCCATCGCGGCAGGAACGCTGGCCACCCGTGTGCCCGATCTCAGCTTTCGCTACGTGATGCCGGAACGACAGTTCCAGTTGCACACCTCCACGTGCGAGGGCACGGTCAACGAGTCGAGCGACGATCAGAAATTCTTCGACGCCATCGTCGCTCACGGTGCAGAACTTCTGCCCGGAGCAGGGCCGGGCACCTGCGTCCCTGAGCGCTAGCTAGGGACAGTCACGCCTAGGGCGAACACCGGACTATTTCACCATTTCACTGGTTACTCTCTCTATATAGGTACCGAATTCGTAGCGGTATCAAAGGAGTGAAAAGATGTTTGAGAGATTTACCGACCGCGCCCGTCGGGTAGTCGTGTTGGCCCAAGAAGAGGCCAAGATGCTCAACCACAACTACATCGGCACGGAGCACATTCTGCTTGGCCTCATCCATGAGGGCGAGGGAGTCGCCGCGAAGGCACTCGAGTCGCTGGGCATTTCACTCGACTCTGTGCGCGAGCAGGTGCAAGACATTATTGGTCAGGGTCAGCAGCAGCCGACCGGCCACATCCCCTTTACCCCGCGGGCCAAGAAGGTTCTTGAGCTGAGCCTGCGTGAAGCGCTGCAACTCGGCCACAACTACATCGGCACCGAGCACATTCTGCTTGGCCTCATCCGTGAGGGTGAAGGTGTTGCCGCCCAGGTTCTCGTCAAGCTCGGCGCCGACCTCAACAAGGTGCGCCAGCAGGTGATCCAGCTCCTCGGCAGCTTCCAAGGCAAAGAAGCGGTTGCCGTTGGCGGAAACGACGCGACACCCGACAAGGGCTCGCAGGTACTTGACCAGTTCGGCCGCAACCTTACTCAGGCGGCTCGTGACGGCAAGCTCGACCCCGTAATTGGCCGCGAGAAGGAGATGGAACGCGTTATGCAGATCCTCTCCCGTCGCACCAAGAACAACCCTGTGCTTATCGGCGAGCCCGGCGTGGGTAAGACCGCTGTTGTTGAAGGACTCGCGCTCGCTATCATTCACGGTGACGTACCCGAAACGCTCAAAGACAAGCAGCTCTACTCGCTTGACCTTGGCTCGCTCATCGCCGGAAGCCGCTACCGTGGTGACTTCGAAGAGCGCCTCAAGAAAGTCACGAAAGAGATCCGCACTCGCGGCGACATCATTGTCTTCATCGACGAAATCCACACCCTCGTGGGTGCCGGTGCCGCTGAGGGCGCAATCGACGCCGCCTCCATCCTCAAGCCACTGCTGGCCCGGGGCGAGCTTCAGACGATTGGTGCGACCACTCTCGACGAGTACCGCAAGCACTTCGAAAAAGATGCCGCGCTTGAGCGTCGCTTCCAGTCGGTACAGGTGCACGAACCCAACCTGCCGCACACTATCAACATCTTGAAGGGGCTCCGCGACAAGTACGAGTCCTTCCACAAGGTGTCCATCACCGACGGTGCAATCGTTGCTGCCGCGAACCTCGCCGACCGCTATGTCGCCGACCGGTTCCTGCCAGACAAAGCAATTGACCTTTTGGATGAAGCGGGCGCACGTTTGCGCCTCTCCATCCTTTCCGCACCCCCCGAACTGCGGGAATTCGACGAGAAGATCGCCGAAGTTCGTGGCCAAAAAGAGGGCGCAATCGAAGGCCAAGACTTTGAAAAGGCTGCCAGCCTTCGTGACGAAGAAAAGAAGCTGCTTGGGGAGCGACTGCGCCTCGAGAAGCAGTGGAAGTCAGGCGACGTTGGCTCGAGCGGAATCGTAGACGAAGGCCTCATCGCCGAAGTCTTGGCGGCTGCCACCGGTATCCCCGTGTTCAAGCTCACCGAAGAAGAGTCCAGCCGACTCATCTTCATGGAGAAGGCACTGCACATGCGCGTCATCGGTCAAGAGGAAGCCATCTCGGTTCTCTCCAAGACCATTCGCCGCACCCGGGCCGGGCTGAAAGACCCCAACCGCCCGAGTGGTTCGTTCATCTTCGCCGGCCCGACCGGTGTGGGTAAAACGGAGCTGGCTAAGGCGCTCGCCGAGTTCCTATTCGACGACGAGTCGGCCATGATCTCGCTCGACATGAGTGAATATGGCGAAAAGCACACCGTATCTCGACTGTTTGGTGCCCCTCCCGGATTCGTAGGATTCGAAGAGGGTGGCCAGCTCACCGAGAAAGTGCGCCGCAAGCCGTTTAGCGTTGTGCTGTTCGATGAGATCGAAAAAGCTCACCCGGATATCTTCAACTCGCTCCTGCAGGTCCTCGAAGAGGGCCGCCTGACCGACGGTCAAGGTCGCGTCATCGACTTCAAGAACACCGTCATCATCATGACCACCAACCTCGGGACGAAAGACATCACCGCGGGCCCCGTGGGCTTCCAAGTTGAAGGCGACACGGCAACAAGCTATGACCGCATGCGCGGCAAGGTTGTTGAAGAACTCAAGAAGCACTTCAAGCCTGAGTTCCTCAACCGTGTGGATGAGACCATCGTGTTCCCGCAGCTCAACAAGGCAGAACTGCTGCAGATCGTCGACCTGTTCATCAAGCGTCTCTCTGAGCGCATGATGGACCGCGACCTCACCGTCGAGCTCGCTGTTCCTGCCAAGGAGCGTCTCATCGATATCGGGTTCGACCCCGCCCTCGGTGCGCGACCCCTCCGCCGCGCAGTACAGCACGAGGTCGAAGATGCACTGAGCGAGAAAATTCTGCACGGCGAGCTCAACGCGGGTGACCACGTGCATGTGGACTTCGTAAACAACGAGTTCATCTTCACGACCAGCCGCCAGCCTGGGCTCCCCGAAAAGGAACCCGCCGAGGTCGAAGCCTAAACCTCACGGTTGAACGATGAGTGGCTGGGGCGCACCAAATAGGGTGCCCCAGCCACTTCGTCGTTAACAGGCGTGCCGGGCACTAGCGTTACTTCGTGACCTCATTCCGTGTGCGCCCCGCCACAACAGCCGACGTGTGGGCAATCCAGATCCTCGTTGAGCCCCTCGTCAACGAACGTATTCTTCTCGGCAAAGACCTCGTCGTCTTCTATGAAGCTGTGCAAGAGTTTCGTGTAGCGGTGGCCCCTGATGGTCGAGTGATCGGATGCGGCGCCCTGCACGTGATGTGGCATGATCTTGCCGAAGTGCGAACGTTGGCTGTGGCATCCGAATGGTTGGGTAAGGGTGTTGGTCATGTGCTGCTCGAACACATCGAGCGGGATGCACACACCCTCGGTCTTCAGCGCCTCTTCTGCCTCACCTTCGAGACGGCATTCTTCACGCGCCATGGCTTTGAGCCCGTCAACGAAGAACTCGTTGACCCTGCCGTGTTTGCACAGCTTTCTCTGTCGCCCGACGAGGGTGTGGCCGAATTCCTCGATCTTTCCCGCGTGAAACCCAACACCCTCGGCAACACGCGCATGCTGAAGCGCCTTTAGAGGCAATAGACGCTTAGCCTTACGGTATGTCGAGCTTTCGCACTCCGGTTGGCCCGCAGTCAAGCAGCGTCTACTGGCGCCGGCGCCTGATTGTCGGGCTAGGGCTTGTTGCTGTGATCGCGATCATTTTGCTGATCGTCTTCGGTCCCAAAGCATCGTCAAACCCTGACGCTTCTGGTTCGGCCGAAACTTCCACCGCAGAGTCGAACGCTCCTGCCGCCACCGATTCGACTGTCTCAACGGTCTGCGATCCTGCCAAACTTGCCCTCGAAGCGATCACGGACGCCACAGCCTACGACTCGGGCCAGCAGCCGCAGCTGTCATTCTCGCTCAAGAGCACCATGACAGAGCCGTGCACGATCGAGGCCGGCAGCGACATCCAAGAGTTCGTAGTCACTAGCGGTAGTGACGAAATCTGGAACTCGAAGCACTGCCAGACGGCGGGAGAAGCCCGCTCCATTGTTCTTCAGCCTGGCGTGCCCGTTCAGTCAAGTTCGATCGAGTGGGATCGCACCCGTTCGGCATCTGACACGTGCGAGTCGGATCGCCCCGTGGTGACGGCTGAGGGCGCGAGTTACCACCTTGAGGTCTCGGTGGGGGACATCGTCTCAGAGAGCACCAAACAGTTCCTGTTGAACTAGCCCGGATTGGTTATGGACTCTTCATCCTCAGCGGCACAGAGTGCCGAATTCAGCTCGCCCATGCTTGCGGAGGCACTGGAAAGTGGTGACCCCGTTCTGGTGGCCCTAGCGCTTCGAAACGACCGAGTGATTGTGCCCATGCTCAGCGAGGGGGTCGATGACGAAGCGCAGGTTCGCGTATTCCGGCGCGGGGATGCCGATAAGTACATGCTGCTTCTGTTTTCATCGGTTGACACCTACGTTGCAATGCTGCCCGAAGAAACAGACCATCAGGTGGTGGCCTATCGGGCAGAAGACCTGCTGGGTTTCCTCGAGACCAATCGTGGGGTTTTAGAGTCGGTCTGGTTTGACGTTGCGGGCCCGCACAGTATGCAAGCATCGCCGGATGACATCGTCGATGCCCTCACGCTGGTGTGATTGCTCGCCCACCGCGGTCACAACCATATAAATTTTCATTCGGCGGGTGCAGGGGTAGACCACCCAGTTCAGGGGGCAAACGCCCCCAAATTGGTGATTTTGGACCCATTTCGGCACTCTTTCGGGTTACATCCAGCTAAGACCGAACAGCAATGTTTTAATAGGGGCTTTCTATAGCGTGTCTGTGCCGGTTACTCTATTCAGCGTGGATGACAACAGTTTCGGTGTGCCAGCGGGATGGTACCCAGACCCACTGGGCTTGCCCCAGTTGCGCTGGTGGGATGCCCAGGCTTGGACCGAGCACACCTCAGATGCTCGTGCCCCTATTATCGTGCAGCCGACGACCAAGTTGGCTTTTGCCGATGATGACGAAGAAGATGAACTTCCTTCGCGCCGCGATCAGCGCGATCAGCGCGATCGTGATCAAGAACGCAGCGAATCCAGCGACTACCTCATTACTGAAACCCGTAGTGAGCCTGAGCCCGATACTGCGCCAGTCCACGACGAACTGAGTGCACAACCGCTGTTGGCGATGACGCTTCGTGAGCTTGAAGCGCCGATCGAGACAACACAAGAGGCTGATGATCCCCAACTTCTTCCCCGGTCGGCTGCGGGCCACGCAAACTCGATGCCGGGTGCATCAACGCTGAGCGCGTATGCCGAAGAAGAAGATGCGCCAAAGCGCGAGATTCGCCAACACCGCACCTACAATCCGGCCGTCTGGCTGATTGCGGTGCTGCCACTTCTGCAGTTGCTCACCAGCATGTTCCTCATTGCGATCGCGGGCCTTGGTGACAACTTGCCGCTGCTGCTCGTGGTGTGGATAGCGCCCTACGTTGTTGTTCTCGGCCTCGCCGCCTACGACAATCTGCTCTTGCAGGTGTGGGGCCACAAACGTCCCGCCAGTGGAGTGTGGGCTTTCTTGACCGCACCGGTCTACTTGGTGATTCGCGGCATCCGCACAATGCGTGAAACCGGTAAGGGACTCGCACCAATCGCTACCTGGTCTGGTGCCGTGGTTTCGCTGGTGATCGGAATGCTTATTCTTCCGGGCCTGATCATCTCAGTGATTCCGCAGACTTTCAGCGATCAGATTGAGCAGTCCGTAGCGGCGCAGGCGGCAACACTGGGTGCCGGCATTGAGCTGGACTGCCCCACCACGCCGCCACTGCTCGTCGGTGACACATTCACGTGTCGTGCTGTGAAGCCCGCCAACGGTCAGCGCGACTCAATTCTGGTGAGCTTGCAGCGTGAGAATGGCTGGATTAGCTGGCGTGTAGAAGACTGGGGCCTCTGGACCCTGTTCGGCTAACCGCTCGGTCGCGTTGCTCTGTCTTGTTGCTCAAAACTCGGGGATCTCGACGCGTTCGTCGACGGCGCCGGCGAATGCTAGTCGCAGAGCCTCGCGAATGTGACCGGCCTCCGAGTCGAGTACGGTACCGAATCCGAGTCGGGCGGCCTCGGCAAGCCGTTGTTTTGCTGATGACGCTGGCCGAATTTCTCCGGCAAGACTGATCTCGCCGACCACAGCCATCGCTGGTGCGAACGCTTTGTCTTTGTAAGCACTGGCAATGGCGAGGGCGATCGCGAGGTCAGCCCCCGGCTCTGTCACGCGGATGCCGCCCACGGTAGAGACGTACACGTCGAACCCTGAGAGGGGAATTCCCGCTCGCCGCTCAAGCACCGCCAGCAGCATGGCAACCCGGGAGGCGTCGACGCCATTGACGACGCGACGCGGTTGGGGGGCCTGCGATTTGACGATGAGGGCTTGCACCTCAACCGGGAGGGCTCGTCGACCTTCGAGGGCGATGGTGACGCAGGTGCCGCTGACGGGGCGGCGTGTGTGGGAGAGGAAGAGGCCGCTGGGGTCGGCAACTTCGGCGATGCCTTCGCCGGTCATCTCGAAGCAGCCCACTTCGTCGGTGGAGCCGAAACGGTTCTTGTGCGCGCGCACGAAGCGCAGCGCTGTCTGGCGGTCGCCTTCGAACTGGAGCACGACATCCACGAGGTGTTCGAGCAGGCGGGGCCCGGCGATGGTGCCATCTTTGGTGACGTGACCGACGAGCAGCACGGGAAGGTTCTGATCTTTGCTGATGCGGATGAGGGTGGAGGCTACTTCGCGCACCTGGGATGGCCCGCCGGCAATGCCTTCGGTGGCGGCGGAAGCGACGGTCTGCACGGAGTCGACAATAACAAGTTGCGGTTTGACGTGATCGATCTGGCCGAGGATGGTGCCGAGATCGGTTTCGGCTGCGAGAAAGAGTGAGGGGTGCAGGGCGTTGGTGCGTTCGGCACGGAGCCGCACCTGGCTGACGGATTCTTCGGCCGTGACGTAGAGCACGCGCTGACCGGATGCCGCAGCCCGCGATGCGACTTCGAGCAGCAGCGTCGATTTACCGACGCCGGGTTCGCCGCTCAACAGGATGGCGGCCCCGGGAACAACACCTCCGCCGAGCACCCGGTCGAATTCGTTGATGCCGCTCGGCCAGTGGGCGACAGATTCGGCGCCAATGTCGGTGATGGCTTGGGCTGCACTCGAGCCGGCAACGGCGACGGTGGCGACTCGCTTGGAGATTCCGGTGGCCTCGGCGGCATCAATCACGGTGCCCCACTGCTGACATTCACCGCAGCGGCCCACCCATTTGATGCTCGACCAGCCGCACTCGGTGCAGCGAAAATTTGTTACAGCTCGGGCCATGCTTCAACCCTAGGTGTGGCGACTGACAGCGTGAGCTAACCGGCCACACCGTCGCTACGCGAGACTGAGAAAAAGTTTCTCGATATCGTCTGATGACATTCCGTCGTGACTGCCTTCGCCATCCGCGTCATTGATGGCACACGATTGGAGGGCGTTGGCGATGATCAGGTAGCCGGCACGGTCGAGCGCTTTGCTGACGGCGGCGAGCTGGGTTACGACGTCTTTGCAGTTCGATTCGGAGTTGATGGATTCGGTGAGCGCGCGAAGCTGTCCTTCTGCACGTTTGAGCCGATTCATCACTTTGCGCATTGCTTCGGGATCGTGCCCGGTGCGGGCCTCGGCGGGTGCGGCGCTAGCGGTCATAGTTAGCTCTCTTTCGTGATCTGCAGGCCGGAGTTGCGCCAGGCGGAGGTTCCGCCCTCAACATTGACGGCGTCGAAGCCTTGAGTGTTTAGCCATTCGACCGCTTGGCCGCTGCGCCCGCCGCTTTCGCAGATCATGTAGACGGTGTTGTCGCGGTCGAGTTCCTCGACGCGGGCGATGAGTTCGCCGAGGGGAATACTTGCGGCGGTCGGCGCATGCCCGGCCACGTATTCGACGGGTTCGCGCACGTCGATGATGACGGGGTTGGTGAGTTCGGAGAGGGCTTTGGGGTCAATGGTGTTCATGGTGTCTATTCCTTGCGGCGGTTAGTGTTCGGTGGCGAGCGGGAGTGAGCGGGAGTGAGCGGGTGTGAGCGGGTGAGCGGGTGGGGCCGGGGCGACGACGGCTTAGCCCATTGCTGCCATCCAGGTGCGGTAACCGCCATCAAGGTTGGCGGCGTCGAAACCATTCTGGCTGAGGATGCGCACGGCAGTGTGGCCACGCTGCCCAACCTGGCAGTGGGCAATTACCCGTCGGTCGCCGAGTTCGTTGAGCCGGCCGCGCAGGTCATCGAGGGGGATGTTGATGGCGTGCGGGATTCCGCCGCGCTCGAATTCGGCGGCGGTTCGAACATCCACCAGAACGCTGCCTGCCGCAAGTTCCGCGTCAGTTTCGTGCCACTGAACCGAGGCGCTGAGGCCGTCGCGCAGATTTCGGGCAACATAGCCGAGGTGATTGATGGGGTCTTTGGCTGACCCGTATTGTGGGGCGTAGGCGAGCTCGAGGTCGGCGAGGGCGCTGGCGGTGAGGCCGGCGCTGGTGGCGGTGGCGAGAACATCCATTCGCTTATCTACACCATCTCGGCCGACGGCTTGGGCACCCAGGATGAGGTCGGTGTCGGCGTCAACAATGAGTTTGATCGAGAGCGATTCGGCGCCGGGGAAGTAGCCGGCGTGTGAGACCGGGTGAGTGTGGATGACGCGGATGTTGCGGCCGGCTGCTCGCAACGCTAGCTCGGTTGAGCCGAGGCTCGCGGCGGTGAGATCGAAGACTCCCACGATGGCGGTGCCGAGGGCGGGTGGGGAGTGCACCGCATCGCCGGCGATGGTGTCAGCGAGGTACCGACCATCCCGATTGGCGGGGCCAGCGAGTGCAACAAGTCCTGGCTCACCGCTGATGGCACCGATCTTTTCGGCAACATCACCGACGGCATAAATATGGGGTGAGCTGGTCTCGTAGCCGGCATTCACCCGGATGCCGCCGCCAGCACCCACAGTGAGCCCAGCATTCACAGCGAGAGCATTTTCCGGTCGTACCCCCACGGCGGCAATGACGACGTCGGCGGCCACGGCGCTGCCGTCACTGAGCTCAACGGTGGTGTCGTGCACTGCGATGGCTGCCGTGCCGATGCGCAGGTCTACGCCGTGCGCGCGCAGGTGTGCTTCGATCGGGGTGATCATTTCGACATCAAAGGTGCGGAGGATGTTGGGGTCGAGTTGCACGAGTGTGACGCTGAGGCCGCGAGCGATGAGGTTTTCGGCCATCTCGATGCCGATATACCCGGCCCCCAAAACGACGGTATTTGCCGTGCTGGGGTCAAGCGCGCCCAGGGCGGCATCGAGCGCATCGACGTCTTCGATGTTGCGCAGCTGGAGCATCCGCTCACTGCCGGGCATCGGGGGGATGATGGCGCTTGCGCCGGTAGCGATGACGAGTTCGTCGTAGGGTTCGATGGTGGTGGTGTTGTCGAGGTGGTTGTGAACGGTGATGGTGTGCTCGTCGGGGTGGATGGCGGTGACGTTGTGGTTGACGCGCACGTCGAGGCCGAAGCGACTGCCGAGGCTGGCCGGGGTTTGTAGGAGCAGATCGTCGCGTTCGGTGATGACACCGCCGAGGTAGTAGGCGAGCCCGCAGTTGGCGAAGGAGACGTGACCGCTGCGCTCAAAGATGATAATTTCGGCGTGCTCGTCGCGACGGCGCATCCGTGTGGCAAAGGACATTCCGGCGGCAACTCCGCCGATCACGAGGATGCGGCGGCGGGCGGGAGTGGCGTTGGCGGTAGACATGCCTCAACGATACCCAATGGGGTATATGGGGCGCCAGTTATGATCCAACGTCACTACCCATCCGCGCCTGAAAAGAATGTGCAACTTTTCGAAGTGGAGTGCCTACGATGGAAAACGACTAAGGGAGCCTCGTGGCAAAAAGCAGCAAAAACATTGACCCCCGTTTCGATCCTGCTTTTCAACGCGGCTACTCAGAGGTCGATCGCGGCGCTCAGTCAGATTCCATTCGGGCGGCACGCGCAGTCGACGCCCTTCGGGGGGATGCGGTGGTGCCGGAAGATGAGCCAGACCTCTCGCCCCAGGCGCACTACCTGGGCGCCGGTGGTGCGCTCACCGAGATCTCGCCGCCCAAGCGGACAAAAAGTCTTGCACGCAACCCGTGGATCTACGTGCTGTGGGCACTGGGTGTCGCTGCACTGTATGCCGGGTTGGCGGCGCAACTGTGGGCATCCTCGCAACTCTACGGAACAGGCAATGTGCCTTTTGAAAACTATGCGTTCATTTCTACGGTGCAGGTGGTTTCTCCCAGCGTCAGCAACCTTGGTGCACTCTGTCTCGCCGCCGCACTGACAATTCACACGGTCTCGTGGATGCGCAAAAACCAGTGAACCCGCCCCACCGGTATCTGTACTAAACTCTTTTCCGGTACCGTGTCCGAGCGGCCGAAGGTGCAACTCTCGAAAAGTTGTGTGTGTGAAAGCGCACCGTGGGTTCAAATCCCACCGGTACCGCCAAAGAAAAGCCCCCTAGTTCCCAGTAAACATAAGGAAGTTAGGGGGTTTTCCGCTTCCCGATATCGCCATTTGGCAACAAATTGGCAACACTTGCAGAAGTTCTAGCCTGATCCAGCGCTGTCGCAACGTCGTCTAAGTCATCCTCGAACAGGTCCGCGTAGGTGTCCAAAGTCATGGCCGCTGACGCATGACCGAGCATCCGCTGAACCGCCTTAACGTTCGCGCCGGCACTAATCGACAGGCTCGCAGCAGTGTGCCGCAGATCGTGAACTGTGACCCGCTCGAAGGTTTTGTCAGCCGTCTGGGACTTCACTACCGCTCCCACGAACCATCCGCGCCGGGAGTCTGGCAGGCGTACATGATCGACACCGTTTCCGAACAACAATGCAGCGCGGTCTTTGCCCTCGCACTCACGCGCCAACGGCTCAGACAGAAACGCCGGATAAGGAACACTTCTGGCCGTGTGACTCTTTGGCGTGCCCACAATGATCCGACCGCCGACATTTACAGCGTTCTCGTTAACCACTACGCGCCGCCTGAGCGCGTCTAGGTCACGCACCCTAAGCCCGGTAGCCTCACCCCACCTAAGCCCCGTATAAGCCAGAAAGAAAATCAGTGTGCCGCGATCTTTGGCATTATCCGCAAGAGCTTGCACCTGAGCATGGGACAGGTAGACGCGCTTCTTTCCTGTCTTCCTTGGCAGGTTCACACCACGCGCAGGGTTGGCGCTAATGCGTCTATCTTCCAGCGCGGCATCAAGAATTGAGGCCAGCACACCGTAGGCCCGTAGAACCGTCGTAGCGCCCCTATCGGCACTGATCTGGCTAACCCACGCTTGCACCTGACTATGCCGAATATCTCCGACCGCACGCTTTCCCCACTCAGGCCGAACGTACAGCCGCCAAGCAATCTCGACAGGCCGAAACGATGACGGCTTCAAGTGCGTCTGATTCTTCAACCACTCCACACCGAGAGCGTCGACCGTGGACCGTGCCGCGCTCGCATCGACGAACTCACCCTTAGCTTTCGACACCTCGACAGACGCTAGAAACAGCTCAGCATCCCGCTTAGTTTTGAAGCCGCGCTTCTGCCCCTGGCCGTGGTCTGGCTTGCGATAAAGGACTCGGTACCGTTTGCCAGTGGCCGAATCGTAAGCGTGAACGCTACCCATCAGTCGAAGGGTGAGCGTGGGTGGGTAATGGGCTTATCAATTAGCACCTTGTACTTACTCCGAAGCTGACCGTCGATGGAGTACAGCTCGGCTGAAAAGTCTCTAATCTTGGCCTTCGCATCCTTGTACTCAGCGAATTCGAGCAACTGCGAAAAAGAGCCGTGCGCTCTTGCATTCGTCTCCATCTCCGATAAAAGTGAAGTCTGAGCACCAAGCGCCCAAAGCAAAGACGCGCGTTGCTTAAGTAGATAGTGAACTGTCCAATTGTCGTCTTCGAGCGCAGGAGCATCGACCGCGTCTTCGCTCAGCGTTTTGACTACCAGCTCAGAAGGAGTGAACTCTCCACCGAACCAGTTATAGGCCAACCAATTCTGTGTCTGGATCGTGTCGGTTTCAGTTTCGATCAGCGTTGAGTATCCGTAAGGGTCAAGAAGGTCGAAGACCAGAGCAGCGGGGGTCACGCCAAGCACGAAAGCTACAGCTATGAGCTGACGAACTGTTAAATCTTCTTTCCGCCCGTTCTCGAGGTTCGCAATTATCGACCGCGTGAGTCCGAAACCAGCGCGCTCCGCCAGCTCTTCAGCACTCAGCTTTGCGAGTTTCCGATAGTGGGCGATTCGCTCACCAGGGTTATAAGAGACAGTTTCAGGCATGCGCTACACACTACAGCCGATTCTGTGTATAGTAAACGTAGACACAGAAAGTCTAAGTTTGTGTAATCGAATGGAGATGAGAAGTGAGCAAGTATCTTTCACCCGATCAAGTGGTCGAGCTAATCCCTGGCATGAGCAAAGGCGCACTCGCCCAACTCAGATTTACCGGCAAAGGACCGCGCTACCGGAAGCCAACCCCGAAGACGGTTATCTACGTCGAATCGGAAGTCATCGAGTGGATCGAGAACAGCGCCCGATTCGGCACCGCACTGGAGGCCGTATGACTCAGCGCAAAGAAAAAGCCGCCAGCAAGGACTGCAATCCCGCTGACGGCATTGATTCAGAAACCCAACGACTAAGTAAGGAACGAATCATGAAGACAGTATCAACTCTAGCCGTTCGCCCCGTCATCGACTGGATCGGGCACACCGCCAGCCCCAACGACCTCGACATGCAAACACTCTGCAACGGCGACCAGCACACAGTAGGTGGAAGCCTCAACCGCGCCGACTACCTCATCACAGCAACGGCGTAACCCGATGGCCGACGCGAGGATCAAGGGCGAATGGCTTAACGCCATGAGGTTTGACGCGCTCTCAGACGAATCGTGGCGCGTGTTCACCGGTGCCCTCATGTGGAGTGCTGAGAACGGCACCGACGGAGTAATCCCAAAGCGCTACCTTCGCATGTTGCACCCGGATGGAGAACAGCCAGCCGCTTTCAACGAAATGGAGGTGGCTGGCCTCTGGGCAGCAACTAACGACGGGTACCACCTCGACGACTGGGACGGCGCACTAGGTCAAAGCACTGCCTCACAGGTAGCAACTTACAAAGCCAACGGGCTGAAGCGTGCACGCGACTATCGAGAGCGCGAACGCTCAAAGCTGGCCAAGGCTCTGGGCATGAGCGAACCCACCTTCACGGAGAACGTAACGCGTGACGTAACGCGTGACGTTCGCCCGCACGTAGGCAAAGGCAAAGGCGAAGGCAAAGGCAAAGGCAGCGGAGATAAGGAAGTTCTTGAAACGAAAGAACTGAACATAAACACTGTGACAGGGGAAGTGGAAGACGAACCTATGCCTGTGACCTCGTGGCCAGTAGTTGCGATCCCGGTAAGTGATCCGGGCTATTGCAGCCACGGCATGACGGTAGGCAAGCGCTGTAGCAGTTGTGCTCGTGAAAGGAAGGCCAGCTAATGAACGTCAAGATTCTGAGAGTTCTAGGCATCCGAACTGCGACCCGGAGGCGACACCATGACCCGCGCCAGCGCAGCCTACGAACGTCTAAGTCTGGCGATGATCGACAACCCACCGGAATGTTCCGGCCTCGATCTCTTCACCGCCGACGACCTCTCAAGCGACGATGTCGACGTGTGCGCATCAATCTGCGCCACCTGCCCACTGTTTGATCTCTGCTCCCAATACGCGGAGATTGATCGGCCAAAGGCAGGCTATGGGCCGGGAAACGATACCGCACAAACAACCTCAAAAAGAAGGAAACGAACTAATGGGTAAGCAACGAAACATGAATGAAGAAATCGCGGCCCGCGTGCTCGAAGCTCACCGAGCCTCGTTCGCACTTGTCACCGACGCACTCACCAACGATGATGCTGACCCACGCAGCGCACTCGGTGAGCTAAACGACCACGCCCTGCTGCTCGATATTGCCGCCGCCCTGGTCTGGCACGCCGCCGGTGCACTCGTAACGCTGGGCGAGACCCGCGAGGGGGCACTCGAATACGTGCGCCGCGCAGCACTCCTACAAGAGCAGAATGCAGACGGAAACGAATGAGCGAAGATAACGAACGCCTATTGAATGCACTCCGCCAAGAACGCGCAGCACGCCGCATTGCCGAACTTCGCGCAAGTGCCGCAGAAGAACCACTAAAACAACTACGCAAGTTTGCCGTCAACCTCACGACCGAGATAGACGAAATCCTCGAAAACATCAGATCAACAACTCAGAAAGAAGAACCCAAATCATGACCGACACAACACAAAACACCGACACGGCAGGGCAAGCGGAAACAGAGCCCACACCTACCGACTCCCCCACACCAGATAGCCCGGTGGAAGACAACAACACAGAAACGAACGACACCGAAAACACCGGCGGGGCAGTCACGAAAGCCCGCAAGGAAGCCGCAAAATATCGTGAGCGACTCCGCACCGTCGAATCCGAACGCGACACCGGAAACGCGACAGTCGAATCTCTCCGCCGACAAATCATCGACGGACACATCACCAGCGATGGAATGAAACCATCGGCAGTATGGGCAACCGGCCACACCGTCGCCGACCTACTCAACGATGACGGAACCGTGAACACCGAAGCCGTGAACGACGCAATAAAGGAAACCCGCGAAACTCTAGGAATCTCCCGCTTTGCTGGCACCGGCGATCAAGGCCCACGACAGGCAGCACCAGCACAGGACAAACCAAAGTGGAGTGACCTCCTCTCCCAGTAAAACCAGACAATCGGTGCCGGATCGGGTAGAATTGGAATTGTTCAGTTCACCCGGCCCGGTGCCGTATCTGAACACCTAGCCCCCGGCGGGCACCAGCGATTGAGGTTGATCCTCTCGCTTCCACTCATTCAAGCGCAATCACGCGCACCCGCCAGAGTTAGGAAAAACATCATGGCATCGTCTACAACTTCCCCATTCAATAAGAGTTATCTCCCGTCAGACTTCGGAGATCTTCTCATCGCTACGGCCTCTCAAATGTCGGTAGCCCTCCAGGTCGCAACCGTCGTGATCACCGCGAATAACGAGTTTCGCATCCCGACCATTACCGCCGAAGCTGGCGCAGGTTGGTATGCAGAAAACGCCGATATCTCTCTCTCCGACGCAACCGCCGGCGAAGAGGTAGTGCGACCTCGCAAGATTGCCGGTCTCTCGAAGCTCAGCTCTGAACTCGTCGATGACTCAAGCCCCGAAGCCACGCGGGTGGTCGGTGAGTCCGTAGCCCGAAGTATCGCCACTGGGATCGATTCCGCATTCTTTGGAACCGCAGACGGTACCGGAGTACCCCCAAAGGGCATCGGGGCATTCGCAGACGGTGCGATAACACTCGTCACCACCGAAAGTGGCACAACCACATGGGCAGACTCCGACCCGTTCACCTCGGCAATCTTTAAGGTCGAAGCGCTCGGCGGGAACCTGACCAGCTTCATCGCCAACCCAGTCGACGCGGAACTACTCGCCAAGCTGAAAAAGGAAACGGGATCAAACGAGCCGCTACTCTCGCCCGACGCGACAAGCCCAACCACCCGCAGGCTCGCCGGCGCGCCCCTGTTCACCAGTTCATCGGTAGCGGTAGGAACCGTCATCGGCATCGACAAGTCACGAACGTTTGTTGTGCTCCGAAAAGATGTCGGCGTAGAGGTAGACCGCAGCGTGTTCTTCGACAGCGACTCAGTTGCCGTTCGAGGAATCGCACGAGTCGCCTTCGGATACCCACACGCCAAGAGTCTCGCCCGCGTCAAGCTCTCCGCAACCTAAACAACCGTGGAGGCTCACAGTCACCGCGACCGTGAGCCTCTACCCCTCACCGAGCCCCTCAACACCCCTCCCAGGGGTCTCTGGTCGACCTATTCCCGGCAACCCGCCGGTGAGGGTGTTTCGATGCCGAGCGATAGGGAGGCTTGAGATTGTGGCTAGGGAGTTCCGTTTTTTTGATTGAAAGGGTTTAGATAATGGCTGGAAGTAGGAGCAATGTTCCCCCGGTGCCTGCCGGTATCGGTAAGCGTGGCAAAGCGTTTTGGGTGACGGTTCAGACTGAGCTGGAGTTCGATGCTCGTGAGACCGATCTGCTCGTGGAAGTGTGCAGGACGCTCGACACGATCGACCAACTATCGGTGGCTATCAAGCGTGACGGGATCATGCTCGAAGGTTCGCAAGGGCAGCGGGTTCTGAATAGTGCGGTGCCTGAATTACGGCAGCAACAAGCCGCATATGCTCGCCTAGCGGTTCAGCTCAACATTGAGGGGGCCGAGGTTGGCGAAGGCATGAAGTCGCCGCGTGGCTCATCTGCGAGCGCTACCGCTAAACGGCGTTGGTCGACGGCGGGTGGGTTCTAATGCCTCGGTTACGCACAACTCAAACACCGTTGACGGCTGTAGGGGCAATCCCTGCCGAGCTTATGGATCGTGAAGCTCGCGTCTGGCAGTCGGTGGCATTGACTAAAAAATGGTTGAAGTCTCACGGCCTGCCCGTTGGTGATCGTGTAAAGTTTGGCCCGTTCAATCGGTGGAAGTGTGCAGCGGATGCGTGGGCTCTTGAAGCTGGGATCGTGTTGCACTCTGGGCCGCATGAGCTGGAGCGCCTCGACTTGCCACGGATGCGCGAACTCGGTCTGCCTGGTGGTGGGTCTGGTGGCGCGATGTTGGAACGCCTCGAATATGCGCGAACTCAAATTGATTGAGCCTGAAGGATTCCGCCCCTAGCGGGTGGATATCGGCGTGAACCTCACCGCCGGTGCGGATGGATGGTAGCGAGCCGGTTCCCTTTCATTGGTTATGACCTACCAGCGTCGACGTAGTGCCCTCGGAGATCGTGCCGGGGGCATTACTCATCACGGGAGGGTGTCCACAGTGTGCACGCCCCACGTCGAACAGCGCACCGACTCGCAGGGGTACGCGCTCAGTGCGCACCCCTGGCGGCGCCCGGTCGTCAGCAGGCGATGAGCACGGCGCTCGTGCTGTCCGACGCGAGGAAGCGTGAGAACGGGCGCTGGAAGCGCGGGAGCGTTGATATTA
Source organism: Rhodoglobus vestalii (assembly GCF_006788895.1). Taxonomy (NCBI): domain Bacteria; kingdom Bacillati; phylum Actinomycetota; class Actinomycetes; order Micrococcales; family Microbacteriaceae; genus Rhodoglobus; species Rhodoglobus vestalii. The sequence continues at coordinate 1,931,398 of NZ_VFRA01000001.1, forward strand.
CCGAATCCGGTAATAGTTTTGCACCCTGTAAACGACGATTGTCGTTTATGTGCGTAACCCAGAATTCTGGCAGTCGTAACTTGCTAGTGTCCAAAGAGGTATTCTCACCCCTATGGGATGGTTCAAGCGCAAGCCGGTTTTGATAAACGTGAACTTCAGAGAATTGACCAGCGATCGGCCAATTGATGAGAAATTCGCCTACGTCTATGAGTGGCATCTGCCAAGTGTGCCTGTTCACGGAACGCGTGTTCTGGTGCCCGGTGGCGACGGTAAGCCAGCTCACGCGATAGTCGTCGGTCTCGCGAAGAGCGCCAACGGGCTGACGCTTAAGTCTGTGATTCGGCTAGTCACTCAGGATGAGATCGACGCAGCGTTTGCGGATGTAGAGGCTGACGCTCTCGCGTGGCTCGATATGGCTCGCAAGGGTGCGGGACTTCCTACCCTTGCCCCGGTTCGTCGGCGTAAGCCGCCCGAGCGTTACGACCCCATCCCTCCCGCTACTGGCGATGCGAGCACGGCTGAGGCCGCTGAGTACGGTCGAGTCTGGTATCGGGCGACCAAGATGGCTAAGGAGCGTGGCCTGAGCAAAGAAGAGATCACCGCGTTCAGTGGAATCGCTCACCGGTGGTACGCGATCCGCGACCGCGAGCAGTAATTACAGGTCATCGTTACAGTCTCACGAGGCCGCACTGTGGGCACTGCCAGACGACCACGCCGTTACGTTCGATGGCATTCATCCGCAGGAGGCACCGCTCACAATTCGGTGTGTGTAGATCGTCAAGCATAAATAACCCTATTTAGATTAGGGCTTGCAAGACCGGCGGCCATGGAAGCCCCCTTATCTGGGATGAGCGAAAATCGCTATGGAGTTGTAGGGTGACGCCATGAAACGATTAGCGATAGCGATAACCGCCCTATCCGTGCTGGGGCTCACCGCCTGCGCCGCGGGTGGAGAGTCGGTAGCACGCGAAGCGTGCATCAGTGACGCAAAAGAACAAAGGCCAGACATCAAGAGCTGGGACTTCTCAGACGTGGAAACCTTCGACTTGTCAGAGGCAATGTTTGAAACAGGCGGCACGAGTTCGCTAGACGACAACAACCGAATGTGGGCATCAAACGGTGAAGTGACCTACAAGTCAGGCGATAAAACACACAAGAAATCGATGGTGTGCTTCGTCACCATCAAGAATGGTGAGGTCACTGAATCTGCCGACGCGATCCTGAACTAACGATCTGTCCGTATGACCCCAAACTTTCGGGCACGCAAATGGTTATCGCCAGACCATTCCGGTTCTTAGTGTTGCACTACCATCACGCCGTTACGCTCGACGGCATCCATCCGAGCGGGGGCATTACTTATGCCCGCGACGTGGCAACAATTTGGCAACACTTGGCAGAAAATCACCCTATTTCAGTTGTGCTGACGTGATTGAAAAAGCCCGTAAACAGTGGGAAGTAGAGGGGTAGCCGCGTAGTCAAAAGGCCCGAATTAGGGTTCAAATCCCACCGGTACCGCCAAAGAAAAGCCCCCAACTTCCCAGTAAATAGATGGAAGTTAGGGGGTTTTTTCACTCCCGGCATCGGTGTTTGCCCAGGGTGAAACAGGCGGCTGGTAGTGTGCTGTCGACGCTTCAGAAAGAGCAGTTTCGAATCAGAAGAGAGTGGTGCCGTGAATTCGATCGACGACGTTATGGACGAACTAGCGATTCGAGATTTGTCGCACCGGTACGCGATGGCGCTCGACAAGAACGATGTCGAGGTGTGGCGGGCATTGTTCTCCCAGGGGATCGTCTTCGAGAGCGGAACTTCGGCGCCGCGAGGGCTGGAAGATGTTGTGCGGATTCCGGAAGACCAGCTGAAGCGCTACAAGAAGACCTTGCACTCCGTCACGACTCAGCAGGTCTTCCTTGATGGCGACAAGGCCACGGGCGAGGTGTATTGCGTCGCCCACCACATCTACGAAGACTTTCATCAGAACGACAGGCTGCCGTTCGACCTGAGCCATAACTTCCTCATTCGCTACGACGACGACTATGTGCGCGAGGACGGCCGCTGGGTTTTCGCGAGACGGCGCATCATCACGGAGGCGCGTTTCGTGCACCAGATCATCCCCGCCGCGACCTGAGCGCTACCTGATGAGCTGCCTGATGCGGGCACGAGACCGGGCCGATCGCGGCGGGTCGACTTCGGCGAGTTCTTCGTCGGTCGCCATCCGGAATCCGCCGCCCGTTGGGGGCGCAATAACGTGGCGGGGCTGACCGCGGGTTACCCAGAGGCTCGCGCCAATTGAGGTAGCGAGGATAACGAAGATGACGCCGAGCGATACCGTGGTGGGAATGTAGAACAACTCAAGGAGCAGCATCTTGACTCCGACCCACACGAGCAAGATGGCGAGCCCAACCTTCAGGTAGATGAAGCGGTGCATGAGGTCTGCCAGAAGAAAGTACATTGCTCGCAGGCCGAGGATGGCAAACGCGTTTGCGGTGAACACCAGAAAAGGTTCGCTGGTGACGGCAAAGATTGCCGGTATCGAGTCGACCGCAAAGACGATGTCGGTCACTTCGACCAGCACCAGAACTGCCAAGAGTGGGGTAGCAAGCAAGACGCCCGCTTTGCGGATCACAAGTTTCTGTCCATAGAACGCATCGGTCATGGGCACGCGGCTCCTGAACAGTTTCAGAACCCGCGACTTTTCTGGGTTGTAATGTTCGTTGCGCTTACGAAGCATCTGGATTCCCGTGAACACCAGGAATGCACCAAACACGTAGAGCACCCAACCGAAACTGCTGATCAGGGCTGCGCCGGCCGCGATAAAGATTCCGCGGAACACGAGCGCACCCAGAACGCCGAGAAATAGCACTCGGTGCTGGAATTGTGGCGGTACCGCAAACGCGCTGAAAATGATCGCCCAGACGAACACGTTATCGACCGCGAGTGACTTCTCGATAACAAAGCCGGCGAAGTACTGCTGACCGAACTCCGCCCCAAACAGCCACCAAACTATTCCACCAAAGGTCACGCCGGAGGCAACCCAGAAGACGGACCACGATGCGGCTTCGCGCACCCCAATGACATGTGCGGTGCGGTGCGCAATCAAATCAATCGCGAGCATCACCAGAATCACACCGATAACGGTGAGCCAAGCCCAGAGCGGAACGTTCATTTTTAGTGCCTCCAGAATAGTGTTCATTCTGGAGGTCTTGTCGAGCTCGAAACGAGCCCTGGCTGCACCGAGCCGTGATTGCACGACCGTAATGACGATGAGCCTCGCGGGGACTACTCCCCTCCGAGAATTACTGAAACACATTTCCGGTGTTTGCGCAATGGTTTGCGCTGCAGTGGGGGTTTACTCGCAGTTAACACGGTTCGACTGCCCACCAAGACGCCACTGCGATTGGCGCCATCTTTCATCAACTGCTTTACGGTGGAGGCTATGGTTCACAATCGGAGCATGCTGGGTGATTCAACCTCTGTGGCGGTGATCACCGTCTCGGATCGGAGTTCACGCGGAGAGCGCGCCGACCTGTCGGGGCCGCGCGCCGTGGAGTTGCTCAACGAACAGGGTTACAGCGCGACGCTGACGGTGATCCCGGATGGCATCGACTCCGTCACCGGTGCCATTCGCGCCGCCATTGAGTCCGGAGCGCGTGTGGTGATCACCAGTGGCGGCACAGGGATTGCGCCGCGGGATCTCACCCCCGAGGGAACTCGCCCGCTGCTCACCCGCGAACTTCCTGGAATCGCCGAAGCACTCCGCCGTGACGGAGCCCGCAACACGGAAACGGCGGTTCTGAGCCGGGGTCTCGCGGGCATCAGCGACAGCACGCTTGTTGCCAATCTTCCCGGTTCAGTGAAGGCGGTGGAGGAAGGCTTAGCGGTGCTGTTGCCCCTGATCCCGCATATTGTCGACCAACTCGATGGCGGCGACCACTAGAAGGACCGCGGCGACCACTAGACGTCGTCACGCCAGCGACGCCACTGACGGCACCAACGCCACTGACGGCGCGAGCGTTATTCGGGGCGGTGCCAGTCGCCCGAGCGTCCGCCCGACTTCGCGAGCAGGCGCACATTCTCTATCTGCACCGACTTATCCATCCCCTTGACCATGTCGACAATCGCGAGGGCGGCGACGGCCACAGCCGTCATGGCTTCCATTTCGACGCCGGTTCGATCTGCGGTGCGCACGATGGAAACCACCGCGACTCCGTCATCCGTGACCTCAAGATCGACCGTCACACCGTGCACTCCAATGATGTGCGCGAGGGGTAGCAGCTCGGCGGTGCGCTTCGCTGCCTGAATTCCGGCGATCCGGGCAACAGCAAGAACATCGCCCTTCGAGGCGCTACCGGAGCGTAGGGCGTCAATGATCACGGGGGAGCAGCGCACAAAACCGGCAGCCGTCGCCTCGCGCACGGTGGGAGTCTTAGCGGTGACATCGACCATGCGAGCCTGGCCGGCAGAATCAAGGTGGGTGAAAGGCTGATCGCTCATGACACCAGTGTGACAGTCAGCACGTCGCCCGCGAACACTTCGGTGACATCTTCCGGCACCAGCGCCAGAGCGTTTGCTTTTGCGAGACTCGCCACGAGGTACGAACCCGAACCACCAGCGGTCGCTGGACGAATGGATGCCGTGCCGGCGTCATCCCAGTCGACTATCGTCGGCATATATTGGGCGCGCCCCGCGGGGCTTCGCCAACCCACGCTGGTGGTGACACGTTGTGTATAGCGGAAAATCTGCGACCGCCCCGCCATCGTGAGCAACGCCGGGCGCACGAATGCCTCGAAGGAAACAAAGACGCTCACCGGGTTTCCGGGCAGAGCAAAAATGGCGGGGCCGGTCGCCGCTGTCGTCGGCTCACCCGCGACAGGGAATCGGCCGAAACCCTGCGGCTTGCCGGGCTGCATCCGAACCGGACCAAACCACACCCCCAGGGGCGCAAGAACGGCCTTCACAATGTCGTAGGCGCCAACGCTCACTCCTCCGGAGGTGACAAAAGCATCGACCTGGTCGGCGTGTGTTCGCAGAATTTCTTCGAAGGCATTGTTGTCGTCCGGCACGGAACCCAGCTGAATCGGGATGCCACCACCCTCGGCGATCATTGCCGCGAGTAGCAGCGAGTTTGAGTCATGGATCTGGCCGCGTTCGAGCGGTGTGCCAGGCTCGCGCAGCTCGGAACCCGTTGACAGTACCCCAACTCGGGGTGCCGGATAGACCGACAGATCGCTGACTCCGACCGCGGCAGCGGCAGCGAGATCGCGGGGGCCCAGCACACGCCCTGCCGTCAGCACGGTGTCGCCGGTTCGCACGTCTGCGCCCTCGCGGCGGATGTGTGCGGCAGCCTGAGGAGCACGTGAAATAAGCACGGTTTGTGTGCCCTGATCGGTGTCCTCGATCGGCACGATGCAATCCGCGTCATCCGGCACCGCGGCTCCGGTCATGATTCGGGCGGCCTCACCGGAGCCGAGCCGCGGGTTCTCAGCTGAGCCGGCCGGGAGATCTGCCACAACCCGGAACGCGACGGGGGTCTCCGCAGTTGCGGCGGCGGCATCCACTCTCCGCAGCGCGTACCCGTCCATGGCGGAATTGTCGAAGCTTGGCACAGAGACGGCGGCGTGCACGTCTTCGGCGAGCGTAAGGTTCAGTGCGTGAGCGATGGGGATGGTGACGGCGGGTAACCGAGTGACGCTGCCGAGAATGCGGTCGAGATGTTCAGTGACGCTCAGCGGCGGGGAAGCTGTGGGAGCGCCAAGGGTCATGTTCTTACCCTAACCAATCGAGAATAGGCCCCGTCGGCGCAGAACCGGTCGAATTCCCCCGAAACTCACGCTGTTGCGGTGATAAGATCCGAAATATGACGCAGTATCGGATTAGCGAAGCCGCCCAACTTCTTGGGGTCAGTGACGACACAATTCGGCGATGGATTGCGGCCGAGGGGCTGGCTGTGTCGCTGGATGATGCCGGGCGTCAGGTGGTGCGCGGTGCAGACCTCGCTCAGCGTGCTCAAGAGCGAGCGCAGCAGGCCCAGCAGCCTCAGGGCCGTTCTGACTCGGTGAGTAGCGCGCGCAACCGGATGGTGGGGCTGGTCACCCGCATTGTGAGTGACACCGTGATGTCGCAGGTTGAGTTGCAGTGCGGCCCCCACCGGATTGTTTCGCTGATGTCGACAGAAGCCGTGCGCGACTTAGGCCTCGAAGTTGGGTCGCTTGCCGCTGCTGTCATTAAAGCAACCATGGTCATTGTTGAGTCGCCTAAAGAGCGCACGCAGTGAACTCTCTCACGAAGCATCGTGGAGGCAGCGGTCGCAACGGAAGCCGTCACCACCGCCGTAATCGCCGCACCTCGACAGCTCTCGCCGTGGCGTCGCTCTCCTTGGCCGCGACGATCGGCTTTGCGGGCTGCGCCCCGGTCGACTCGCCAGCGGCATCCGATTCGTCGGGTCAGCAACTTCAGGGCGAGATCACCATCTTTGCCGCGGCCTCGCTGTCGGCGTCATTCACAGAACTCGCCGAGGCCTTTACGGCAGCCAACCCCGGTGTGACCGTGGCTCCCATTTCGTTCGACGGATCATCGACGCTCGCCACCCAGATCGTCGAGGGTGCGCCGGTCGACGTATTCGCTTCTGCAGACGAAGCCACCATGGAAAAGGTTGCCGAGGAGCTCGCCAGCACCCCTGTCCTGTTTGCCAGCAACCTGCTGCAGCTTGCCGTTCAGCCCGGCAACCCCCTCGACATCGCGGGGCTGGCCGACCTCCCGCGGCCAGAGCTGCAACTCGCTCTCTGCGCCCCCGAAGTGCCCTGCGGTGTGGCATCCCGCACGATCCTCAAGGCTCACGGGGTAGCGGTGACGCCGGTGACCGAGGAACAGAACGTGAAGGCGGTGCTCACCAAGGTGAAAGCTGGTGAAGTGGATGCCGGACTCGTCTATGTCACCGACGTTCAGGATTCTGCGGGAGCAGTTGACGGCGTTCCCATCCCTGGCGCCGAGAGGGTCCGCAACAGCTACCCAATCGCAACGATGGCTGCCTCGCAACAGCCGGACATTGCCGAAGCATTCGTGAGCTTTGTGCTCTCGGATGAGGGCCAGACTATTCTCGCCACCTACGGCTTCTCGAGACCGTGACCGTGACCGAAACTGTGACCGTGACCTCGACCGAAACTGTGACCGCAACCGCAACCAAACGCTCTCCGATCAGAACCGGAGCGGCAATCCCGCGGCTTCTCTACATCCCGGCGGTGGTCGGTCTTGCGCTGCTGATCCTCCCCATTGTGGGGCTGTTTCTGCGGGCGGACTGGCCACGGGTGCCGGCCGCCATAATGTCGGCTGAGGCACAGTCTGCTCTCGGCCTTTCCCTGCAGACGGCGCTCTCGTCGACGGTGCTGTGCATCATTGTCGGAGTGCCCCTCGCGCTCCTGATTGCCCGATCCGGTAGTCGTGTTGCGGGGCTCCTGCGGGCGTTGACGACACTGCCGCTGGTCATGCCCCCACTGGTCGGCGGCATCGCGCTGCTCTACCTTCTGGGGCGCAACGGTCTTGTTGGCAGTGGCCTAGAGCTGGCGTTCGGCATCCGCATACCGTTTACGACCGCCGCCGTGGTGATCGCGCAATCCTTTGTGGCGCTGCCGTTCTTGGTCATTTCCGTTGAAGGGGCGCTGCGCACAGCTGGCACACGTTTCGAGACGGTGGCCGCAACGCTGGGCGCTGGGCGCTGGATGGTCTTTCGGCGAGTGACACTCCCGTTGATCATGCCCGGTCTTCTTGCCGGAACGGTGCTGTGCTTCGCGCGGGCGCTCGGAGAATTCGGGGCCACCGCACTGTTCGCGGGCAACGCCGCCGGCATCACCCGCACCATGCCGCTGGCGATCTACACGGCGTTTAATGGTGCGGGCGTGAGTCAAGATTCCGCCATCGCACTCTCGCTTCTGCTCATCGTTGTCTCCATCGTCATCCTGTTTCTCCTGCGCAGTTGGCGCACAACCCCGGAGCTCTGATCGATGATGGTGGATGTCGACCTTCTGGTGCACCGTGGCCCCTTCACCCTCGATGTGAGTGTCTCGGTCGCGCCGGGAGAGACTCTCGCACTGCTGGGCCCCAACGGCTCGGGTAAATCAACCATGTTGGCGGCGATTGCGGGCCTGCTGACTCCGGATCGCGGCACGATCGTGGTCGGCGGGAAGGTGCTGACACAGGTATCAGACGCATCGGACGCATCAGACGCATCGGGGCGCAATAGTCAGGTGCCCGCTCACCGGCGTCGGATCGGGTTGCTCGGCCAAGATCCGCTGCTGTTTCCCCATCTCAGTGCGCTCGAGAATGTCGCTTTTGGGCTGCGCTCGCAGGGGATAACGGCGTCGTTGGCGCGGGCACGTGCCCGGCAGTGGATTGAGGATGTCGGGCTGGCGTCGTTTGCGGATCGCCGACCGGCAGAGCTTTCCGGAGGGCAACAACAGCGCATCGCTATCGCCCGAGTGCTGGCCACCGAACCCGACGTGCTGCTGTTCGACGAGCCAATGGCAGCGTTAGATGTGCAGAACGCGTCGCTGGTGCGCACGCTGTTACGCGAGCGCCTCGCCGAACGCCATGCGGCCCGCCACGCCACCGCTGCGGGGCGCGGCACCGGTCGTAGCTCAGTTGCGCCCGCCACCATCGTCGTCACGCACAACGTCGTCGACGCACTCGTGCTCGCAGACCGTGTTGCGATTCTTGATCGGGGTCGAATCATCGACATCGGTGTTGTCGCCCGGGTACTGGGCCAACCGGCAAACCTGTTCGCCGCCACCCTCGTCGGCCTCAACCTGATCGAGGGAATCGTTGAAACGCCAGAACTGGTGCGCACACCAGACGGCCGCCGATTTTCGCCCGAAAACCGACTCCCCCCGGTCGGCACAGAGGTTTCTGTCGTGTTCCCGCCGTCTGCGGTAACGGTGAGTTCGGTACGAGCTGCGACCGGCGCCACCGCGCCCGCGATGCCCAATTCGTGGCGCGCAACGCTCGAACTGCTTGAGCCCGGAGTCAATGGGATCCGGCTGACTTTCTGCAATGACACGGTTGCTGCAGAGGCGCCGCCCACACAACTGCTGGCTCAGCAACTGTCTGCAGGTGACGATGTCACAGCATCCATCGATCCCGCCGCTGTCACGGTCTATCCACGCCAGTCGGCAGTACCGAAAGTCCCGGCAGTACCGAAAGTCCCGGCAGTGCCGAAAGTCCCGGCGGTGCCGAAAGGGCCCGGCAAGGCTCTGCCGTGAGGCGTGTTTGGTAGAGTTCGCGCATGCGCGTGACACGGCTCAGAGTGTACCCAGTGAAATCTTTTGCCGGCAGCGATGTCGATTCCGCCAGGGTAAATCCGTGGGGGCTGGAGCAGGATCGCCGCTGGGCGCTCGTCGATAGCGCAGGTGACACAATCACGGCCCGCGCGCACAATCAGCTGCTGGGTCTCACCGCCCAGACCCTTAGGGACACGGTGCTGCAGGTCTCTGATCGCGACGGGGGAGTGGTCACCGTCGACATGCGGGACGGCGGGGAGACCACCGCCGTGAACCACAGTGGTCAGGGCACAGCGGTGGCTGCGCCTGCTGAGATCAATCGCTGGTTGAGCGAACGCCTAGAGCTGGGAGTGCGACTGGTGTGGCAGCCCGATCCGACGGTGCGATCCATTGCCAGCGAGGATGGCGGCGAGGCGGGCGATGTCGTATCGCTTGCGGATGCCGCACCGCTACTTCTGGTCGCGGAGTCATCACTGCGCCAACTCGATGACTGGACAGAGCAGCAAACTGAACCGTTGGATGTGGTGAGGTTCCGCCGCAATGTCGTCATTGATGGCGCTGAACCCTTTGTTGAAGAGAGCTGGTCGGGCGTCACGATTGGCGATGTGCGGTTTCGAGTCACGATGATTTGCGACCGCTGTGTGATGACCACGGTTGAGCCGTCCACCCTGGTGCGCGGCACGGAGCCGATTCGAACTTTGGCGGCGCGTCGCAGACGGGACAACAAAACGTGGTTCGGCATCCGTCTCACTCCGCTTGATCCGGGTCGAATTCACTTGGGAGATCAGGTGCAGGTGCTGGGCGCGGAGCAGGTGCAGCCGCAGGTGCAGGCCCAGGGCGCGGAACTGCGGAGAACCGAGTGATAGACGCGCGGGGGCGACCACTGCACGACATCCGCTTCTCTGTCACGGATCGTTGCAACTTTCGCTGTGTCTACTGCATGCCGAAAGAGATTTTCGGGCGGGACTACGCTTTCATGCCGCGGGATGAACTGTTGAGCTTTGAAGAAATCACCCGACTGGCACGGCTCGCGGCGGCGCACGGTGTCGAAAAAATTCGGTTAACCGGTGGCGAACCCCTCCTGCGCAAAGGGCTGCCCGACCTCATTGCCATGCTTGCCGAACTCAGAACGCCAGCCGGTGAAGCGCTCGATTTGGCGGTCACCACCAACGGTTCGGCCCTCGCCTTCTTGGCGCAGGATCTGAAGGACGCCGGCCTGAAGCGGGTAACGGTGTCACTCGACTCTCTCGACGATGCGACCTTCCGCTCGATGAACGATGTCAACTTTCCGGTGAAGAACATCCTCCACGGGCTCGACGTCGCCCAAAAGGTGGGGCTCGGGCCCATCAAAGTGAACATGGTGGTGAAGAAGGGCCACAACGATCAGGACATTGTTGCCATGGCGCGCCACTTCACAGACACCCCGGTCATCCTGCGCTTCATTGAATACATGGATGTCGGTACCACCAACGGCTGGCAGGTGGGCGAGGTCGTGCCCTCGGCCGACGTCATCGCGCGCATCAACGCCGAGCTCCCCTTAGAAGAAATTGAGCCCAACTACACCGGTGAAACGTCGCAGCGCTGGCGCTACCGTGACGGTGGTGGAGAGATCGGCGTAATCTCAAGCGTCACCCAGTCGTTCTGCCACTCCTGCTCTCGCGCCCGAATCTCGGTCGATGGAAAGCTCTACACCTGTCTGTTTGCGAGCTCCGGGCACGACCTCCGGGCTCTGATGCGTGATGGATGCTCAGACGACAAGCTGTCGGCTGTCATGGCACAGATCTGGCGCGACCGAACCGACCGCTACTCAGAGCTACGGTCACTCAATACCAAACGACCCACTGACGGTACCCAGAAGATTGAGATGTCCTACATTGGTGGCTGACATGACCCTGCACGTACGCTATTTCGCGGCAGCCGCCGATGCTGCTGGCAGGGACGAAGAACAACTCGCAATTGAGGATGGCGCGACCTTGAACACACTCAAGGTGATGCTCATTGATCGCTACGGCGAGCTGATGCAGCGCGTCGTAGAGTCGGGCTCATTCCTGATTGACGGTGTTGTGCGCCGCGACCCAGCGGAATCGGTCGGTTCGCGCGTCGACGTACTGCCTCCGTTCGCCGGCGGTTAGGGCGACGCTTCTACAGCCCCACCCACTCGGCGGTTCCATCGATAAGCCTTTGGCGTTTCCAGATGGGTACGGTCGATTTGATGCGTTCGACAAGAAGTTCGCACGCGTCGAAAGCCTCACGGCGATGCGCAGCTGCCACGGCGGCGACCAGAGCAACGTCACCAATCTCAAGGTGACCGGTGCGATGTGCCGCAGCGATTGCCAGCCCCGTTTCGACCGCCACCGCAGCGCAGCATTCGGCCAAGATTCGCTGTGCTTCAGGATGCGCCTGATATTCGAGCGATCGCACACTTTCGCCACCGTCGTGGTTGCGCACCACGCCCGAGAACAAGACAACCGCACCAGAGGCGGGCGATTCGACCGCGCGTCGTATCGCGGATTCATCGATCTCAGTCTCCGTGATGACCGCCACACGCACGAGTTCGTTGGTGTCCATTTTTTAGTACCTCGCCAGCGCAGGATCAATTGTCTGGGCGTAATCGTCGATGCCGCCCACCAGATGGCGGACGTTGCTGAATCCGGCGTTTTGCAGCAGGTGGAGGGCGTGTTCGCTCCGCGTGCCGTGGTGGCAGAACAGCACAACAGGAATGTCCCGGCGGATTTCGTCGAGGTGGCTTTCTAACTGACCCAGCGGGAACAGCTCCGAGGGCTCGATTGTCACGATCATCCGTTCGAACGGCTCTCGAACATCAATCACCTGGAGGGGATCGCCAGCGTTGAGAAGCGAACTGAGCTCGCTGGAGTCGATGGTGTCGCTGGAGCCTGCTATGTCGCTCGCATCTCTCGCCACTCCGCAGAAGACTTCATAGTCAATCAGCTCCGTGATCGGGTTCACGTCACTGCTTGCGGCGTATTCAACTTCGCGGAATCGGCCAGTGAGTGCGTCGTAGGTTGTCACCCTGCCAATGAGGGGCTCGCCGATTCCCGTGAGGAGTTTCACGGTTTCCGAGCACATGATGGCACCGATTAGGGCGCACACGGACGGCAAAACTCCCCCCTCGGCGCAGGACAGCACAGTGCCTGGTGCGGGAGGCACAGGAAAGAGATCGCGATAGGTGGGGCCGTGACCGACCCAAGCGACACCGGCTTGGCCCCCGTAACCGAGGATCGCCCCCCAGACCAACGGGATCCCCGTGATGGCGGCCGCATCATTCACCAGATAGCGCGTCGCGAAGTTGTCGCTGCCATCAAGCACCAGATCGTAGCCCGCAAATAATTCGAGCGCATTAGTTGAGTCCAAGTGAACGCTGTGATGGTGAATCTTAATGTCAGGATCAATTCGGGCCACTGTTTCGGTGACAGAATCAAGTTTGCTGCGTCCAACATCCGCAATTCCATGGGCGAGTTGGCGATGCAGGTTTGACAGCTCCACCACATCAGTGTCGATCACACCAATGGTGCCGACGCCCATTGCCGCCAGCGCAGGAACAGTGGCGCTGCCGAGCCCGCCAGCGCCAACGACGAGCACTTTCGCGGTGCTGAGCCGCTGCTGCGAGGTCTCACCGAAATGAGGATTAGCAAGCTGACGCGAATAGCGAATCAGGCGTTCTGAGCTGAGCGAGGCAGTCATTATTTCGTGGTGCCCGGCTGGGGTGCACCGGCCCGGTTCGCCTCACACTCAGCCGCGAGGGCCGCGGCCGGCCCAGAAAATGCTGGATCCTCGCGCGTGACGAACACTGCCGCGCCGGCATGGTCAAGAAGGCTGTGACCATCTACCTGAAGCGATGCTTTGGCAATGGACCCTAATCGGGAGGAGCGACCTCCGGCGAGTACCGCTTCATCGATCAGCATGCAGCCACTCTAAGCGACGGACTCGAAAGCGCCATCGTCCGACAAGGGGGAAGATTCCTCGGCCTGCTCTCTTGCCCCTGTTGGGCTAACTTTTCGCGTGGGCCAGTTCCACCCCTGCCCCACCAGATGGTTGATGGACATGGGACTGGACTGCAATGATCCTCGCCCCAATGACACTGCGTTGATGAAGTTGACGTTCTGCACGCCGTTCACGGCGTATCTGTTTACGATATGGGGGTGAGCGCAAACAAGTCGGACACCGACTCCCACAGCGACGGGAGAGATGAGACTGCAATAGAACGCAGCGACCGCAACTGGACCGAAATCTTGCCAGAGCTGCGCGTCATCCAGACAGGCACACAGATCCTCACCGGCTTCCTGCTGACCCTCGCTTTTCAGCCCCGCTTCACCGAACTCGACCAGCATCAGGTCGAGCTCTACCTGGCCTTAGTGACCGTAGCAGTGCTCGCCACAGTGCTCGCACTCACACCCGTGAGCCTGCACCGCGCCCTCTTTGGGCGTAGATCTAAACCGCGATTGGTGACGTTATCCGACCGACTGCTCAAGATCACCCTCGTGGTGGTTTCGTTGACAATAACGGGCACAGCGATGCTCATCTTTGATGTGGTTGTTGGTCGGGCGGCAGCACCACGGCCGGCACAGACATGAGCGCGCCGTTGGCAGGAATCCGAGTCGTCGATTTCTCTCGAGTGCTGGCCGGGCCTTACGCGTCGATGATGCTGGCCGATCTTGGTGCCGACGTGATCAAAATTGAGTCGCCCTCCGGTGATGACACCCGATCGTGGACACCGCCGGTCGATGACTCGGGCAGGGGCACATACTTTTCGAGCGTTAACCGCAACAAACGGTCAATCATCTGCGATCTGAGGGATCCGGAAGGTGCGGCTGAAGCCCGCCAGCTTGCGCTCAGCGCCGACGTGTTAATTGAGAACTTTCGCCCCGGAACTATGACACAGTTCGGGCTGGGTTGGGACGATCTTGAGGCCGAGAACCCATCGCTCGTCTACTGTTCGGTGACCGGTTTTGGCTCTGGCGAGGGCGCCCACCTCCCCGGTTATGATCTTCTCGTTCAGGCGGTCGGCGGCGTGATGAGTGTTACTGGCGCTGCCGACGCAGAACCCACCAAGGTTGGTGTGGCACTGGTCGACGTGATCACCGGCCAAAACGCGGTGGTGGGCATCCAAGCGGCGCTGCGGGTTCGCGATCGCACCGGTGTTGGTCAACGTGTCGAGGTGAACCTACTTTCGTCCCTGCTGTCTGCGCTGGTCAATCAGGCGTCGGCGGCGCTCAACACCGGAGTGTCACCCCAGCGGATGGGCAACGCTCACCCGAGCATCGCGCCGTACGAAACGTTCACCGCTCAGGATGGTCCGTTCGTGATTGCCGTCGGCAACGATGGTCAATTCCGGCGGCTTGTTGGTTTGCTCGGGTTGGCGGAACTGGCAGGTGACCCGCGCTTCGCACGAAACGAAAACAGGGTCACAAACCGCGGCGAGTTGCGAACCATTCTTGAGAGCCGATTGTCTGCCGAGAGCGTTCAGCACTGGGTGCATACCATGACGGCGGGAGGGATTCCGGCGGGCCCGGTCAATGACGTCGGTCAGGCGATCGCATTCGCGGAAAGTCTCGGGCTCCCAGCGGTGACCGAGATAACGAGCTCCGGCCGCACCAGTAAACAGATCAGCAATCCGATCACTCTGTCACGCACCCCCACACAGTATCGGCTGGTGCCGCCAGACCTCGGACAACATCAGGGCGCCGCTTGGCTACCTGCAGAAGGGACATCATGACCGCGAACTCCGTTTCAGAGACCCTGCTTGGGTTGGATTCTTTGCTCACCGAGGAAGAACGCCGCTGGCAGACGAAAGCTCGAACTTTTGCGTCGGACCGGGTGAGCCCGACGATCGAAAAAGACTTCGAAGACGCAGTCTTCCGACGCGAGTTTGTAGCCGAACTCGGCGCCCTCGGCATGCTCGGAATGCACCTCACGGGGTATGGAACGGCCGGCGCGAACGCCACCAGCTACGGCCTCGTCTGCTACGAATTGGAAGCCGCCGACACTGCCTGGCGCACCTTCGTGTCGGTGCAGGGTTCGTTGGCTATGAGTGCGCTGGCCTACTTTGGTTCAGACGAGCAGAAGGAGCAGTGGCTCGGGTCGCTGGCATCCGGGGCCTCGATTGGATGCTTCGGCCTCACCGAACCCAGCGGTGGCAGCGACCCTGCTGCGATGCTCACCCGCGCCACACGATCGGGCGATGACTGGGTGCTTAACGGCTCTAAGCGGTGGATCGGTCTCGGCAGCGTTGCTGATGTTGCCATCGTGTGGGCCCAGACCGATGAGGGTGTGCGCGGCTTTGTGGTGCCGACAGACACCCCCGGATTCCGGGCCGTGGATATTGAGAGCAAGCTCTCGCTGCGGGCATCAATTCAGTGTGATCTTTTCTTCGACGACGTTCGCCTCCCCACTTCGGCACAGTTGCCGGGAGCGCGTGGACTGTCGGCGCCGTTCCGCTGCCTGAACGATGCCCGGTACGGCATCGTCTGGGGCGTGATGGGGGCGGCGCGCGATTGTCTCGATGTGGCCATCGAGCGTTCGAAGACCAGAGAGGCGTTTGGTAAGCCGATCGGCGCGATGCAACTCACGCAGCTGAAGCTTGCGGATTCATTCGTTGAGTATGAGAAAGGGATGTTGCTCGCACTTCATTTGGCGAAGCTAAAGGATGCGGGTGCGCTCACCCCCGAGCAGATCAGTGTTGGCAAGCTCAACAACGTTCGCGAAGCAATTCGTATCGCGTCGACGGCCCGCAGCATCCTGGGGGGCGACGGGATCACCGGCGATTTTCCTGTCATGCGCCACATGAACAACTTGGAGTCGGTGCGCACCTACGAAGGTACTGACGAGATCCATACGCTGGTGCTTGGTCGCGCGCTCACCGATCACGCTGCGTTCCGGTAACGCCGGTGCGTGCAGGGCGGCCCAGGTTCGTCATTTTTTTATGGAGCTTCGGCTTAAGATATTCGCATGGCAACTGACGCGGGAGCGGTAAAAAATGAGCGGGTCCGCACCGCATCCGACTCGCAGCACGCGAGCAACCTGGTGACTGCACGAAGCGAATGGCGTTACGCGTTTCGGCGTGCGTTTCACGGGTTCATGCGGCACCGCGGTATCGATTCTGCCGCCACACTCGCCTTTTTTTCGGCGCTCGCCATTCTCCCCGCGGCGCTGGCCGTGGTGTCCGCTTTCGCGCTAGGGCAGGGTAAAGATCAGGCGGCAGAGACCGTGCTCGACCTTGCAAAGGAAGTGCTGCAACCGGACACGGTTGATGTTCTCAAAGAACCACTCACCCAGCTTTTCTCCATTAGTAGCCCCGGTATTGCGCTCGCGATTGGGATTGCCCTCAGTGTGTGGTCAATGTCGAGCTACGCCACCGCGTTCGGGCGGGCCGCGAACAGCGTGTATGAGGTTCAGGAGGGGCGGCGACTCGTGAAATTCCGCGGAACCATGCTGATCCTTTCCGCATTCCTCCTTGCTGCGTTCGCCGCCATCACCGTGCTTCTGCTCACCACAACAAATGTGGCCACGGCCATCGGAGACGCGATAGGCGTTGGCGAACCCTGGGTCGCTGTGTGGTCGTTCGGGCGCTGGCCGGTGCTCGCGGCTCTGCTCACGGTCATCATTGCGGTGCTCTACTACTACACCCCCAACCTTCGACAGGAACGGCTGCGGTGGATCAGCCCCGGGGCGGTCTTCGCCATTGTTGCGTGGGGAATTTCCACCGCAGCTTTCGGTTTCTATGTCTCCACTATCGCGAACTACGATCGTGTGTATGGGTGGCTCGGTGGGGCGCTCGCCCTCCTCATCTGGCTGTACATCAGCAATTTGGCCCTTGTTGCCGGTGTTGAGGTGGATGCCGAATTCACGCGTCTGCGCCAGTTGCTTGCGGGGATCCCCGCCGAGAACACCGTGCAGTTGCCGTTGCGCGATACCGCCCGCAACTTGATTTTGGCGGAACGGCTGGCGGCGGATGAGGCTAAGGCAATTGCGATTCGGGAACGCGATACCAGCACCGGGTCAGACGCGAAGTAGACCGGCCCCGCAGCGAGGCCCGGCTCGCGTCGAGATTAGCCCGCGGCAACTAGTGTCACCTGCACGATGCGGTCGTCGTTCTTGCGTGGTTCGCCTCGACCGTCCGTGTTGTTGGTGAGCGCCCACAGACTGCCGTCGGGCCCTGGTGTGACATCGCGGATGCGACCGAACGTTCCGGCGAAGGCGGCTTCGGGGGCGGCTGTCGCATCATCGGCGCTAATTTGCCAGAGCCTCTCGCCGCCGAGCCCGGCCATGAAGAAGGTGCCCCCTACGAACGTGAGTCCACTCGGGCTGGCGTCATCGGTTGCCCACTGGTGGGCGGGCGACTCAAAGCGAGAATCCGAGGAATCGCCTTCCACTTCCGGCCACCCATAGTTGGAGCCAGCGTCAATGATATTTAACTCATCCCACGTGTTTTGGCCAAATTCTGCCGCCCAGAGTTGTCCGTCAGCATCCCAGGCGAGGCCTTGTGGGTTCCGGTGCCCGAGCGAGTAGATCAGCGACCCCGCAAAGGGGTTATCGGCCGGAACAGAACCGTTCGGCTTCATCCGCAGAATCTTGCCGTTCAGACTGTCTAAGTCTTGGGCAAGTGCTGGTTCACTAGCATCGCCGACTGTTGCGTAGAGCATTCCATCGGGCCCAAAGGCGATGCGTCCGCCGTTGTGAATGCGCGACTTCGTGAGGCCAGTGAGGATCTCGGTGCTCGCGCCGAGGGAATACGCGCCCGGCTCGCCGCCAAGGTCGAAACGAACGATGCGGTTGTCGGTGTCGGTGGTGAGATAGGCATAAAGGGAGGTGCCGTCAAGGGTGGCGAGACCGAGCAGCCCACCCTCACCGCCGGGGGCAGCATCGCCGACGATACCGACTTCTCGCAGCTGACCGACCGGCGTCAGCTCTTTCACGAGACGAGTGTCTCGTTCACTGATAAGGGTCGAGCCAGACTCTAGGCGCACCATCGACCAGGGTGCGGCGAGCCCGGAGATCACCGTCGTTGGAGTAGCGTCCGTGTCGATTGTCACCGACGTGGACGCCTCGGCGGGAGCTTCCGGCTCTGCCGCTGGCGGTCGTGGTGGTGCGACTTCTGTGGTCTGAGTGCACCCGGCGAGCAGCGCAAGCACGAACAGTGGGGCGATAAGGCTCTGGCGTAAACGCATGAAGCTATCCCACCCCACCTTCGTGAAAGTTCCCAGTATTGAGAGGTCCCAGTGTCTAGAACGAACCGGATCGTGCGCTGCCCTTAAACCCGCGCAGTCGCAGGCTGTTCATCACGACGAATACTGACGAGAATGCCATGGCGGCACCGGCCACGAGCGGGTTGAGTAGGCCGAGCATCGCGATCGGGAGGGCCGCAACGTTGTAGGCGAAGGCCCAGAACAGGTTGCCGCGGATGACGCCGAGGGTGCGCTTGGCGAGTCGAACGGAATCGGCTACGACCATCAGGTCACCGCTGACGACGGTGATGTCGCTGGCGGCGATTGCGGCATCCGTTCCCCCACCCATCGCAATGCCGAGGTTGGCGGCTGCGAGGGCGGCGGAGTCATTGACGCCATCACCGACCATGGCCACAACACGACCCTCGGCCTGCAAACTGCGGATGACATCGAGTTTGCCCTGCGGGGTGATGGAGGCGTGCACGTCTTCGATACCGACGGTTGCGGCGACGGATGCCGCGGCTCCCGCGTTGTCGCCGGTGAGGAGCACGGGGCGCAGGCCGAGCCGGATGAATTCGGCAATGGCATCCGCGCTGGATGCTTTTACGGTGTCGCCGACAATCAGCACGCCTCGTGCCTGACCATCCCACGCGACGACCATGGCGGTGGATCCGGCTGCTTCCGCTGTCTCGACAAGCGCGAGGGCGGCATCCGAGACCGTCTGATTCTGGTCGCTGGTGAGCCATGAGGCGCGACCCACATAGGCGACGGTTCCGTCGATGGTGGCCTGCACTCCGCTGCCGGAGTGCGCGGTGAATTCTGTTGCGGCGGGCAGGTCGAGGTCGCGTTCTTTGGCGGCGGTGACAACGGCACGGCCGACTGGGTGCTCGGAGCCAGTCTCTACGGTGGCCGCCCACGCCAGCACGTGCTCCTCGTTTTCGCCGGGCAGTACCTCGATGCCGCTGAGGCGCATTTCGCCGGTGGTGACGGTGCCGGTTTTGTCGAGCACGATGGTGTCGACGGCGCGGGTCTGTTCGAGCACCAGGGGGCCGCTGATGATGATGCCGAGCTGCGATCCGCGGCCGGTGCCTACGAGCAGTGCGGTGGGGGTTGCGAGCCCGAGGGCGCAGGGGCAGGCGATGACGAGGGTGGTGACAGCAGCGGTAAAGGCTAGTTCGATGGGCCCGCCGGCGATAATCCATCCGACAAAAGCAACAATGGCAAGGCCAAGCACGACGGGTACAAAGATGGCCGAAACGCGGTCGGCGAGGCGTTGGATGTTGGCTTTACCGGTTTGGGCATCTTCGACCAGGCGACCGAGGCGGGCCAGTTCGGTGTCGCTGCCGATGCGGGTAATTTCGACGACGAGTCGTCCGCCAACGTTGAGGGTGGCGCCGGTGACGCGACTGTCGGGCCCTACTTCGACGGGTACTGATTCGCCGGTGAGCATGCTTTCGTCGACGGCGGAGTTGCCCTCGATCACGAGGCCATCGCTGGCGATTTTCTCCCCGGGGCGCACCACAATGCGGTCTCCGACGGCTATCGCGGAGACGGCGATCCGCTGCTCGGTGCCGCCCCTGAGAACGGTGGCATCTTTCGCGCCGAGTTCCAGTAGTGTGCGCAGGGCGGCCCCCGATTCACGGCTGGCGCGAGCCTCAATGTATTTGCCGAGGAGGATGAACACGGTGACGGCGGCGGCGACCTCAAGATAGATTTCGCTTGCGCCGCCGTGGGGCGTTCCGAAGAACGTCATCGTCATGTTCATTCCGGTTTCGCCTGCACCCCCAAAGAACAGGGCGTAGAGCGACCAACCGAATGCGGCCAAAACACCCAGGCTGATGAGGGTGTCCATGGTCGCGGTGAAGTGGCGGGCATTGGTGGCGGCGGCCCGGTGGAAAGGCCACGCTCCCCACACGGCAACGGGCGCCGCGAGGGTGAGGGCTAACCACTGCCAGTACGTGAACTGCAGCGCTGGGATCATCGACATCAGCACGACGGGAATCGTGAGGGCGGTGGAGATCAGGAGTCGGCGCAGCAACTGCTGGGCCCAGTCGTCGTTGGTGGTCGAGGCGTCGGCGCTTGTATCAGCGCTTTCGCGTTCATGAAGGGGAACGGGGATGACAGCGCTATACCCCGCAGCCTTCACCGTTTCGATGAACAAATCGGAATCGACGCCCTCGGGTGCCCGAACGCGAGCTTTCTCGGTGGCATAGTTGACGGTGGCTTCGACGCCGGGGAGCTTGTTGAGTTTGCGCTCGATGCGGTTGGCGCAGGAGGCGCAGGTCATTCCGGTGATGTCGAGTTCGACATCCAAAAGGTTGACGCTGCTGGATGCCGCGGTCTGGTCGGTCATCAGAGGCTCTTGACGAGCGTGTAGCCGGCCTCCTCGATTGCGGCGCTGACGGTTGTGTCGTCAAGGGGGGAATCGGAGGTGACAGAAACGGTGGAGGCTAGGCCCGAGGCGAGGTCGACGGTGACGGCGGTGACGCCATCCACTTCGGTGAGTTCTTCGGTGACGCTGGTGACGCAGTGGTTGCAGGTCATGCCTTCGACGAGGTAATCGGCGGTGTGTGACATTGGTTCTCCTTTGATTGCAGCAGGCGCGAGGCGCGAGCGAAAGTTGTTGTTAGGAACGCACGAGTCGCGCGATGGCGGCACTTGCTTCGCGGATCTTTTCGTCGGCGACGGCACCGCCTTCTCGGCTGGCTTCGGCGACGCAGTGGCTGAGGTGATCATCGAGCAGGGCGAGCGCCACAGTTTCGAGAGCTTTGGTCGCGGCCGACACTTGGGTGAGCACGTCGATGCAGTAGGTGTCTTCTTCGATCATGCGGTGGATGCCGCGAACTTGACCCTCTGCGCGACGCAGGCGTTTGAGTAGCTGCTCCTTGTTGTCGTTGTAGCCGACCATGGTGCGCCTCCTGAAGGTATACCCCTATGGGGTATACCTATTACACGCCTTGCGTGCGGGAAAGTCAACCGGCAGGGGTCTACCTGCTGAAGTATTGGGTGTGACTTGTGGTTCGGAGCTGTGGTTATCCGCGGATGGCTTTATAGATTTTCTCGCGCAAGTCGCGCCACAGGTGTGTCTTGGATTGCAGTTGTTCGAGTGGTTCGCCGTTGAGAAGGATGCCAGGGGACGAGGAATTGATGGTCATGACGTGGTTGGCGAATTGGTTGGCGGTGTTCGCTGAATTCTTGGCGGTTGATGTCAATGCGGTTCGCGAAGTCTCTAGGCGGCGGGTGGCTGAGGTGGCAACAGTGTTGGCTTTGGCCATGATGTTGTCGCGGTGAACAGCGAGCGCTTTGGCCGCATTCATGACGATTGCGAGTACGGCGAGGACAGCGGTGACGGTGAGGGGGACCACAACCTCTTCTGGGCGACTGGGAAATGGGAGCTCGGCGCGTCCGGCAAATATGTTCTCGATGATGCCGCTGGTGCCGCCGCCGGCAACGAAGGTGGTGTATGCGTCAGCGAGCAGTCCGGAGACTGCTCCGAGGATGGTGGCGATGGCGCCAACGACGAGTGCGAATAGAAAGTCGCTGCCGCGACTGACGGGGCCGCGTGAGCCTAGTGCGAAGAGTGGAAATGCCGCAAACATCCCTATTGCGGCGACTGCGGCCGCGAGCCCGGTCCCCAGCAGGCCGACGATGACTGCTGCCGCAATGGCGAGCGGTATTGCCAGCACTGAGAGGAACGCGCCGAGGGCGAAACTGTGGGGCTTCCTGTAAGAATCTGACACTGTGGCGACCTCCGATCGCACTGCAACGGCAGCTTTGCGTTAGCTTCCAGAGTAGCTTTATGCCGGCCTACCGTCACGATTATTTGCTGGGAGCTACCCGCGAAGCGCGAGGGCGAAGGGGAGCACGGCTTCTGCGTCAGCTTCGCGGAGTGCCTTGGCTGCGATGGTGAGTGTCCAGCGGGAGTCGACGAGGTCGTCGACGAGCAGGATGGGGCCGTGGGCTAGTGTGGCGCCGTCTGCGCCAGAATCGGTGCCGAGACCTGTGCCACCGACCCATTCGAATTGCCCCCACACGCTGGCGAGCCGGTAGGCGCTGTTGCCGCCGGGTTCGCCTTGCGGTCCTGCGCCTGTGAGGGAGAGTGGCCCGAGGTAGGGAAGTTTGCCGGCCGCTGCGAGCCCTTCGGCGATAGACGCAATCAGTTGGGGTCGGCTGCGTGACGGCATCGAGACCACGGCAACGGGGCGGGCATCCCAGTTCCAGTCGGCGAGTACACGCACGCAGGCGGCGATGAGTTCGGGGGTGGCCGGGGCATCGGGGGTACCGGCGGCGAAGAGGGTGCGGAGGGTTCCACCCCAGCCGAGGTCGGTGAGGCGAGCGAGGGCGCGGCCTTCGGAGGCGCGTTCGTTGGGCGCGATGCGTCCGCGCACGGGCACGCCGAGGCGGTCGGCGCCGGTGGGCCATTGGGCGCGGGGTTCGATGGGCACGCCTACACGGTCGAGGGTTGCGGTGGCGCGGGTGGTGGCATCCGTGGCTATGTCGGTGGGGTACCAGATGCCGGCGCAGTTGTCGCAGCGTCCGCAGGGGGTTGCGGTGTTGTCGTCGAGGGCGCGTTGCAGAAATGCCATGCGGCATCCGGCGGGGCCTTCGGGCAGGCGTTCGTAGTCGATCATGTTTTGTTGTTCGGTGCGTCTGGCGGCGGCTACTCCGGCGTAGCGTTCGGCGTCGTAGACCCAGGGTTGACCGGTGGCGACCCAGCCGCCTTGGACGCGGGCGACGGCTCCGTCGACGTCGAGCACTTTGAGGAGTAGTTCGAGTGGGGTGCGACGCAGGTTGACGCGTGCTTCGAGTGCTGGGGTGGAGACTGCTTTGTCTCCGGATGCTGCGGCGGCAGTGAGTTCGGCGATGACGCGTTCGGCGCGCTCTTGGTCGGGCATGGAGGAGGTAGCGAAGTATTCCCAAATGTCTGCGTCTTCGGGGCCGGGCATGAGCAGTACGTCGGCGTTGTCGGTGGCACGCCCGGCACGCCCGACTTGTTGGTAGTAGGCGACGGGGGAGGAGGGTGCACCGAGGTGGATGACGAAGCCGAGGTCGGGTTTGTCGAAGCCCATGCCCAGAGCGCTGGTCGCGACGAGCGCTTTCACGGTGTTGTCTTTGAGGGCTTGTTCGGACTCTTCGCGTTCTTGGGGATCAGTTTTGCCGGTGTAGGCGCGCACGTCGAGCCCGGATTCGCGTAACAGCCGTGCGGTGTCTTCGGCGGCGGAGACGGTGAGGGTGTAGATGATGCCGCTGCCGGGCAGTTCGGCGAGGTGGCTGAGCAGCCAGCCGAGTCGGGCGCGAGCGTCGGGTAGTTGCAGAACGCCGAGGCGGAGGGATGCTCGTGCGAGGGGCCCGCGGATTGTGACGACTTCGGTGCTGGCAGCGTCGATAGCTTCGGTAGCGTCGACATTTTCGAGTTGCGCGGCGATGTCGGCGACGACGCGGGAGTTGGCGGTGGCTGTAGTTGCGAGCACGGGTACTCCTGCGGGCATGGCGGTGATGAGTTCGCGCAGCCGGCGGTAGTCGGGCCGAAAGTCGTGGCCCCAGTCGCTGATGCAGTGCGCTTCGTCGACCACGAGCATCCCGATGCGGCTGATCAGCGCGGGGAGCTGATTATCGCGAAACGATGGGTTGTTGAGCCTTTCGGGGGAGACGAGCAGTACGTCGACTTCGTCGTTGGAAAGCTGTTGCTGCACCTCTGCCCATTCGTGCGGGTTGGTGGAGTTGATGGCGACGGCTCGAACTCCGGCACGGGATGCCGCGGCAATCTGATCCCGCATCAGCGCCAGTAGTGGTGACACGAGCACCGTCGGCCCCGCACCTCGCCGGCGCATCAACAGCGTCGAAACGAAGTAGACGGCGGACTTCCCCCACCCCGTGCGCTGCACCACCAGCGCTCGGCGGTGCCCATCGACAAGAGTTTCGATCGCCTCGAACTGTCCTTCATGAAAATCGGCGGAGTCATTGCCGACAAGGGTGCGGAGGATGGCGAGGGCGTCGGTGCGGGTATCTGTCACCACGTCAGTGTGACAGGGGCGTCTGACGTTCCCAGCCAACGGGGCTCACAGATCCTTGGGCAATTCCTAGTCAGTCAGATTCGTGTGGAAGTAGTCAAAGAGTCCAGCCTGAACTGGCTGATCAAAATGCAAGCGCATTCGAACGACCGGGAGTGGCTTGCCGTCAGTACCGGGCATCGTAGTTTCTTGCGCATCTCGCGCGGTTGCTCTTCCGAGGTAATAATGGCCGGGCCCGTCAGCGTCGCTCTTTTTGGAGAAGACATGGATGTCGACTGCGTTCTCTGCAATTTGGGTGACGTCGGTTGTCGCCAAAGACGTTCTGCTTCGCGTGTACCAAAGCAGTGTCTGGGTATCGAGCAGCTCATCCTCATAGGCGGTGCTTGCCGACACTTCATCTGACTTGTGAAGAGTCACGAAAATTGGGCACGTGGCCGTTGCAGAATCAACCTTGTAGCCGTAGATGGTCGAGTACATGTTGCTTCGCCAGTTAAGAAGCCGGCTCGCGTCTTTGCGCGAGTACTGCCGCCCAGGAGTAAAGGGCCCTTCATCCGCGTAGCGATCAGCGATGATCCTCAACCCGGTATCGATGACGTCATCGAGATGCGTGCGGAAAGCTGGAGACTGACCGTAGGCATTGGCAAATACCGGGCTCAGTCGGAAAGCCCCTTCCCCATCCTCGATTGCCGGCCCATCGCTGGCGAATGCCTTCAGTTCGGATGCCGTATTGAACTTGAGTGTGAGGCTTCGCATGGCAGCTAGCACAAGAGCGTCAGTACTCGGCCTCCCTGCACCAGCGAGCACTGCAGAAGCTTCCGCCGCGTTCAGATGGCCGTCGCTGAGGAGTTGCCGAAGCAGCAGCAACTCGTGCGGTCGCTTTGCCGTAAGCAATTCTTTGGAGACAACAGTGAGCGCTCGCGATTGCTGGGAAGAAAGCTCGCTCTCCGCAATCTTGACCTTGGCGAGCAGCTCCGGATAGTTGCCCACTTTGGTGGCGAGAACCACGGGATCGACAGATTCGAACCGCAAAAAGTCGACGAGCAGCGGAGTGTGACCGACTCGATTCCGCACCGATTCGATGGCGGTTTTAAGGTTCTGAAGGCTGTCAAGCTTTACGGTAGCCAACGATCGAAGCACTCGCTCTTGAGCAATCCGGTCAAACCGCACGCTGGAAAGTCCGGCGAGTACTCCCTTTTCTTCCGCAGCGATGAGATTTTTTCGTAGCGACTCCTTATTGAGTGAATCATCGCCGAACAGCGCGATCGGGATGAGGTAATTGTTTGCGTAGTTGCCAATGAAATCAATGACAACTAGGTACTCTTTGCCCGCAACTTTTCTTAGCCCGCGCCCCAACTGCTGAACAAAGACGATGCTGGATTGTGTTTGTCGGAGCATGATGACTTGGTTCACCGAGGGGATATCGACACCCTCGTTGAAAATATCGACGGTCAGTACGTAGTCGAGATCTCCCGCTTCAAGGCGATCGACAACCCGTTCACGAGTCTCAATAGAGTCCTGGCCCGTCAGTGCCACAGTGCGCAGCGGGCTCCCGCGAAGAGACCGTAGGTTAAGGGCCACGGAGAGTGCGTGCGCCTCCTCCTTGCGGCTGCAGAAGATCAGCCCGCGAGGACTCACTCCTGCCTGGCCGTAGGTCTCAATCGACTTGAGGATGTGGTCGACTCTCTCCGCGAGTACGAGCTGCGACAGCGGAGTCACCGCGGTGGTGCTGACACCCTCGGTGAAAGTGATGTCGGCGACCCCGAAATAGTGAAACGGTGCCAGCATGCCCAACTCGAGCGCTGAGTTCAGCCTGATCTCGTAGGGCACGTTGTAGTCGAAGAGCTCAAAGATGTTTTGGCCGTCCGTGCGTTCAGGTGTTGCGGTCATCCCCAACAAGAATTCCGGATGGAAATGGTCGAGGACTCGAGTGAAGCTCTCTGCGCCCGCTCGATGAACTTCGTCGATGAGTATGTAGTCGAAAGCCTCGGGGTGCAGGCTGTCAAGGACGTGTTGTTGGGAGAGCGTTTGCACCGTTGCGAATACATAGCGCCGATCAGGTTCCCGGCTGTTTCCCGTGATTTTGCCGAAGTCTGTTCTGGGAGCATCCAGCACTCTCTGAAACTCCGTTATTGCTCGGTCAAGGATTTGCTCTCGGTGTGCGATGAAGAGCAGGCGTTGAGGGTTTACGGCGTGAACGTCAAGCGCTGAGAGGATCGTCTTTCCCGTTCCCGTTGCCGAAATAACGAGAGCGCGATCTTTTTGGGCTGCACGAACTGTTGCGATTGCACTCAGCGCGTCAACCTGCATGACGTTCGGGGTGATCGTTCCCACGGTGTGAAGTTCGTCTTCGGCAGCATCAGTGCGCGATGGAACCCTGGCGTTTCGGGTGGGAGGAACATAGCCGTCTGCATAGTCGTCGATCCACTTTTGCGTGAGCGGCATCGAATTGAAGAGTTCCTCGTCGAGCAAGTTTGTGAACTGTTCAGCGAGGTCACTTTCGCGTGCGGCAGAGACTCGAAGGTTCCATTCGTGGTTGCTCGCAAGCGCGCTCTCGGTCAAGTTCGAACTACCGAGGATTGCGGTGATGCCGTCTGGCTGCCGAAACACGTAACCTTTCGGATGAAACGCAGTGTCCTTATGAATTCGAACGTCGATCCCAAGGTTTTCAAGGTTGAGCAATTCGGCGAAGGCGCCGGGAGAGTTGAAACCGAGGTAGTCAGACGTGATGATTCGCCCGACGCCGACAAAATCGATCAACTCTTGCTTTAGGAGGGCGATCGCGCGGGGCGGAACAAAAGCTACCGAGAAGGTGAATGACGAGGCGCGCTGCAGTTCATGGCGCAGCGCTCGGAGCATTGAGTCGGTTTTAGTGTTGAGCACCAGGTGCGGGTGAAACTTTCGCGGGGAGTTCACCTTCCTGTCGACGTAGCCGAAATCGATGTCTTGGCCAAAGGGCTCTAGGTCATTCAGATTCATCGCCACTAGGAGGTCATCGCTTTCTCGATGATCTGAACAGCGGGCACGTCTGCCAGAGCCCACTCGAGCATCATGAGCTGCTCGGGTGGAAGCCAGCACACAGCCTCGTGTTCGGTGAGAACGGGGGTGCCATCGAGCAACTCGCAATAGAAGGTGGTCAACTCAATAATTGCGAAGTCATACTCGTGGGTGGTTGTCGCGACCAGCTCGCCGACAGCTACCGTGCAGTGCAGCTCTTCATAGATTTCCCGCGCGAGGGCGTCGCGAGGCGTCTCCCCAGGTTCTATTTTCCCGCCCGGAAACTCCCACATCCCGGGGAGGTTTCCCTGGGCACCGCGTTGCGCACACAAGATGAGACCGTCGCGCACAATGACAGCGCCAACGACGCTGATCTGTTTCTTCACGCGCGATCCCCTTGAGCCACGGGCGAACGCCAAAAGTTGTTGCACGATGCCCTAAGAAGTACTGGTCGCATCAGCCTATTGGCGACAGAGGTGTCCGGGCGGAAGAACGGCGGAACGAACTGCGCTTTCTTTCAGTTAGTCGACAGTTCGCTCGGGGCTGGATGCTGCTGCCCGGAGTGCCGACTCAAACGCACCGACCGACCCACGAACAGCCTCAAGCTCAGCATCGCTGAGAATCGCGGTGATACTGCCGTCATCGTGATGGGCGAGCACTACGGGAAGCCCGGTGGTGGCCGCAAACTCGGTCTCTGCTGCGGTGGTTTCGTTGCGGTGGCGCACATCGAAAGCCACACCGAGTCGGGTGACCATGGCATCCCATTCCGGCTTACGACGAATCGGTGAGTGAGTGATGTCGCACAGCGAGCAGGCAGTTGTGCCCAGGAGATGCCCTATCACGTAGCGGGTTTCGCCCCACACGCCACCGTCGGCGTTATAGATACCGGTGTAGCGAATGATCGCCATGATGCCTCCTGTGGGCCGCGCTGAGATTCGGGTGAGCAGTTCTTTTGTAGTTCGGAGACCTGACGAAAAGCTGATGGGTCGGCGACCCTCATCAGCGGGCTACTGCCAGAAACGCTTCTTCGGTTCCGCCTCACCCAGCGGTTTACCGTTCAACAGAACGCCGGATGACGACGCATCAGCAATCGGTATCGAGAACGAAGTGCTCGATTCGCGGCCCGTCGCCAGTGCCTCCTTGGCGTACTTGACGATGATGACAATCGCGACGAACGCGGCGATGCCCACCGGAACCAGCGCATCCTCCGGTCGGTCATTGACGCGGAACTCCACCCGCCCCGCAAACACGCTGCCCATCAGCCCGCCCTGGCCGCCGACCGCATCAAAGGAGCTGAAGACCTCAGAGAGAAAGCCCGCGACCACGCCGACAGCGGTGGCAACGATGCCCACCACTAGCACGAAAAAGAAACCAGCACCCCGAACCACCGCACGGGGTGATCCGCGCTTGAAGAAACCAAATGCTGCCGGGGCCGTGAGTGACGCGGGAACCAGACATCGAGCAGCCTCCAAGGGATGATCTCAGCAGACTATCCTCTACCGGGCGCCCTACTCGTCGTCGACGTCGAGAGCAATCTCGCCGCGTTCGGCGATCGGGAAATGCACTGGCTCACCGAACACTTTCGCGGTGATCGTCGCGATGGCCTCGCGCAGGTACGGAAGTACAGTCATCACTGCCACCTCGTTGGCGAACAGCTGAAGGGCGCGTCGACGCGGTGCAACGCCGTTCAGCAGGTCATACTCACCAGCCACGGAAGCCGTCGCTTCACCGACCGGCAAAACAACTGTGGCCTGCAGGCGAATCCCAAAACTCGTGTCATCGACGCGTTGCTGGACCTCAATGGTCAGCCGTCCTTGATCTGAATCTTCAGTTGGCGTCGCGCCATCGTTTCTACGCGCGGATACCTCGTAATAGTCCACCGACCGAAGGGTAGAGTTCGCGATGATGGCCCTAACCTCCGAAAGGTCTTCTTCATTCATTTGAGACGGCACGAACGACCTCAAGCGCCGAGAGCGAAGTCGGTTCGCTTCGAGTCCGACCAAGAGCCGCTAGCTTTCGGACTGACAATTGGCCGAGTGGCCCGGATGCTTTGATTGGGCAGAGTAAACGAAGCGTCCCATCGCGGCGCGGCCGCGAGCCAAATAGACTGCCCGACATCAGGAGCGACATGGTGCTCGACAAGTGCACCGATAGCGTTGGCGTATCGGCGCATTGTCGAGAGCTTTGGGTCAGAGTCATAGCGCTCCAACTTATTAATCGCCTGCTGGCTAACGCCGATGATCTTGGCGACCTGCTTCTGAGTCAGTCCGGCCTCACGCCGAAGCTTGATCAATTCGGTCTTCATCGCGCGATCCTCGCGCGCAAGAACTTTCGCGCGTGCCCGCACGAGTCGAACTTCGGACGTCGACAAAGAGAGTTCAGTTGTGGTTGGCATGGGAGCCATAATAGTCCGACAACCTGCAGGTTGTGCAATAGTCGGGCTCAGCACCTACCCCCACCCGCTGGCTCGACCAGCAAGGTAGCGCTTCGCTGCATACTCGATCTCGTGCTGTTGGGATTCGTTATCGACCTTGATGTGACGGTGCAGGAAGACTAGCTTCGTCGGAAGTTCTGCAGGCTCGCCATGGTAGAACCGCAGCTTTTTGGAGAGTGCTGTGCGACGAAGTTCATAGACCTCTGGATCCTCTCTGATGGGCTTGATCGGTGTGGTCCCATCCCCGGAATCCCAGAGTTCCCCATTGGCCGCCGCTGCAAAAAGCTCCTCTATCTCTGCCTCTTCCACGATGCGCGCAAACGGCACCAGCGTGGCAAGCCACGTTGATAAAGCCACGACAGACGGGTGGGAGTCGTCTTGACAATCGATCCAATTGAGAGGTGCTAAGTTTGGGTCGCAGCATCGCGAATTGTTTCCGCTTCGGCGCCGACTTGGTCTCATGAAAGTAATGTTACTTACCACCGCCGACGCACTCGCCACTTCCCTGAGGTGCTATCGCTTCAACGCGAGACGGAATCCGTTAGGGCGTCCGCGCGGGATCCGCTACTGAGCGGTGGGACGCCGCCCGAGCGACGATTGGAACCGGATCAGGTAGCCGTCCGGGTCAGTGACGACGAACTGCTGTACGCCGGCGTCCTCGTTGCCGACGCGGTACCACTTTTCTTCGGGCTGCATGAATAATCCGACTCCGGCAAGTGCTAGTGCTTCGGCAATCACGGCCGTGTCGGGAACGGTGACTTGGAAGTTGATGCCACGACCAAATGGCGTTTCTAATGCGGCGGGCACCCAGTTGCGGCCGGTGCCAACCTGTTCGAGCATCACGTGGGCTGTGCCGAAAGTTATGTACGCGAACCGCTCTTCTGGTCGCGAGTAGCGAAGCTGGAAGCCACAGACGTCGCACCAGAACTCGATGCTCCGATCGAGATCAGTCACAAGCAGCTCAGGAACTAGCGCGGAGTCAACGTCATCAGTCACTGCGTCATCATCGCACGCGAGGTCCATAAAGCGGATCCATCAACGCGACAGTAAATATGTCGCTTACGAACTCGTTTGAGGAGTTTGAGTCGATGACTAGAGTTGCTGAGCGGACGATGGTCGTTTCGCTTCGAAACTGCCGGAGTCAACGTGATGGGCACAGCTCTGGAAGCAGAACTCGATCGTATTGTGGCGGCCCGCGATCGGGATCATATGGCGCCCACCATCGCTGTACTCGAAGCGCTCTATGGCCAGTACCCTCATAATCCGAGAGTGCTTTACGAGGTCGGTGGCGCGTACGACACCGACGGTCAGGAGGCAACAGCAGTCGGGTTCTACGAACGCGCGATGGCTGAGGGGCTGGAAGGCGATGTGCTGCGCCGATGCTCCCTCCAATACGGAAGCACTCTAAGAAACCTGGGACGCACCGACGAGTCGATTTTGGTGTTCGCCCGCGCCCGGGCACAGTTCCCTGAATCCGTCGCTCTTGGAGTATTCGAGTCCTTGACGCTCCACGCTGCGGGCCGCGCGAATACGGCACTCGGAAGCCTTCTCGCTCTGCTCGTCGAGAATGTGCACTCTGAGGAGATTGACCGATACAAACCAGCCATCCGCGGCAATGCCGAGTATCTGGTGTCACTCGACTCAGCAAAGTCGACCGAGGCTCACTGACCGATCCTTCTACGGGTAACGCCGTGGCAGGACGGCACAAAGGTCGAGATTATCGTGGAGATGGTGGAGACCACCATTAGTGGCGAAACGACGGATGGTCGGCTGAGGGCCCGGTCTGTGAAGACGGCCCCGTAGCCTAGACAACCTCTTCCGCTTCAAGAACAACACAAATACTGCTGTGCCCAAAGCAGTCCATCAACGCGTCAGCCACTCCGACAGCGGATCGTGCGAGCCATTTGCTGGCCGCTATTTTTGGCAGCTCGGGCACCACCACGCGAAACGGGTGTCAGTTGGGCCGGTACCAAGCTGCTCCGACTCAATACGAGTGCCGCACCGCAAACACGCATCCCCACGCCGGCCATGCACCCAATACTGCGGCTTACCCCGCGGCAACCCCGTCAGATTACGGCTCGGACGATCGCGATTCACCATAATCGCCTTGTGAGCCAGTGCGACCAAGCGGGCCGGATCCGTCACCTCACCGATCGGTGTGCTGGGGCGAACACCGCGTAAAAAGCTCAACTCGTTCGCATACACATTGCCGAGACCGGCGAGATTGCGCTGATCGAGGAGTGCCAGCGCCACCGGACGCGCCGGATCTGACAGCAGATTGCTTAACGCTTGGTCGGCATCCCAGTCGGGGCCCAAAAGGTCCGGCCCCAGATGACCAACAATGCTGTCTTCGGATGCCGTCGGCACCACCTCGAGCAGGCCCAATTCAAAGCCGACCGCGACTTTCGTTGCCGTGCTCAACACACCGCGAGCAAGGTACGCGGGTTTGCGCCAACGCTCGCCGGGCACGTAAATCTTCCAGACGCCCTCCATTTTGAGGTGGCTGTGGATGGTGACACCGGTGCTGGTACCGGTGCCGGGTTCGCTGACGCCACCTGTCGGGATGCCGCGACCGCCACTGTCATCGCCGACCCGAATGAGGAGATGTTTGCCGCGCGGAATCACACTCGTGACCCTCTGGCCGCTGAGGTCGACCGTCGCGAACGCGGGCACCCGAAAATCGGTGCTCGTGAGAGTCTGGCCGTCGAGAGCCCCTCGAAGTTTCGCAGCGGCTTTGTAGACGGAATCGCCCTCAGGCACGAAGCCTCAACCCCTGCGGTGTCGCCACAAACCCGGCCTCCACGAGTGCTTTGCCGACGGGGGTTCCCACAGCGAAATCACCATTCACCTTCTCGATGCGCAGCTTCGGCAGGGTGCCGCGGAGAGTGCTCGTGAGCGAACGCGTTGCCGCATCAACAACGGCTGGCTCGGTATCGAAGGCGAGCAAAGACTTGCCGCCACGCTCCAGATACAGGGCAAGGTGGCCATCGACGAGCACCACAATTGCGCCAGCCTTACGACCGGGGCGGTGCTTCTTGGGGGCCTCAGCGCTGGACTTGGCGGATCCTTCGGCGCCGGCACTCAGAGTCGAGCCGTCGTCACCCGCGACGCTCGTACCTGCACTACCCGCGCCGCCACCAAGCCCCGGCCAGCCGAGAGCAGCCCCGTAGGGATTCGCGGGGTCTGTTGCGGCAAGGGTGATCGCGCGAAGGTCGGGTGCGGCATCCGGATCCCGCGTGAAGCTGCGCAGCCGGTCAACAGTTGCACCGGTCGCAAACTGGGCGGCACCGAGCCCCTCAATGAAGTACCCGCGTCGAGCGCGACCGGTTTCTTCGAAGCCGCTCAGCACCCGATAGGTGAGGGCGAAACCACCACGGATGCCCTCACTCACGACCGCGCCACGCGTGACAACCGCATGCCGTTCGAGCATGAGTTCGGCCGTCGATTTGGCGCGCACTGTCGTATCGCCCTCGGCGGTCTCGAGGAGCGCCCAGCGCCCCGAAGCGCTCGGCGGTCCAGCCTGCGCCACCGTCGAAACACGGCCACGGTAGGCACGCGCGCGCGCCGGACGAGGTGCCCGAGTCGCACGAACAGCACCGCCCAAGTGTGCACGCAGCGGCGCAAAACTGTCATTGGTGATGAGCGAACGCCACACCAGATCCCACAACTCCTTCAGCAGCAGCTTGTCATCGGTGCTGCCAATCTGGTTCGACAACTGACGGAAGAAGAACGCGCCACCGCCACCCAACGCATCCAGAATGCTCTGCTGCAGTTCGCTCACACCGTCACGATCAGGCTCCGGCAGGGTCAGCGCCGCCGTCGCTGTCGGGTGCAGGCTAATCCAGCCATCACTACCCGCCAGCGCACCCTGCCCCGCCCACACCACCTCACCCGACGTCGTCAACTCATCAAGCCAAGCCGGCGAATAGTCCCGAATACGGGCACTCAGAATGAAGTTCTCCCACGCGGATGCCGGGGCCGAATACCCCGCGAGTTGGTCAATCACCTGTGCGAGCCCATCAATACCGCGCAGCGAGTCACCGGCGGCAGACACATGCTGCCAGGCCGGCAAGAACCGGCCAAGCGTTGCGTGCGACACGGGTTCCACCTCCTGGCGAAGAGCCGCAAGCGAGCGGCTGCGCAGGCGTCGCAACACATCCACGGAACACCATTCGGTGCCCGAGGCGCCGGGGCGAAACTCGCCATCGACGACTCGACGATCGGCCGCGAGCCGACGCAGGGTGTCCTGCACAACGGCGGTGCCGAGGCCGAAGTGGGCAGCCGCATCCGCAAGCGTGAACGGTCCGTGGGTGCGGGCATAGCGACTGACAAGATCGCCAACTGGATCATCAACGGGCTCGATGAACGCCGCCGGCACGCCAATCGGCAGCGGCACCCCGAGGGCATCGCGCAGGCGGGCCGCATCCTCGATACCGGCCCAACGGCGTTCCCCCGCAATCGTCACTTCGAGCACGCGGTTGGCTTTCGCAAGCCCAACGAGATCGGAGGTTAGCGCGGCACCCGTCACCAACGATCGCGCTTCAATCTCGGCAACGGTCTGCGGCCCCAGCACGCGCAACAAATCGACGAGCCCTTCGGCGTTGCGCGCATGACGTTCGGGCGTAAGCCGTTGCAGCTCCAGCTCGGTCTGCTCAATCACACCGGGGTCGAGCAGTTCACGCAGCTCAGCCCGACCCAACAGCTCGGCGAGCAGCGCCGGGTCAAGCGACAGTGCAGCAGCACGACGCTCGGCAAGCGGCGAATCACCCTCGTATACGAAAGCGGCCATATAGCCGAAGAGCAGGCTGCGAGCGAAGGGCGACGGCACCTCAGTCTCCGTCTCCATCACGCGGATGCCGCGGCTCGCGATCCGCTTCGTCAGCGCGGTCAGCGCCGGCAGGTCGTACACGTCCTGCAGCACTTCGCGCACGGTCTCCAGCACGATCGGAAAGCTCGGATACTTGCGCGCAACATCGAGCAGCTGCGAAGCACGTTGACGCTGCTGCCAGAGCGGTGAACGCTTGCCGGGATCGCGGCGCGGCAACAGCAGCGCACGGGCCGCACACTCCCTGAAACGTGCGGCGAACAGCGCCGAACCGCCGACCTCTTCCGTCACAATCTGTTCAAGTTCGTCAGCGTCGAACACAAAGAGGTCCGCGCCCGGTGGGGCGGCATCGGTGTCGGGGATGCGCACCACGATGCCATCGTCACCGGCCATGGCGGCGCCATCCACCCCCAACTGTTCGCGAATACGGGCGGTAATCGCCAACGCCCACGGCGCATGCACAGGCATGCCATACGGGGAATGTAAGACCACTCGCCAGTCGCCGAGCTCATCCCGGAACCGTTCAACCACGAGGGTGGTGTCGCTCGGAACGTGCCCGGTCGCCGCCTTCTGCTCGGCGACGAGCGCCAAGAGATTCGCGACCGCATGTTCGTCGAGTCCGATCAATTGGGCACGAGCGGTCGCGGCTTCGAGGGATGATGTTGCGATTTCTTTCGTGAACGCGCCGATTGCTTCGCCCAACTCGGCCGGGCGGCCCAGGCCATCGCCTTTCCAAAACGGCACGCGACCGGGCTGCCCGAAGGCGGGGGAGACGAGCACCTGGTCGTGGGTGATGCTTTCGATGCGCCAACTGGTGGTGCCGAGGGCAAACACGTCGCCGACCCGGGATTCGTAGACCATCTCTTCGTCGAGTTCACCGACCCGACGGCCGGGGGCGCCGGCCTCGCCGCCGATCATGAATACACCGAAGAGCCCGCGGTCGGGGATCGTGCCGCCCGAGGTCACCGCAAGCCGCTGAGATCCGGGGCGCCCACTGATGGTTCCGGCAACCCGATCCCACACCACCCGCGGGCGTAGTTCGGAGAATTCGTCACTCGGATAAAGCCCGCTCAGCAGATCGAGCGTGGCGTCGAAGGCACTGCGCGGCAGCGAAGAAAATGGAGCACTGCGGCGCACGGTATCGAACCACTCCTCAACATCGAGCTCGTCGAGGGCAATCGCGGCGACCGTCTGCTGCGCGAGCACATCGAGCGGGTTCGTCGGAACCGCAAGTGCCTCAATCTGGCCACTCAGCATCCGCTCAACAGCAACCGAGGTGTGGATGAGGTCGGTGCGGTGCTTCGGAAACAGCACCCCCTTAGAGATTTCCCCGACCTGATGCCCGGCTCGCCCAATGCGCTGAAGCCCACTGGCGACCGACGGCGGCGACTCCACCTGAATCACGAGATCAACGGCGCCCATGTCGATGCCAAGCTCGAGCGAACTGGTCGCAACGACACAGCGCAGCACCCCGGTCTTGAGGTCGTCTTCGATGATCGCGCGCTGATCTTTGCTGACCGAACCGTGGTGCGCGCGCGCAAGCAACGGGGCTGCCCCCATCGTGGATCCGCCCTGCGCCATCATCTGGGCCGGTGGCTTCCAGGGTTGCTGCGGTGCGGCGTAGGCGGCAGCATCCACACTGGCCTGCGATTGCAGCACGGCTTCGGCACCGTCGACGCTGCCGTTGCTCATCCGCTCGTCAAAAATCTCGTTCAGACGTGCCGTCAGTCTCTCGGCAAGCCGCCGAGAATTGGCAAACACAATTGTGGAGCGGTGTTCGAGAATCGCATCCACAATGCGTTCTTCAACGTGCGGCCATAGCGACGCCGCAGATTGGGGAGTCGCCTCCGGATCAAAGCCGTCACCGCCCGACCCGGCACCGGCACCGTCACCGGCGCCCGACCCACCGCCGGCGCCCGACCCCGCCCCGCCAGCGGCGCCCGCCCCGCCACCGTAACCGGCAGCACTCTTTCCGCGGGCGGCAGCAACAGTGCCCGGGATCGTCATATCGGCCACCGGAACCACCACGCTCAACTCGAACGTTTTTGCCGATGGCGGGTGCACGATCGTCACCGGTGAGCGCCCGCCGAGAAAGCGAGCAACCTCGTCGATGGGGCGCACGGTGGCCGAGAGTCCGATGCGTTGCACAGGTTTCGCGAGCAGAGCATCCAACCGTTCCAACGACAGCGCAAGGTGGGCACCCCGCTTGGTCGCCGCCACCGCGTGCACTTCGTCGATGATGACGGTATCGACGTTTTTCAGCGTCTCGCGCGCCGCCGAGGTGAGCATCAGATACAGCGACTCTGGCATCGTAATCAGGATGTCGGGAGGCAGACGTGCAAGCAGGCGGCGGTCTTGTGCGGTGGTGTCGCCCGAGCGCACCCCCACAGTGATGTCGGGCTCGCCGAGCCCCAGCCGCCGGGCGGTTTGGGTTACGCCCACGAGGGGGGCGCGCAGGTTGCGCTCAACATCAACGCCGAGAGCTTTCAGCGGAGAAATGTAGAGCACGCGGGTGCGGTGTTGGGGATTCTCGGGGATCGGTAGAGACGCCAACTGGTCGATGGCCCACAGAAAAGCCGCCAAGGTTTTACCCGAACCGGTCGGGGCAACCACGAGAGCATTCGCCCCCGACGACACTGCATCCCACGCCCCCAATTGGGCCGGGGTGGCAGCATCGAACGCGCCCTGAAACCACTCTCGGGTGGCGGGCGAGAACTTGCCGAGCACATCGCTCATTGTTCTATCTTCGTTGTTGCCGCTGACAGTGCACTACACCGGCCTGAACTTCAGCGTGACGTGCGCGCCAACCGCGGCACCACTCACTACCCGTGCGTGCTCAAGAAGCTCACAAAGTCGTTCAACTCATCCGTCGAAATCGAATGCGCCAGCCCCTCATAAATGTGCGACTCGGCACGCGTGTGATCAACCAGCCACTTCTCGGTGCGCTCGATAGCCGCCGCCGGAATCACCGCATCATCAGTGCCACGACCCCAAAATACGGGTGGGCGGATGCTCGCCAGCTGCGCGTCATTGGGATGCTCCGCACTGGCCACAAACCCGGAGAGTGCTACGGCAGAGCGGAAGCGCTCCGGGGCGAGCCGCAGAAGTTGGAGCGTCATCGCCGCACCCTGCGAGAAACCGAGGAGGCTCACACCCGTGTACTGCTGGTCATCAAGCCAGGTGAGCACGGCCCGCGCCGATTCATCCACTAGTTCTAGATTGTGGCTACCGTCACCGCTGAGGTTGATGGGAAACCACGAAAAGCCGCCATTCTCTGGGATGGGTGCCCGCAGCGAGGCGATCACCGGTTCGAGCGGAAGCCCCGGCGCCATCGCAAACAGGTCACCCTCATGCGAGCCATAGCCGTGGAGCAGAACCAGCAACGGTCGCCCGGCCCTCTCGCGTTCTGGGGCCGACCAGAGAACTGCTGACGAATCAATCTGCATGGCCCAAAGCCTACGCGGCGTGCCCGCGTGCCTGCCAACCTGCATGCCTGCAAACCTGTCGGCGGGAGCCAAAGGTTTAAAAGTCTACGGTCACTGCGAGCACCTTGGTGATGCCAGTGAAGGGTGATTCTCCGGCCTCGTAGATCCCTGTTTCACAGGAGACCACAGCCCACATGAAGCTTCCGGAGGCGGGTAGGGAACGTGCAATCAGCTCCATCGTTTCCGCATTGCCTGATGAGAGCGTGCGCTGAAGTGTCGCGCTAGAAAACTCGATGGTCGAACCGCTGCCGGCAGCTCCCACCGCGATATCTACGGAACGAGAATCGAGCACGGATGCGTTGGGGTCGACCGCTGCGAACGTATCAATTTGCTGGCTCAACAATTGCTCTGACGCCACGCGATCCCCCGCTTCAACGGGTGCAACGTCTTGCTCGTTCTGCGACGTGAGTAGCAGGCAACCGCTGTCTGCATTCTGAAACATGTTGACCCCGTTTTCGTCGAACTTCAGAATTTCCCAGCTCGGATCTAACAGAACATTCCAGACCGGTGGGCCACCGAAATCGGCGCTTCCATCGAGGGGGATTCGGTCGACGCTGCTGCTCGGAGCACCGGCCACTCCGGGGCGCTCTGCAGACGGCGTGGGTGACAGTTCTTGGCCGCAGCTTTCGGGGGAACTGCAGTTGTCGGCGGCGAACACTGACGCAAGGAGTGTCACGGCAACGATGATCGAGAGAATGCCGCCGATGAACAGAACCCCTGCCCCGAGGATGAGCGCCAATGCCCAGCGCGGCAGGCTCGACTTCGTGCTGTTTGGCGACTCGTGTGGCGACTCGTGTGGTGTCTGGTCTGTCATGGTTCCCTTTAGCTTCGTGGGCGATCGTCTGCGTGGGAAAAGCTAGTCAA
This sequence comes from Rhodoglobus vestalii, assembly GCF_006788895.1. Classification (NCBI taxonomy): domain Bacteria; kingdom Bacillati; phylum Actinomycetota; class Actinomycetes; order Micrococcales; family Microbacteriaceae; genus Rhodoglobus; species Rhodoglobus vestalii. The sequence continues at coordinate 1,970,459 of NZ_VFRA01000001.1, forward strand.
TCGCTGAGGTGCCAAGGGCTCAGAGGCCAGCGATGTTCAAACTCAAGGGGCATCCGCGCCTGTGTGGGAACTGTTGAAGGCAAGCACCGAGCATCATGGGTGCCGAAAACCCGTTCCCGCGCACGAGAAACCCTCCCATGGGTGACAATGGAGCATGAGCTCCGTTGGCACACCAGACCCCAACTCGTCTTGGCTATCAGAGGAAGAACTTGCGGAGACCCGCAGGCGGCTTCCCCTCCTCTATGTTGAGGCTGTTCCGGTGCGCGTGGATGGGCTGGGTCGCGTCACCGAGATCGGCACTCTGGTGCGCGGCAATGATGGAGAGATCACTCGCACCCTCGTTTCGGGCCGTGTCCTGTATGGCGAGACGTTGCGCGATGCTCTGTTCCGTCATCTGGAAAAGGATCTGGGCCCGATGGCCTTCCCACTTCTGCCAGCGAACCCAACACCGTTTATGGTTGCCGAATACTTTCCGTGGCCCGGCGAAAGCCAGTTCACTGACTCCCGCCAGCATGCCGTCTCAATGGCGTATGTCGTTCCCATGACTGGCACGTGCGAACCCCGCCAGGATGCGCTCGAGTTGACCTGGTTGAGCCCCGCCGAGGCAGCATCCGAAGCGGTCACCTCCGACATGGAGGGTGGCCGCGGCGCACTGCTGCGCGCGGCACTCGCCTCTGTCGGCGTGCTGCCTTAGCGTCCGCTAGCGTCCGCCGCCGGGTAGCTCCCGTCGCGTAGTCCTGTCGCTTCGTCTTGTCGCGTAGTCCTGTCGCTTCGTCTTGCCCTACGGGGTCGTGTTACGGCGCCGCCCGTCTGACGCGTTCTGCCTCGTGCCGCATATGGAAATTCAGGAAAAACTGTTCCCGCGACAGCGCCGTCTGCCGCGGATGCTTGGAAATACCATGGCCGAGCGGCAGTCCAGCATCCGACGAAACACAATCTCCTGAGTTTCCGTGATGTGTAGGGAGCGACACCCGTATCCCGCTGCGTGGCCCCGTGACGCGGCTACGGAAATTCCGGAAATTCAGGAATACCGTTTTGGGCGGTGACGCTGCCGAGCGCGGATGCCCGGAAATCCGGGAGCATCGTGGCGGGTGCGCACATGGCGAAACGGAATCTCCTGAGTTTCCGTGATGCCGAGCCGAGCCGAGCCGAGCCGCAGCCGAGCCGCAGCCGAGCCGAGCCAACGCCAATCCAGCGTAAGCGCGAGCATGGTCCGCGCCAGCGCCGCAACCCGCCCTCGTTAAATGCCACAAGGCGACGAATCGCCACTCAGTATCACTGAGAGCAACTCGCCGCCCTGAGACGGTTAAAATTGTTGAGCTAGGGCTTAGCGTCCGCTGCTTGAGGCGCGACGGTTCGGTCGAACTACCTGTCCAACACGGATGGGGCCGCCGCCGCCCTGAGCGCGGCCCTTGCCGCCACGCGGACGCGACGGAGCTTCGGACTGCTGCTGACGAGGCTGGTGGGTTGAGCGCTGTTCGCCCGCACCGGCACCGGCAACAACTCCTCCGCTGCGGCCTGAACCCTGCTGGTTGCTGCGCGGCTGACCGCCACGAGAATTGCCGCCATTGCCGCCATTGCCGCTACGAGCGCCGTCACGGCCACCCTCACGTGAACCCTCGCGGAATCCGCCACGCTCACCATCACGGCGTGAGCGCTTGCGCTGGGCGTTTGCACCCTGCGAGCGTCCACCCTGTGACTGGCCACGGGCGGGAGCTGCTGCGCGAGGCGCAGGCTTCACATATTCGGCAACCTGACCGACCAGTGCGGTCACGGCATCCGAGTTGGCGTTCACATGCTGCGGGGTCACCGTGATGGCGGCCTTACGCAGCAGGGCGGCAGTGTCTTTGCGCTGGGTCGGAAGAACGATCGTGATGACGTCGCCCTCTTCTCCGGCACGAGCGGTGCGGCCACTGCGGTGCAGGTAGGCCTTGTGCTCGGCGGGCGGATCAACGTGGATGACCAGCTCAATGTTGTCCACGTGCACGCCGCGCGCCGCAACATCCGTAGCAACAAGCACTTTTACGTCACCGGCGGCGAATGCGGCCAGGTTGCGGTCACGGGCCACCTGCGAGAGGTTTCCGTGGAGGTCAGCGGCGGGAATGCCGGCATCGACGAGTTGGCGGGCCAGCTTCTTGGCGTGGTGCTTGGTGCGCATGAACAGCAGACGGCGGCCGGTGCCCGAGGCGAGCTTCTCAATGAGAACGCGCTTCGCTTCAACGCTGTCGACCTCGAACACGTGGTGGGTCATCGCCGAGACATGCGAGGTTGCTTCGTCAACCGAATGCAGAACCTCGTTGTGGAGGAAGCGGCGAACCAGCTTGTCTACACCGTTATCGAGAGTGGCGCTGAACAGCAGGCGCTGCCCGTTGCTGGGGGTCTTGTCGAGAAGGCGGGTGACGACCGGCAAGAAACCAAGGTCGGCCATGTGGTCCGCCTCGTCAAGCACGGTGATTTCAACGGCATCCAAGCTCACAAAGCCCTGCTTGATGAGGTCTTCGAGGCGACCGGGGCAGGCCACCACGATGTCGACGCCGGCCTTGAGGGCAGCAACCTGACGGTTCTGGCTTACGCCACCGAAGATGGTGGTGGTGTTGAGACCGTAGGCGGCCGCAAGGGGCTCGATGACGGCCGAAATCTGAGTAGCGAGTTCGCGAGTAGGTGCAAGCACGAGGCCCAGCGGACGACCCGAGCGACGCTTGCCACCGGAAAGTTTGCCGCCGAGGCGAGCAACCATAGGAAGTGCGAAGGCGAGGGTCTTGCCCGAGCCCGTCTTACCGCGGCCGAGCACGTCGCGACCGCCGAGAGTGTCGGGGAGGGTATCGAGTTGGATGGGGAACGGCGTGGTCTTACCGTCGGCGGCGAGGGCCGCAACGAGCGGGGCGGGTACGCCGAGCGAGCTAAAAGTTTGTTCAGTCAAAGTAATGGTGCCTTTCAGGCATAAGTAAAAAATGGGCGTTATACCGGAGGCGCACAGGTTCAAAATCGAGCACGGGCACAGTTCGCAATGAACTAGGCCCACACTGATCTACACCGACCCAATCAGGTGCTTCGCACGAATGCGGTACACAGGTCAGATCTCGAACTTTTGTTCGGCGCGGATGACTCCAGTTCGCCGGAGAAAGTTATCTACGAGTCACACGTTTCTGATTAACGTGGACGAGAAGAGGGAAGCGTTCTACGACGCAGCAAAACGTATTTGTTTCGCAAGTTTTCCTAGCCTATCAGGCTGAGGCACGATAGCGCTCGCCGACCGGCACTTGCCCAGCCAGGGTGTTTCCCGCCTGCGCCAGTGGGCAGGCCCACGCGGGGTCATACGCGCACGACGGGTTATACGCAAAGTTGAAGTCGAGCACGAGAGACTCCGGCGTAAGGCCCGGTCCGAGATCAGCCCCCTTCACTGTGTCGATGAGGTAGCGGCCACCACCGTAAGTTCCGCCGGCGACGCGAGAGAGCGCATCTTTCACGGGGATGAAAATTCCGCCACCATACGACGCCAACCCCACACCTCGAGAGTGCCAACCTGGTCAATCATGACCGTGCCGAGCAGGTCGAACGGCACCACGCCATCCGTTCCCGTCTCCACGTTCATGCGGCGCCCTTCGCCCGGAGGACCTGCAGCAGGAACAATGGATGCTTCGAACCGCCAGGCAGGATCGTAATCGCTGACCGGCAGCCCAGTAAATTTGCGCCGGTCCTCAGGCAACAGCGGCGACGCTGGATGCGCGGCAAACAACTCATCTCGACCTGCCCGCCAGGCGGCGTGCGCGCTCGCGCCATCCAAATTTTCGCGAACAGCGGCGTAGAGGGCAAAGGTTCGTCGGCGCCAGTCGGCGACCTCAAGGGCGGTCATCATCTCAGGCTAACGGGCTGCCACGCGAAAGCAGCTTGCGCAGTTCAGCTTCAGCCGAGGCCCCACTCTGCGCGTCGATAGTTTCGCCCGCCGCATACAGGTCAATGATGCGAGGATCAACGTAACTCTTGCGCGCAATCGCCGGAGTATTGCCCAGTCTCTCGGCCGCACACTCCATGGCCACGCGCACCGCTCGGCTCTGTGCTCGCTGACTGGTTTCTGGCCCGGTGACGGCAAGACTCGTCGCGGCAGCGATGCTGCCGCTGAGGGTGCGAAAGTCTTTCGCCGTGAACTCGCCACCGGTGCGCTCGCGCACGTACTCGTTAATCTCAGGGGCGGTCAGCGCGCGCAATTCTTGGCCGTTGCGCCACGACAGCAGCGGGGTATCGCCGGCTCCACGCAAGCGGATGCGCACATACGCCGCCAGATCCGCATCCTCGATCTCGCTCTCCCAGAGTTGGCCGCTCTTGGCCGGAAAATTTAGCTGGATGCGGTCCTTGCTCACACTCACATGGCTACAGAGCAGGGTGGAGAGTCCGTGACTGCCGTGTGCTTCGGCATAGCGCTCACTGCCCACGCGCAGTGAGCCGGTGTCGAGCATCCGGAAGGCTGCCGCCAGAGTGCGAAGGTGCGGATCGTCGTTGCTGCGCAGAGTGCGGGTGACGACGGCGCGTGCCGAGGGGAGTGCGGCAGCGAGCAGCAGTGCACGCTCAAACTTGGCGCGATCCTGTCGTTCGCGCCATGCCGGGTGATAAATGTATTGGCGGCGGCCCGCATCATCCACCCCCGTCGCTTGCACGTGCCCGTTTTCGTGCGGGCAAATCCACACGTCGGTCCACGCGGGTGGAATTCCGAGCGAAGCGAATCGGGTTCGCAGTTCGCGGTCGCCCACCGTTTCACCGGCGAAATCTCGGTAACTGAATCCGCTGCCCGAACGCGCGCGGTGATAGCCGCGCCCCGTTGTGTTGCTTCGCCGCAGTCGAACCACCGCGGGCTCCTTTCGCCCAGCTCTTCTGTGCGTGTGTGGTTTACAGGCTCACGTCGGTGCGCCGGGTCGTTCCCCAACCCCACGTGGGCGCGAGCCGTTTGAGGGCGGCTGCGCGAAACTGCCAGAACGTCCAATACATCAGCCACATCACCGGGGTCAGCAGGCCAGCACTAAAGCTGAGCTGGTCGCGATAGAGAGTTTTGCCTCCGGGGGCTGCGCTGATGGCCATGGAATGTTCCCAGCGGTTGACGAGCGCCAGTGGGCCGCTGAGGCCACGCCCGTGGTCCCGCACAATCCGAACATCACCGGGCGCCTTCGCAAAGGACACCGCAATCAGCTGTTCGCCGATCGCAAACTTGCCGAATGCAGACACCTTCACGGGATGATCGCCCGGCTCCCACAGATCGGGAAACCCGCCCGCTTCTAGCGAAGTGAACTGGGTCAGCGGGTAGGAGACATCCTGAAACACTTGCGGGCTGCGAATGGCTCGCCACGCATCGTCGGGGTGGCAGTCAAGCTCAAGTTTCAGTAATACGCGCATTTTCCCAGTCTCCTCTTGTCACATTCGGTAATCCAGTGAGTTTCCCCAGAGAGTTGGCTTTAGCCTCGGATCATGACCGGTCCCCGCAACCAACCCCAATACCAGGTGCGATTCGGTTTCGGTGCTCGGCAGGCGCGTGAGCTGAGCCCCGGCGCGGATGTGCTGGTGTGGGCGGATGCTCTCGCCAACGGCTCTGGGCGCGTTGCTGACCTCCCCGGAACCTTCTCCATTCTCGCCGCCGGCACCGGGGCAGCACCAGCCGTCGCCAACTGGGTGCTCGCGCAGCAGGTTGCTCGTAGTCGTCGTCTTACCGTTGCGGTTATTGCGGCGGGTGACTCGCAGAGCGGCTCGCAGGGTGACTTGCAGAGCGGCTCGCAGGGTGACTTGCAGGGCGGCCCGCAGGGCGGTTCGGAGGGCGGCTTCACCGTTGACGGTCTGCTGGCGGCGGGAGCGATCATCGACGCGCTCGCGGATGCCGGGGTTGACTACATTTCACCGGAAGCGGCATCCGCGGTTGCGGCTTTCACTGGCCTGAAAAGCGCCCACGATCACCTCTTGTCGGCGTCTGTTGCGGGTCAGCTGCGCGTGCAGGCCTTCGGCCGGGAGTCTCTGGATGCCGCCATTGTCAGCAATGCCGCAGCCAGATTTGAGATCGTTCGGGAATGACGCGCACGCCATTCTCGTTGGATTGACTGGTTGGCTCGGACAACCACCGACTCTATGGAGGAAAGTATGAAGGCAGTAATCGGCGACACTGTGATCGCAGAGGCACCCCAGGAAGATCTCATCAAGATTGAGGGCAACTGGTACTTCCCGCCCACCAGTGTGAACCACGAACTCCTCGAGAAGAGCCCCACGCCGTATCACTGCCCGTGGAAGGGTGACTGCCAGTACTTTACTGTCAGCGCTAACGGCCAGCAGTACCAAGACCGCGCCTTCAGCTACCCCAACATTCTTCCGGGTGCCGAGAAGCGCGTCGGCAAGGATTTCTCCAACTATGTGACGTTCTGGAAAGAGGTTCAGTTCGTCGACTAATCGACGGCTGACCGTGTGCCGGGAGCGTCTGGCAGACGCTTAGGGTGCACCAATTGTGCGCAGTTAGCGTGCCGCATTTCGGGCACGGTGGCTGCGCACTTTTGCGCGATTACCGCAGCGTTGCATCGAGCACCAGCGGCGATTGTTGGAACGAGATTCGTCGTAGAACACGAGAGCACAGTCGTCGGCGGCGCACTCGCGGATTCGTTCGTGCTGTGCTTCTCCAAACAGAAACACGGCTTCGCGGGCCATCGTCGAGAGTGCCTGGCCGGTGCGAACGGTGGTGCGGCCGGCTTTCATCCCACCTCCCGCTAGCCGCGGCGGAACATCCGCTGTTGCCGCAAAAAGGTTGATCACATCGACCTGTTGAGGGTCGGGGCTCCCGTTGACACTGAGTGCGGATGCGATGGAGGCGATCGCTTCTCGCAAGCCTCGAGCGTCGGTGAGGTCGCGCTCGCTGACGGCGCCATCCGACTCATTAAATCGTCCCTCAAGCCACGCGGCGAGGTCGCCGGGGCTGTGCAGCCTCTCCCACTCAGGATTGGTGCCCATGGCACCGGTGTACGCGAAATCGAGGGTACGAGCGCCGGAGTCAAACCACCACTGCCGTGAGGTGCTCGAGGTGAACCATTGGCCGGTGCGAGCAGGAGTTTCGGGATGTTGCACCTAACCAATATAGCTGGTTACGCCCTGCGGTTGTCCCGACTGACAGCCCGAGCGCCACTACCCCGCCACAAGCGCCACTACCCGCGCGGTCGCGATACCGTGCGATGCGCCCACTCGATGCGGTGGGCGCTGGCAAACTTTCGAGAGCAGAGCCCGCACGCGAGTATGCGGGTGGGTCTGCGATACCGGTGGTGGAGGTGGCCGGCGGGGCAGGTGCCCACCCAAGGGGCAAACTCGTCGGCGATCGCTCCGCCGTGAAGTCGTTTGCCTTCGTAACCGAGGTCGCGCGCAACAGCCTTCCACTGAGCTCCGTGACCGGCCGCAGACCCGGCCATGGCGTGAGCGACTTCATGCAACAGCACCTGATGAATCTCGTCATCCTCATACCGTGCAGCTAGATATCTCGAGACTGAGATGCGTTTGTGGGTGTAGTTGCAGAGCCCGGCCCGCGTTTTGGCGTTGTCGAAGACAAATTGCCACTCGTCGGTCAGGTGCAGTCGGATGAGCGCGTCAGCCCACACACGCACTCGGGGAAGATCGGCCACCTACTGAGGCTAATCGACGTCGGGCTAGTGCTGCAGCACTCGATCTTCGGTGGCAGTGACAGTATCTGCGGCTGTGACGGCTTCGATGGATGCGGCGCGCTCGGCTTCACGCTCAGCACGAGCTTGTTTCCGCTTGCGCTTGCGCGCGCTCGACAGAATCCCGCTCGTGATCATGAAGCCCGCATAAGTAAAGAGGGCAATGGCAATTGCCGGCACAAACCATGATTTGCTGTCGCCGTTCACAAAGTTGCTGACGTATCCGATCCACGGAACGCTGTACCAGAGTTTGCCTTGAATCTGTGCGGGCAACACTTGGGGTTCATCGGCGATGTCATTGTTGTCTCCCTTCAGGGTGAAGGTGCGGCTTCCGTCGCTCGAGTTTGTGATTCCGGTGATGCGGTGGGTGACCACACCGGCCTTACCTGACTCGATTTGGTACGTGATGACATCACCCATGGCTATGTCATTGGTTTCGATTGGCTTGACCACGATGAGGGTTCCGGGGGGAAGACCGGGTTCCATTGAGCTGGTGAGCACGGTGAGCGGTGTTGCTCCGGCCGCGTTCGGGATGACGATCACGAGCGCGCCAACAAGGAGGACGAGTCCGAAGAGACCAGCGCTGATGCCTACTCCCAGATAGTGCAGCAGGCTTTTTGGTTTTTCGTCACGGGTGCGCTGTGTGTTGCGGGCGTCAGCGCGAGCGGTGAGCTCAGACATCGTGCGAGTCCTTTCGTGAGTGTCGAGAGGCGAACAAGGAGATGCCCGCACCGATGGCGATTGCCAGCAGCAGAATGAGCACAAGGTACTCCTGGTAGAGCCGCCACGTATTCGGGTCGAGGCCGAAGGCTGTCTGCACTCCAGGCAAGAGACCGTTGTCGGTGCCGCTATCTGCTTGTGCGGCGCCGGTGGAATTTGGCTTCACAGCTGGCGTCGAGTCTGCGGTCACGACGGCGCCGGTTGCCGTGCGTGTTGATGATTCGCTTGTGCCGGCTCCCGTCGGTTGCGGTCCACTGGGGATGATGGGAACGGTGATGCCCACGGTTCCGCAGGTGGTTGGAGGTAATGAGCCCGGCGTTGAATCAGAGAGCGCGAATCGCAGAGCGAGAGTTGCTGTGGCGGCTTGTCCGTCAGTGCCATCCAAATCGCCCAGTGCCAGTGTGGCAACAACGGGCACAATTTCTCCGGGAGCGATGAGGGTGCCTTCGTGGGTTACTTGGCACGGCGTGGCTGCGCTGATTGGGGTGGCGTTGCCGGTGTCTCTGGGGGCGCTTGTCGTAACCGTTAGCGCGTTGCCAAACTTCTCGTCTGAGTAGCGCACGTCGCGGAGCGTCACGCGGAGGTAACCCGGTGCGGTGCCCGAGTTTCGTACATAAACGGTTTTTGACTGGGCGTCACCCGGGCTCAATCGGGCAATTTGGTCAAAAAGCACTCCCGGGTAACTGCGCGCGAAGGTCACACCGTCGTCACTGACTTCAATCTCGCCGACACCGGTCGCGGCACTTGCAGGGGTGACACTGAGAAGGACTCCAAGCGCAATGACGAGAGAAATTGCGGATGCCCTGGCGCCTAGTTTGCGCATGAGATGCCCTTCTCTTTGCCGCCGTCGTCCGTCTTCCTGGGCTCGATCTCGATGATTCTCGAATCCACCGACTCGATACCGTTGGCATCCACCGCACGGATGGTGATGTTCATGCGGACTGGTTTCTTTTCCTTAATCTCAACCGTTGTTTCCGCAGTGTTGGTTTCGAGCACGCCATCGTAGTAGATGTTGTAACCGTCGTTGGGGGTGGTAAACCCCGCGGGAGCGGTCCACGAAATCTCGACCTTCTTATCGCTCTTCTGGTCTTCGCAGACAAGCATTGTGGGGGCATTAGGCGCGGGCTTCTCGAAGATTTCTTGCGTGAAGGAGCGATTGTTGACCGGAACCACATCTGTCGCATTCCAGTTGCTCCCGGCGGTAGTGGTGATTGCGAAGGACGCCGTAATTTTCTTTCCCGCTTGGGCAGCTATGTTCCCCGGGAACTTCGTGGAGGTGCAGAGGAGCGCTGAGCCATTGACAGGAATGACCATCGTGAGGTTGCGCAAAGAAACATTGCCGGCACCGAGCGTGGTCAACACGGTGGGTGCCGCCGTTGCGCATGTTTCACTAGTGCCCGCCCAAAACTCAACGGCGATCTGTTCGCCCGGAAGAGAGCTGGTCGATGTCGCGGCGATAGCTACACCACTCACGGTGGCAACGACGCTGCCGGTGTTGCGAATCGTTATTGGCTTGACCATTGTTCGGCTTGTGGTTGTGTACGTGTGGCCTAGCGACGTTATCGTCGCCGCTCCGTCCGACGTTGCCGTGCTCACCGCAATGGTCCCGGCCGAAACGGTTGCCGTCTTCGTTGATGACGCAGTCCAGGCGGCGAATCCAATGCTGGACGTAAGAGAGAGAAACACGACGACACCGGAGACGATCGACATGCGGGTCCACGCCTTCATGCTCGGGCATGCGCGTGATGCTGTTGCGTGCGGTGCTTGACGGCTCATGGCTGGACCCCGGAGACTGTCGCGCCAATGTGAACGTTCGTCGCCTGCGCGTTAGCGGGTGCGTTTGCTGGGAGAATCACACCGAGGCACGCTTGTGTGGTGGCTCCGGCAGCGAGTGTGCTGTTCAAGGTTCCGGACGGGATTCCAGATGCAGGGCACGCGCCGTTGGTCACCGAAATGGTGAATGGGTTTGTCCTCGATGAACCCGTCACCGCCGCAGCGATTGTCGCCGAAAGCGCGAGAGGAACGTCACCGGTGTTGGTGATGGAAAAAGTTCCGGACACTGAGTGGCCAGGGGCAAGTGCCGACCAGTTGAGCGCTTCTGAGCCTATTGTGAGTGCGGCAGAGCCCGCGCGGATCGTTGAACCGGGCGCGGCCGTGGCTGAGGCACTGAGATAGGCGTAGGTTCCACCGGTGCCGAGAAGGCCGAGGGAAACAGCAATCGTCAGAACAGCCAGTGCTTTCACACTGCCGAACACTCCTCGAACTAGCCAGGAGAAGGGGGATGCGGTTCGCCGCTGATGACGGCCGTTAACCATGTCAGGGTGGTGCGACCCGTGAACTGTTGAGGAGTTCATGATGCACCGCCCTTCAGGGGAAGAAAAATTTGGTGGAGGAAAGGGGATTGCTGGGTGCGCGTCGTGACGACCGCACACCCAGCCAGGGGAGGACTAGCCAGCCGGGGGAGGACTAGCCAGCCGGGGGAGGACTAGTTGGTGGTCTGAGTCAGCGTGATAGCGAAGTCCTTAAGGTTGACATCGCCGCGCATCGCTTCGTTCTCAGCGCCAGCTTCACCATTGGCGAAATTAATGGTCACAGTAACCACTACGGTTTGCTTGACGTCAGATGCGACGACGGCGGTTTCGTTCTTTCCATCGATCGTGAATGTCGCGTCAGAGCTAAGGAATTTTGCGAACGCGACGTCTTCCTTTGAGTCGCTTGCTGCAACAATTGACTCGTCGGCTAGCGCAGCGGTCGCGGTGAGGGTGTCACCAATTGCGGTCACATCGAAAGTCGCGGTGTAGGTTAGTGCGCTGCCTGGGACGATCGTGAAGTCAGAGGCGTTGTCTTCGACTGCTCCGGTGCCGTTGAGCTGCCATCCGTCAGCTTCGCCGTCGACGGCCTCGATGTTGAGCGTGCCGGCGCTGATGTTTCCACCCTCTACCGCGGCAGAAGCGTTCCACGAGGCGAGGGTGCCGGCGCCACCAAGGAGCAGTGCGATTCCTGCTGCGCCTGCGATGGAGCCTTTAACGAGCTTGTTCATGATTTCCTTTCGCGGCGCAGCAAAAGCGGCCGGGATGATTGTGGTTCGGGGTATTGGGATTCAAGAAGCTGGGTGCTGGTTTCGGGTTCCTGCAACTCTGTGGTGCTCACGAAAGCGTCGGGGCTCGCGTTCAACTTCTGAATTGAATCTATATGTCCACACTATGGAGGACATCCCCCAGTATAGGGGGGCAGGCGGTGTCCGCCTCATGGGGGACTAGACAAAATGGTCTGCGGTGAGAAGTACCCCAGTTTTACGCTGAATTCGCGGCAAACGTGCAAATGGGCGGACAGGTTTGTCCCCCGTTTGAATCAAAAAAATCGGGGTACAACCGTCGTGGAGGGACGGAACGGTCTATCCACGCCCAGGTTTTAATTGAAAAATACTTTTCGCTGGAGGCGGTGATTTGACCGCAGTGGCGTCGGTAACGACCGGTGAACTGCCAATAAAGTCGAGCAACTCGACCCCGGCGATCACTTTCGACGGGTGCGGGCCGCCCGCCAATAGCCGTGGCATCCAGTGCAGCGGAAGCGCCGAGGGTGACCCCACCAGCACGATATTTCCGAATCGTCGCCCCTTGAGAATTTGGGTCTCGGCCAGAGCCGCCACGTGTCCGACGGTGTGCTTCAGGGTCGCCGCTTGGCTGCGAGCAAACGCCAGCCCGGGTCCGTCAGCAACGTTGACAACAATCACGCCCTCCGGTGCCAGCAACGTCATCGCTTCGGTGTAGAACTCAAGGCTCGTCACATGGGCGGGGGTTCGAGCCCCACTGAAGATGTCGACGACCAACAGGTCAACGGCACCGCGCAAGCCGGGCGGAAACTTGCCGAGCACCTCGCGCGCATCACCGTGACGAACACGAATGGATGCCTGCTTCGACCACGGAAGTTCCGTGCGAACAAAATCCACCAGATCCGATTCCAGCTCAACCACCTGTTGGCGGGACCCTGGGCGTGTGGCCTCAACATAGCGGGGGAGGGTGAGGGCGCCACCGCCGAGGTGAACGGCGGTGATCGGCGCTCCGGGTTCGGTGAGTTGATCAATGACGTGTCCAATGCGATGCACATATTCGAAAAATAGCTCGCTGGGATCATCCATGTTGACGTGCGACTGCGGCGTGCCATCGACGGTGAGGGTGTAGGCGCCATCCACCCACCGATCGGGCGCAATTTCGGCGAGGTGGCCGCTGAGTTTCAATGTGATTGTCGGATGCTCGGCCATGACATTGACTTTGCCACAATCCTTGCCGGGGTGGTGGCTCCCGAAACGCTCAGCAGTGCGGTGCGGCAGTCCGGTTCGACCCGTCGACCCGGCGGGCGGGCGCTACGGTGAAGCATGCCCAATCCGAACCGTCAGCTCCCGCCCCATCTTCAGGCGCAATTAAATGCGCAGTCCTATGTGGGCCCCGCCACTTTTGGTATGCGGCCAATGCTGAGCGAGCCCGAAGAACTCGACGCGTGGAAGCCCGACGTTGCCGTCGTGGGAGCTCCGTGGGATGACAGCACCACCAATCGACCTGGCGCGCGCTTTGGGCCTCGTGCTCTGCGCGCCAGTGCGTATGACCCCGGCACCTATCACCTTGATCTTGGCGTGGAGATTTTTGATCACCTCGATGTTGTCGATTACGGGGATGCCGTCACGAGTCACGGAATGTGGGAACTATCGAAGGCCGCCATTCACGAGCGCGTCTCCGAGGTTGCCAGTCGCGGCATCATCCCGTTTGTTATCGGAGGAGACCATTCCATCACCTGGCCGGCGGCGACCGCCGTTGCCGAGCATCATGGGTTCGGCAATGTCGTGATGATCCATTTTGATGCGCACGCCGATACGGCAAACATTCTGGAGGGCAACCTTGCCAGCCACGGCACCCCCATGCGGCGTCTCATTGAGTCGGGCGCGATCCCCGGCCCCAACTTTTTGCAGGTCGGGCTGCGCGGTTACTGGCCGGGGGAAGAAGACCAACAGTGGATGCGCGACAACGGTCTCAAGCACTTCATGATGCAAGAGTTTTGGGAACGCGGTGTCAAGGCCGTTATTCCTGATGTCATTGCCGCGGCGAAGGCCCGAGCATCCAAGGTGTACATCTCGATCGACATCGATGTGCTCGATCCCGGCTTCGCGCCTGCAACCGGAACACCAGAGCCCGGCGGCTTCGCCCCCATTGATTTGCTGCGGATGGTGCGCCAAATTGTGCTCGAAACGGATGTCGTGGGTTTCGACATCATGGAGGTCGCCCCGGCCTATGACCACGCCGATATCACCGTCAACAATGCCCACCGTTTGATCTGGGAAGCATTCGGGGCCATGGCAGCAAAGAAGCGTACGGCGGGACTCACAGCAAACCCCTAGTCGAAATCGCCGCATTGGTCAAGAATCGGGTGGACACGGCGCGGCAAACCGGCTTATAGTAGATCCTTGCGCTCCCAGACAAATTAAGCAGTCATATTGCGGACAGCTGGGTGCCCCGAGTATAGCGGCGGGGTGATTCTGGTGAGCATTTCATTACCGACCGTCAATTATCTTGACAGACGAACCCGACGGGGTTCACGGAGGTTGTTCCTTGGCTGCTGCGCGCGATGCGTCCACCAATAAGTCCCCGAAAAATGGCCGCTCAGCTTCGCGGCTCTCTTTCGCCAAAATCACTGACACACTCACGGTTCCCGATCTGCTCGCACTGCAGACCGAGAGCTTTGATTGGCTCGTCGGAAATGATGACTGGATTCAGCGTACGACCGACGGTGTAGCTGCCGGTCGCACCGATATGCCGTCACGCAGTGGTCTCGATGAAATCTTTGAAGAGATTTCGCCGATCGAAGACCTCGGCGAGACGATGCAGTTGTCGTTTACGGAGCCGGAGCTCGAACAGCCCAAGTACTCCATCGATGAGTGCAAGGAGCGCGGCAAGACTTTTGCTGCGCCCCTTTATGTGAACGCCGAGTTCATGAACCACCTCACCGGTGAGATCAAGACTCAGACCGTGTTCATGGGTGACTTCCCGCTGATGACCGCTCGCGGTACCTTCATCATCAACGGAACCGAGCGCGTCGTTGTTTCGCAGCTCGTGCGTTCGCCCGGTGTCTACTTTGACCGCCAGCCCGAGAAGCTCTCCGACAAAGACATTTATTCGGCGCGCATCATCCCCAGCCGCGGTGCGTGGCTTGAGTTTGAGATCGACAAGCGCGACCAGGTCGGCGTTCGTATCGACCGCAAGCGCAAGCAGTCGGTCACCGTTTTCCTGAAGGCCCTCGGCCTCACCAGCGAAGAGATCCTTGCCGAGTTCAAGGGTTTCCCCTCGATCGAAGCCACCTTGGAGAAAGACAACATCCTCACCAAGGAAGAAGCACTCAAGGACATCTACCGCAAGCTTCGCCCCGGTGAGCAGGTTGCTGCCGAAGCTGCCCGCGCGCTGCTTGACAACTTCTACTTCAACTCCAAGCGCTACGACCTCGCGAAGGTTGGTCGTTACAAGATCAACCGCAAGCTCGGTCTCGACACCGACATTAAAGAGTCGGTGCTCACGGTTGAAGACATCATCGCAACCATCAAGTACATGGTTTCGTTGCACGACACCGCGGCTCCCATCGTTTCGGTCAGTGACAGCGGTGTGGCCAGTGTCAAGGGCGTGCGCGATGGCAAGAAGGTGAACGTTCGTCTCGACATTGACGACATTGACCACTTCGGCAACCGCCGCATCCGTGCCGTCGGTGAGCTCATCCAGAACCAGGTTCGCACCGGCCTCAGCCGTATGGAGCGTGTTGTTCGTGAGCGCATGACCACACAGGACATCGAAGCGATCACCCCGCAAACACTGATCAACGTGCGCCCCGTCGTCGCCGCGATCAAGGAATTCTTCGGCACTTCGCAGCTTTCGCAGTTCATGGATCAGAACAACCCGCTCGCGGGACTGACCCACAAGCGTCGACTGTCGGCGCTGGGCCCGGGTGGTTTGAGTCGTGAGCGCGCCGGTGTTGAAGTTCGAGACGTTCACCCCTCTCACTACGGCCGTATGTGCCCGATTGAGACTCCGGAGGGCCCCAACATTGGGCTGATCGGTTCGCTCGCATCGTTCGCCCGCATCAACGCATTCGGGTTCATCGAGACCCCGTACCGTCGCCTCATTAATGGCACGGTCTCGACCACGATCGACTACCTGACGGCAAGCGAAGAAGACGAATTCGTTGTCGCTCAGGCAAACGCACCGCTCACCAAGGACATGAAGTTCGCTGAGCCACGCGTTCTGGCACGCAAGAAGAGTGGCGAGGTCGACCTCGTTCCCGTCGAAGACATTGCCTACATGGATGTGTCGCCGCGCCAGATGGTGTCGGTAGCCACCTCGCTCATCCCCTTCCTCGAGCACGACGATGCAAACCGCGCACTCATGGGCGCCAACATGCAGCGTCAGGCTGTTCCGCTGCTGCGCAGCGAGAGCCCGCTCGTGGGAACCGGTATGGAAGGCTTTGCCGCCATTGACGCGGGAGACGTTGTCACCACGCTCAAGGCCGGTGTTGTTTCCGAGGTTTCGGCCGACGTCGTTGTTGTTCAGCTGGATGAGGGCGGAACCCAGGAATACTTCCTGCGCAAGTTCGACCGCTCCAACCAGGGTACGAGCTACAACCATCGGGTCATCGTCAGCGCCGGAGACCGCGTCGAAGAGGGCCAGGTTATTGCCGATGGCCCCGCGACCGAGAACGGTGAGCTTGCACTCGGAAAGAACCTGCTCGTGGCATTCATGCCGTGGGAGGGTCACAACTTCGAAGACGCGATCATCCTGAGCCAAAATCTGGTGAAAGACGACGTACTGTCGTCCATCCACATCGAAGAGTATGAAGTGGATGCTCGTGACACCAAGCTCGGTAAAGAAGAGATCACGCGCGATCTGCCGAACGTTAGCCCAGAACTTTTGGCTGACCTCGACGAGCGTGGCATCATCCGCATCGGTGCTGAGGTTCGCCCCGGCGACATCCTCGTCGGCAAGGTCACACCCAAGGGTGAAACCGAGCTGTCGGCCGAAGAGCGACTGCTTCGCGCCATCTTCAACGAGAAGAGCCGCGAAGTTCGCGACACCTCACTGAAGGTTCCCCACGGTGAAGCCGGCACGATCATCGCCGTCAAGGAGTTCTCCGCCGACAACGATGACGAGCTTGGCTCGGGCGTCAACCAGCGTGTTGTCGTGTACATCGCCCAGAAGCGCAAGATCACCGAAGGTGACAAGCTCGCTGGTCGTCACGGCAACAAGGGTGTTATCTCCAAGATTCTGCCTGTCGAAGACATGCCGTTCCTTGAGGATGGAACCCCGGTTGACATCATCCTGAACCCGCTCGGTATTCCCGGTCGAATGAACTTCGGCCAGGTGCTCGAAACTCACCTCGGGTGGGTTGCGAAGCAGGGTTGGGAAGTTGAGGGTGACCCTGAGTGGGCGCGTTCGTTGCCGGCAGAGGCTTACAAAGCCGAACCCGGTACCAAGGTTGCTACTCCCGTATTCGACGGTGCTTACGAAGAGGAGATCGCGGGTCTGCTTGACTCCACGACCCCCACTCGTGACGGTGTTCGACTCATCGACTCCACCGGCAAAACCCGGCTGTTCGATGGTCGCTCGGGTGAGCCATTCCCGGCTCCCGTTTCGGTCGGTTACATGTACATCCTCAAGCTGCACCACCTCGTTGACGACAAGATTCACGCTCGCTCAACCGGTCCGTACTCCATGATCACGCAGCAGCCACTCGGTGGTAAGGCGCAGTTCGGTGGACAGCGTTTCGGTGAGATGGAAGTGTGGGCACTTGAGGCCTACGGTGCCGCGTACGCACTGCAGGAGCTTCTGACGATTAAGTCGGATGACATCCTCGGCCGCGTCAAGGTATACGAAGCAATCGTCAAGGGCGAGAACATCCAGGAGCCCGGTATCCCCGAGAGCTTCAAGGTGCTCATCAAGGAAATGCAGTCGCTGTGCCTCAACGTCGAAGTTCTTTCGGCCGACGGCTCAACGGTCAACCTCCGCGACACGGACGATGAAGCGTTCCGTGCCGCAGAAGAGTTGGGCATCAACATTTCCGCGCGGTTCGAATCCTCGTCTGTTGACGAGATCTAACCCGACCGATTACGACTGCAGAACTTTCGAAGAGAGAAGATAAATGCTCGACGTTCACGCGTTTGATGAAATCAAGATCGGTCTCGCTACCGCCGACGACATTCGTCGCTGGTCACACGGTGAGGTTAAGAAGCCTGAGACGATCAACTACCGCACACTCAAGCCGGAGAAAGATGGTCTGTTCGGTGAACAGATCTTCGGACCTTCCCGCGACTGGGAGTGCTCCTGTGGCAAGTACAAGCGAGTGCGCTTCAAGGGCATCGTTTGTGAGCGCTGTGGTGTTGAAGTAACCAAGTCGGCTGTGCGCCGTGAGCGCATGGGTCACATTGAGCTTGCCGCTCCCGTTACCCACATCTGGTACTTCAAGGGTGTTCCGAGTCGCCTCGGTTACCTCCTTGACATGGCACCGAAAGACCTCGAAAAGGTCATCTATTTCGCCGCTTACATGATCATTTCGGTCGACGAAGAGGGCCGTCACGCTGACCTGCCCGCGCTTGAAAACGAGATCCGTCTCGAAATCAAGACGCTTGAGGGCCAGCGCGATTCCCGCATCGCGGAGCGCTTGACCAAGTTCGAGGAAGACCTCGCCGCCCTAGAAGAAGAGGGTGCCAAGGCCGACCAGAAGCGTCGCGTCAAGGATGCAGCTGAGAAAGAGATGAATCAGCTGCGCAAGTCCATCGACGAGCAGATCTCACAGCTCGAGCGCGTCTGGGACGACTTCCGCAGCCTCAAGATCGGTGACCTCAAGCCTGAGGATTCCGTCTTCCAGGAACTGCAGGACCGTTTCGGCAGCTACTTTGAGGCATTCATGGGCGCTGAAGCAATTCAGAAGCGCCTGCAAGCCTTCGACCTCGCACTCGAGAGTGTTGAACTGCACGATCAGATCGCCAACGGCAAGGGTCAGAAGAAGATCCGCGCCATCAAGCGACTGCGCGTGGTCAACTCCTTCCTGCAGACCGGCAACTCCCCGGCGGCGATGGTACTGGATGTTGTTCCGGTTATTCCTCCGGAGCTGCGCCCGATGGTTCAGTTGGATGGTGGCCGCTTTGCGACCTCCGACCTCAACGACCTCTACCGTCGTGTGATCAACCGCAACAACCGTCTGCGTCGACTCCTTGACCTCGGTGCTCCCGAGATCATCGTCAACAACGAGAAGCGCATGCTTCAGGAAGCCGTTGACGCACTCTTCGACAACGGTCGTCGCGGTCGTCCCGTTACCGGTACCGGCAACCGTGCCCTCAAGTCTCTGAGCGACATGCTTAAGGGTAAGCAGGGTCGTTTCCGTCAGAACCTGCTCGGAAAGCGCGTTGACTACTCGGGTCGTTCAGTGATCATCGTTGGACCGCAGCTTCGCCTGCACCAGTGTGGTTTGCCCAAGCAGATGGCCCTTGAACTCTTCAAGCCCTTTGTTATCAAGCGTCTGATCGACCTCAGCCACGCCCAGAACATCAAGAGCGCCAAGCGCATGGTTGAGCGTGCACGTCCGCAGGTCTGGGATGTGCTCGAGGAGATCATCCGTGAGCGCCCTGTGCTGCTGAACCGTGCACCAACCCTGCACCGTTTGGGTATTCAGGCATTCGAACCGCAGCTCGTTGAGGGTAAAGCCATTCAGCTTCACCCCCTCGTCTGTGCTGCCTTCAACGCAGACTTCGATGGTGACCAGATGGCTGTTCACCTTCCGCTGTCGGTCGAAGCGCAGGCTGAAGCTCGCGTACTGATGCTCGCAAGCAACAACATCCTCAAGCCGTCTGACGGTCGCCCGGTGACCCTGCCCACGCAGGACATGATCATCGGTCTGCACCACCTGACCACGCTGAAGGAAGAAGTTGCTGGTGAGGGCCGCGCGTTCTCGTCGGTCGCAGAAGCGATTCTTGCGTTTGACCAGCACTCGCTCGATCTCAACGCCAAGGTTCGCATCCGTCTCGACAATGTGTACCTCTCTGATGACGATGCCCCTGAGGGCTTCGTTCAGGGCCAGTCCAAGCTCATGGAGACGACCCTGGGTCGCGCCCTCTTCAACGAGGCTCTCCCCGCCGACTACCCGTACATTGAGGCAGTTGCTGACAAGGGCCAGATCTCGGCCATCGTCAACGACCTTGCTGAGCGGTACGTGAAGGTGGATGTTGCTGCAGCTCTTGACGCGATCAAGGATGCTGGCTTCCACTGGGCAACCCGCTCCGGGGTAACCGTCGCGCTGTCTGACATTGTGACGCCGCCGAACAAGCCCGAGATCATCGGACGCTATGAGAAGTTGGCCGCGAAGGTTCAGGGCCAGTTCGAGAAGGGACTCACGACCGACGCCGAGCGTCGCCAGGAGCTCATCGAGATCTGGAACAAGGCAACCTCAGAGGTTGCCACTGCCATGCAGTCGAACTTCCGTGCAGACAACAACATCAACCGTATGGTGTCGTCGGGTGCTCGTGGTAACTGGATGCAGGTTCGTCAGATCGCCGGTATGCGTGGTCTGGTATCGAACCCGAAGGGTGAGATCATCCCTCGCCCGATCGTCCACTCCTACAAGGAGGGCCTGACCGTAGCCGAGTACTTCATCTCGACTCACGGTGCTCGTAAGGGGTTGGCTGACACCGCGCTGCGCACGGCAGACTCCGGGTACCTCACGCGTCGACTCGTTGACGTGTCGCAGGATGTCATCATTCGTGAAGACAACTGTGGCACCGGCAAGGGCCTCGACATGCCAATCGCAGCCCAAAACGCGGATGGCAAGTGGATTCTCGACGACAACGTTGAGAACTCGGTCTATGCGCGCAGTCTCGCCGCCGATGCCACCAACAATAAGGGCACCGTTATGGCCTCGGCTGGTGCTGATGTCGGAGACGTTCTGCTCGAGAAGCTGATCACGGCTGGCGTTCACAGCATCAAGGTTCGTTCGGTTCTGACGTGCGAGTCTGCTGTCGGCGTGTGTGCGGTGTGTTACGGCCGCTCACTGGCAACGGGACTGCTCGTTGACATCGGCGAGGCTGTCGGAATCATTGCCGCCCAGTCGATCGGTGAGCCCGGTACCCAGCTGACCATGCGTACCTTCCACACCGGTGGTGTTGCTTCGGCAGATGACATTACGCAGGGTCTTCCCCGCGTGACGGAACTCTTCGAAGCTCGTACCCCCAAGGGTGCAAGCCCCATCGCCGAAGCAGCGGGTCGTGTCACGATCGAAGACACCGATCGCAGTCGGAAGCTGATCCTCACCCCAGACAATGGTGACGAGCCCATCGCTTACCCGATCCTTCGTCGTGCGACCCTCCTCATTGAGGATGGCGAGCATGTTGAACTCGGCAAGCAGCTGCATGTCGGAAACGTTGACCCGAAGGAAGTTCTTCGTGTTCGCGGTGTCCGTGCCGTTCAGCAGCACCTCGTCGATGGTGTTCAGGGTGTCTACCGCTCGCAGGGTGTCCCGATTCACGACAAGCACATTGAGGTCATCGTTCGTCAGATGCTCCGCAAGGTGACTGTTGTTGACCACGGTGACACCGGTCTGCTCCCGGGTGAGCTCGTTGACCGCTCCAAGTACAACGACCTCAACCGGTCGGTGCTTACCGAGGGCAAGGCAACGGCATCCGCTCGTCAGGAAATCTTGGGTATCACCAAGGCGTCACTGGCAACCGAGTCGTGGCTGTCAGCCGCGTCGTTCCAGGAGACCACCCGCGTTCTTACGCAGGCGGCCATGGAAGGCAAGTCTGACCCGCTCATGGGGCTCAAGGAGAACGTCATCATCGGTAAGCTCATCCCGGCTGGTACGGGATTGGCTCGCTACCGCGATGTGTCGGTCGAGGCAACGGAAGAGGCGAAAGCCGAACGTTACCCCAACCGCATCTTCGCTGATGATGCCAACCTCAGCGAGAGCGACTTGAGCTTTGTCGACTTCGACAGTTTCAGTTCAAACGACTCAACACCGGGAACCTACAACTAGGTAGTCTCGGCGTCACCCTCGGGTGATACCACCGAAGGGCCCCTCGTCACTGCGACGAGGGGCCCTTCGTCGTTAGTGGGGCAGCTCCGCCTCAAGCTCCGCCTCGAGTTCGGCGCGAAAGTACTTCTGCCCATCGGTAACCTGGGCGGCAGGGTCGCTCATCATCAGGGTGGGGGAAGGATGCCGTCTTCAACGGCGCGCTTATAGAGGTCGACTTTGGTGTGTGCAGGCCGGCCCACCATCGCGTATTTGTAGCGGATTCGGCGAACGTACTCGGCGACGGTGCTCGACGAGAGCCCGACCCGGTGAGCGACCGCGATCGATTTATCGCCGGAGGCATAGTGGGCGAGAACTTCTTGTTCTTTCGGGCTCAGGCCTGCGGCCGCCAGCTCGGGGTCGGAGTCGAGCGCTGCGGCCCAGTCAGTTGTCGCGACCGGGTTGCCCCGTGCGGCCTCTCGTACGGCGTCGATGATGACGTCGCGGGGTTCAGATTTGCGCACGATTCCCAGCACGCCGGTGCGGGAGGCGGCGCGCACTTCAGCCGCGTTGTCAGCGCTGGTGAAGACGAGCACATTGATTCCCTGTTCGCGCAGGGCCAGCACGTTCTCAGCGATGGTGCTGCCGTCTGAGAGTCGAACATCGAGAACAACAAGATCGAGCTGGTTGGCCAAATTGCTCGCATCGCTCAGTTCGCTCGCGCCTGTCAATTCGTTTAGCTCACGAACGCTCGCCACTGAGGCCACGATAGCGATGTCTGCACACTGCGAGAGCAGTGCTGCGAAGCCCAGCTGCACCGTCTCGTGGTCATCAACATGGGCCACGCGATAGATGCGCAGGTCGTTGTCGTGATTGGTCAATCGTGTCCCCGCTCGGATCAGGGTGCAAGCGTTTGCGTCAGAGATTCCCCTGATGTATGACTACCGTACCGGAACAGCGCGTCTGCCCCCCAAACGGGTGTCATTCATAGTAACGACTGCCGCCCAGACCGGCATGGTGCGAGCATCAATTAGGTCATATCGATCACGGGGTGGAGGGTTTGTGAACAATCACGCCGTTTCTGATCTCATCGGATGCTCCCTCCAGCGCTGGTATCGCTCTGTAGCCGAGTGGTCTGGGCCCTCGGGTGGCACCGCTGAGGGGTGCATAGAGTGTCGAGCATCCGATTTCGCCGCCTTCGACCGCCTCGGGCAGTGGCCGCACGAACTAGTGCACTGCCTCGTTGACACCCTCGAGCAGGCGACACGGCACTTGGCGATTTCACTGCACGAAGATCAGCACGGTTCCATTCAGGGAAATCACACTCGGGCACCGTGTTCGCACTGTGTCGACGACGCTAGGTCGACGGTAGCGGCGGCGGCAGCTGATCACACGCGGGATCTCATTGACGTGGTGACTGAGTGCGTGCTGCCCAGATTGGCTGTCTATGTGGAGCTGAACGCGGATCTGGTCATCAGCGCTGTCACGCACGGTGACTGGGATTAGTGACAGCCTGTTGCATTCTTGAGCGCTCTTTCCCGGCGGGCGGGTGCCCCCTTATTGCGGGACTACTAGAGTCTGTCCGTGACGGCTACCGTTAGATTCTGATGCTGCGTGTCTCGGACCGCTCGTGTTAACAGAAGCATCGTGATCGAGCGGGGAGGCACGGATCGTGGCAACGTTAACTGAAATCCTTATTATTCGCGGGCTTATCCCGATCGAGACCCTTGATACTTTCAGCGGGATGCCGCTTGAAGATGAGCCAAAGCTTCTCACTCTCGTAGAAGAGGGCACGATCACGTACGGCCAGATCGCTTCCGCTCGTGCTGCCCAGGCAGAGCTCCCGTTTGTTGAGCTGCAGGATTACCCGATCGATCGGGCGGCGGTTGCCCTTGTGCCGGCGGCTCTCTGTCGGCGCTGCGAGGTTCTTCCGATTTCTATTTCTGGCGATCTGCTGACGGTCGCCGTGGCTAACCCCGGCGACGTTGTCACTCTTGATGACCTGCGGGCGGCGACGAAGATGCACATCAGCCCGGTTGTCGCCGAGCGCCAAGATCTGCGAAATGCAATCAACCGCGTCATCCGCTCCGATGGCGAGTTGAGCGAGCTCAGCTCGGTGCTCAAAGAGGAGACTTCGACCCCGGGAAATGATATTGTTCCGGCTCAAGAGGCAGCAGAAGATGACGCGCCCATTGTGCGGTTCGTGAACCTTCTCATCAGTCAGGCTATCCAGGACCGCGCATCAGATATCCACATTGAGCCGGCTGAGGACGGTATGAATGTTCGGTACCGCATCGACGGCGTGCTTCACCAGATGCAGAAGGCGCCGCGACAAATTCAGAACGGTGTCATTTCTCGACTCAAGATCATGAGCGACATCGATATTTCTGAGCGTCGTAAGCCTCAGGATGGTCGGCTCTCGGTCATCCATTCTGGGCGCAAAATCGACTTGCGGGTGGCGACGCTGCCGACGGTGTGGGGCGAAAAAGTTGTTATGCGAATTCTTGATAGTTCGAGTTCGTCGATGAGCCTCAATGATCTGAATCTTTTGCAACGAAACTTTGATGCCTACCGTTCGGCATACACCAAGCCGTACGGCATGATCTTGGTCACGGGCCCGACGGGTTCGGGAAAGTCGACGACACTGTATTCGACTCTTCACACGGTTGCGAAGCCCGAACTGAATGTGATCACGGTTGAAGACCCGGTGGAGTACCGCATGGCGGGAATCAACCAGGTGCAGGTGAATCCCAAAGCTGGTCTCACGTTTGCTAGTGCTCTGCGCTCTATCTTGCGTTCCGACCCGGATGTGGTGCTGATCGGTGAGATCCGTGACCACGAGACGGCGCAGATCGCTATCGAAGCGTCGCTCACGGGCCACCTCGTGCTCTCTACCCTGCACACTAACGATGCCCCCAGTGCTATTACCCGTCTGATCGAGATGGATATTGAGCCCTTTTTGGTGGGGTCAGCAATCGACTGTGTTGTGGCTCAGCGTCTTGCGCGCAGGCTCTGCGAGCGGTGCAAGGAGACGTTCACCGCCGAGGTTGGCCAGATGCTCAGTTTGCGGGTTGGCTTTGATCCTGAGCGTCACGCTTTGCCCACTCTGCACCGTCCGGTGGGATGCTCGTCGTGTTCGGGCACTGGTTACCGCGGTCGGGTTGCGGTGCACGAGGTCATGTTGGTCTCGGAGGAGATTGAGCGTTTGGCGGTTCAGCGCGCTTCGAGCGCCGAAATTTCGAAGGTCGCGATTTCGCAGGGAATGTTGACGCTCCGACAGGATGGCTGGATGAAGGTTCAGCTTGGTTTCACGTCGATCGAAGAAGTTCTTCGGGTTGTTGCGTGATGCTGCGCTCGACACGATTGCGCTTGAGACTATGGGGGAAAATATGAGCCAGGATCAACCGGGGCACGCAGATTCAGGCGTCTACGATCTGGATTCAGATGTGCCGCCGTCACCGTCGCCGGGTTTCTCGTCCGAGTCGCCCGGAGTGAATTTCTCGCCACCGCCTCTGGTTCCGCCGTCGGCTGCCCCGACTATGCCGCCGCCCACAACGGCTCCGGCTGGTGACGCGGAGGGCTCTGGGCTGTTTGCTCCCTTTGAGGAGACGTCGCGCCGATCACAACGACGCGACACGGCAGGTTTCGCTGCTGCACCACCGCCGACCGCTGCATCGGCGGGCGGCTCAACTCCCACCGCGCCGCCCCCGACGGCTGCGCCACCGGCATCACCGCCGCCGACTATGGCCGCTCCGGGTTCGGCCCAGACACCTCCAGCGCCGATGGATTTCCCGACGGCGCCGCCGGTGGCATCGCCGGGGCCAGACTGGGGCAAGTTCCTGGACCCACCGCCGGAGCCCGATCCCGTTCCCGAGACGGCACCAGCACCGCAGTCCCCACCGACCCAGCAGGCACCAACCCAGCAAGCACCGCCCCAGCGGGCGTCAGCGGAACCGTCGCCGCTGTTCACCGCTGATCCTCCGCGGGCGCGGCCGTCGTTTGCTGAGCGTGCGGCGCGTGCGGCGGCGGAGTCTGCTGGCGGCGCCGATGCCGCTCCGGCTGAGCCTCGGGTTTTTTCTGATCTTTCTGGCGATAGCGATCTGCTGGCGGCTCTCGACCATGTTGTGTCGGTCGGCGGTTCTGATTTGCATGTCACGGTTGATGCGACTCCGTCTATCCGGTTGCACGGTTCCCTGTCTCCGCTTCCGGGGATTGCTCCGTGGGATGGCGACAAGACCCGCACGGCGCTGCACAGCATCATGACTGGTGAGCAGCGGGAAATCTTTGAGAAAGAGCTTGAGCTCGATTTTGCGTACACGTTGTCGGATGATGCCCGTTTTCGGGTGAACATCTACCAGCAGCGCGGTTTCATGGGTGCGGCTTTCCGTCTCATCCCGACCGATATTAAGCCGCTGAGTGAGTTGGGTGTTCCGGATACGATCGCCCGCTTTGCTCGCCTTTCGCGTGGTCTTGTGCTGGTCACGGGCCCAACGGGTTCGGGTAAGTCCACGACTCTGGCGTCGGTGATCGACCTGGTCAATCAGGAGCGTGCCGACCACATTGTGACGGTGGAGGATCCGATTGAGTTCTTGCACGAAAACAAGCGCTCGCTCATCAACCAGCGCGAGGTCGGCAACGACACCCACTCGTTCGCTTCGGCCCTGAAGCATGTGCTGCGTCAGGACCCGGATGTCATCCTGATCGGTGAGCTTCGAGATTTGGAAACAATTTCGGTGGCGCTCACGGCGGCAGAGACCGGGCATCTGGTGTTTGCGACGCTGCACACGCAGTCTGCCGCGCAAACCATTGACCGGGTTATCGATGTGTTCCCGCCGCACCAGCAGGGTCAGGTGCGGGCGCAGTTGGCCGCCACCCTGCAGGGTGTTGTTTGTCAGACGCTGGTGAAGAGTGCTGATGGCAAGGGCCGGTGTGTGGCCACTGAGGTGATGGTTGCTACTCCCGCTATCGGAAACCTTATTCGCGAGGGCAAGACCTACCAGGTGCCGTCGGCGATGCAGGCTGGTCGCGAGTTGGGGATGCACACGATGGATCAGCATCTGGCCGATCTGGTGAATGCGGGAAAGATTGAGCGGCAGGATGCGATGGAGAAGGCTCAGAACCGTGATGAGTTAACTCAGCTCATTCGCCGGGATAGTTCCATTTCTCAGGATTCGACACGGATGGGGAGCAACTAATGGCTGACGTCAAAACTTTTGCTTATACTTCGCGCAATTCGGCGGGAAAGTTGGTTAAGGGAAAGGTTGAGGCGGCGAATCAGCCGACCGCGATGACGCGGCTGCGCACGATGGGGTTGTCTCCGATTTCGATCGAAGAGTCTGCCGCCTCTACAGGGTTGAACCGCGAAATTAATATCCCGGGGTTGACGACTAAGAATGTTGGCCTGAAGGATTTGGCGATTATGAGCCGCCAGATGGCCACCATGATTGCGGCGGGTCTTTCGTTGATGAAGACTTTGACAATTCTTGAGGGTCAGACGGAGAACAAGAAGCTTGCCGAAACATTGGGCCTGGTGCGTTCGGATGTTGAGCGTGGGTCGTCGTTTTCCGAGAGCCTGGGTAAGCACCCGCTCATTTTCCCTCGTTTGATGATCTATCTGGTTCGGGCGGGTGAAGCGGGCGGGTTTCTCGATGGTGCGCTCGTTTCGGTGGCAGATAGCCTTGAGTCGGATGTGAAACTGCGGGCGACGATTAAGTCGGCGATGACATACCCGATCGCAGTTCTCTTGATGGCGGTTGCCGCGGTGATTGTCATGCTGGTGTTCATTGTGCCTATCTTCGAGGACATGTTCGACAGCTTGGGCGGCAAACTGCCGGCGCCAACTCAATTTTTGGTCATCATGTCGGCCAATATGATCTGGATCATTCCAGTCGTTCTGGTCGGCACGATCGCGTTCAGCGTGTGGTGGCGGGCAAATAAGCACACGGATGCGGTGCGCCGCGTTGTTGATCCTTTCAAGTTGAAAGCGCCTGTCTTTGGTCAGCTCTTCACGAAGGTTGCCATTGCACGATTTAGCCGCAACTTCTCGGCGATGATCGGTGCGGGTGTGCCCATTCTGCAGTCGCTGAGCATTGTGGGTGAGACTTCGGGTAACTGGGTTATTGAGCAGGCTTTGGTGAAGGTTCAGGACTCTGTGCGGCTCGGCAATTCGATT
Source organism: Rhodoglobus vestalii (assembly GCF_006788895.1). NCBI lineage: Bacteria > Bacillati > Actinomycetota > Actinomycetes > Micrococcales > Microbacteriaceae > Rhodoglobus > Rhodoglobus vestalii. Next base: position 1,998,041 of record NZ_VFRA01000001.1, read on the forward strand.
GCGGCGCCATTGGCCACGGAACCGGTGTTCCCGTCAATGGTGGTGCAGATGATTGCGGTGGGGGAGGACTCCGGTGCGCTGGAGGTGATGCTCACGAAGGTTGCTGATTTCTATGACGAAGAGGTGCAGGCCACGGCGGAAGCGTTGACGTCGCTGATCGAGCCGCTCATGATTGCCGTCATCGGCACGATCATTGGCGGAATGATTGTGGCGCTCTATATGCCCATTTTCACGATTACGCAGCAGATTCAGTAGGCGAGCCCACCCCGTTCAGGGGTCACAGCCGCTGTCCACGTGCCCTGTTTGTGGGATTACGCGGCTGATCGCAACCCGACACTATAGAGGCGGGGGCAGTTCACCGGGGCAGCCTGATAGCACTCACAACAATCAGACAGGACATTCTCATGCTCGTTCGACTCAACAAGGCGTTGGTTTCGCACCACCGCAACGGCAGCAAAGACGACCAGAAGGGCTTCACGCTCATTGAGCTGCTCGTCGTCATCATCATCATCGGAATTCTCGCGGCAATCGCGATTCCCGTATTCCTGAACCAGCGCACCAGCGCATGGAAGGCATCCGTAGCCAACGACCTCAAAAACGCAGCAATCGTCGTAGAGACGTACGGCACAAACAACAATGGTTCGTACGCGTCATTTGATCAGAGCGCTGCGAATATTCAAATTACGGACGGCAACCAAATTAAGGTGACCGCAAACGCTAACGACTACATCATCGAAGGAAGCAACGGCAACGTATCGCCTGGATTCCAGACGTACGACAGCGATGGTGGGGGGCTCCAAGATTGGTCGGACACCGGCGCGGCTATTGTGACCCCGTAGCAACTTCGTAAAACGGGTTCGCACCCGTCGGATGCGGGGCTCGATAACTCGGGTCCCGCATTCGTACTATCCGACCCAACTGTTTAGATAGCATCCGAGGAAGCCGGAGGGGACCGCGGTGAAGCACCTTAACCGCCTTGTGTCGAGCGATCGCGACACCGACCGCGGTATGACCCTCATCGAGGTGGTTGTCGCCATCAGCCTCATCGGCATCATTGCGACGGCCGCTATCTCCCTCACGATCACGAGCATCGCTTCCATTACTACCCAGCAGCGCAGCCAGGTTGCGATCGCTCTTGCCAGCAACGCTATGGAGACGGTGACCGCGCACACTCTCAGCTTTAACCCCGACAGCGGCGAGAGTCGCATCTACGACGGGCGCGCTGAGGCGGCAGTGGTGGCCGCGTGGACTTCACTTGCCGGATTTCCGGGAACCGACTCGACCTACCCTGTCTGGGACTCTTCCGTGCTTCCCGTTTCGGCACCAGATATTCCGATTGATACGGCGAACCCGACAAACGACCCGACGCCGCCGCCGACTCTCAACGGCACCGAATACCGTGTGCGAACACTGATCGGCGCCTGCTACCAGCCCAATGCCGGGGGAGACTGTGCGCGCCTCACCGGCGAGGCCACTCCGCCAGTGACCGAGCCGGCCGGCTACAGCAAGCTCATTCGCGTAGTTGTGGTGGTCAGTTGGACTGCGGGCGGGGAGTGCGCCGTCACTGCGTGCACCTACCAAACCAGCACCCTGCTCGATGTGCACCAAGACTTGAAATGGAAAGTCAATGGTTGAGCACAGCACCGAATCGGAGGACCCAGACGACAGCGGTTTCACCCTAACCGAGCTCATCGTCTCCGTCGGCGTCTTTACGCTGTTCATGGCAATGATGGTTTCCACGGTGGTGGTTCTGTCGCACGGAGCAACCCGCACTCAACTTGTTGGCCAGTCCACCAATTCGGCCATCACCATGTTTGGGGCTCTTGACCGTCAAGTCCGCTACTCCGACGCCATCAACTATCCCGGCGCCGGGGTATCAGGCAACCGTTATGTAGAATTTCGAACCCCGGCGGAGAGCACGGTGTCGCAAGTCATTCCCCTGTGCACCCAGTGGAAGTTTGACCCGACAGCGTCGACCATTAGTTCGCGGTCCTGGAACGACACTCCCAGCTCGACCGCAACCCCGTGGGTGCTTCGTATCAGCAATGTCATTGATGACCAGACGGCATCAGACCCTTACCCCTTCCGCCTGATGCCCGCCGGGACCACCGGCTCAGCACTTCAACAACTTGACGTGAAACTCCATGCCGGCAATGAAGCCCGGGATGAGGGAGTCGAGTTCACGAGCTCCTTCGTCGCCCGCAACAGTTCGATTCGTTCCGAAAGCAACGCCGACTTCAACGCTGACCAAGTCAGCGACACCCCGGTCTGCGTACGAGCAGGGAGCAGAGCATGATCCGTCTAGCCAAACTTTTCACCGCACTGCGCGATCGAACCCGCACCAATGGTGCTGCCGAGAGCGGGGTGGCAATGCTCACCGCCATCTTCTTCATGGTCATCATTGCCGGGCTCTCAGTGGTGCTCCTCAGCGTCACACTGTCACAGTCGGCACCCGGCTTCACCGCCCAAAAGAGCACTAAAACGATTTACTCCGCTCAGGCGGGGCTGCAAGCAGCCCTTGGCGTGATGCGCACCGCCGCAGACGATACAAGTCCCGTGGATGAGGTTGTCGGCGACATAGAAAAGCTTCCGTGCACCATGACCGGCAGTGTCGATGGCATCGCCTCGGGCACGTCCTACGCCGTTGCCGTGCAGTACTTCACCACAGACCCCACCGGTAAGGGAACAACGTGGCGGGACAATAATGATGGTCACTCGTGCGTCAATGGCGCCGGCCCCGTCATGGACGTCGCCGACTCCAGCATTCGCCCACGGTTCGCCTTCATCCGCTCCACCGGCGTCGGCGTGACTCTCCCAGGCCAGGACGCGACGGTCGGCAACCGAAGCTTGTCGGCGATCTACAAGTTCAAAGTGAATAACGCAAACATCGCCGGTGGTTTGATGTACACGGCGGGTCGCAGTCACTGTCTCCAGGCAATGTCGGCCACCGCCGGTTCAACAATTCGGTATAAAGCCGCGGGATCATGTACTGACCCCGATAGAGAACTCTGGATTTATTCCACCGACTACCGTCTCCAGCTCGCAAGCACCACACGCAACGGTGCTCTCGGTTTGTGCATCACCGGGCCGGCGGTAGATGGGCAAGGAACTCAGAACGCCACCCTTCAGCCGTGCGCCCCGGGAAACGACCCCAGCCGCTGGAATCAACTGTGGAGTTGGACAAACAGTTGGCAGGGTCAAAGAGCGAATATCACCGGGGGGCTGAGCAACTATTGCCTTAGTGCTGGCCCTAGCCCCAACTATGCCAGTGGGCGAGTGCAAGTGCAGAAGGACAGCTGTGGGGCACGGTTCGATGCAACACCCCAGGTTGGTGCCGGCGCTGCCAGCAAAGCAACCAATCAGGTCGTCAATTATAAAGAATTCGGCCGCTGCCTTGACGTAACCGATGAGAGCATCACCAAGGCCTATATGATCTCCTACCCGTGTAAGCAGGCAGCAGGCGCGGCGAACCAGAGCATCAAATGGAACCACAAGTGGTTCTATGACGAACCGGCCGCGGGTCAGGCCAGTCTCGCCAACCAAGAAATTCGCATCTTCCTCAACGACAACAACCCCAGCGGTGAATATTGTTTCCAAGCTCCGATCTCTGGCGCGGGCGCCGACACCACCTTCGGCCGATGCGACGAATCAGCGCGACAGAAATGGGAGCGTGTCTATAACACCGGCGACTATGTCAGCAGCTATGTCTTTCTCGATTACCTGGGGCGCTGCCTTGTGACAGACCCCTCCAGTCTTCACGCCAGCCAGTACTCCAAGATTCGGGTAGCCGCCTGCAACGGTTCGCTTGAACAAAAATGGAATGCTCCACCGGTATATGTCGATTCCGATTTTGGTGGGTTCCGCGAGGTGAGTGAGTGAGTGCAGTTGCCATCGCGCTGGGCGTGTTTGGGCTTCTGATCGGTTCATTTCTCAACGTACTCATCTACCGGGTGCCGCTCGGCCGCTCTGTGGTGTCGCCACCCAGTTCGTGCCCCGGATGCTCGGCAGAAATCCGCCCGCAAGACAACATTCCCGTGCTCTCCTGGTTACTGCTGCGCGGCCGCTGCCGACACTGCAGCATGCCAATCTCGCGGCGCTATCCGGCAGTCGAGCTTGGCACCGGACTCTTCTTCTTCGCAGTCTCATGGCTCACCCTGCCCGCAGTCTTCGCTGCCGTCAGCGCACCGGCCACAGTGGCGGCCATCCTCGCCACTATTGCATCCCTCTATCTGGCCGCCGTCACTGTCGCCCTGACACTAATCGACATCGACGTGCACCGCCTGCCCAACGCGATCGTTCTGCCCAGCTACATCGTCGCGATCGTCCTACTCGGCGGAGCCAGCCTCCTGTCTGGTGATGGCGAAGCGGCACTGCGGGCACTCGCGGGAATGGTCGCGCTTGCCGCCGCGTACTACCTGATGGCACTCGCCTACCCCGGGGGGATGGGCCTCGGCGACGTCAAGCTCGCCGGCCTACTCGGGCTCTACCTCGGCTACAGCAGCTGGAGTGCGCTCGCGGTGGGGTCATTCGGGGCATTCATTCTCGGTGGAATATTTTCGATCATCCTTATCGCCACCCGCCGTGCAACCCGCAAAAGCGGGATACCATTTGGGCCATGGATGCTCGCAGGTGCCTGGGTCGGGCTTTCCGCCGGGCAAAATATCTGGGCGAGTTACCTGGGTCTATTCGGGCTCACGGCGATCTAGTCAAGGCAAAAACAAAGGGGAAAATAGATGGCTAGCACTATCGTCGGTGTAGATATCGGCGCCACCGGCATCCGCGGTGCAGAAGTCAGCGGTCCGTCCAACGCACGACCAACGCTGATGCGCTACGCCGAAGTGCCCCTCCCCGCCGGCGCCGTAATCAAGGGTGAAGTTATTGCGCCCGAACTCGTCGCCACCGCCCTCAAGAAGCTCTGGTCGGTTGGAGGCTTCGGATCGAAGCAGGTCGTTATGGGGGTGGGGGGCTCTCGAGTTATTGCGCGCGACGTCACCGTGCCCAAAGCACCGCTCAAGCTGATCCGAGAAATGCTGCCCCTTCACGTGCAAGAAGTTTTGCCGTTTCCCGCCAAAGATGCAGTGCTCGACTTCTACCCGATAAGCGACGGCGAAGATAACACCGTCAGCGGCCTCCTTGTTGCCGTACTCGAAACCACGGTCGCAAAAAACATGACAGCGGCCCGACTCTCAGGCCTCAAACCGGTCAATGTTGACCTCAACGCGTTCGCGCTCTCGCGAGTGAACTTCTGGAACCAGACCGGCAACGAAACCGTCGCCCTTGTTGACGTCGGCGCATCGACCACCACCGTGGTAGTTGCCACCGCCGGGGTGCCGAGCTTTGTGCGAATCATCCCCATTGGCGGCGACGAAGTCACCAACACCCTCGCGTCAAAGACCGCAATTGATCGTGATGCGGCCGAGCGAGTCAAACGCGGATTGGGCCTTGCCGCCGCCTCAACCGCCGAAGAACGTCTCGCCTCCGCCGCCATCTATGAAGCCACCGGGCAGCTCATTGTGAGCATCCGTGACACGCTCAACTATTTCGCAACCGTGCAACCGTCAATCATCGTCAGCAGGCTGGCAATCTCAGGTGGCGCATCGCGCCTGCGGGGCTTTCATGACGCCCTCGCCGAATACACGCGACTGCCGGTAGCAACACCCAACGTGCTTGCCGCACTCAACCTTCGCAAATCCGCCGAAAAGTCGATCGGATCGTTCGGAGCCGACGCATCACCCATCGTGGCCGTCGGACTCGCCCTGGGGGGTCAAGCATGAGCAAGAATAAAGACGCCGACGCCGACGCAGGCACCGGTACCAAACGCGCGGCGCAGTCGAAGACACAGTCGAAGGCGAAAACACTGGGGCTCGTGCTCGGCGGGATTCCCTCCGTTCGATTGCTGCCTCCAACGTTCGAGACCGACGCCAAATCACGACGCCTCCGCAGCAACCTCATTCTCGGCGTCATCGCGATCACAGTCACAGTTATCCTTGGCGCGGGTGCCGCACTATTAGCCCTCACGAACGCAACCATTCAGTTGGAATCTGAAGAGGCGCGCACCGGCCTCATTCGAGTCGAACAACAAAAATACGCCTCAGTGACCACCCTCGAAACGCAACAGCGAGACTTAGAAACAGCCCAGCAGCTCGCGGCCGCAGGCGAGATCCAATGGTCACCGTACCTCCAACTCGTTTCGGGAACGCTGCCCGCAGGAACATCAATCACCGCGATCGATGCAAGCCTCGTAGAACCCGACGATGTGTCAACAACGGTTCCACTGCTGACCGATCACATCGCTGTCATCGGGCTCACCGTTGATAGCCCACAAGCATCAGTTTCTGACTGGCTCGACGCAATGAAGACCCTCCCCGGGTTTGTCGACGCGACACCCGGAAACGTGGTGTTGGTGCCAGAAACAGGTCGCTACACCGTCGAGGTTGATCTTTTAGTCAACGAAGCAGCGCTCGCACTGCGCTTTGAGCCGGAGGAGACCGAATGAACCGCATAATCACCATCGCACTGGTGATCCTCATGGTTGCTATTCCGGCTCTTGGATGGCTGCAAGGAATTTCGCCGCTTCTCGACCAAGCGGCTCAGGCCGACGACGATCGCGAGAACGTTGAAGCGCTCAACGACATCAACGAGATTCGTGTCGCCGCGCTCAAAGAGAAGTTCGAGAATATTGACGAGCTCACGGCCCAGGTCGCAGCCCTTCGCACCTCAATACCCGAAGACTTCGGCATCCCGACCCTGCTCCGTCAGCTCAATACCTACAGCGCAGCCAATAATGTGACGCTCGTGAGTGTCACCGTGGGAGATGCGGAAGTATTCGTCGCCCCAGTGGCCCCCGTTGACCCCAATACCGCGCCGCCAGCTGAAGACGACGCGGCCGCGGAAGGAACGGATGCGGCTGCCCCGCCCGCCCCCACCGGCCCCACCTTCTACCAGACGCCCATTCAGATCGTCGTGACCGGCGGCTACGCCGAGGTAATGGCGTTTGCTGGCTCACTTCAGACCGGCCCGCGCCTCTATCTTGCTGACGGTCTCGCGGTCACACAGAATCCGGAAGGCTTCTCTGCGGTGATCAGCGGCACAGTCTTTGCGCTCCCGCCCTCGGGTGTCACCCCGACAACGGAAGAGCCCGCGGAGCAAGAATAGAAGGTAACGCTTGCGCTAGAGTTTCGGTAGCTCGGTAGACTGTCACCTTCAGTTGCCGGTAAAGGAGAAATCAGTCATGACCGATCCATCTGTAGACCGTAATAGCTCCGCTAAGAATCACGACAACATCGAGGATGCCGTAGTCGTCGACGAGACGCCCACCGACGTGGGCACCTCCAGCACTCCCACCACCTCCGCGCCGCTAGTGGAGCCATCGGCGGCGGCAACGCCTCCGGTCACAGCCGAACCGGTCGTCGAGTACGAACCCGCGATCGTCGCTGAGACCGAGCCTGACACCGACGCTACTACCACCACCGAATCCGGTGAGCCTCGGGTGGTGTATCTGACGGCACCCACGCCACCAAAGGTCTCGGGCAACCGTGGTTTTGGTGTGTTCATCGCCCTAGCCGCCACCCTCGTCTTTGCGATCATCTTTGCGATTGCGGTGGTGATCTTCAACGCTGCACAGTCCGGTCGTGTCGATCTCGCGTTCGTGCAGGCTCCCACGTTCTCTGTGCCGATCCTCTTCTTCCTCCTGGGCGCGATCGTGATCGCGCTGATTGTCAACCGGGCAGGATGGGCCGCACACGTATTCGCCAGCCTCATTGTCGGCCTCATTGTCTACTTCGGCACCATCGGTGTGCTCCTGCTCATCAATGGCGTCATCCAGAGCACCCCAGAGCAGGCACAGTTGCTGTTCACTCTGGCGCTCATTGATCCGCGGGTAATTGCCGGTGGTTTGATCGCCCGTGAAGTCTCGCTGTGGACGGGCGCTCTAGTCGCCAAGCGCGGGCGCAAGGTTACCGATCGCAACCGGGAATCGCGCGCCAAGTGGGAAGCTGAGCTCGCAGCGAAATCTGCTGACCGACACTAGTCACGATTGCCGAGCCTCTCGGCGTATTTCCTTACTGCGTGTGCGCTGTGACCATTTGACCCCGGCCGCTCCGGGGGGTTATTATTTCTGATGTGTGCGCTTTGTCGTGCGCGTGAATTGTTGCCGCTGGCACAAACCGCTGTGCGGAGCTCACGTGCCAGTCACTCCACACCACAGGGTTCAACCTTCCGGCTGGCCCCCACGGCATATCCACAAACCATCCGAACAATTCTGGTGGAGCGTGGGTCTAGATGAATGCTAACCATCACGACGCTGTCACCGTGCAGCAAAAACAAGGAGTTATTGAGTGCCCACCATTCAGCAGTTGGTGCGTAAGGGACGCACGCCAAAGGTCGTCAAGACCAAGGCCCCCGCCCTTAAGTCCAACCCGCAGCAGCGCGGCGTTTGCACGCGTGTTTATACGACCACCCCAAAGAAGCCAAACTCGGCGCTTCGCAAGGTCGCTCGTGTCAAGCTTTCCAACGGTACCGAGGTCACCGCATACATTCCCGGAGAAGGCCACAACCTTCAAGAGCACTCGATGGTGCTCATCCGTGGCGGACGTGTTAAAGACCTTCCTGGTGTCCGCTACAAGATCGTTCGCGGAGCGCTCGACACTCAGGCCGTTAAGAACCGTAAGCAGGCGCGTAGCCGCTACGGCGCGAAGAAGGATAAGAAGTAATGCCTCGTAAAGGACCAGCACCCAAGCGTCCCGTAGTCGCGGATCCGGTTTACGGCGCACCCATTGTCAGCCAGCTCGTCAACAAGATCCTTCTTGATGGCAAAAAGGGCCTCGCAGAGCGCATCGTTTACGGCGCACTCGCCGGCGTAACCGAGAAGACCGGCCAAGACGCCGTCGTCACGCTCAAGAAAGCACTCGACAACGTGCGCCCGACCCTAGAGGTCAAGTCGCGTCGTGTCGGTGGCTCGACCTACCAGGTTCCTGTTGAGGTCAAGTCGCACCGTGCAAACACTCTTGCACTGCGTTGGCTCACGAGCTACGCCAAGGGTCGTCGTGAAAAGACGATGACTGAGCGTCTCACCAACGAAATCTTGGATGCATCGAACGGACTTGGCGCCGCTGTAAAGCGTCGTGAAGACACCCACAAGATGGCCGAATCCAACAAGGCATTCGCACACTACCGCTGGTAGTAGCTACTCGTTGTGAGGCGAGTCAGGCACTGTCTGACTCGCCTCATTGCTGAGTTTCGTTCTTCACCAACAAACTTTCGGAGGAACCTGTGGCACAGGACGTGCTCACGGACCTAAAAAAGGTCCGCAACATTGGCATCATGGCTCACATCGATGCTGGCAAGACCACCACGACAGAGCGCATCCTGTACTACACGGGTGTAAACCACAAGATCGGTGAGACTCACGACGGCGCTTCGACCACAGACTGGATGGAGCAAGAGCAAGAGCGTGGCATCACGATCACCTCTGCCGCTGTGACGTGTTTCTGGGACAAAAACCAGATCAACATTATTGACACCCCCGGCCACGTTGACTTCACCGTCGAGGTGGAGCGTTCGCTCCGCGTTCTCGACGGTGCCGTTGCCGTGTTCGACGGTAAAGAGGGTGTGGAGCCGCAGTCGGAGACTGTATGGCGTCAGGCCGACAAGTACGACGTACCCCGCATCTGTTTCGTCAACAAGATGGACAAGATGGGTGCAGATTTTTACTACACCGTCGACACCATCGTTAAACGCCTCGGCGCACGCCCGCTGGTCCTTCAGCTGCCCATCGGGCTCGAGTCCGCATTTGAGGGCGTTGTTGACCTCGTCGAAATGCGTGCACTGACGTGGCGTGGAGACTCCAAGGGTGACGTCGAGATGGGCTCTAAGTACGCCATCGAAGAGATCCCAGAAGACCTCAAGGAGAAGGCTGCTCAATACCGCACCGCCCTCCTCGAAGTTGTTGCTGAGACCGATGACGCCATCATGGAACGCTATTTCGCCGGCGAAGAGATCACCGTTCCCGAGATCAAAGCTGCGATCCGTAAGCTCACCGTGAACAGCGAAATCTACCCGGTGCTGTGTGGTTCAGCGTTCAAGAACCGCGGCGTTCAGCCGATGCTTGACGCCGTTATTGACTACCTTCCCTCGCCTGTCGACGTGCCTCCGCTGGAAGCACACTCGCCTCGCGACGAAGAGAAGATCATCATCCGCAAGCCAGAGTCGACTGAGCCGTTCGCGGCTCTCGCCTTCAAGGTTGCCGTTCACCCCTTCTTTGGTCGCCTCACGTACATTCGCGTGTATTCGGGACGACTCGACTCCGGTGGGGCTGTAGCTAACTCGACCAAGGGCAAGAAGGAGCGCATTGGCAAGATCTTCCAGATGGCCGCCAACAAAGAAATTCCTGTCGACAGCGTCACCGCGGGTCACATCTACGCCGTCATCGGCCTCAAGGACACCACAACCGGTGACACCCTGTGTGACCTCAACGACCAGGTCGTACTTGAGTCGATGACGTTCCCCGACCCCGTGATCGAGGTAGCGATCGAGCCGAAGACGAAGGCCGACCAAGAGAAGCTGGGTATCGCTATCCAGAAGCTCGCCGAAGAAGACCCCACGTTCCGTACCGAACAGAACCAGGAAACTGGCCAGACGGTTATCAAGGGAATGGGTGAACTTCACCTCGACATCCTCGTAGACCGCATGAAGCGCGAATTCAACGTTGAAGCCAACGTCGGTAAGCCGCAGGTTGCGTACCGCGAAACGCTTCGTCGCGTTGTGGAGAAGCACGACTACACCCACAAGAAGCAGACGGGTGGATCGGGTCAATTCGCTAAGGTGCAGATCTCGCTTGAGCCGATGGAAGTCGAAGGCGACAAGGTTTACGAATTCGTGAACAAGGTCACTGGTGGGCGTATTCCCCGCGAATACATCAACTCGATTGACCAGGGTTTTCAGGCTTCGATGGGTGTCGGAGTTCTCGCAGGATTCCCCATGGTTGGCGTTAAGGGAATCATCCTCGATGGTGCCGCTCACGATGTTGATTCGTCAGAAATGGCGTTCAAGATTGCGGGCACGATGGCATTCAAAGAGGCCGCGCGCAAGGCCGACCCCGTTCTCCTCGAGCCGCTCATGGCGGTCGAGGTTCGTACTCCCGAGGAGTACATGGGAGATGTCATTGGTGACCTCAACAGTCGCCGCGGGCAGATCCAGTCCATGGAGGATGCGACCGGCGTTAAGGTCGTTCGCGCCCACGTACCGCTGTCGGAAATGTTCGGCTACGTCGGTGACTTGAGGTCGAAGACCTCGGGTCGCGCGGTGTACTCGATGACGTTCGACAGTTACTCTGAGGTTCCCCGTGCGGTAGCTGATGAGATTATTCAAAAGAACAAGGGCGAGTAATCGCCGCACTACCAGCGCGCAACTAACATAGATACACACCAACTTGCGAAACATTCGGCTGTGACAAGTCGCCGGATGCGGAGCAACTAAGTCCTGAGGAGGACCTACAGTGGCTAAGGCCAAGTTCGAGCGGACCAAGCCGCACGTAAACATCGGAACCATCGGTCACGTTGACCACGGAAAGACCACACTCACCGCAGCCATCTCGAAGGTACTTGCAGACAAGTTCCCCTCGTCGACTAACGTGCAGCGTGACTTCTCGTCGATTGACTCGGCTCCGGAAGAGCGTCAGCGCGGTATTACCATCAACATCTCGCACGTTGAGTACGAGACCCCCAAGCGCCACTACGCCCACGTAGACGCTCCGGGCCACGCCGACTACATCAAGAACATGATCACCGGTGCAGCTCAGATGGACGGTGCAATCCTCGTGGTTGCTGCGACCGACGGACCGATGGCTCAGACTCGCGAGCACGTTCTGCTCGCGAAGCAGGTTGGTGTTCCTTACCTGCTCGTAGCACTCAACAAGTCCGACATGGTTGACGACGAAGAGATCCTTGAGCTCGTTGAGCTCGAGGTTCGCGAACTCCTCTCCAGCCAGGGCTTCGATGGCGACAACGTTCCTGTTGTTCGCGTATCTGGACTCAAGGCTCTTGAGGGCGACGAGAAGTGGACCCAGTCCATCCTTGACCTCATGGTTGCTGTTGACGAGAACGTTCCTGACCCCATCCGCGACAAGGACAAGCCGTTCTTGATGCCGGTTGAAGACGTCTTCACGATCACCGGTCGTGGAACCGTTGTTACGGGTCGCGCCGAGCGTGGAACTCTCGCCATCAACTCCGACATCGAGATTGTGGGAATCCGTCCGACCCAGAAGACCACGGTCACTGGTATCGAGATGTTCCACAAGCAGCTCGACGAGGCGTGGGCCGGCGAGAACTGTGGTCTGCTGCTTCGTGGAACGAAGCGTGAAGATGTAGAGCGTGGCCAGGTTGTTGTTAAGCCTGGTTCCGTTACTCCTCACACCAACTTCGAGGGAACCGCATACATCCTTTCCAAGGATGAGGGTGGGCGTCACAACCCGTTCTATGCGAACTACCGTCCGCAGTTCTACTTCCGCACCACCGACGTCACCGGCGTCATCACGTTGCCCGAGGGCACCGAGATGGTTATGCCCGGCGACACCACTGACATGACCGTTGAGCTCATTCAGCCCATCGCCATGGAAGAGGGCCTCGGCTTCGCTATCCGTGAGGGTGGCCGCACCGTAGGTGCCGGTAAGGTAACCAAGGTTCTGGCGTAACTCCAGCACTCATTACGACAGAGGGTCGAGCCGAAAGGCTCGGCCCTCTGTCGGTTAACGGGGCTGACTAGCTGGTGCGTCCGGTGAGCCGGGCCGTGAGTGCGCGGGCGGCGGCGACGGTCGCGGCACCGAGCTCATCCCAGAGATTCTCAACGGCATCCGCCCTAAAGGTGAGGCCAATAGCGGCCGAGGGGTGACCGTTGCGATCAAAGGATGCCGCCCCCACGGAGGCGTAGTCGGTGGTCACGTCACCGATCTCCATCGCCCACCCACGTTCTCGCGTGGCGGTGAGCAGTTGGCTCAGCTCCGGGAGTGTTTGGGGGCCTGCGGAGTGGCGACGCGTGAGCGAACTTCGTGTGGGGTAGATGGCGCGCACTTGAGGCGCGGTCAGTTGGGCGAGCATTGCTCTCCCGGTGGCGGTGAGGTGTGCTGGCAATCGCACTCCGACGGCGGATACTGTCGTCGGTGCTCGGGAGCCTTGAACGCGCGCCGCGTAGCTGACTTCGCCACCGCTCAGCACAGCAAGGTGGGCCACCACCGGGATGGGTGCTTGGCTTGCCAGGCTGTGCATGAGGGTGGTGGCCAGCCGCGACAGGCGTTCGTTGCGCACAGCCGAGGAGCCAATCTCAGAGACGAGTGAACTGAGACCGTAGGTACGATCCTCCGGGTAGTGCACGACAAAACCTTCATCGATCATCACCGCCAGCAGTTGGTAGACGGATGACCGTGGAAGGGTCAGCTCGCGCGCGAGGCTTGATGCCTGCACGGGTCCGGGCCGGGAGGCGAGGTGTCGAAGCACCGCCATGGTGTTGCGGGCCGCCGGGATCTCAGTCACGCCGCTCCTGTCTGGTATTTCAGACACCATATCGCGAAAGCCCCTCGCGGGGGAAGAGTGAAGAGCGTTCACTGGGAGCATGAACTTTGACCCAGCTGCAAACGTCACCATCGGCGTCGGCCCCCTAAGCATTCATGACGTCGTTGCCGTAGCGAGGTATGGCGCGCCAGTGCACCTTGACCCCGCAGCGTACGAAGCGATCTCAGCATCCCGTGCCGTTGTCGAGGCACTGGCCGACGATGTTCGACCACACTACGGAGTCTCCACCGGTTTCGGCGCCCTCGCCACCAAACACATCGCCCCCGAACAGCGTGTGCAACTTCAGCGCTCGCTCGTGCGCAGTCACGCAGCGAGTTCGGGCGCAGAAATGGACGCCGAAGTCGTTCGCGCAACCATGTTGCTTCGCCTCTCCACAATGGCAACCGGGCGCACCGGAGTTCGACCAGTTGTGGCCGAAACCTATGCCGCACTGCTCAATGCGGGCATCACACCGATCGTCGGCGAATACGGAAGCCTCGGCTGTTCCGGCGACCTCGCGCCGCTCGCCCACTGCGCACTGGCCGCCATGGGCGAAGGAGACGTGCGGGTTGCCGGCGAACTGATGTCGGCATCCGCCGCATTACGGGCAGCGGGCATTGAACCGGTGGTGCTGCACGAAAAAGAAGGTCTCGCCCTCATCAACGGCACCGACGGAATGCTCGGGATGCTGTCGCTGGCAATCACCGACCTCTCGACACTGCTCACCACCGCCGACCTCGCCGCCGCGATGAGTGTTGAGGGCCTAGCCGGCACCGATCGCGTGTTCGCTGATGACCTGCAGCAGCTTCGGCCACATCCCGGGCAAGCACACTCGGCAGCCAACATGCGCGCGGTACTGCGCGGATCTGGCGCGATCGCGGCCCACACCACTACCGGTTTCACCCGGGTACAGGATGCGTACTCACTGCGCTGTGCACCCCAGGTTCACGGCGCCGCTCGCGACACCGTTGACCACACCATTCTGGTGGCCAATCGCGAGCTGGCCAGCGCCATCGACAACCCGGTCGTCACGCTCGATGGGCGGCTGGAATCGAACGGCAACTTCCATGGGGCACCGGTCGGCTATGCGCTCGACTTTCTGGCCATTGTCAGTGCGGATGTCGCCAGCATGAGCGAGCGCCGCACCGACCGCTTTCTTGACAGCAACCGCAACGGTGGGCTCAATGCGTTCCTCGCCGGTGACCCCGGGGTTGACTCGGGGCACATGATTGCGCAGTACACGCAGGCGGGCATCGTCAGTGAGCTGAAGCGACTGGCTGCTCCAGCATCCGTCGACTCCATTCCCACCAGTGCCATGCAAGAAGACCACGTATCGATGGGCTGGAGTGCTGGGCTGAAACTGCGTCGAAGTGTCGATGGACTTTCGCGCGTCGTTGCGATCGAGCTTCTGACGGCGGCTCGCGGGATTGAGATGCGGGGAGAGGGGCAGTCACCCGTCTCTGAAGCCGTCATCACGGCAATTCGCGAGCGCGTGCCCGGGGTCGGCCCCGACCGCTACCTCGCACCGGATATTGCCGCCGCCGTCGAACTCGTTCAGTCCGGTGCCCTGTTGGCCGCGGCCAGAACCGTCACCGAACTTCACTAGCAACCGACTTTTACCCGTCAACGAATTTCACAAGGAGCAATCATGATTAGGGCACACCGCGGAAGCACCCTCAACACTCTGGGCTGGCAGCAGGAGGGCGCCCTGCGCATGCTGCAAAACAACCTCGACCCTGAGGTTGCTGAACATCCCGAAGATCTCGTGGTTTATGGCGGCACGGGCAAGGCTGCCCGCGACTGGCCGAGCTATCACGCGATTGTGCGCTCGCTGACTACCCTCAAGAATGACGAGACCCTGCTCGTTCAGTCCGGCAAGCCCGTGGGCGTCATGCAGACCCATGAGTGGGCGCCGCGGGTGCTGCTGGCCAACTCCAACCTGGTGGGCGACTGGGCCAACTGGGATGAATTCCGCCGACTCGAACAGCTCGGTCTCACCATGTACGGCCAAATGACGGCGGGCTCGTGGATTTACATCGGCACTCAGGGCATTCTGCAGGGCACCTATGAAACATTCGCTGCGGTCGCGGCAAAACGTTTCGGCGGAACACTGGCCGGCACCATTACTCTCACGGCTGGCCTCGGAGGTATGGGCGGCGCTCAGCCGCTGGCCGTAACCATGAATGATGGTGTCGCGATCTGTATCGATGTTGACCAGAGTCGCATCACTCGCCGCATTGATCACGGCTACCTCGATGTTGAGGCCAAGTCGCTTGCGCACGCAGTCGAACTGGCGGTAGCGGCACGCGACGCCAAGAAGCCACTCTCGATTGGTGTGCTGGCCAATGCCGCCGCTGCAGTTCCCGAGCTTCTCGCGATGGGTGCCCCCATTGACATCGTCACCGACCAGACCAGCGCACACGACCCGCTGGCGTACCTTCCGCTTGGCGTCAACTTCGATGATTGGAAGAGTGCAAGAAAGGATCCCGGCTTCGCTCAGCGCTCGCGCGAATCGATGGCAGTTCACGTTGAGGGCATGGTTGGATTTCAGCAGCAGGGAGCCGAAGTTTTCGATTACGGCAACAACCTCCGCACCGAGGCGCTCGCGGCGGGCTATGCAAATGCGTTCGCTTTTCCCGGCTTCGTTCCGGCCTACATTCGTCCCCTGTTCGCCGAGGGTAAGGGGCCCTTCCGGTGGGCCGCGCTCAGTGGTGAGGCCAGCGACATCCATAAGACGGATCAAGCGATCCTCACGCTCTTTCCCGAAAACGAATCGCTGGCACGCTGGATCAAGCTCGCGGGCGACCGGGTGCACTTCGAGGGTCTTCCCGCGCGCATTTGCTGGCTCGGCTATGGCGAGCGCGACAAGGCGGGGTTGCTCTTCAACGACATGGTTGCCTCGGGCGAACTTGCCGCACCGCTGGCTATTGGTCGCGATCACCTCGATAGCGGTTCGGTTGCGTCTCCCTACCGCGAGACGGAAGCGATGAAGGATGGCTCCGATGCCATCGCTGACTGGCCGCTTCTGAACGCACTGGTCAATACCTCGTCGGGTGCAACCTGGGTGTCGATTCACCACGGTGGTGGCGTCGGGATTGGTCGTTCGATCCACGCCGGGCAGGTCACGGTCGCCGACGGCACCGACCTGGCCGCGCAAAAACTGGAGCGTGTCTTGACCAACGATCCGGGCATGGGGGTGATTCGCCACGTGGATGCTGGCTACGATGAGGCCATCGCCGTTGCCGACAACCTTGGCGTACGCATCCCGATGACGGAGGGTGACAATGCTCAGCTCTGACCCACTGTGGCCGCGCGCGGGGGATTGGCCTTCGCAGGTCAACGATGAGTGGGCGGATGTCGCACTGATCGGCATGCCAACGTCGCGTACGTCGCTTTCTCCGACTCAGGCGCACACCACGCCTACCGCGGTGCGGGAGGCACTGCGGCGATATGCCGCGCTGACCGATCTTCGCATCGTCGACGTCGGTAACGTGCGTGAGCCTGACCTCAACGAGCAGGGGGCGATTGATGCGGTTGCAGGCGTGCGCGCTGAACTGGTCATCGCCCTGGGTGGTGACAACGCGGCGACGGTGCCAACGACGTTGGGCCGGTGGGGCAGCAACCTTCCCAAGGCCGGGTTGATCACGCTCGACGCCCACTATGACCTGCGCGACGGCACGACCAATGGTTCGCCGGTTCGTCGGCTGCTTGAGGCGGGGCTCGATGGGCGCCGTGTGGTGCAGATCGGGATCGAACCGCTCGCCAATTCGCTCGCCTATGCCCAGCGTGCCCGGGATGCCGGAATCACCGTGATCACTCGCGAAGAGTTGTTGACCCGCCCGATGGCCGACGTGATGGCACAGGCGCTAGAAATTGCGGGGGCGGGCGGCGGGCCCATCCACGTTGATCTCGATGTCGATGTCTGTGATCGCGCAATCGCCCCGGGGTGCCCCGCTTCGGTTCCCGGCGGCATCTCGGCACTGGAGCTGCGCACGGCAGCGCGTCTCGCCGGCGCGCATCCGGCCGTCGCATCGATTGACCTGGTCGAGGTGGATGCCGCCGCCGACTCCGCCGATGAACGGACCGTTCGACTGGTGGCACTCTGTGTTCTCGAGGCGATCTCGGGGGTTGCGTCGCGATGACCAGCACCGTCGTTGAGAACATCGGCTCTCTCCTTACTCATGATGCTGAGCGGCCGGAGCTTTCGGACGCTGCGATCGTGTTCGACGAAGGTCGGGTGCGCTGGTGGGGCGCCTCGTTGGACGCGCCGGCGGCAGACACCAGGGTTGATGCGAGGGGTGGCTGTGTACTCCCGGGTTTTGTCGACAGCCACAGCCACCTGCTTTTTGCGGGCGATCGTTCGGATGAGTTCGAGGCTCGCATGGCCGGCCAGCGTTACGAGGCTGGCGGGATTCGTTCCACTGTGAAGCTCTCGCGTGAGGCAAGCGACGAGCAGTTGCTGTCGAATGCGTCGGCGTTGGTTGCCGAGATGCGGCGCCAGGGCACGACGACGATCGAAATCAAGAGCGGTTACGGCTTGAGCGTGCCTGACGAAGCACGCATGCTGCGCCTGGCTTCCACCCTGACCTCCGAGACCACCTTTTTGGGGGCACACGTTGTGCCCGACGAATTTGCGGATGACCGTGCAGCGTACGTGCGCCTGGTCACGGGGGAGATGCTCGATGCCTGTGCTCCCCATTCGCGCTGGATTGACGTGTTCTGCGACAACGGCGCGTTCTCCGAAGACGAGACGCGCGACATTATCGGCGCCGGCCTTGCTCGAGGGCTGGGTGCCCGCCTGCACGGCGCACAACTGGCTGAGTCTGGCGCGGTGCTGCTGGCCGTCGAATTGGGAGCCGCCAGCGTCGACCACTGCACCTATCTCAGCGATGCCGATGTGGATGCTCTCTCCGGCAGCACCACGGTCGCCGGACTGCTTCCCGGCGTGGAGTTTTCTACGAAACACCCGTTCGTGGATGCACGGCGACTCATCGACGCGGGAGTGACGGTGGCGCTGGCCAGCGACTGCAATCCGGGTTCCAGCTTCACCTCATCCATCCCATTCTGTATTGCTCTGGCGGTGCGGGAGATGGGAATGACAACACTGGAAGCGGTGACGGCCGCCACGCTCGGGGGCGCGCAGTCATTGCGTCGTGACGATGTGGGCCACTTGAAGGTGGGTGCGCGGGCAAATGCTCAGATTCTGGATGCTCCCCACTACCGCCATGTGGCCTACCGGCCCGGTGTTCCTCTCGTGCAGAGCGTGTTCGTGGATGGCATTCAGGAGTTAGTGAATCAGGCTCGTTGAGTGGCCGAAAAAGCGCACAAAAAATCCGACACGCCCGGGTTGCAGCAAATGCCGGGATGTGACAGACTCTTCTAGTTCAACATTTCGCCGCCATGCGCGCGCGGATCACTCCCAGGCAGTGCATAGTTCCACATCGTAGGTCTCGCGTAAATCGTGTGATCTGCACAGTGAAGTAGCTAGGCCGCGGGGAGCAGAACCAAGCTTAACCAACTCCCCACAGCTTCTCGCAAGAGAACATTGTCGTGAAAGCGACAGTGCTGCGGGTTGGTATCACAAGCAGTGACAGCAACAACTTGACAGATAAATAGTGGTGCGAAAGCAAAAGTGCTGAGCGGCGCCGGGTGGCAACACTGGCCTACGAACAGCGCAGGTGAACGCAGTACAGCCAAAGTACTAAGGGAAGAGAGCCAGTCATGGCGGGACAGAAGATCCGCATTCGACTTAAGTCGTACGACCACGAGGTCATCGACTCGTCGGCACGCAAAATCGTCGACACGGTAACCCGAGCGGGTGCCACGGTAGTAGGCCCAGTGCCGCTGCCCACAGAAAAGAACGTGATTGCGGTCATCCGCTCTCCCCACAAGTACAAGGACAGCCGCGAGCACTTCGAGAAGCGCACCCACAAGCGGCTCATCGACATAATCGATCCGACGCCGAAGGCTGTTGATTCGCTCATGCGTCTCGACCTGCCGGCCGACGTCAACATCGAGATCAAGCTTTAGCTCGCGCAGTTATTGAGCGACAGAGCCGATAAGGAAAATAATGTCTATAACTAAGACGACCAAGGGTCTGCTGGGCAAGAAGCTCGGCATGACGCAGGTCTGGGATGAGAACAACAAGCTCATTCCGGTGACCGTTGTCGAAATCACCCCGAACGTGGTCACGCAATTGCGCACCCCCGAGGTTGATGGATACAGCGCTGTGCAAATTGCATACGGCCAGATTGACCCCCGCAAGGTCACCAAGCCGCTCACCGGTCATTTCGACAAGGCTGGTGTTACGCCTCGCCGTCATCTCACCGAGATTCGCACCCCCGACGCCGCGGAGTACACCGTTGGCCAGGAGCTCGCTGTCGACATCTTCACCCCCGGCTCGAAGGTCGACGTTGTCGGCACGAGCAAGGGTAAAGGTTTTGCTGGTGTTATGAAGCGACACAACTTCAAGGGTGTTTCTTCGAGCCACGGTTCGCACCGTAACCACCGCAAGCCTGGTTCCATTGGCGCCTCGTCGACCCCCAGCCGTGTCTTCAAGGGCATGCGCATGGCCGGTCGTATGGGTGGTGACCGGGTAACGGTCATGAACCTTGCCGTCCACGCGATCGACCTCGAGAAGGGACTCGTGCTCATCAAGGGCGCCGTTCCCGGCGCTCGCGGCCGCATCGTCTTCGTCCGCAACGCAGTGAAGGGGGCGTAGTACACATGGCTACCTCCATCGACGTCATCGACGCCAAGGGCAAGAAGGTCGACTCTGTCGAACTTCCCGCCGAGATCTTCGACGTGCAGACCAACGTTCCCCTCATCCACCAGGTTGTTGTCGCCCAGCGTGCAGCAGCACGTCAGGGCACGCACAACACCCTGCGTCGTGGTGAAGTTTCGGGTTCAGGTCGCAAGCCGTTCAAGCAGAAGGGAACCGGTCGCGCTCGTCAGGGTTCGATCCGTGCTCCCCAGATGAAGGGTGGTGGAATCGTTCACGGTCCACACCCGCGTGACTACTCACAGCGCACCCCCAAGAAGATGATTGCCGCGGCCCTTCGCGGCATGCTGTCTGACCGGGCCCGCGGTGAGCGCATTCACGTCATCGATGCACTGTCCGTAGACAACAAGCCGTCGACAAAGACTGTTTCGGCATTGCTCACGGGCATCGCACCGAGCAAGAACGTACTCGTGGTGCTTGAGCGTGAAGACGCAAACAGCCTCAAGAGCCTCCGCAACCTCGACACGGTTCACGTTCTGTCCTACGACCAGCTCAACGCCTACGACGTCGTCGTCAGCGACGACATCGTGTTCAGCAAGGGCGCTTTCGATGCGTTTGTTGCTTTCAACACCAAGTCTTCGAACAAGGAAGAGGTCAGCGCATGACCGTCACGTACAAGGACCCACGCGACATCATCATCGCTCCCGTGGTTTCCGAGAAGAGCTACAACCTCATTGACATGGGCAAGTACACCTTCGAGGTAGACCCCCGTGCGAACAAGACCGAGATCAAGCTCGCAATTGAGAAGATCTTCAACGTCAAGGTCGACTCAGTCAACACGCTGAACCGCACGGGCAAGACCCGTCGCACCCGGTTCGGTATGGGCAAGCGCAAAGACACCAAGCGCGCCATCGTCACGCTCAAGTCCGGTTCTATCGACATCTTCACCGCTGTCGGCTAGGGACCAAGGAGAAACTAATGGCTATTCGCAAGTACAAGCCCACGACGCCTGGTCGTCGTGGCTCCTCGGTTGCAGACTTTGCTGAGATCACCCGTTCTACCCCAGAGAAGTCGCTTCTGCGCCCTCTGCCCAAGACTGGTGGCCGCAACAACGCAGGTCGCATCACGAGCCGTCACGTTGGTGGTGGCCACAAGCGCCAGTACCGCGTCATCGACTTCAAGCGCAACGACAAAGATGGCGTAAATGCCCGCGTTGCCGAGATCGAGTACGACCCCAACCGCACCGCCCGTATCGCACTGCTGCACTTTGTTGATGGCAGCAAGCGCTACATCATTGCGCCCAACAAGCTCAAGCAGGGCGACATCATCGAGTCGGGTGCTGGCGCTGACATCAAGCCTGGCAACAACCTGCCGATGAAGAACATCCCCGTCGGTACGGTCATTCACATGATCGAACTGCGCCCCGGTGCCGGCGCCAAGATGGCCCGTTCCGCTGGTGCATCCGTTCGGCTCGTTGCAAAAGAGGGCCCTTACGCGCAGCTGCGTTTGCCTTCCGGCGAAATCCGCAACGTTGACGTTCGTTGCCGCGCAACAATCGGCGAGGTCGGCAATGCCGAGCAGTCGAACATTAACTGGGGTAAGGCCGGCCGGATGCGCTGGAAGGGTGTCCGCCCGACCGTGCGTGGTGTCGCCATGAACCCCGTCGACCACCCCCACGGTGGTGGTGAGGGTAAGACGTCCGGTGGACGTCACCCCGTTTCCCCTTGGGGCCAGGCAGAGGGGCGCACTCGTAAGCGCAAACTGCCCAGTGACCAGCTCATCGTTCGCCGCCGCAATGCCGGCAAGAAGCGCAAGTAGTAGGAGAGTCAGAAGATGCCACGCAGTCTGAAGAAGGGCCCCTTCGTCGACGACCACCTCCTGCAAAAGGTTGTCAAGGCGAACGAAGCCAAGAGCAAGAACGTAATCAAGACCTGGTCACGCCGCTCAATGATCGTTCCAGCAATGCTGGGCCACACGATCGCGGTACACGATGGTCGCAAGCACATTCCGGTGTACATCACCGAAACGATGGTTGGGCACAAGCTCGGCGAGTTTTCGCCCACCCGTACCTTCCGTGGACACGTGAAAGACGACAAGAAGGGTCGCCGCCGCTAACGCGGTGGTGAAGGAGGTAGAGAAATGGTGGAGTCGATCGCACGCGTGCGTCACATCCGCGTGACCCCCATGAAGGCTCGTCGCGTCGTCAACATGATCCGCGGCAAGCAAGCACAGGAAGCACTGGCAATTTTGAAGTTCGCACCCCAGGGAGCGAGCGAGCCGGTCTACAAGCTGGTTGCGTCTGCAATCGCCAATGCGCGAGTTACTGCAGACAAAACGAACAGCTTCTTAGACGAGCAGGATCTGATCATCTCGAAGGCGTTTGTCGATGATGGAGCCACGTTGAAGCGTTTCCAGCCGCGTGCCCAAGGCCGCGCGTTCCAGATCCTGAAGCGCACCAGCCACATCACGATTGTTCTGGCCACGCCAGACCACGTCGTTGAAGCCAAGGCCGACAAGGCAGGAAAGAAGTAATGGGACAGAAGGTAAACCCCTACGGTTTCCGTCTGGGAATCACCACCGACCACGTGTCGCGCTGGTTCTCCGACAGCACCAAGCCGGGTCAGCGTTACAGCGATTACGTTGCAGAGGATATAAAAATCCGCAATCTGCTCAAGTCGAACCTCGACCGTGCAGGTGTCGCTCGTATTGAAATCGAGCGCACTCGTGACCGCGTCCGCGTAGACATTCACACCGCCCGTCCGGGCATCGTGATCGGTCGCCGCGGCGCCGAGGCAGAGCGTATTCGTGGAGAGCTCGAAAAGCTCTCCGGTAAGCAGATTCAGCTCAACATCCTCGAGGTGAAGAACCCCGAGGCTGAAGCCCAGCTCGTTGCACAGGGAATCGCCGAGCAGCTCGCTGCCCGTGTTGCCTTCCGTCGTGCAATGCGTAAGGGCCTCCAGGGTGCCCAGCGCGCCGGCGCCAAGGGTGTTCGCATCCAGGTATCGGGTCGTTTGGGTGGCGCAGAAATGAGCCGCTCCGAGTACTACCGTGAGGGTCGCGTACCGCTGCACACGCTTCGCGCAAACATCGACTATGGCTTCTATGAGGCCAAGACCACTTTCGGTCGCATCGGTGTCAAGGTGTGGATCTACAAGGGCGATATCACCAACAAGGAGCTCGCTCGCGAGCAGGCCAACCAGAAGTCATCGCGCCCCGAGCGTCGCGATGGTGGCGACCGCGGCGGCCGTCGTACCGGTGGCCCTTCGTCCGCGCCCAAGGCTGAAGCACCCAAGGCTGAAGCACCCAAGGCTGACGCCCCAAAGGCAGAAGCACCGGCTGCAGCAGGAGTTGAGGCTTAACTATGTTGATTCCGCGTAAGGTCAAGTTCCGCAAGCAACACCACCCCAGCCGCAGCGGTCACGCTACCGGTGGTACCACGGTGTCGTTTGGCGAGTACGGCATTCAAGCTCTGACGCCGGCATACGTAACGAACCGCCAGATTGAGGCAGCTCGTATCGCTATGACGCGTCACATCAAGCGTGGTGGGAAGGTGTGGATCAACATCTACCCCGACCGCCCGCTCACCAAAAAGCCCGCTGAAACCCGCATGGGTTCCGGTAAGGGTTCGCCCGAGTGGTGGGTCGCCAACGTCAAGCCAGGTCGCGTGCTCTTCGAGCTCAGCGGTGTGGACGAGACTGTTGCGCGCGAAGCTCTCACTCGTGCTATTCACAAGCTGCCCCTCAAGGCACGCATCATCAAGCGCGAGGAGGGCGACGCATAATGGCGATCGGATCCAAGGAGCTAGCCCCAACCGAGCTAGACACTTATGAAGACGAGCGACTCATTGACGAGCTGAAGAAAGCGAAGGAAGAACTTTTCAACCTCCGCTTCCAGGCCGCAACGGGTCAACTCGACAGCCACGGACGGATTCGCGCTGTTAAGCGTGACATCGCTCGCATCTACACGGTTATCCGTGAACGCGAGCTGGGCATCCGGGCAACCCCTGCTGCTATCGAGGCTCCTGCAAAAGAGACCAAGAAGCGCAGCACCAAGAAGGCAGACGCCGCGGATAAGACTGCAGCAGATGCCACCGACGAGACGAAGGAGGCGTAGTCATGGCCAAGGTTGAAGACAAGAAGACCGCGGAGACCGCCGAGGTCGCTCGTGGGTACCGCAAGGCCCGTCGTGGAATTGTGACCAGTGACAAGATGGATAAGACCATCGTCGTCATAGTCGAAGACCGCGTGAAGCACCCGCTGTACGGCAAGGTTGTCCGCCGTAACTCCAAGGTGAAGGTTCACGACGAGGCCAACACGGCCGGCGTCGGTGACTCAGTTCTAATCAGCGAGACCCGTCCGCTCAGCGCCACGAAGCGCTGGCGTCTGGTCGAGATCCTCGAAAAGGCTAAGTAATGCTTCAGCAGGAATCCCGAGTAAAGGTTGCCGATAACACCGGCGCCAAGGAGCTCCTCACGATTCGCGTTCTCGGCGGTTCAGGCCGTCGTTACGCAGGTCTCGGCGATGTCATTGTGGCAACCGTCAAAGACGCGATTCCCGGCGGAAACGTCAAGAAGGGTGAGGTCGTCAAGGCCGTCATCGTTCGCGTCATCAAGCAGACTCGTCGTTCCGACGGTTCATACATCAAGTTTGATGAGAACGCTGCCGTAATCCTCAAGTCCGATGGTGGAGACCCCCGTGGTACTCGCATCTTCGGGCCGGTCGGCCGCGAGCTTCGTGACAAGAAGTTCATGAAGATCATCTCTCTCGCACCGGAGGTGCTGTAGTTATGGCAAAGATTCGCAAGGGTGACCTCGTACAGGTCATCAGCGGCCAGACCCAAGAGCGCGGCGGAAGCCGTGGCAAGCAGGGTCGTGTTATCAGGGTTATCGCAGGAAAGGACCGCGTCGTTGTGGAGGGTGTCAACTTTGTCACCAAGCACGTCAAGGTCGGCCAGACTCAGCGGGGAACCAAGACCGGCGGCATCGAGACAATGGAGGCACCGATTCACGTGTCGAACATTGCTCTCGTTGACCCCGAGACCAAGCTCCCGGCACGTGTTGGCTTTACCGTCGGCACCGATGACCGCGGAAAGACCACACGCGAGCGCGTCTTCAAGAAGTCGCGCCGCGTAGAGACCAAGAAGTCGAAGGCAGCCAAGGCTGAGCCCACGGCTTCGACGAAGGATGCCGACAAGGCAACCGAGAAAGCAACCGAGAAGGACGCAGACTAATGACCACGACTGCACCAGCAGCTGGCAAAATCCAGCCGCGCCTCAAGCAGAAGTACCGCACGGAGATCGCGGCGCAGCTCACGAAAGATCTTGGGTTCACCAACGTGCACCAGGTTCCGGGGATCGTTAAGGTCGTCGTAAACACCGGTGTTGGCGAAGCAGCTCGGGACGGCAAGATCATCGATGGGGCCGTCAAGGACCTCACCGCGATCACCGGTCAGAAGCCCTATGTAACCAGCGCTCGCAAGTCGATCGCCCAGTTCAAGCTTCGTGAAGGGCAGCCCATTGGCGCACACGTTACCCTCCGTGGTGACCGTGCCTGGGAATTCCTTGATCGGCTCATCTCGCTTGCGCTTCCCCGCATCCGCGACTTCCGTGGCCTTTCGGACAAGCAGTTCGATGGCAACGGCAACTACACGTTCGGCCTCACAGAGCAGTCAGTGTTCCACGAGATCGATCAGGACAAGATTGACCGCGTTCGTGGTTTCGACATCACAATCGTGACCACTGCGAAGAACAACGAAGAGGGACGCGCGCTATTGAAGGCACTCGGCTTCCCGTTCCGTGCTGCAGAGAACGCATCTAACTAACCAAGCATCACTAATCGACCAGGTCGGCCTTCGTGTAACGGATGCCGAAACCAGTTGAGACAGGAAACACATAATGACAATGACAGATCCGGTCGCTGACATGCTGACCAGACTGCGTAATGCCAACTCGGCGCACCACGACAGCGTTTCAATGCCTAACAGCAAGCTGAAGTCGCGCTTGGCAGAAATGCTGAAAGCCGAGGGATACATCCTCAGCTGGAGCACCGAAGATGCTCGTGTGGGCCAGACCCTCATGATCGAACTCAAGTACAGCCCTACTCGCGAGCGTTCCATCAAGGGAATCAAGCGCGTCTCGAAGCCTGGCCTTCGTGTCTACGCTCGCTCAACCGAAATCCCCAAGGTTCTTGGCGGACTCGGTGTGGCCATTTTGTCCACCTCCTCTGGTCTGCTGACCGACAAAGAGGCGACTAAGAAGGGCGTAGGTGGGGAAGTCCTCGCTTACGTGTGGTAACCCAAAATGTCACGAATCGGAAGACTTCCTATTGATGTCCCCGCCGGTGTCACCATCAGCATCGACGGACAGAACGTTGCGGTTAAGGGCCCGAAGGGTGAGCTTGCGCTCACCGTCAGCGTGCCGATCGCAGTAGCGCTCGAAGACGGTCAGGTTCTCGTAACCCGTCCCAATGACGAGCGCGAATCACGTTCACTTCACGGCTTGACCCGCACGTTGATCGCCAACCAGATTGTCGGCGTCACCGACGGTTACACCAAGGGCCTCGAGGTCGTTGGTACTGGTTACCGTGTAACGGCAAAGGGCAACTCAGTCGAGTTCGCTCTCGGGTACTCGCACTCGATCACCGTTGACCCGCCCGCAGGCATTAGCTTCGCGGTCGAGGGCAACAACAAACTAGTTGTCAGCGGCATCGACAAGCAGGCGGTTGGCGAAGTAGCAGCCAATATTCGTAAATTGCGCAAGCCAGAGCCTTACAAGGGCAAGGGTGTGCGCTACGCCGGCGAAGTTGTTCGTCGCAAGGCCGGAAAGAGTGGTAAGTAGACATGGCTCTCGGAACCAGAGGTAAGAGCAAGTCGGCCGCTAAAGGCCGCAGGCACGCACGTCTCCGCAAGAAAGTTGTGGGCACCGAGGTGCGCCCCCGTCTCGTGGTTACGCGCTCAGCGCGTCACGTATTCGTTCAGGTTGTCGATGACTCCAAGGGTGTCACCGTAGCCTCAGCGTCGACCATGGAGTCGAGCATGCGTACGTTTGATGGCGACAAGACCGCCAAGGCACGCAAGATCGGCGAAATGGTCGCCGAACGTGCCAAGCAGGCCGGTGTTGAGGCCGTCGTATTTGATCGTGGTGGAAGCCGATACGCAGGTCGTGTCGCAGCTATCGCCGACGGAGCGCGAGAGGGTGGATTGAACCTGTGAGCGACAACCTGGAAAACAAGACAACGAACAAGGAGCAGGCCGTGGCCGCTGAGGCGACTAGCGCCATCTCCGTACCTGAGGTCGTCGTAGACGCCCCAGCAACCGATGTAACCAGTGAGCCTCGCGAGGCTCGTCGTGGCGGCCGTGAGCGTGGCCCCGACCGTGGTGGTCGTGGCGGAAACAACAGCCGTGACAACGACAAGAACCAGTTCTTGGAGCGAGTCGTCACCATCAACCGTGTATCGAAGGTAGTCAAGGGCGGGCGTCGCTTTAGCTTCACCGCTCTCGTCGTCGTCGGTGACGGTAACGGAATGGTTGGTGTCGGTTACGGCAAGGCCCGCGAAGTTCCCCTCGCGATCTCTAAGGGCGTTGAAGAGGCGAAGAAGAACTTCTTCCGCGTTCCTCGCGTCGCCGCATCGATCCCACATTCGGTTCAGGGCGAGGCTGCTGCAGGCGTAGTGCTGCTGCGTCCCGCATCCGCCGGTACCGGTGTTATCGCCGGTGGTCCCGTTCGCGCCGTACTTGAGTGCGCCGGAATTCATGACGTACTCAGCAAGTCACTCGGCTCTTCGAACACGATCAACATCGTCCACGCTACGGTCGCAGCACTCAAGCAGCTCGAAGAGCCTCGCTCGGTTGCCGCACGTCGTGGCCTCGATGCAGAACACGTTATCCCGGCACGCTTGCTGCGCGCCGAGGCTGAAGCTAAGGCAGGTGTCTGATGGCTGGTCGCCTGAAGGTAACCCAGATCAAGTCCAAAATTAGTGAGAAGCAAAACCAACGCGATACGCTGCGCAGCCTTGGGCTTAAGCGCATCGGTTCCGTTGTTGTGCGCGAGGACAACTCGCAGAACCGTGGTTATGTCAACACGGTCGCTCACCTTGTCAAAGTCGAGGAGATTGACTAATGGCTGACGAGAAAGAAACTCCAAAGAAGGCTGCCGCCCCCAAGAAGGCTGCTCCTGCTAAGAAGGACGCTGCTGCGAAGGCACCTGCGGCTAAGAAGTCAGCGCCGGCAAAGGCGACGACGGCTAAGGCTGCGGCTGACAAGCCTGCAACCAAGGCTCCTGCCGCTAAGGCTCCCGCTGCGAAGAAGGCTGCTCCGGCTGCCAAGTCGACGACGGCTAGCGCTGCCGCCGACAAGCCCGCAGCAAATGCTCCTGCCGCAAAGTCATCGACCGCCAAGAAGGCGTCGAGCGACATTGCGGCAAGCCGCCCGCAGGTCCTCAAAATGCACCACCTTCGCCCCGCTCCCGGAGCCAAGAAAGACAGAATGCGTGTTGGTCGTGGTGAGGGATCCAAGGGTAAAACCGCGGGTCGTGGAACAAAGGGAACCAAGGCGCGCTACAACATGCGGCTCGGTTTCGAGGGTGGAAACATCAACTTCGTTATGCGTGCACCTAAATTGCGCGGATTCAAGAACCCGTTCCGAGTTGAGTATCAGGTTGTAAACCTTGAAAAACTCGCGGAACTTTACCCCAAGGGTGGCGATGTAACCATCGCTGACCTCGTATCAAAGGGTGCCGTTCGCAAGAACGAAAAGGTCAAGGTTCTTGGTCAGGGCGACATTGCGGTTAAGCTGAATGTTGTAGTTGACAAGGTCTCCGGATCCGCTGAGCAGAAGATTGTTGCGGCCGGCGGTTCGGTTCAGTAACTGTCACTGCGCGAGACGTTAGTGTCGCGCTGGTCACACCGGTGACCAAAGCAGACAGGATGGGTGGGGAGCCCCGCACAAGGGTTCCCCATTCACCCGCAGTACATAGATAAATCGGAGGCCTTGTGTTCAAAGCTGTCGCGCGGATTGTCCGCACGCCTGACCTTCGCAGGAAGATCGGGTTCACACTAGGCATCATCGCGCTGTTTAGGCTTGGATCGTTCATCCCAGCGCCGTTCGTTGACTTCGGCAATGTTCAGCTGTGTCTCGCAGCCAACTCGTCCAGCGGTGGGCTGTATGACCTCATCAACCTGTTCAGTGGCGGGGCTCTCCTCCAACTTTCCGTATTTGCCCTCGGAATTATGCCGTACATCACGGCGTCGATCATCGTGCAACTACTCCGCGTGGTGATCCCGCACTTCGAAACTCTTCACAAGGATGGCCAGTCGGGCCAGTCGACACTAACGCAGTACACGCGTTACCTCACCATCGCTCTGGCAATCCTTCAGTCAACGACGTTGATCACGGTGGCCCGCAGCGGCGCTCTCTTCCAATCAGCCGGCGTTCCCGAATGTAACCAACTCATTACCAACGATGCCTGGTACGCCATTCTTTTGATGGTCATCACGATGACCGCGGGCACCGGGCTCATCATGTGGATGGGTGAGCTCGTCACCGAGCGCGGTATCGGCAACGGAATGTCGTTGCTGATCTTCGTCTCGATTGCGGCCACTTTCCCGAGCGCGCTCTGGGGCATCTACCTCAGCAGCGGCCTCGAAATCTTCACTCTCGTGTTGCTCATGGGTATCCTGATTATGGGTGCCGTGGTCTTCGTTGAACAGTCGCAGCGACGCATTCCTGTTCAATACGCGAAGCGGATGGTCGGCCGACGCACTTACGGCGGCAACAACACGTACATCCCGATCAAGGTCAACATGGCTGGCGTGATCCCCGTGATCTTCGCCTCATCGCTGTTGTACCTGCCCGCATTGATCGCCAACTTCAACCAGCCACAAGCTGGAGACACACCATCAGCGTGGGTCGTCTGGATTCAGAACAACCTCGTTTCTGGCGATAGCCCGATCTACATGATCGGCTACTTCCTGCTGATCGTTGGCTTTACCTACTTCTACGTTGCGATTACCTTCAACCCCGAGGAAGTCGCCGACAACATGAAGAAATATGGCGGCTTCATCCCCGGTATTCGAGCAGGTCGACCGACCGCAGAATATCTTGACTACGTTCTGACTCGCGTCACACTGCCCGGCTCGCTGTACCTCGGCGTTGTGGCACTGATTCCACTGATCGCGTTCGTTGTCATTGGGGCCAACCAGAACTTCCCATTCGGCGGAGCAAGCATTCTGATTATCGTCGGCGTTGGTCTTGAGACGGTCAAGCAAATCGATGCGCAGCTGCAGCAGCGCCACTACGAAGGTTTGTTACGGTGACTCGACTCCTACTGATCGGCCCACCCGGTGCAGGAAAAGGCACTCAAGCGGTACACCTCGCTGAGATCTACGGAATTCCTGCGATCTCGACCGGTGACATCTTTCGCAGCAATGTGAAAAATGGCACCGAATTGGGCACCAAAGCCAAAGCATTTATGGACGCCGGTGACAACGTTCCCGATTCTCTGACGAACGCGCTCATTCGTGATCGCCTAGAGGACGATGATGCGCAAGAAGGGTTTCTTCTCGACGGGTACCCGCGCACCACCGACCAGGTTCGCGAGCTCGACGCATTCTTGGCGAGCCATGGTGCTGCCCTCGATGCTGTAGTGGAGCTTGAAGCAGACCCCGAGGTTGTCGTTGCTCGGCTCCGCAAGCGTGCCCTCGAGCAGGGTCGCAGCGATGACACCGAAGCAGTGGTTCGTCACCGCCTTGAGGTCTACGCTGAGCAGACAGCGCCACTCATTAAGGTCTACGGCTCGAGAGGCGTGGTTGTCACGATTGACGCGCTCGGCGAAATTGATGCGGTTACCGCTCGCATTACCGGGGCTCTCGTTGACCGCGGCATCGTCGCAGCCGACGCATTCAAGCCGTGAAGGCGTCATTTTAGCGCCAGCTTGGTGAAATGCCCGGGATTAGCGTAGGCTTGATCCTTGGTGCTTCAGGCCGTTTTTTTCGTGCCTAGGTTTTTTCGAAAGCCACCCACCACAATCCACGCAGACCAGCGAACTCCACTTATAGCGACGAAGAGGCTATGGCCAAAAAAGACGGTGTCATTGAGATTGAAGGAGCAGTAGTTGAAGCTCTGCCCAACGCGATGTTTCGTGTTGAGTTGAGTAACGGCCACGTAGTGCTCGCACACATCTCCGGCAAAATGCGACAGAACTACATTCGAATCCTTCCGGAGGACCGTGTGGTTGTAGAGCTGAGCCCGTATGACCTGACTCGCGGCCGGATCACCTACCGCTATAAGTAAGAGGGCGCTGGAAAGTAACGTCCACTTCTCCTTTGCGGGATTAGTGGAACGAAGACAGCGATTCACAAGGAAAAATTATGAAGGTCAACCCCAGCGTCAAGCCCATGTGCGACAACTGCCGCGTAATTCGTCGCAACGGACGCGTCATGATCATCTGCAAGTCAAACCCGCGTCACAAGCAACGCCAGGGCTAAGGTTTCGCGAGCAGAGCGCACCGTTGCAGAGGTGGACCGAGCAATCGTCACACACCGCAGCACACAACTAAATACACAGAACTAGCAGCACCAGATCCGCAGCTCGCGCAAGCGAGAAACGGGGACACCACCGGTTGGAGGCCGGCGCACAGGTATTGTTACAGACCTCCACTCACTCACAGGAGAAGCCACTATGGCACGTCTAGCCGGCGTCGACATCCCACGCGATAAGCGTGTAGAGGTCGCACTGACTTACATTTACGGTGTTGGCCGCACGAGGGCACTCAAAACCCTCGCCGACACACAAATCAGCGGAGAAATTCGCGTTCACGATCTCACCGATGACCAGCTCATCGTGCTGCGTGACTACATCGAAGGAAACTTCCAGGTAGAAGGTGACCTCCGTCGTGAGGTCGCCGCAGATATTCGCCGCAAGGTTGAAATCGGCAGCTACCAGGGTATCCGTCACCGCAAGGGACTGCCCGTCCATGGACAGCGCACCAAGACCAACGCTCGCACTCGCAAGGGTCCGAAGCGCACCGTAGCCGGCAAGAAGAAGGCCCGATAGACCCTGGGTTCATTCCCAGCGTCGTCGCCATCACAGTTTTAGGAGAAAACAATGGCAGCACCAAAATCGGCCGCTCGTAAGCCGCGTCGTAAAGAGAAGAAGAACGTTGCAGTGGGTCAGGCTCACATCAAGTCAACGTTCAACAACACCATCGTCACCATCACCGATCCCACCGGCGCAGTTCTGGCCTGGTCGTCATCAGGTGTCGTCGGCTTCAAGGGTTCGCGCAAGTCAACCCCGTATGCCGCCCAGATGTCTGCTGAGTCGGCTGCACGCCAGGCTCAGGAGCACGGTGTCAAAAAGGTTGACGTATTCGTGAAGGGACCGGGTTCGGGTCGTGAAACTGCGATTCGTTCACTGCAGGCCGCTGGCCTCGAAGTGGGTTCGATCAACGATGTAACACCGCAGACGCACAACGGTTGCCGTCCGCCCAAGCGTCGTCGCGTTTAGTTTCTCGCCGTACTAGCGAGGCAACTCGCTAGTGCTGGCGTCGTGGCGGGGGCTAATCGCGGCCCTCGCTCACAGTTCCAGCGCACAACTCAATACACAGTCGGGCCAGCCACCCGTCGCCCACAAGTGTCATATAGCGGACACTTCGCCGAAAGGAATTACCAGTGCTCATTGCACAGCGTCCCACCCTTGCTGAGGAGAACATCTCCGAATTCCGTTCACGGTTCGTTATCGAGCCACTTGAACCTGGTTTCGGGTACACCCTCGGAAACTCCATGCGTCGTACTCTTCTTTCGTCGATTCCCGGAGCAGCTGTTACCAGCATCCGCATCGACGGCGTACTCCACGAGTTCAGCACCGTCGCCGGTGTTAAAGAAGATGTCACCGAGGTCATCCTCAACATCAAGAACCTGGTTGTCTCGAGCGAGCACGACGAGCCGATCACCGCTTACCTGCGCAAGCAGGGTGCCGGGGAGGTTACGGCAGCTGACATCTCAGCACCCGCCGGTGTTGAAATTCACAACCCGGAGCTCGTCATCGCAACACTCAATGACAAAGCCAAGTTCGAACTTGAGCTCACAATCGAGCGCGGCCGTGGCTACGTCACGGCAACTCAGAACCGCAGCGAATTCAGCGAAGCCGGCCAGATTCCGGTCGACTCGATTTACTCGCCCGTGCTCAAGGTCACCTACCGCGTCGAGGCAACTCGTGCCGGTGAGCGCACTGACTTCGACCGCCTAGTTGTGGATGTCGAAACCAAGTCGGCAATCACCCCGCGTGATGCTGTGGCTTCAGCCGGTCGCACACTGACCGAACTGTTCGGACTCGCTCGCGAGCTCAACACGGCTGCCGAGGGTATTGAGATTGGTCCTGCACCCGTTGACGCTGTGCTGTCGACCGAGCTCAGCATGCCGATCGAAGACCTTGACCTTTCGGTGCGCAGCTACAACTGCCTCAAGCGCGAGGGAATCAACACCGTCAGCGAACTGGTGGCTCTGTCAGAGACCCAGCTCATGAACATCCGTAACTTCGGTCAGAAGTCGGTTGATGAAGTTCGCGACAAGCTCGTCGAGATGGGATTGTCGCTGAAAGACAGCGTTCCTGGATTTGATGGAGCGCACTTCTACGGCGGATACGCCGACGACGAGACCAACGCTTGAGCCGCTGGCTCGAAACTTTGACACTGGAGAATTAGAAAATGCCTACACCTACTAAGGGCCCACGTCTCGGCGGTGGACCGGCGCATGAGCGCCACATGCTCGCCAATTTGGCCGCAGCCCTGTTCACTCACAAGAGCATCAAGACAACGGAAATGCGTGCCAAGCGCCTGCGTCCCGTTGCTGAGCGCCTCATCACGTTTGCGAAGAAGGGCGACCTGCACAACCGTCGCCGTGCACTCGGAATTATTGGTGACAAGACCGTTATCCACGAGCTGTTCACCGTAATTGCACCGCAGGTTGAACTCCGTGAGGGCGGCTACACCCGCATCACAAAGCTTGGTTTCCGCAAGGGCGATAACGCTTCGATGGTTCAAATGGAGCTCGTACTCGAACCCGTTACCCCAAAGAAGAAGTCGTCGAAGGCTTCGGCAAAGACAGCGCCCAAGGCTGCCGCAGAAGAGCCAGCCGCAGAGGAGACAGCCGCAGAGGGAGCTCCTGTCGCAGATGAGACTGCTACTGAAGAGGTAGCAACCGAGGACGTAGCGGTAGGTGCTTCGGCCGACGATGCTCCTGCCGATGATGCTGCTGAGACGGCAGAAAAGAAGTAACTTTCGTAGTGTGAGATCACCCCGGTTCCGCCTCGCGCGGGCCGGGGTTTTCTCGTAGAAATAGGATTGAATTATGGATCAGCCGACTTCTCACGCGCCCAGTGGCGAGCACTGTGAGCCGTCGCTGACTCGGTTGCGACTCAATCTTTCGTATGACGGTACCGATTTTTTCGGCTGGGGCAAGCAGCCGGCACTGCGCACCGTTCAGGGAACGATCGAAGACGCCCTGGGCGTGATCTTCCGCCGGTTCGGCGTTATTCCATCCCTCGTCGTCGCCGGCCGCACGGATGCCGGTGTGCACGCAAGCGGTCAAGTGGCCCACCTTGATCTCACTGATGCCCAGCTGCGCAGTCTGGACCGCCCTCGTCGGGGAAATCTTCGCGGTCGCCGCTATGACGGGCCCGCATCTTTGGCGCGCCGGATTAACGGGATCGCGGGTCTTGAGGCTGACATCCATGTGTCGCAGTCAGCGATTGCGGCCGCCGGTTTTGATGCGCGCTTTTCGCCGCTGTGGCGCCGATACGAGTACCGCATCGCAGACAATGAGTCGCCTCGAGACCCCCGGTATCGAAACCATACGGTGTGGTACCCCGCCACGCTCGACCTCGATGCGATGAATGCTGCGGCACGCGAGCTGCTTGGCCTTCACGATTGGGCGGCCTACTGCAAACCTCGCGAGGGTGCCTCGACGGTGAGGTCACTGGAACGCTTTAGCTGGCGACGTAACGAAGAGGGCGTCATCGTCGCCGGGGTGCGGGCTGACGCCTTCTGTCACAGCATGGTGCGGTCACTCGTGGGCGCAGGCGTGTTTGTGGGGCAGGGCAAACTGGAAGCTTCGCGGCCCGTCGACATTCGTGATGAGCGTTCAAAGGGGAGTGAATTCAAGGTGATGCCGGCCAAGGGCCTCACTCTCGTTGAGGTGGGTTACCCGCCAGACGCCGGATTGGCGGCGAGGGCAGAGCTCACGCGATCCCACCGCGATCCACTCGACCTGCTGGACTAGGCACAGCGCTCAACTAGGCACAGCACCGTTTGCTGCGGGGCCGAACTTCAGCTATCGTTGACCCTTGGTGTCTGCACTATAGGGTGCGGCATCCGATCATGAGCCCTCCAACCGGAATTGTTTCTTCTGAAACAACCATCGGAGCGGGATTCACGAACACCTCACTCGATCAATGAAAGCAGCATTATTGTGACGCGCACCTATTCGCCCAAGCCCGACGACGTAACGCGGGAATGGGTCATCATCGACGCCGCCGATATCGTTCTCGGCCGCCTTGCCAGCCATGCAGCAGTTTTGCTCCGTGGAAAGCACAAGGCCACCTTTGCTCCTCACATGGACATGGGTGACTTCGTCATCATCATCAACGCTGAGAAGGTTGCCCTCACCGGCTCCAAGCTCGCGCAGAAGAAGGCCTACCGCCACTCCGGTTACCCGGGCGGGCTGACGGCCACGACGTACTCCGAGATGTTGGAGAAGCACCCCACACGTGCCGTAGAAAAGGCAATCCGTGGAATGCTCCCCAAGAACTCACTCGGTCGCGCTCAGTTGACCAAGCTGAAGGTATACGCAGGTGCAGAGCACCCGCACGCTGCCCAGCAGCCCACCCCGTACACCCTCACCCAGGTCGCTCAGTAGCGCCCGCGCTTTACGTAGCCAAGACTTAAGGACTTATTACAGTGGCCAAGATCGAAGATTCAATCACCGAGGGTGCTCCCGAGTCGTACACGACTGAATCGGCAGCAACCGAGGCGCCCGCAGCGCCCCGCCCCGTACTCACCGTTCCCGGTGCAGCCGTCGGGCGTCGCAAGCAGGCAATCGCCCGCGTACGCCTTGTTCCCGGCTCGGGCACCATCACGGTCAACGGCCGTGAGCTCGCCGAGTACTTTCCCAACAAGCTTCACCAGCAGCTCATCAACGACCCGTTCAAGATTCTTGATCTGCTCGGTGGTTACGACGTAATCGCACGCATCACCGGCGGTGGCCCTTCGGGTCAGGCTGGCGCACTGCGTTTGGGTATCGCTCGTTCGCTCAACCAGATCGACGAAGAGAACAACCGCGCTGCCCTCAAAAAGGCCGGCTTCCTCACCCGTGACGCTCGCGTCAAGGAGCGTAAGAAGGCTGGACTCAAGAAGGCACGTAAGGCGCCTCAGTTCTCGAAGCGCTAACGCGCTTCACCTGCTAGCGGCAACGCATGGCGCGTCTTTTTGGTACCGATGGCGTTCGTGGCCTCGCGAACAGTGATCTTACTGTCGAGCTTGCACTCGGCTTGGCTCAGGCGGCAGCAGTCGTACTGGGCCAGGGCCGGGTTGCCGATGGTCGTCGCGCTTCAGGGCGCCGGCCTGTAGCGGTAGTCGCTCGTGATCCCCGTGTGTCTGGTGAGTTCATCTCAGCGGCAGTATCTGCCGGCCTCGCGAGTTCTGGCGTAGACGTTTTTGATGCCGGAGTAATTCCTACCCCCGCAGCAGCTTTCCTTGTCGCTGATTTCAAAGCCGACCTCGGGGTCATGATCTCGGCGTCGCACAATCCTGCACCCGACAACGGAATCAAGTTTTTCGGGCAGGGTGGCACCAAACTTCCCGATGAGGTCGAAGACCGCATCGAAGCGGCGCTTGCCGCGCCCAGTCTTGCGCCCACAGGCACCGAGGTTGGTCGTATCCGCCGGTTTGCCGATGCTGAAGACCGCTACGTTGTGCACCTGTTGTCGACGTTGCCCAACCAACTCGGCGGCATCCATGTGCTACTCGACTGCGCTCACGGTGCGGCCTCCGGAGTTTCGCCGCAGGTGTTTACCGATGCCGGTGCCAAAGTCACGGTGATTGGTGCCGATCCCGACGGCATCAATATCAACGACGGTGTCGGATCAACCCACCTCGACAATCTCGCTGCCGCAGTGCTCTCCCACGGCGCAGACCTCGGTATCGCCCATGATGGCGACGCAGATCGCTGCCTGGCTGTCGACAAAGAGGGCAATGTTGTTGACGGTGATCAGATCATGGCGATTCTCGCTGTTTCGATGGCCCAGCGTGGTGTGCTCCAAGATCGTACACTCGTCGCGACGGTTATGAGCAACCTCGGGCTTCGTCGGGCGATGGCGGAGAACAACATAAAGATGTTGGAAACCAAAGTGGGCGACCGCTATGTTCTCGAAGCGCTTGGTGAGCACGGCCTATCGCTGGGTGGCGAACAGTCTGGGCACGTCATCATGACCAAATTCGCGACAACCGGTGATGGCATCCTCACGGGGTTGCACCTTGTCGCCGAAATGAAACGCACCGGTAAAACTCTTGCCGAGTTGGCTTCGGTGATGACGGTCTACCCGCAGGTTCTTGAGAACGTGCGAGGTGTTGATCATCACTCGCTGGGCTCTAACACGGTGATTGCAGATGCCGTTGGCGCGGTGGAAGCAGAGCTGGGCGACTCCGGTCGCGTGCTGTTGCGCGCATCGGGCACTGAACCCATGGTTCGTGTGATGGTGGAGGCTGAGCACCATGATGCCGCCGAGCAGATGGCTGAACGCCTTGCTGCAGTGGTTCGTTCCCAGTTGGGCAACTAACGCAACCAGTGCGTTCGCGCTGATGACCCGCGGTCGATTACAACGCAGCCGCCACACTGCGCTGCATTCTAGGTTTTGCGCAGCAGCACTTTTGAGACTGAGTGGTTGGCGTCTTTACGCAAGATGAGTGATGCGCGTGGCCGCGTCGGCAGTACGTTCTGGATGAGGTTGGGCTCGTTGGTGAGTGTCCACACCTGTTGGGCGCGTGCGCGGGCTGCACTCTCGCTGAGGTCCGCAAAGCGGTGAAAGTAGGAGCGCGGGTTGCTGAACGCCCCGCGCTGGAGGCGAAGGAAGCGTTCCTCGTACCAGCGTGCAATGTCGCTGGTGCGGGCATCCACATAGATGGTGAAGTCGAAGAGGTCGCTGACGGCGAGCTTTTTTCCCGGAGTTGGTGGCTGTAAGACGTTGAGTCCTTCAACGATCAGGACATCGGGTTTGCTAACGGTCACGCTTGCCTCGGGAACAATGTCGTAGGCCAGGTGTGAATAAAACGGTGCACGTACTTCGGCGGCACCCGATTTGATCTTGCTGACGAAACGCAATAGCGAACGCCGGTCGTAGCTTTCGGGAAAGCCTTTGCGTTCGAGGATCCCGCGTCGTTCAAGCTCCGAATTGGGGTGCAGGAACCCGTCGGTGGTGATGAGCTCGACCCGCGGGGTGCCATCCCAGCGGGAGAGTAGTTCGCGCAGCAACCGGGAGATTGTAGATTTACCCACGGCGACCGATCCGGCGACGCCAATGACGAATGGCGTGCGTGTGGTCGATGCTCCCAGGAACTGGGTCGTCGCCCCGTGAAGCTGTTGGGCGTTCTCTGCGTAAAGGTTAAGGAGACGACTGAGCGGAAGGTAGACCTCGGCGACTTCGGTGAGGTCGAGTTCGTCACCAAGCCCACGGAGTTCGATCAGTTCCGCCTGCGTGAGTGGAACGTCCATTTTGGGCGCGAGTTCACTCCAATCGCTCCGATCAATTTCGAGAAACGGAGAGATGTGACCGTGTGCGGATCCATTTTCTTGCATCCGGTTCATCATATCTGCGCACTGCTAGCTGGTTTGGGCAACTAAACTCGACTCCATGTGTGGAATTGTGGGTTACGTCGGTAACAATAAAAGCCTGGAGGTTCTCCTCGGCGGTCTTAAGCGTCTCGAGTATCGGGGTTATGACTCCGCCGGCGTCGCGATTATTGATGGTGCAGGAAAGTTGGAAACGCGTAAGCGGGCCGGCAAGCTGCAGATGCTGCTGGATGATCTTTCCGAGCACCCGCTCGGCAACGGTGCTACGGGAATCGGGCACACTCGGTGGGCGACCCACGGGGGGCCGACCGATGTCAATGCGCACCCGCATCTGAGTCGCGACTCTAAGCTCGCGCTCATTCACAATGGCATCATCGAGAACTTCTCTGAACTCAAGAATGAGCTGTTGGCTGAGGGGGAGACCTTCGTCAGCGAGACTGACACTGAGGTGGCAGCTCTTCTTGTTGGCCGCGAATATGCGAAGTCGGGCAATCTCACTGAGGCACTACGTGGCGTTGTCGCCCGTCTTGAGGGCGCGTTCACTCTGCTTGCGGTGCACGAAGATGAACCCGGGGTTGTTGTCGGCGCTCGCCGCAACTCACCGCTGGTCATTGGTTTGGGTGATGGAGAGAACTTCTTGGGTTCTGATGTAGCCGCATTCGTGGAGTTCACGCGCCGCGCTGTTGCGATCGGGCAGGATCAGATCGTCACCATCCGGCCCGACTCCGTGGAGGTTACTGACTTTGAGGGCAACGCCGTTCACGTAGAAGAGTTTGATATTGCGTGGGACGCATCGGCGTCTGAAAAGGGTGGCTGGTCAAGCTTCATGGCTAAGGAGATCAGCGAAGAGCCGGATGCTGTCGCCAACACCATTTTGGGCCGCGTTCAGGATGGCCTGGTCAGACTGACCGAATTTGAGCCGCTCGGTGATGATGTTATTGCGAACATTGACCGAATTGTCGTTGTCGCCTGCGGAACCGCAGCGTATGCGGGAATGCTCGGCAAGTACGCGATTGAGGCCTGGGCGCGAGTGCCGGTGGATGTCGAACTCGCGCACGAGTTCCGCTACCGCAACCCGATTCTTACCGATCGCACCCTCGTGATCTCGATCAGCCAGTCCGGCGAAACCATGGACACGCTGATGGCCGTCAAGTTTGCGAGTGAGTCTGGCGCAAAAGTTGTTTCGGTGTGCAACACGCACGGTGCGACCATTCCTCGCGAGTCAGACGCTGTCGTGTACACGCATGCGGGGCCGGAGGTTGCTGTGGCCTCCACTAAGGCTTTTGTGGCTCAGGTGACGGCGCTATATCTCATCGGTCTTCACATCGCGGGGGTGCGTGGCACTCTCAGCGATGAGCTGATTCGCGAAAATGTTGCCGAGTTGCAGGCAGTTCCTGCCAAGATTTCTGAGGTTCTTGTGACCTCGCAGTCGATCAAACAGTTGGCGCACTGGATGACCGACACCCAGTCGGTGCTGTTCCTGGGGCGCCACGTCGGGTATCCGATCGCGCTTGAGGGTGCCCTTAAGCTCAAGGAGCTCGCCTACATTCACGCCGAAGGCTTTGCGGCCGGTGAGTTGAAGCACGGCCCGATCGCGCTGATTGAGCCGGGCCAGGTCGTCTTCGTGATTGTTCCGAGCCCACGTGACCCCAACTCTCTGCACAAGAAGGTTGTTTCTAACATTCAGGAGATCCGTGCCCGGGGCGCTCGTGTGATCGCGATCGCTGAGAAGGGTGATGCGGCGGTGCTGCCGTTTGCGGATGAGGTCATCCCGATTCCACTGGCGGGTTCGTTCTTCGAGCCTCTGCTTGCTGTCATCCCGCTGCACATTTTTGGTATGGAACTTTCGGCAGCGAAGGGACTCGACGTCGATCAGCCTCGCAACCTTGCGAAGTCTGTCACCGTCGAATAGGTCTCACCGTGATTGTGGGGATCGGTGTGGATGTCGTTGACATTGCCCGCTTCGAACGTGCGTTGCAGCGCACACCGACCCTCACCGCCCGCCTGTTCGCTGAGAGCGAACAGCTGAAGGAGGGCGCACCTCGACCGCTGCGTTCACTCGCGGGCAGGTTCGCCGCAAAAGAAGCACTCATTAAAGCTCTCGGCGACTCGACCGGCGTCACCTGGCATGACATGCGGGTTGTCACGGATTCGCGCGGCAATCCCTCCTTCGAACTGCTCAACGCTACGCGATCCATCGCGGATCGCCGCGGAATCACCTCAGTGCATCTCTCACTGAGCCATGATGCCGGAATCGCGATCGCCTACGTCATCGCGGAGGCACACCATGACTGATCTGCGCCTCGCAACAATCAGTACCGGAGCTATCAGCCACAACATCAAAACCCTCCGAACTCTCGTAGCGCCGGCACAAGTCATGGCCGTTGTGAAAGCCAACGGCTACGGACACGGCGCGACTGCGAGCGCGCGGGCGGCCCTGACCGGCGGCGCGTCCTGGCTTGGCGTCGCCGATCTTACCGAAGCGTTTGCACTCAGAGCCGCGGGCATCGACGCTCCACTGTTGGCATGGTTGCACCAACCAGGGGCAGCGTTCAGCGAAGCGGTGCGCGCGAAAATCGACCTCGGCGTTAACAGCAGTGGGCAACTCGCCGAAGTTGCTGCGGCATCCGGCGTGGCCTGCGTGCACCTCAAAGTCGACACCGGACTGCACCGCAATGGGGCACCGATCAGCGACTGGCCGCAGTTCTTTGAGGATGCAATGGCCCACGAGCTGGCGGGCCGTATCCGAGTGCGCGGCATCTGGAGCCACCTGGCGAATGCCGGTGCAGAAAATGATGCCAAACAGATCAAGGCCTTCACTGCCGCGGTCGCGATGGCAGAGGCGGTCGGCCTTCGGCCCGAATTGCGTCACCTTGCTGCCTCCGAGGGCGCGATCAAACACCCGAGCGCCCGCTTCAACTTAGTTCGGGTCGGAATCAGTAGTTACGGTCTTGCTCCCGCCGATGACGTGGATGTCCAAGCCCTCGGTCTGATTCCGGCGATGACACTGAGCGCCCCCGTGATAGCGGTGAGGCGAGCCTCTGCAGGCGACGGGGTGTCGTACGGTTTCGATTTTCGCTGCACGACAGACACGAACCTCGCTCTCGTACCCCTCGGCTATGGTGATGGCGTTCCGCGACACGCGTCAAACCGCGGCCCCGTCACCATCAACGGTGTTCGCGGTCAGGTTGCGGGCCGGGTTGCTATGGATCAAATCGTCGTTGATATGGGCGACGCGCCGGTAGCGGTCGGAGATCGCGCCGTGCTCTTCGGTGATTCGTCAGCGGACCCTATCGTGCCCAGTGCCGACGACTGGGCCGCGGCCTGCGAAACCATCAACTATGAGATTGTGACTCGCATCGGGCAACGCGTCGTGCGCAGGTACACGCCGTGACCCGTCTGGCGATTGATTCTCCCGAGCGAATGGTCCAGCTGGGAACGTTGATCGCGACCCAGCTCAGCGCCGGAGACCTCGTGCTTCTCAACGGCGAGCTGGGGGCAGGAAAAACTACCCTCACGCGCTCGATCGGAGAAACTTTGGGCATCCGGGGCACCGTAACGAGCCCCACCTTTGTGCTCGCGCGCACCCACCCACGAGCGGATGATTCTGCCGACGTGGCACCTCTCGTACACGTGGACGCCTACCGCCTGGGTAGCGCAATTGAGCTCGATGATCTCGATCTCGACTTCGCGGCATCCATTGTTGTCGTCGAATGGGGTGCTGGCCTCCTTGATGGGGTGAGTGAATCGTGGCTGAACATAGATATTATTCGGCCGACTGGCGCCAGCGACGAGCATCCGCCGGCCGACGATTTCTCTGACGAACTCAACGAACCGCGCACAGTGACGGTGACCGGCAATGGTCCTCGATGGGCCAATATGGGGTGGCTCGATGTTTTTAGCGATTGATACCTCGTCCGGGACAAGCGTTGCGATCGTCGATGCGCAGGGTGTTGTGCACGCGGAACGCGATTCTGCCGACACTCGCCGACATGCCGAAGTGATTGGCGACTTCATCTCGGGTTGTCTCACCGACACCGAATTGGCGGTAACCGACCTCACTGGTGTCGTTGCCGGGATGGGCCCGGGACCATTCACCGGGCTGCGCGTGGGAATCGTTGCCGCACGGGCTTTCGCCTTCGGCGCCGGCCTGCCACTGCATCCGGTGGTCACTCACGACGCCATCGCGCTCGGTGAAACCGGGCCGGTACTCATCGCCACTGATGCGCGGCGCACAGAGCTCTACTGGTCGACCTACCGGGGAACGGATGATGCGGGCTTACCCATCCGCGATGACGGCCCGGCGCTGGCTCCCGCCGCCGAACTCGCCACCCACGTGCCCAACTTCGCGCACTACTCGTTGCGCGAAGTGCCCACCGTACGAGCCGCTAATCTTGCGAAACTGGCGCACCTCCTGAGCGCCAACAGTCGCGAGTTTGCCGGCGAAGAAGCCCTCTATCTGCGCTCACCCGACGTCACCCTCTCGGCCGGACCGAAACGAGTAACCGCATGAGCTGGCAATTGCGCCGCGCCACCCCCGCTGACCTCGACGCGATCATGGCGATTGAGTCGAGCGAGTTTGCCAACGATGCCTGGTCGAGCGACATGATGAGTGCAGAGCTGGGCAACCGCCACGGGTATTACGTTGTCGCCAACCCGGTGGGGGAGCCCACGCGAGTGACAGCCTATGCAGGGTTGCGTGCCACAGCCGGTTCGACTCAGGCAGACATCCAGACGATCGCTGTTGAGCCGAACGCGAGACGCCACGGTGTCGGGCGTGCGCTCATGAACGCGCTCATGGTCGAGGCGCGCACCCGCGGAGCTGGCGAACTTTTCTTGGAGGTTCGCGCCGACAATCCGGCAGCGCAGCGACTCTATGACTCTCTCGGCTTCGAGAGCATCGCGGTGCGCCCCAACTACTATCAGCCGGATGGTGTGGATGCGGTTGTGATGCGTCTCACTATTCCCGAGCCGAAGCTCTCTCCGGCGGTCGGCGCATGAATCGGCTCACATCGACTGGTGGCAGCGTGCCGAGCAACACGACAGAACCCCTCGTGCTGGGGATCGAAACCAGTTGCGATGAGACCGGGATCGGCATTGTTCGGGGCAGCCGTCTGCTCGCCAACGTCATCTCGTCATCCATGGAGGAGCATGCGCGCTATGGCGGAGTTGTTCCCGAGGTTGCGGCACGTGCTCATTTGGAGGCGATGCAACCTGCGCTTGAGCGGGCGCTGACAGAAGCGGGCGTCGAGCTTGCGGAACTCGATGCGATTGCCGTTACGAGCGGCCCTGGGCTGGCCGGCGCCCTCATGGTGGGGATTGCCGCGGCCAAGGCACTCGCGGTCGCGACCGACAAACCGCTGTATGCGGTCAATCATCTTGTTGGGCATGTGGGCGCCGATGTATTGCGCGACGATGGAACCGAACTAGACCTCCCCACAATCGCACTGCTGGTGTCGGGCGGCCACACTTCGCTGCTGCACGTGCGCGACCTCGTCGCTGACGTTGAGCTTCTCGGCGAAACAATCGACGACGCTGCGGGGGAGGCCTTCGACAAAGTCGCTCGCCTGCTGGGCCTTCCCTACCCTGGTGGCCCCCACATCGATCGGGTCGCCGCTGAGGGAGATCCCAAGGCCATACGA
This sequence comes from Rhodoglobus vestalii, assembly GCF_006788895.1. Classification (NCBI taxonomy): domain Bacteria; kingdom Bacillati; phylum Actinomycetota; class Actinomycetes; order Micrococcales; family Microbacteriaceae; genus Rhodoglobus; species Rhodoglobus vestalii. The sequence continues at coordinate 2,042,777 of NZ_VFRA01000001.1, forward strand.
TTCCCCCGTGGACTGAGCAAGCCCAAAGACGTGGAACGGCACCGCTACGACTTCTCATTTTCCGGCCTGAAGACCGCCGTTGCCCGCTGGGTGGAGCGCGAACAAGATGCCGGAACAGACTTCTCAATTGCGGATGTTGCAGCAAGCTTTCGCGAAGCGGTCGCCGACATCCTGCTGACCAAGGCCGTCGCGGCCTGCACAGATTTGGGGGTGCCGCGCCTTCTGCTCGGTGGTGGAGTCGTCGCCAACGCTCGAGTGCGAGAACTCGCACGCCAGCGTTGTGCTGCTGCTGGTATCGAGTTAAGGATCCCCCCGCTGTCGCTTTGCACCGACAATGGGGCCATGATCGCAGCGTTGGGGGCGCAACTGGTGATGGCGGGTAAAGCCGCATCCACGCTGGGCTTTAGCGCCGACTCAACGCTCCCCGTAACTCAGATTCAGGGGTGACGGCGGTTTAAATCTTGGCGTGGCCGCGTTGACAGGCTTCGCTCAGACTGCCAATATAGTGGCGCCGCACTCGGCACCACCAGCTAAGGAGCAATTCACTATGTCAGAACCCACGCCTTACGCGTCGACGCCCGCAGGCGCGCCGGTTGCCAAGTGGAACGTACTCTCGATCGTCTCTCTCGTAACCTCGATCTTGTGGCTCAGCCTCGTCGGTATCATCACCGGTCACATTGCGATGAAGCAGATCAAGAGAACTGGTGAACAGGGCAACGTGCTCGCAATCATCGGTCTTGTGCTCGGATACTTGGGTCTTCTTGGCTTCATCCTCGTGATCTTCCTCGTATTCATTCCCCTCTTCGTCTTTGGCGCTGCGGGTGGCCTGACCGGCTACTAAGCACCGCTACGAGTTTCTTACCCTGCAGAGCCCGCACACCCGTTCGGGCTCTGCGGCAGTTAAAGGGTAGTTATTGAGGTGTACTTGCTAAACTGTGTCAATGGCTACCAACAACTCAGACGACTCGATCCCGTTGATCCCCACTCCCGCTAAACCTGCGGCCTCCAGCACGCCCAAGGCGAAGGCGGCCCCGGCAGCTAAAAAGCCTGCCGCGAAGAAACCTGCCGCGAAGAAACCTGCCACCACATCCAAGCCCGCAACCGCATCGCCCGCCACCGCACCGCCCGCAACCGCACCGCCCGCCCCGGCACCGGCGGCGGCCGCACCGGTCACGCCCAGCGGTGATGTCGCGGCGCCGTCGAGCCCCGCGGCCCCAGCGTTGCCCCCGATGACTCCAGCGGCACCCGCAGCTTCGGCTCCGCCGGCAGCTCCCGCAGCTTCGTCTGATCCCTACGCTGCACCCCGTGGTACCCCCATCCCCGGTTATGGTGGCGCATCGACGCCGGGTCAGGCACCATACACCCCGGTTCCGGCTGGTCCGCCACAGGGGCTGGCGATTGCGTCTATGGCTACGGGAATCGTGAGCGTGTTGCTCTCATTTCTCACCATCGGGCTGCTGCCGGGAATTGCTGCGGTCGTAATGGGCCATATTGCTCAGAAGAAGCAGCGGTATGCGCGTCCGTTTTGGCTCACCGGCCTGATCACCGGTTATGTCTCGATTGGAATCAGCCTGATCTTTGGGCTAATTATTCTGTCGGCAATCTTCATTCCCCTCTTCCTCGCCAGCACTTACGGCTACTAGCGGGAATCGCCCTTCGGCGATCGGTTCGCGGCCTAGCCGCAGTTCCCGCCTAGCCAGCGTTCACACGGTTGGGCTTGGGGAAAGCGCCGGGCGCTGCGCAAGCAGTGCCCGGCGCTTTCCTGCAACGCGGGTCAGAATGAGCGTTGCGCTGTTCTCGCCCTTCAGAGAGAGCGATGTGCGAAAAGTTGCGGGGTCGATATCAACCCCGCGCTTTTTAATTTCCAGTGTTCCAATTTTGCGCGTCGCGAGTTCCCGTTTCAGTGAGCGCCGATCAAGCGGAAAATCAGCGACGATCTCGAAGCAGGTAGCAAAGGGTGAGACCGCCGCCGTATCGGCACTGAAGTACGCGATCGAAGTGTCGAGCATCCGGCCCTCTAGCTGTCGAGCAAGGTCGCCGATGAGTCGGGCCCGGATGACTGCGCCGTCAGGCTCGAAAAGATACTGCCCCAGCTCTCCCGCGGCTTCGTCCGCGCTGTCGGCAGCCGCGGTCATCTCGGCAGTACCGTGCTCCCCAATCACGAGGGCGGAACGGCGAATGCCCTCGCGCGCAACGGCGCCGAACCAGAGCCCAAGTTCGACGACTTCCCGGCCGACCGACACCCACTGCGCTTCAGCTTGTTTGGGGATCAGATCGCGATCGATGCCGGGACCAAGTTTGATGCCCGTGGGGTAACGTTCGGCGAGTTCGAAAGCGAAGTCGAGAGTGGGCGTCCAGTCGGCAGGGTTGGTGAGTCGCACTCGTGCATCGCGCCGGGCGGGATCAAGGTAGACACCATCAATACCGGTGAGGTCGGTCGACTCGGCATCGCCATGCACGACGTGCGCGTTGCTCCACGGAGCGAGGTTGTAGCTTGCGATGGCGGCAGTGGTTTCGTCGCGTTCGACCGCGGTCACGGTAAGACCGAGCCCAGCAATGGCGAGGGCATCGGCTCCGATGCCGCATCCAAGGTCAGCGACCCATTTCACTCCAGCGGTGGCGAACCGGCCGGCATGCTGGGAGGCAACGGAGAGCCGGGTTGCTTGTTCCAAGCCGGCCTCGGTGTAGAGCATCCGGTCAGCAAAGGGGCCGAACTTGCTCGTGGCTTTTGCTCGCAGTTTCGATTGACTAAGAACCGCGGCGACGAGTGCCGCGCTGTGGCCCGCTTTTCGCAGCTCGGACACGGTGCGCACAATTTCGTCGCTCGAACGCCAGGCCGGGAGGGAATCCAACAGGCGAAGACCCTCGGACGAAAGCAGCTCGCGCAATTCGCTCTGATTCATTCTCTAACCGTATCCGCATGCGAATTGGCACTCACGTTGATCGAGTGCCAACCAAGCCGTATAGTTGATCTGGCACTCCTACAGTGAGTGTGCCAACCCAAGTACTTTTTAGAAAGAGGTCAAACGTGTCGGTCTCCATTAAGCCGCTCGAGGATCGCATTGTTATCAAGCAGGTCGATGCAGAACAGACCACCGCGTCTGGGCTTGTCATTCCTGACACTGCGAAAGAGAAGCCCCAGGAGGGTGAAGTAGTCGCCGTAGGTCCCGGTCGCATCGACGACAACGGAAACCGCGTGCCGCTCGACATCGCCGTGGGCGACAAGGTTATCTATTCCAAGTACGGCGGAACAGAAGTGAAGTACGGCGGAGACGACCTGCTCGTTCTGTCGGCTCGCGATGTGCTCGCCGTGGTTGTTCGCTAGGTAAGCACTCGAATCCTCGCCGATCGTCACTGTTCGGCTAACGAAAAACCCCAGACTTCGGTCTGGGGTTTTTCGATGTTTCGACGTAATGTGTGCCAGCTCCGCGGTCGTAGGATTCATAGGTGACTACGACTTCTCACGCGACTGACCGCGTTTCGCCCAGCGGTCTCGGATTCGCTGTATCGGCCTACGTTTTGTGGGGCATGATGCCGATCGTGTTTTTCTCCCTCCAAGAGTCGGGTGCGATCGAGATTGTGGCATGGCGAATCGTCTTATCGCTGGTCTTTTGCGCTGCCCTCCTTCTGGTTACGCGCGGCTACCTGCGAGTCTTGGCCATCATCCGTGATCGCAAAACGTTTTGGAGCCTCGGCCTCGCCAGTTGCCTCGTCGTGATCAACTGGCTGATCTATGTCTATGCGAGCGTCAATGGGCACATTGTCGAAGCGGCCCTCGGCTACTTCACCAACCCAATCGTCACCGTTTTACTTGGCGTACTCATTCTGCGGGAGCGGTTGCGCCCGCTTCAGTGGGTCGCACTCGGCATTAGTGCATTTGCGGTTCTCGTACTTGCTATTGGCTATGGCAGCTTTCCGTGGATTGCGCTGGGGCTGGCCTTCAGTTTTGGGCTCTATGGTCTCGTCAAGAAAAGCGTGGGGCCCAAAGCGGATGCCGTTGGTGGCCTCGCCGTCGAAACCGCATTCTTGGCGCCGATTGCGGCCGTTGTGCTGCTCGTGTTGAGTTTAAATGGTTCGCTCACCGCGGGTTCAGCGGGCACCGATCACCTCGTGTTGACGCTTTTCCTTGGTGCCATCACGGCAATCCCGTTGATTTTGTTCGCGGCTGCTGCGCGCCGGTTGCCGCTGACCTACATGGGTTTAGCGCAGTACCTAGCACCAATTTTGCAGCTCATCGTTGGGGTTTTTGTCTTTCAGGAGGCGATGCCGCCGGAGCGTTGGCTGGGCTTCGCGATCGTGTGGGTAGCGTTGGCAATTCTTACCTTTGACCTGTTTCGGCATTCGTCACGCACTCGGCTTGGCTCGGCAGCGGAGGCTCCTGGCGCCCTTTAGGTGTTTGGGAACCGAGTGACTTGATGCAGGTAGGAGGGCGTGCGGCCCGGATTGGGGGCGCGGCTGTGGCCACCAATTCGCCCAGTCAGGTTCGTATTTTGGGGTTCGCCCAGTAACGTATCAGTGCCCCTTTTTCTTTCAGGCGGTAGAGAGGAGCGACTGTGATGACATCCATACCCGTTGGAGCACGCGTGTCGCTGCGCACTCGTCGCTGGCCCACTGCGGTCGTGGGTATGCTCGCGGCGGCACTGGTGTTGAGTGGATGTTCGGCGGCGGAGCCCGCCGAAGAGACTATGGTGCCACAAGATTTGGCTCTCACCATTGGCGCTCTCGTGCCCGAGTCAGGATCGCTCGAAAAGTTTGGCCCCGCAGTTTCGGCCGCGATAGCGTTGGCCGCGCAAGATGTCAACGATGCTGACGCCAACCTCACAGTTACGGTAGAAACGCGCGACTCGGGAGATTCCACCGGAACGACAGCCGAGGATGCCGTAACCGAGTTGCTTGCTGCCCGGGCCACCGTGATTATTGGTGGGCTCTCTGACGGTGTCTCCAAGAAAGTGGTCGATAAAATCACCGCCGCTGGGGTAGTTGAGATCTCTCCGGCCAACAATTCGCCCGATTTCTCCAGCTACGACGACAGCATGCTGTACTGGCGCACGTCTCCATCGTGTGCGCTCCAGGGGACTGTGCTCGGAGACGAGATGGCTGACCGTGTCGAGGGGTCTATTGCGATTCTTGCAGAAGATGTGCTTTGTGGGCCGCCCCTTCCCCGTGCGGTCAGCGAAGCCTTCCAACGCGGTGGCGGCGATGTGATCGTCGATGAACGTATAGACGAGGCGGCCGCGGGCCTAGATGATCAGATTGCTGAGGCGATTGCTGCGGAACCGGATGCCGTGGCTATCCTCGGCACGGCGAAAGCAGAAAAAATTGCCCAAGCCTTCATTGCCGCCGGGTACTCGGGGGATCAGCTTTTCTTCAGCGGTCTCTCGTTGGGCGAACGAGGCTCAGGATTTGCGGCGGGAAGCTTGACCGGGTCGATTGTGACGCAGCCGGGTCTCGACTTTTCAACGATCTCGGATTTTACCGATCGACTACTTGAGATTAATCCGGGCCTCACCGACTTCAGCTACGCGGCAGAAAGCTACGACGCTGTGATTCTGGCAAGCCTCGCCGCTTTGGCTTCGCAGAAAACCACTGGCAAGGAAATTGCGAGCAAACTGCAGGAAGTTTCTGGTGGCGCAGGAAGTGGTGAAGTCGCGACAACGTTCGCGGATGCTGCCGCCATTATCCTGTCGGGCGACACGGTAGATTACGACGGTGTTTCGGGCCCAATAACCCTCAGTGACAATGGCGATCCGCAGGGCGCGATAATCGGCGTCTACGAGTACGGTAGCGACAACGTGTACACCCGGATCGACTGAGTAACACCTGCTGCTTCGAAAAGTCTACAAATGGTAACGATTCGAAGAGTGTTACAAGGCTGTAGTACTGACGTATTGTGCGGACGTCTCGGGTGGGCTTAGCTTTGCAGTGTGGTGACAACGAAGTGCCACATCTGATTCCTGAACACATTCGAAACGCAAGGAGCAACATGAGCGTATTCGCGAAGGCTACGGCCTCCCCAACCCGGTCCAAGAGGACCTTGTTGAGCGGTCTCGCAATTCTCGGTGCAAGTGCACTAGTACTGGCTGGCTGTGCAGCTGACGGCGGGGACACCCCCTCCGGCGACGGCGGAGGAGGCGGCGAGCTCGCACTGAAGCTGGGAACGGCGCTGCCGGTCACAGGTAACCTCGCATTCCTCGGCCCGCCCGAGATTGCAGGAACCGAGTATGCAGCCTCGGATATCAATGCAGCAGATGCTGGCATCCAGGTTGAACTCATCCAGGGTGACTCCGGTGACCTCGATAACAAGGCATACGAGACTGAGATCCCGCGTCTGCTCGGTGAAGACGTCTCGGCTATCCTTGGTGCAGCATCCTCGGGTGTTTCGCTTCAGTTCATTGACCAGGTTGTTGGCGCTGGGGTTATCCAGTTCTCGCCGGCAAACACCTCGGCCGCATTCACGGACTACGACGACAAGGGCCTGTACTTCCGTACCGCTCCTTCCGACGTGCTTCAGGGTGAGGTTCTGGGAAACCTGATCGCCGCTGATGGTAACGAAACTCTTGGCATGATCGTGCTCAACGACTCCTATGGAACCGGCCTAGCCAAGTTCACGCAGGAAGCGTTCGAAGCAGCCGGTGGTGAAGTTGTTTCACAGCCCACTTACAACACCGGTGACACCACGTTCGATGCTCAGATCTCAGAAGTTCTTGCTTCTGACCCTGATGCGATCGCACTGATCACCTTCGAAGAGGTTTCAACGATGCTTCCGAGCATTGTGAGCACCTTCCCCGCAGACAAGCTGTACCTCGTAGACGGTAACCTCGCCAACTTTGGTACTGACTTGGCTCCTGGCACCCTCACCGGTGCGAAGGGAACCTTGCCCGGTCTGACCGTTGACACGATTGCAGACTTCACGTCCGCGCTCAACGAGTTCTACGTTGACAGTGGCCAGCCTGAGCTAGAAGAGTTCAGCTATGCAGCAGAGTCGTACGACTCGGTCGTCTTGCTCGCTCTCGCCTCGCTCGCAGCCGGTTCAACCGACTCCGCAGCAATCGCCGAGAAGCTGCAAGAAGTATCGGGTGGTTCGGGCAACGGCGAGAAGTGCACCACCTTCGCCGACTGTGCAGCAATCATCAACGATGGCGGCGTAGCTGACTACGACGGTATCTCTGGTCCGATTACGCTCGACGAACTCGGTGACCCCACCGAGGCTGAGATCGGAATTTACCAGTACGGTGAAGACAACACCTACAGCGCGTACGAGGGCTAATAAGCCTGAGTTCCGCTAAGAGAAAGGCCCCAACCCGCCAACGGGTTGGGGCCTTTCTCGTGCGTCCTGGAGGCTGTGGTGGGTGCTGAAACGGTTTCAGGGAGTGTCGGCTCATCCTCACGAACGTGAAACGGCGTCAGGTGGCCGCCTCAGCCACTGAGCGTGACGGTGGTGATTGTGTGCTCGTCTCGCGACCCAGACGGCGCTGAGGGGCGGCGTAGAGCGCCAGGGCGGCATTGGATCGCACGGCTCCCGTGCCGTTAACGCACGAATGCCCCGCCGAACGAACTTCTTGGGTTCTAGCGGGGCATTTGTGTGTGATCGATCAGGTGCCGAGGGTACCGAGATACAGCCCGATGACCTTGGGGTCGTTCAGGAGTTCCCGTCCAGTGCCCTCGTAGGCGTCCTTGCCCTGGTCGAGTACGTAGCCGCGGTCACAGATCTGCAAGCAGCGCCGTGCGTTCTGCTCAACCATAATCGTGGTGACGCCGGCCTTGTTGATCTCCGAAACACGAATGAACGCTTCATCCTGCTTCACAGGAGACAGGCCAGCGGATGGCTCGTCGAGCAGCAGCACGTGCGGGTCCATCATGAGTGCACGCGACATCGCGACCATCTGACGCTCACCGCCCGACAACGAACCGGCGCGCTGCTTGAGCCGCGACTTGAGTTCGCTGAAAATGCTGACAACAAAGTCGAGCCTGTCGTCGTAGATCTTGGGGTTCTGGTAAAGCCCCATCTGCAGGTTCTCTTCAATCGTCAGGCTCGGGAACACGTTGTTGTTCTGCGGCACAAAACCGACACCGCGTGCCACGAGCTTGTTAGCTTTAAGCCCCGTGATGTCATCGCCGTTCAGCGTGATCGAACCGCCGCGCACCTGCACTTGGCCGAAGATGGCCTTGAGCAGTGTCGACTTTCCCGCACCGTTTGGCCCAATGATTCCGATGAGCTCACCCGGGTTTGCGACCAGATTGCAGTCATTCAGAATATCGACGCCGGGAAGGTAACCCGCAGTCAGACCCTTGACATGGACGACCGCATTCTCGGTAGGAATTGCGTTCACTTGCGGGGCCCCTTGCGCTTAGCGATAGTGGAGTCGAGCTCTTTAACCTCGGCGGCCAGATCGATCGCGGCCGTGTTCAGCTCGCCCTCGATGCGGCCGGTGACAACACCGAGGTCCACATCTTGATGCGAACCTAGGTAGGCGTCGATCACAGCCTGATTATTCATGACCTCGTCGGGCGGGCCCTCGGCCACTACTCGGCCCTCGGCCATCACAATCACCCAGTCAGCAATATGGCGAACCATGTGCATGTCGTGCTCGACGAAGAGCACAGTCATGCCCTCTTCTTTCAAATCGAGGATGTGGTCGAGCAGCGACTCTGTGAGCGCCGGGTTGACGCCAGCCATCGGCTCATCCAGCATCACAAGAGTCGGTTCGCTCATGAGTGCGCGAGCCATTTCGAGCAACTTGCGCTGTCCACCAGAAAGGCTGGCAGCGAAATCCGACGATTTGGCATCGAGCTTGAACTTCTTCAGTAGAACCTCAGCACGTGCCTCAATCTCGGCTTCCTGCTTGCGCCAAAGCTTCGGAATCATGCCGCGGAAGATGTTCTCCCCGATCTGGTCCTTCGCGCCGAGCTTCATGTTCTCAAGAACGGTCAAAAGCCCGAGAGCTTTTGTCAGCTGGAACGTGCGCACTTGACCGAGTCTGGCTACTCTGTGTGCGCCCATCCCCGCTAGGGGGTGACCGTCGAACGTCCACTTGCCTTCGTCTGGTTTGTCGAAACCGGTGAGGAGGTTGAAGAGTGTCGTCTTACCGGCACCGTTCGGGCCAATCAGTGCGGTGATCGCATTGCGGGGGATTTCGACGTGGTCAACGTCGACCGCGGTGAGACCACCGAACGTGCGACGAACTCCATCAGCAATGATGATCGGATCGACCTTGGCAACCCCAGGAGCGATATCGCCCTTGTGGAGCCCTGTCGTCTTTGCGCGTTGCACCGGTGCAGCCGGTGTGTCTTTATTTGACAAAGGTCAGCTCCTTCTTATTGCCGAGAATGCCCTGTGGTCGGTAGATAACGATTAACATCAGCGCCACACCTACAAGGATAAATCGCACCGTCTGTGACTGTGTCGTGGTCATGAATGGTAGTAGGCCGATGTTGACCAGGGCGGGAAGCAGGTTGCTTAGCAGCACTTGAACGCCCCAGAAGATCACCGAACCGATGATGGGTCCGAAGATTGTGGCAGCACCACCCAGCAGTAGTGCGGTGTACACGAAGAACGTTAGTGATGTCACATATACCCCGGGGTTCACCGACGCCGGGAGTGCATAAACGATTCCACCAAGGGCACCGAATACACCACCGAGCATGAGCGACTGCAGTTTGTATGAGAATACGTTCTTTCCGAGGGCACGAACGGCATCCTCGTCTTCACGGATTCCCTTGATGACACGACCCCAGGGGCTGCGCATGACAGACCACAGGATGAGCATCGCAATTGCAAGAATCACGATGCCGAAGAGGCGAACCCACCACCCGTTCTCGTTGTACACCCAGGGGCCGAAACCGTAGGTTCCCTCCGGAATTGGGTTGAATGAACGGAAGCTCTCGTGGTAGCCACTCAGACCATCGGCAGAGCCGGTGTATTTGTCGAACGTCGTCGTCAGGAACAACAGACGCACAACCTCGGCTGCCGCAATTGTCACGATTGCTAGGTAGTCACCGCGCAGTCGCAGTGTAGGAATACCCAGGATGAGCGCAAACACGAGCGAGCCGCCGACACCGACGAGCATGCCACCCCACCACGGGAAACCGAAGGTGAGGATTGAGATCGCATAGCCATAAGCGCCAATCGCCATGAAGGCGGCTATGCCCATGTTGAGCAAACCGGTGAAACCGAAGTGCAGCGCAAGACCGAGCGCCGCGAGGGCGTATCCGATCGTTGCTGGTGCAATCAGCGATGACGCGGTGTTGGAGAGAATTTGCAGTATATCCATGAGCGGCCCCTAACCTATTCTCTCTTTGCGACCGAGGATGCCCTGCGGTCTGAACAACAAGATGACGATGAGAACGACGAGCGCACCCACATACTTCAGGTCGGATGGAATGAAGAGGCTTGACGTCTCAACGAGGATTCCGACGATGATCGAGCCAACCAGAGCACCGAACGCGGTTCCCAAACCACCCAAGGTGACGGCGGCGAACACGAGCAGCAGGATCTGCGCACCCATGTCCCAACGAATTCCCGGTCGGAAGTAGGCCCACAACACACCGGCGAGACCGGCCATTGCTGCAGCAAGAATCCAGACAACCCGAACAACCTGGTCGACATCGATACCGGATGCGGCAGCCAGGGATGGGTTGTCAGAGACTGCGCGAGTCGCCTTACCGATCTTGGTCTTTACGAGCCACCACGCAAAAATCACGATGACGACTGTGCTCACGACCATGCTGATCATGTTGGTCTGGCTGAGTGAGACTGAGCCAAAGAGTGGGATGTTGGGGGAGTCAGAACCGGGCAACTGCTCGGTTCCGCCACCGCGGAAGTACTGGAAGGTGTAGCGAAGCGCCAGCGACAGACCGATGGAGACGATCATGAGCTGAACGATGCCCACACCCTTCTTGCGCAGTGGTTTCCATAAGCCGGCGTCGAGTGACCACCCGAAGCCGGCACTCAAAAGTACGGCTATCGGTATCGCAAGCCATATCGGCCAGCCGAGATCGACTGAGACAATCAATGCCATTACCGCACCGAATGTCACCATCTCTGCGTGGGCGAAGTTGGAAAGACCGGTGGTTCCGTAGACAAGCGAGATGCCAATGGCGGCAAGTCCGAGCATGAGCCCGAAGTTGAGTCCGTTGACCAGTCGCTCTACGAGTTGGTCGAAGAAGTTGACGACGTTGCGCTCACCGCGACCGATAAAGAAGTTCGTCACTGTTGAGCCGCTGGGGCCGATCATGGCTTCTTTGACGTTGGGAGTATCGTCTTCTTCGTCGATTACGGCGATGCCTTCAGGAAGAGTGTTCTCGTCGAGGGTGACGGTGAATTCGTCACCATCGGGAACGCCAACTTTCCATTGGCCGTCGACATCCGTTTGGACTTCAGCTTCGTAGCCGCCGCCAGAAATGGTAAGAGTTACACCTTCCAACGGCTCGCTATTGAGCTTGACGTTGCCAATGACGCTGTTGTCGTACTCATCGACGTTAACTTCGTCAGCCATCGCAGGCATAGACATGAGAGAGAAAGCGGCCGAAAGCGTCACAAGAAGCGCTATTAGCACTCCGCGTTTATTCTTCCGTCGCGTGCGGCGATATTCCGCTGTGTTCACAGGACCTCCAGAAAGGGACCCAGCCGGAATTTAGAATCCCGCGGGTTCTGATGTGTCGACGGCATTGACGACACCGGCCGATCGCGCCCGACGCACAAGTGCTCGCCGGGTACAAAGCGGTGAAGCTATTATGCGGGGGATTCGTCAGCCACGAAACCCGTTAATATTGATTGACCGCAGATTTAACACAAGATCACCGGTTTCACACTCCTGGTGCAAGGAAGATTTAACATGGAACAGCATGACCCTTTTGGATTCGTTGGGCTCACCTACGACGACGTGATGCTTTTACCCGGCCACACTGATGTGATTCCAAGCGATGCTGACACCAGTTCACGTCTAACCCGCAGAATCCGGGTATCTTCGCCGCTAATTTCGTCTGCGATGGACACCGTCACCGAGGCACGAATGGCGATCGCGATGGCTCGAAACGGTGGACTGGGGGTGCTGCACCGCAACCTTTCGATCGATGATCAGGCCACCTATGTCGACAAGGTCAAACGAAGTGAATCGGGCATGATTACCAATCCGGTAACAACTACGCAACGAGCCACTTTGGCGGAGGTAGATGCGCTCTGTGGCCAATTTCGAATCTCAGGGGTGCCCGTCGTAGAAGACGATGGAACGCTCGTCGGAATTGTCACCAACCGCGACATGCGATTCATCGAACCCGCAGAGATGGATTTGACGCTGGTGCGCGATGTAATGACGACGTTGCCGCTGATCACTGGCCACGTCGGAATTGAGCGCGAGGGTGCGATCGCTCTTCTCGACCAATACAAAATTGAGAAGCTGCCGCTGGTCGATGACCACGGCAAGCTCACGGGGCTCATCACCGTCAAAGACTTTGAGAAAACAGATCAGTATCCGAACGCCACAAAAGATGACGAAGGCAGACTTCGCGTGGGGGCTGCCATCGGATTCTTCGGTGACGCGTGGGAGCGAGCCGAGCGCCTGCGCGATGCTGGCGTTGACATTCTCGTGGTGGATACCGCCAACGGAGACTCTGCCGGAGTGATCGACATCATCCGACGCCTCAAAGCAGACTCCTCCTTTGACGCAATCGACATCATCGGGGGCAACGTCGCCACTCGCTCCGGAGCACAGGCACTGATCGATGCCGGGGTGGATGCCGTCAAGGTCGGAGTCGGACCCGGATCGATTTGTACCACACGGGTTGTTGCCGGGGTTGGAGTGCCCCAAGTCACCGCCGTGTACGAGTCATCCCTTGCTGCGCGCGAAGCCGGCATCCCGGTCATTGCCGATGGTGGCCTTCAGTACTCGGGCGACATCGCCAAAGCGCTCGTTGCCGGTGCAGAAACGGTCATGCTCGGCTCGCTCCTAGCCGGCACTGACGAAAGCCCCGGAGATCTCATTTTTCTCAATGGCAAGCAGTTCAAGAGCTACCGCGGGATGGGCTCGCTCGGTGCGCTGCAAACACGGGGCAAGAAGACCTCCTATTCGCGCGACCGCTACTTTCAGGCGGATGTTCCTTCTGACGATCAACTGATCCCTGAAGGAATCGAAGGCCAGGTCCCCTATCGCGGCCCTGTCTCCACGGTGATGTATCAGCTGCTCGGCGGCCTCCGGCAGTCCATGTTTTACACGGGCGCACGCACTATCGACGAGTTGCAACGCAAGGGCAAGTTTGTGCGGATCACCGCCGCTGGCCTGAAAGAGTCACACCCCCACGACATCCAGATGGTTGTCGAAGCCCCCAACTACCGCCGCTAGGCAGAGATATCGCGGCGGTTGAAGATAGTGCCGCCGATGACAAGAATGGCAGCAGCAGCACCGTAGATGAGAACGAGCGCGCCCCCATCGGCGCCCTCGCGTAGCGGCGAGTTGCCGAAGGCCCAGTGGTACGGCGAGATGGTGTGCAGCCATTCCACGTCGGAGCTTTGGTTGCCCAGCGAGTTGAGCACATAACCAAATAGCGCGATTCCGGCAGCGGCAGCACTCGCGTATGAACGACGCCCGGTGATCGCTCCAACCGACAGGCCAAAACTTGCAGCAAGGAGTCCCAGCCCCAGCAGGGCGAGGCAGCCACCGACAATGTGCACTGGCGCGAGTTTGATTCCCGAAGGCTCATTGAGCGCCAGAATGAGCAGTGCCGAGACCGCAGCGAGCCAGGTGAGTCTCAGGATGACGGCCAGGCTGCGCTCAACCATCACCTGCACCCGCGAAACACCGTGGGCAAGAGTGAGCTCAAGGGAGCCCGACTCTTCGTCGCCCGCGATGGCGGCGGAACTCCAGAGGGTCGCGGTGATGGTCAGAAGTACGAATCCGATGAGACCAAGAAACGTTGCTTGCACATAGCCAGCACCGCTTGAGAGGTCTTCGAACCCAAGGGTTGTTGAGAACCCTGCGGGCAGGGAGTCGATGATGTCCTGAAACCCGGCATCCGGCCCCGAAAATGACGAGTACAGCGGAATGTAGAGCACGATCGCCGCGACGAAGCCAAGCGTCCAGCCGAGGGTGGCGCGCCAGGAATCAACAAGGGAGCGTCGGAGAAGGGGCAGCACGCTAGTTCTCATCGCCGGCCTCCGAAGAGTAAAAGGTGATGACGGAGGATTCGAGGTCCTGTTCTTCGACTCGGAGGTCGACGACGTGAAATGGCGCAATTGCCTTCACCAGAGAGTTGATGTGGCCCTCGACGGTGCCGGTGACGTGAACGACCTCACCGTCCACTACGGCAAGGTGGTCAAGTTGCGGCAGAGCACCGAGTGCGGTGCGGATGCGGTCGGCCGAGACATCCGTGAATTCAATGACGACGCGGCGCACGGCACTGGCCCGCAGGGTCGCGACGTCGCCGACTTTCACGACGCGTCCCCGGCGGAGCACGGCAACCTGATCGGCGGCACTCTGAATCTCGCTGAGTACGTGCGAACTGAGGAACACGGTTTGGCCCCTGTTCTGTGCTTCGCGAACCATGGAGAGAAATTCTTGCTGCACGAGCGGGTCGAGCCCACTCGTGGGTTCGTCGAGCACGAGCAGTGCTGGTTCGTGCATGAACGCTTGCACGAGGCCCAGTTTCTGTTTGTTGCCCTTGGATAGTGTGCGCACATGCCGGCTGAGATCGAGGCCCAGTCGTTCGGCTAGCTCATCGATTCGGCCTTCGGGTACCGAACCGCTGATATCGGCATAATGCTTGAGCAGGGCGCGACCGGTAACACGCCCCTCGAGCATCAGCTCGCCTGGAAGGAAGCCGATTCGTCGGCGCAGTGCTGCGCCACCGGCTCGCGGGGACTCGCCAAGCACGGTGGCGTCACCCGAGGTGGGTCGGATGATGTCGAGGAGCAGTCGCATCGCTGTGGTTTTCCCAGCGCCATTGGGGCCGATCACTCCGAACACGCTTCCGGTTTCAACGGCGAGATCCATCCCGTCGAGAGCAGTGTGTCGGCCATACCGCTTGGTAAGTGCGCGAGTTTCTATGGCGTAGGTCATGGCGTGGGGCCGTAGCCCTGTCCTTTCGAGGAGCCGCGGTTGCGTGCCGTGTCGGTTGCGTGCCGTGCGGTGTTGGTTGCTTGGCGGGTCGCGTCGAGCATGCTGCTACCGACGTAAAGCCCCTCGGTATACATCTCGAGCGCAGCGTTGCCCATGCGGCTCAGGCTTTCGAGACTGAAGCGCTCACTGCTGAGGGTGCGCGCGATGTGCCCCTGCAGGATGAGGGTGGCGAGACTCTGGGTGACGAGTAGCAGTGCTCGAGCGTGAGCATCGCTGCTGGGCCGCATCTGCTGACCGGCCACACCCTCGTCGAGGATGTTGGCCGTCATGGTGAGCATGCGATCAAATAGTTCGGCACCGGCGTCTGAGTCGTCGGTGAATAGCCGGCTCAGATAGTTGAGCCACGGCTGATACCTATCGAGATCTGAATACCACTCGGTGAGAACCGCGGTCATGTCACTGGAGTCCATGCCCGTTTTGATGTGGGTAATTTCGCTGATGATGAATTCATCGCAGGCGGTCTTGAGGCCTCGCATAGTGCCGAAGTGGTGGATCACGAGGCCGGCACTCACGCCAGCTTCAGCGGCCACGGCGCGTGCGCTCGTCGCGGCGAACCCGCCCTCCCCGATGAGCCGGATCGCAGCGTCGCGGATGCGGGCCCGCGGCGTGGAATCATCCCTAGTTGAACGCATGTTCAATATTCTAAACGTTTGTTTAGTGGCGGTCAACGGTCGCACCAAATGCCCAGCCGGGTAGGCTGGAGCAGTGAATGATTTCGAGATTGGCCGAGCCAAGCGCGCTCGCCGCGTCTATTCCTTTGACGACATTGCTATTGTGCCGTCGCGCCGTACACGCGATCCCCGCGACGTGTCTGTGAGCTGGACAATTGACGCGTTCACCTTCGACATCCCCGTGATTGCCGCTCCCATGGATTCTGTAGTGTCGCCCGCGACCGCAATCGCCATGGGAAAGCTCGGCGGCCTCGGTGTGCTTGACCTTGAAGGTCTCTGGACCCGCTACGAAAACCCTGAGCCCGTGCTCGAAGAAATCCGTCGACTGCCAGACGATCAGGCAACGGCACGCATGCAGCAGCTGTACTCCGAACCGATCAAGCCCGAGCTCGTCACTCAGCGCCTCGCCGAGATTCGCGAAGCCGGAGTTCCCGTCGCCGGGGCACTGAGCCCTCAGCGCACCAAAGAACTTCATCAAACGGTTCTGGATGCCGGAGTCGACCTTTTCGTCATCCGGGGCACCACTGTCAGCGCAGAGCACGTTTCCAAAACCAGCGAACCCCTCAACCTCAAAGAATTCATTTACGAACTTGATGTGCCCGTGATTGTCGGAGGAGCCGCAACCTACACTGCCGCTCTTCATCTGATGCGCACCGGTGCCGCGGGCGTACTCGTGGGCTTTGGTGGGGGAGCTTCAAGCACCACCCGCTCGACCCTCGGAATCTACGCCCCGATGGCGACCGCCATCGCCGACGTTGCCGGCGCGCGCCGCGATTACATGGACGAATCGGGTGGCCGCTACGTTCACGTCATCGCTGACGGTGGGTTGGGAACCAGCGGCGACATTGTGAAAGCAATCGCCGTTGGTGCAGATGCCATCATGCTCGGCGGAACCCTCGCCCGGGCAAACGAAGCCCCCGGAGGCGGCTGGCACTGGGGTCAAGAAGCCCACCACCACGAGTTGCCTCGCGGCAACCGGGTGGAGGTCGGTCAGCTTGCACCACTCGCCGAAATTCTGAACGGCCCATCGACCCATGCGAACGGGCAATCAAACCTCATCGGGGCCCTTCGTCGATCGATGGCGACAACCGGTTACTCCGATCTGAAAGAATTTCAGCGGGTCAACGTGGTCGTTGCTCCCCACAACTCGCTCTAAGCCTCAGGCACCGCAGCTCACAGGTGCAGATCAGTCGCGCTGAGGCCCGTTCGGTTCCTCTATCCGGTGACAAAGCCGATCGTCGAACACTTATATATCAGTGTGGGAATGTTGCCCTATGGCCTGCTGAGTTACACGGGCGGTCGTCTGCACGGTTTTCCGCACCATCTCGTCACCTCATGCGCTCGCAGATGTTGCGGGTGGCACCCAGTGTGCGGGCAGGTGCCCTTCGTGATTGCTCACCTACTACGCTGCGCGGGTCGATAATGTTCTGGTTCGCCGCACTCGTATGTCGATTGAGGCATGGAATCGGGGCGAAGATTAAGAGCCAGCTGCAGCCGGATGATGCGTCTGCTGATCGTGTGCGGCCCGCGACACCAGATATTGTTATTGAGTGAGTAAGACGGATTCTTCGCCAGCGGCCCCGGACGCACCAGCGGCCCCCGGCGCGCCGGCAACAATGTGGCAGATTGCGCATCGACCACGCTGGATCGCGGCTCTCATCCTGGCGCTCGTTATCGCCGGCAGTTTCGCGGCTCTCGGCCAGTGGCAGTTGAGCCGCAGCCTCGAGGGTGGCGAGATCACCGAGCAGCAGAGTGAGACGGTCGTGCCGCTCGAGTCGGTCGCGACCCCGCAAGAGCCGCTTGCCTCGGTCACGACAGGTCAGACAGTTGCTCTCACCGCCGAATTTGTGCCCGGTGATTATGTTGTCCTCGCCGAGCGTCGCAACACTGCCGGTTTGGGCTACTGGGTTGTCGGCCATGGGCGTGAGCCCAGTGGGGCCAGCATCGCGATCGCGTTGGGGTGGGCAGAATCACGGGATGCTGCGGCATCCGCTATCGCTCAACTTGAAGCTTCGCCGCCGTCGTCGACCATCACGGGTCGTTTGTTGCCGACCGAGTCCCCCCAGCAGTCCGATTTTGAGGCCGGAACGCGAAGCGCTCTTGCCGTATCGGAGCTGGTGAACCTGTGGCCAAACGTCGACGCGGGAATCTACGGCGGCTACGTTGTCAGTTTTGACACACCGGCGGGCCTTGAGGCGATCGATTCCCCACCGCCGTCAACAGAAGTTTCCCTCAATCTGCTCAACGTTTTCTATGCTGTCGAGTGGATAGTGTTCGCTGGCTTCGCCGTCTTCCTCTGGTACCGGTTGGTGCGCGATGTGTGGGAGGCAGAGCGCGAAGAGCAGCAGCCTGACGCGGCCGTAGACTAGAGGTATGGCTCTCGGTCCCCGGCTTTCTGATTTCCCGCGCATCCGGCGTACTGTCACGTTTTATAAGGTGTCGTCGGTCATCACCGGCAGCTTTCTGCTCGTACTGTGCCTCATGATGTTCTTCCGGTATGGGCTGGGCGGTGACATTGAGCTGAATGGCCCGGACGGCTTCCTCGGGCTGCAGAACAAAGACCTAATAACCGGCATCAACGTGTCGACGATCATCCTCATCGTGCACGGTTGGCTCTATGTTTTCTATGTGGCCGCTGACTTTGTGCTGTGGCGTCTGACGCGTTTCTCATTTTTGCGTTTTTTGTACATCGCCCTCGGTGGCATCATTCCGCTGCTCTCGTTCTTCTTGGAGCGTCAGGTTCCTCGTTTCGTTGAGGCAAAACTTGCCCGCATCGAATCCGCTGCAGCCGCTGCTGCGGCGGGCGCCGACTCCGAAAAGGCTTCCGCATGACCGGTCCGTTAGACACGACCGCGTCGGCAGCTACGAGCGCGCGTCCGGTCCTCGTTGTCGACTTTGGCGCCCAGTATGCTCAGCTCATCGCCCGTCGCGTGCGTGAAGCAAACGTGTACAGCGAAATTGTTCCGCACACGATCTCGGCCGCAGATGTCGCCGCCAAGAATCCGGCCGGAATCGTGCTGAGCGGCGGGCCTTCCAGTGTGTATGAGGAGGGTTCGCCCGATCTCGACCCCGGAATTCTCCAGTTGGGTGTTCCGGTTTTGGGCATTTGCTACGGCTTTCAGGTGATGGCCCGTCAGCTTGGCGGCACCGTTTCTCAGACGGGCCTGCGCGAGTACGGGGCGACGAATATGACCGTGCAGGGTGATGGCGGTTCGCTGCTGGGCGAACAGCCGAGCACGCAGACGGTGTGGATGAGTCACGGCGATGCCGTGACCGAAGCCCCCGAAGGTTTTGACGTACTGGCGAGCAGCGAAGCAACTCCGGTTGCCGCGTTTGCGAGCGTTCACCGTGGGCTCTATGGAGTGCAGTGGCACCCCGAAGTGAAGCACTCCGAGTTTGGACAGCGCGTGCTGGAAAACTTTCTTCACGATGCTGCGGGCATCCCCGCCGACTGGAATAGCGGCAATGTGATCGTTGAGCAGGTCGCGCGCATCCGCGAGCAGGTCGGTTCGGCGCGCGTGATCTGTGGCCTTTCCGGAGGGGTCGATTCGGCCGTTGCGGCCGCAATCGTGCACGAGGCTATTGGCGACCAGCTCGTCTGCATCTTTGTTGACCACGGACTGCTGCGGCAGGATGAGCGCCGCCAGGTTGAAGAAGACTATGTCGCTTCCACTGGGGTGCGCCTGGTCACCGTCGATGCGGTCGACCAGTTCATGGATGCTCTCGCTGGAGTCACTGACCCCGAAACGAAGCGCAAGATCATCGGCCGCGAGTTCATTCGCAGTTTCGAGAATGCGGCAGAAGCTCTCGTGCGTGAAGCTGCGGGCGACGGCGAGAAGGTCAAGTTTTTGGTGCAGGGCACCCTGTACCCGGATGTTGTGGAGAGTGGCGGAGGAACCGGCACCGCCAACATCAAGAGTCACCACAACGTTGGCGGGCTCCCCGAAGACCTCCAGTTCGACCTCGTCGAGCCACTGCGCACCCTCTTCAAAGATGAGGTGCGGGCGATTGGTCGCGAGCTGGGATTGCCCGAAGTCATTGTTGGCCGCCAGCCGTTCCCGGGGCCCGGCCTCGGCATCCGCATCATTGGTGAAGTCACCCACGATCGCCTCGAACTGCTGCGCAAAGCGGATGCGATTGCTCGCGCCGAACTCACCGCAGCAGGTCTCGATGACACCATCTGGCAGTGCCCAGTGGTGCTCCTCGCCGATGTGCGTTCGGTAGGAGTGCAGGGCGATGGTCGCACCTATGGCCACCCGATCGTGTTGCGGCCGGTGTCATCCGAGGATGCCATGACCGCCGACTGGACGCGTCTGCCCTATGACGTGCTCGCCAAGATTTCGAACCGCATCACCAATGAGGTGGATGGCGTGAACCGCGTTGTTCTTGACGTCACGTCGAAGCCACCGGGAACCATTGAGTGGGAATAGAGCCTCGGCTACCGCCGCGCTATCCCGCTAACAAGAAAGCCCCTGCCATCCGGCTATTGCCGGCATGACGGGGGCTTTCTGCGTTTATCGAACGGGGCTAGCTAGTCGCGCAGGATGGCGAAGAAGCGCAACAGTTCGAGGTAGAGCCAGATGACGGTCACCATGATGCCGAAGGTACCCTTCCACCCGAAGGCGCGGGGTGCGCCGTTGGCGGCACCTCTCTGGATGAAGTCGAAGTCGAGCACGAGCGAGTACGCGGCCATGATGACCACCAGCACGCCGAGCACGGCGCCGAATGGGATGCCGAGGATTGGAATCTCTGCGCTGCGGAGTCCGAAGGCGGCATCGCTACCACCGAAGACCATCATTCCCACGTTAACGAGCGAGAACACAACGTAGCCGACCATCGCAATCAGGAAAACCTTGGTGGCTTTCTTGGAGGCCCGGATCTTGCCGCTGGCAAAGAGCGCGAGCGTGACACCGACAACGACGATGGTCGCAATGACGGCCTGCGTGACAACGCCACCGTAGGCATTTTCGAAGAAGCGCGAGATGCCACCAACAAAGACACCCTCAACGGCGGCGTACGCCAAAACGAGTGCACCAGATGGCTGCTTCTTGAAGATGTTGACGAGCGCGAGAACGAAACCGATGATTCCGGCGCCGATCCACAGCAACGGCATTGATGGGGCGAGTACCCAGCTGATGCCAGCGCCGACGAGGAGGAGCGCGAACGCGCCTACGGTCTTAGCGATTGTGTCTTCCACGGTCATGACGTCGCCGGTGGCTGGTCCTGACTCACGGTTGTACATGTCGTTGAGCTGCTGGTTGGAGACCTGGTTCGCTACAGCGGTTCCGCCGCGCGAGCTGAATGCAGCATCGCGGGAGAAAGCGGGGTTATTGAGTGCCATGATTCCTCTGTTTAGTGTGGCGCCACACGTTAGTGACGCGACATAAAACTATCCGATTTTGCTGAGAAATTCCGGCTTTTTGTGTCGTATTGCTGTGCTCTGAGCGATCACGCGGGCAAGCCAGGCCGCTGCCACAAGCACGACCGCTGAAATGGCGAGCGCTTCGGGCATCGAAGAGTACTCCTGAAAGAACCGGGGAAGGATGACGCCGTTGGCGAGGGGGAGGGCGAGCGCCAGATATGACACGAGTGGTCGGTGTCGCACCAGCAGCCAACACAACAGCGGAATAGTGAGTGTCCACATCGATAGGGGTCCGGTGAGCATGAGCCAGATCTGGCTGATTGCGGGGAGCACGACGACCATCCGTCGCCACCCCCGGGCGGGCATGATTGACCACCCAATCACCGTCGTCATCGTGCCGATAAGCAAAATGATGAGGGTGTAGTTATTGGCACCCTGGAGGTGGATCCCACCGGCGACGATGAGTACGAGTCCGACGAAATAGCGGTCGCTGTACCGACCCCACTTCAGTGGCAGACGTCGAGTCGGTTCGAGGTGCCGGGTCGGTTCGGGTAACGACGCACATTCGGGCATCCCTAAAGATTAGCTGCCGCAGCACTTCGGCTTAGTCTTGACTGGATGAGCATCACCACCAGCCCCCTTGTGATCGGGCACCGCGGAGCGAGCGGCTACCGCCCTGAGCACACCCGCGCCGCCTACGAGTTGGCATTCACCCTGGGGGCGGATGCGGTGGAACCCGACATTGTGGCGACCCGTGACGGGGTGCTGGTGCTTCGCCACGAGAACGAGATTTCGGGCACGACGAACGTCGCCGACCATCCCGAATTCGCGGATCGCCATACCTCGAAGATCATCGATGGCACGGTGCTGACGGGCTGGTTTACCGAAGACTTCACGTGGGCTGAGCTGTCGACCCTGCGCGCCCGCGAACGGCTGCCCGGATTGCGAACGAGCAACGTGGCGTTCAACGATCGCGAACCAATTCTGCGACTGAGCGAACTGTGGGAAATCGTGGATCAGCATTCTGCGACGCAGCGACGCCCCCTGCAGGTTGTGGCCGAGATCAAACATGCGAGTTACTTTGAGTCGATCGGCTTGCCGCTGGACGAGCTGTTTGCCCGAGAGGTGAGCGGCTGGGCGACAGCCGACAACCTCATCATCGAAGCGTTTGAGCAGAGTGTCTTGCACCGCATCCGGGATCGCGGCGTTCCGGGCAAACTGCTGTTTTTGCTGGAAGCCAGCGGGGCGCCTGCCGATCTTGTTGCGCGCTTTGGGGCTTACGCGCGCAACTATGCCGAGCACCTCACCCCCGAGGGTCTTGCGCAACTGGCGGGTGAGGTCGACGGAATCAGCGTCGACAAGAGAATGCTCATGGTGAAAGATCTTGCCGGCAATCTCACCGGAACCAATGACCTCGTGGCGCGAGTACACGCGGCCGGGTTGCTCGCGTTTTGTTGGACGCTGCGAGCAGAAAACCGCTTCTTGCCGAAGAACCTGCGCCGCAGTAAACAGCCTGAACAGTTTGGCGATTGGTTGGCAGAGTTTCGCATGATCATGGATTCTGGGCTCGACGGAGTTTTCACCGACCAACCCGACCTCGCCGTCACCGCTCGCGGGTAGAGTCGAGGGGCGATGACGACAGTTTTTGACCCCCACGACCCTGGCCGTTCTGCCGACGGTGATTCCGTCCGCGACCCGCTTCTCGACGGGCTAAATCCGCGTCAGCGCGAGGCTGTTGAATACCGGGGCCCCTCCTTGCTGATTGTGGCCGGTGCCGGCTCGGGTAAAACGAGTGTTTTGACGCGACGTATCGCCGGGCTGTTGCGCTCGCGGGAGGCCTGGCCGAGCCAAATTCTGGCCATCACCTTTACCAACAAGGCCGCAGCCGAAATGCGGGAACGTGTTGGCGCTATCGTGGGCGACACTGCCGAGGGTATGTGGATCTCCACGTTTCACTCTGCCTGCGTGCGCATTCTCCGCCGCGAGGTAGAAGCGTTCGGTTTCTCCAAAAACTTCACCATTTATGATTCCGCAGACAGCAAAGCCTTGCTCAAGCGAATCCTCAAAGAACTTGACGCCGACATGTTCGGTCTCACCGTCAGCAAAGCGGCCAATCGCATCTCGCAGCTCAAAAACGAGCTAACCGACGTTGATGGTTTTGCCCGCGACGCTAACCTCAGCGACCCAACTGAGAAGAAGTTTCTCGAAATTTTCCGGCGTTACACGCGTGGGCTCAGTGACGCAAACGCTTTCGACTTTGATGACCTCATCGGCCAAACGGTGTACCTGTTTCGCGCCTTCCCGCAGATTGCGGCCACCTACCAGCGTCGCTTTAAGCACATCCTGGTCGACGAATACCAGGACACCAATCACGCACAGTACTCGCTCATCCGGGAGTTGACGAGGCCGCCGGCTCCCGAACAATTCGAGGCAGCGCAGGGCATGATCGTGCAGGGCAGCAGTACTGAGGCAGAAGCCGCGTCGCTGACCGTTGTTGGTGACAGCGACCAATCTATTTATGCGTTTCGCGGAGCCGACATCCGCAACATTGTTGAATTTGAGCGAGACTTTCCGCGCTCGACCGTTATCTTGCTTGAGCAGAACTACCGGTCAACCCAGACGATTTTGGATGCCGCCAACGCGGTGATCTCGAACAACTTTGATCGCAAAGACAAGAAGCTGTTCACCACGATCGGTGCCGGCGACAAGATTGTTGGCTTTACCGGTTATTCGGGCCACGATGAGGCG
Source organism: Rhodoglobus vestalii (assembly GCF_006788895.1). NCBI lineage: Bacteria > Bacillati > Actinomycetota > Actinomycetes > Micrococcales > Microbacteriaceae > Rhodoglobus > Rhodoglobus vestalii. The sequence goes on from NZ_VFRA01000001.1 coordinate 2,066,668, forward strand.
CAGTTTGTGGCGGATGAGATTCAGAAACTCCACGACGGGGGCGTCGCCTATAAAGACGTCGCCGTCTTCTATCGCACTAACTCGCAGACGCGTGCGCTGGAAGAGATTTTCATCCGCGCAGCTCTTCCGTATCGAGTTCTCGGTGGCACCAAGTTTTATGAGCGCGCCGAAATCAAGGATGCCTTCGGCTACCTGATCGCGGTCGCCAACCCGGCCGACCCGCTGGCGCTGCGTCGCATCATGAACACCCCCAAGCGTGGCATCGGCCCCGCCACTGAGGCGGCCCTGCAGGCGTGGGCGGATTCCCGGGAAATGACCCTGCGCGACGCCATGCGCAACGCTACCGAACTGGGGCTCGGGCCCAAGGTCACGAAAGCCATAGTCGATCTTGCTCGGTTGCTTGATGAGGTGATGGCGAAGGTGGAGACCGCGAAGCCTGCCGACATCCTCACCGAGCTGCTCGATCGTTCGGGTTACGTTCGTGCTCTGCGTGCCTCGCAAGATCCCCAGGATGAGGCTCGCGCGGAGAACGTTGACGAGCTCGTTGCGGTGACGAAAGAGTTTGGCAAGAATAACCCTGAGGGCACTCTTCTCGACTTTCTCACCGAGGTGTCGCTCGTGGCAGCAGCGGATGATCTGGATGACTCCAGTGGCACCGTTTCGCTTATGACACTGCACACTGCGAAGGGCCTCGAATATGATTCAGTATTTTTGACCGGCGTTGAAGAAGATTTGCTTCCGCACCGGATGTCAGCGAATGAACCCGGTGGCCCGGCTGAAGAGCGCCGACTGTTTTATGTGGGAATCACGCGTGCACGCAAACGCCTTTTCCTGTCTCTGGCGATGACTCGCGCACAGTTTGGCGAGGTCAATGTGGCGATGCCGAGCCGTTACCTGCAAGAGATTCCGGTTGAGCTTATTGAGTGGAAGCAGTCGCCGGGAATGGCGAACTCGCGGGGTGGAACGCAGTCTCGCGCTCTCAACGCTCGTCAAGGCAGCGGCGGCGGTTCGTGGGCTGCTTCCTTGCGCGAAGCTGCGGCCGGCGGACTTCCTCCTGCGCCCCCGCGCGCGAAAACGGAATGGGCCAATGCAATCACGGCGACGGTTCGCGACAATGGTGACCTTACTCTGGCGGCGGGCGACCGCATCCGTCACACTGATTTTGGTGATGGCACGGTAAATCAGGTGACCGGCAACGGCCCCAAGAGCATCGCTGATGTTCAATTTGATACCGCCGGACGGAAGCGTCTGCTGATCAAGATTGCTCCTATTGAGAAACTTTGATGCTGAGGGACCTGACCCGTCAGGCGCGGTAGCGCGCGGCGGTGAGCGGCTTGTGGTCCCTCGGCTGCGACCACTCGACATCAGCAACGCGCTTGCTCGCGCACTGGTGCAGGTTCGCGAAGATCTCGAACTACCCACCGAGTTCAGCGCAGAAGTTGAGGATGCGGCTGAAGCCGCTGTTGCTGCCTTCGAGCCCCCAGAACTCGATTTCACGGACATCCCGTTCTCAACAATCGATCCGGAGGGGGCAACGGATCTCGACCAGGCGCTCTATCTGGAACAGACCGGCGAGACCCTTCGGGTGATGTACGCAATCGCCGAAGTTCCCGCGTTCGTCTTTGCTGGATCGACCGTCGATGCTGAGGCTCGCAAGCGCGGTCAGACGCTCTACGCCCCCGATGGCCGAATCCCGCTTCATCCCACGATCATCAGCGAAGATGCTGCCTCCCTGTTGGCGGGAGCCACGCGACCCGCATTCGTCTGGACTTTCGACTTGGATGTCACGGGTGCCGCGATTTTTACAACGCTGGTGCGCGCACAGGTGCGCAGCCGCCGCCAGTACAGCTACCTTGAGGTGCAGGGCCTCATCGACGACGGCATCGCCGATGAGTCGCTGGCGCTGCTGCCCGAGTTCGGCCGGTTGCGTTCAGAGCTCGAACGCCAACGCGGGGGAGCGAGCCTCAACCGCCCCGATGAAGAGGTCGTGGTCGTTGACGCAAACTACGCGCTCGAGCGCCGCGCTCCTTTCCCCTTAGAGGCGTGCACCGCGCACGTCTCGCTCATGACCGGTATGGAAGCTGCGCGCATCATGCTGGAGGGAAATGTGGGCATCCTGCGCACGATGCCCGCTCCCGACCTCGACACTCTTGCCGAATTTCGCCGCCAGGTTGCAAGCCTCGGATGCCCGTGGCCCGAGAACCAGAACTACGGCGAGTATCTGCGCACCCTCGACCACACTGACCCCCGTTCTCTCGCCGCGATTCATGCCGCAACGTCACTGTTTCGTGGAGCCGGATACACCGCCTTCGCGGGTGAGCATCCCGCTGTGATCATCCAAGCTGCTGTCGGCGCGCCCTACGCGCACGCAACCGCACCTCTCCGCCGCCTCGTCGATCGTTTCGTGCTCGTTGCGTGCGAAGCGATGCTTGCGGGCCGTGATGTGCCGAAATGGGTGCGCGAAGCGCTTCCTGACCTACCGAAAATCATGGCGCGTACTAGCTCGCTCGCCTCGCAATTGGAACGTGCCTCGGTCAATGCGATTGAGGCCGCACTGTTGAGCGCGCGAGTGGGAGACGAGTTTGAGGCCACCGTGGTTTCGGAGCGGGACGGCGGCGGCGTCATCCAGATTGCTGATCCTGTGATCACGGCTCGCATCACCGGCACAGTGTCGGCGGGGGACTCTGTTCGTGCCCGCCTTGTCACAGCCGAAATCACTTCGGGAACTGTCGAGTTCGTGCTCGCCTAACTGGCGAGCACTGTTGCCTAGCGAGTGCCCTGTGTTGCGCGAAACGCTGCGAGATATCGACGCTTGGTGGCAAAGCGCACCCGCCTAGGCAACCGCGGGTAGATTGCGCGCGTGACCCGCATCATCCGGTCGAAGCGTTTCTGATTGTGGGGAAGTCCATAGGCGGCGCGAAGCTCGTTGCTGAGCAACCCCGAGGTGAGTGTGCGCGCGAGCGGCATGGCAGCGCGCAGCCACCACGGCCCGCCAGTGGGATGCAGCAGCTCACTGGCAACGCGGCGGCTCGAATCGGTGACGCTCAAGGAGGCCACGCTCTCGCTCCAGTAGCGGTCAAACGCTTCGCGATTTGCTGGCCAGAGTACGTGGGGAACGCCCAGCGCTGTCGCGATCAGCGCGTAGTCAGCGAGCAAAGTTTCGGCATCGATTTCGCGCAGCGGCCCGAATACGAGCTGACGCACGCGCATCGCGGTGTCGTAGAGGGTCGCGGCAACCCATAACTGCAACCGCGGATCACGTGCGTCGTAATGGTCGGAGTGGACCGGCCGATGCGCGGCACCCACCCGCCGTGCCACCTCGGCGGCCTCCGCCGGAGTGCCGTACACCGTCACATAGAGATAGGTGAGGGTGCCGTTGAGGCGATCCAACGGGCGTCCCGCAAAGTCACTGTGCTCAGCGACCGCCTGCCCCACCGCCGGGTGTGCGATCTGCAACAGAATGGCCGCACCACCGCCAGCCAACAGGGCGACGTCGGCCGAGACATCCACGATTCTGAGGGGGCTGCTAGCGGTCACCGCCTTAGTTTAGGCGCGCTCAGTCTCAAGATTTGCTGATCTTTCGCCGCCCACAGCCCGCTATCGGAATCCTCGCAACGTAAGGCACGGTAGGGTTTTTTATTGGCGTGCGTCATTCGGGGCCGACCAATTTGGTGCCGGCTCGCCGTCTTCCCCCTCACGATAACGCGCGGATTGGAATGAGCAGCGTGGACCTATATGAGTACCAGGCCAGAGACGTATTTGAGTCTTATGGCGTACCAGTACTTGCCGGCCTGATTGCCGACACACCAGAAGAAGCCAAAGCGGCAGCCGAGAAAATCGGCGGAACCGTTGTTGTTAAGGCGCAAGTCAAGACCGGCGGTCGCGGCAAGGCAGGTGGTGTCAAGGTTGTTCACAACGCTGACGATGCTTACGCTGCTGCCGAGCAGATCCTCGGCCTCGACATTAACGGCCACACGGTCAAGCGAGTAATGGTTACTGCCGGTGCCCGCATCGCGCAAGAGTTCTACTTCTCAGTGCTGCTCGACCGAGCCAACCGCTCCTACCTGTCGCTGTGCAGCGTTGAAGGTGGAGTTGAAATTGAGGTTCTTGCGGTTGAGCGCCCCGAAGCTCTCGCCAAGATTGAGGTCAACCCGCTGACGGGCATCGATCTTGCGAAGGCCACCGAGATCGCGAAGGCCGCCAAGTTCCCGGCGGAACTCGTTGAGAAGGTTGCCCCTGTCTTTGTGAAGCTCTATGACGTGTACAAGGGCGAAGACGCAACCCTCGTTGAAGTCAACCCGCTCGTGCTCACCGAAGATGGCCAGATCGTGGCCCTCGACGGCAAGGTGTCGCTTGATGAGAATGCTGAGTTCCGTCATCCCAAGCACGCTGCCCTTGAAGATGCCGCTGCTGCAGACCCCCTCGAGGCGAAGGCGAAAGCAAACGACCTCAACTACGTCAAGCTTGATGGTGAAGTTGGTGTCATCGGTAACGGTGCCGGCCTCGTCATGTCAACGCTGGATGTTGTTGCCTACGCTGGTGAAAACCACGGCAACGTGAAGCCCGCCAACTTCCTCGACATCGGTGGCGGAGCATCCGCAGAGATCATGGCTGCCGGTCTCGACGTCATTCTCAACGACCCACAGGTCAAGAGCGTGTTCGTGAACGTCTTCGGCGGAATCACCGCGTGTGACGCTGTCGCTAAGGGAATTGTGGGTGCGCTCGCAGAACTCGGCAGCGCCGCCAACAAGCCGCTCGTTGTTCGTCTCGACGGTAACAAGGTTGAGGAGGGTCGCGCGATTCTTGCTGAAGCGAACCACCCCCTTGTGACGCTAGCCGCCTCTATGGACGAGGGCGCCGACAAGGCTGCCGAACTCGCCAACGCCGCGAAGTAAGGAACCGAACATGTCAATTTTCCTCACCAAGGATTCCAAAGTCATCGTTCAGGGCATCACCGGCGGTGAGGGCACCAAGCACACCGCCCTCATGCTCGCTGCTGGTACCCAGGTCGTTGGCGGTGTCAACGCCCGCAAGGCTGGCACTACCGTTATGCATCATGACAAAGACGGCGGTGCTGTAGAGCTCCCCGTGTTTGGTTCTGTTGCTGAAGCAATGGAAAAGACGGGGGCGGATGTTTCGATCGCTTTCGTTCCCCCTGCCTTCACCAAGGATGCCGTTATCGAAGCGATCGACGCTGAGATGCCGCTGCTCGTCATCATCACCGAGGGTGTCCCCGTCGGGGACTCTGCCGAGTTTTGGGCTTACGCGCAGGAGAAGGGCAACAAGACCCGCATCATTGGTCCGAACTGCCCCGGAATCATCACCCCCGGTGAAGCCCTCGTCGGCATCACGCCCGCGAATATCACCGGCAAGGGTCCGATCGGTCTCGTCTCCAAGTCGGGAACACTCACCTACCAAATGATGTACGAACTGCGTGACCTCGGATTCTCGACCGCAATCGGCATCGGAGGCGACCCCATCATCGGCACCACGCACATTGATGCCCTTGAAGCGTTCGAGGCTGACCCCGAGACCAAGGCAATCGTGATGATCGGTGAAATCGGTGGAGACGCTGAAGAGCGTGCCGCCGACTACATCAAAGCTCACGTCACGAAGCCTGTTGTCGGTTATGTTGCCGGCTTTACGGCTCCCGAGGGTAAAACCATGGGTCACGCCGGCGCGATCGTTTCCGGTTCTGCTGGAACCGCTCAGGCCAAGAAGGAAGCCCTCGAAGCTGCCGGTGTGAAGGTCGGCAAGACGCCTTCTGAAGCCGCCAAGCTGATGCGCGAAATTCTCGAAACTCTGTAGCAAGCGCACGCTGCTGGCTAGCTCAGTTTGCTACACACAAGCGCCGCCCGTCTTCACGACGGGCGGCGCTTGTGTCGTTAACGGTGTCCCCCAAAGAGCGGACAATATGTCACGTTCGGGTAACGATGACCATCAAGGCACCCCCTGTAGGGGGGTAGACAGCGCGTATAGTTACACGTGGCGAGTGCCCGACCGCCGGATCAATTAGCAAGGTCAGATCAGCAATCCCATTCAACGAAGAATAGGAACATTCGTGAGTATTCGAAGAATCATCTCGGTTGTGGCGGCGACAACGCTCGTCACAACCTCTCTGGTCACCGGCGCCGTACTCGGTGCCACAGCCGCACCAGCATCCATTGGTGGCGGCGGCCAAACTGAATTCACCCCCGGCCGTTACATCGTCACCATGGTGGATCAGGCAGCAGCAACCTACGACGGCGGCGTTCGCGGTTTCGACGCCACGACACCGCCCGATGGCGAGCAGCTGAATCCTCGACGTCAAGTAGTGCAGGACTACTCCGAATACCTCACCGAGCAGCAAGAGGATGCCGCGGCATCCGTTGGAGCCGACATCGGGTATTCCTACACGCTGGCCACCAATGGCTTCTCGGCTGACCTGACCGCAGAGCAGGCGGTGGAGCTGTCCGCGAATAAGCTCGTGGCATCAATCGTTCCCGATGAGCTGAAGAAGATCACCGCAGCTCAACGCTCCACCGAGTTCTTAGGCCTCGAAGGTGCCGATGGGGTGTGGGCTTCCACCGGTGGTGCAGAGACCGCGGGCGAAGGAATTGTTGTCGGCGTGCTCGACACCGGTTTCGCACCCGAGAATCCCGCCTTCGCGGGAGACGCTCTGGGTAGCGCCGCGGGCGATCAGCCCTACCGCGACGGTGACTCCATCATTTTTGAGAAAGCTGACGGGCAAACCTTTACGGGCGTCTGCGTTGAGGGCGAGCAGTTTGCTGCCGACGACTGCAGCACCAAGGTGATCTCGGCGCGCTACTTCATCGACGGTTTTGGTGCCGGCAACATCGGCGACGCGAGCGTTGGCGAATTTGTTTCCCCCCGCGATGGCGACGGACACGGCTCACACACCGCCAGCACCGCAGCCGGAAACCTCGCGGTTGATGCAACGGTGGGAGGAAACGCACTCGGATACTTCTCCGGTGTCGCTCCCGCCGCCAAAATCGCGGCCTACAAGGTGTGCTGGAGCGGACCAGATCCGGTTGGCACGACCGACGACGGCTGTGCATCCACCGACCTGCTGGCCGCAATTGATCAGGCCGTTGCCGATGGCGTTGACGTGATCAACTATTCGATCGGTGGAGGCGCTGCTACCAGCACCGTCTCACCCACCGACCAGGCATTTCTCGGGGCCGCCGCCGCAGGCGTTTTTGTTGCAGCATCGGCCGGCAACTCCGGCCCCGACGCAACGACGCTCGACAATGCAGCACCGTGGATCACCACGGTTGCCGCCAGCACCATCCCCAACTATGAAGCGACCGTCACTCTCGGAGATGGTCAAGAGTTGGCCGGAGCATCAATCACGGTCGATCTTGATCCGGCCGCCGAGCCGCTGACGGGTGAACTCGCCAATGCTCAGGATGTCGCCCTCGGCGATGCCGTCGACCCCAACCTGTGTCTGGCAGATACCCTCGACCCGGCTCTCGTTGCGGGCAAGATTGTGGTCTGTGAGCGCGGTGCAATTGCTCGCGTCGACAAGTCGGCTGAGGTTGCCCGTGCCGGCGGAATTGGTGCCGTCATCGTGAACGTGACGCCGAGCTCCACCGACCTTGACACGCACGTGATTCCCACAGTGCACCTGGATGCGCGTTTCTACGATCAACTAGTGGCGTACGCCAAAACCGAGGGCGCAACGGCAACCTTCACACCCGGCAACGAGACCGCGTACCAGCCGCCAGCACCACAGGTTGCTGGTTTCTCATCGCGCGGCCCCGTTGAGGCTGATGGCAGCGACATCGTCAAGCCAGACCTATCGGCACCCGGCGTAGGAATTCTCGCCGCCGGTGCCAACGCCGAAGGTGCAGCACCAACCTTCCAGCTGTTGTCAGGGACCTCCATGTCGTCGCCACACGTTGCCGGCCTCGCCGCGCTCTACCTCGGCGAACGCCCCAACGCGACCCCCGCCGAAATCAAGTCGGCGTTCATGACCACCGCCTACGACACGGTTGATGGTGACGGCAATCCCGTCACCGATCCGTTTACTCAGGGTTCCGGTCACATTGATCCGACCAAGTTCTTTGAACCGGGCCTGCTCTACCTGAACGGCATCGGCGATTGGCTGTCCTACATTGAGGGCGCTGGCTACGATGTGCTCGACCCCGCGGTCGAAGCGATCGATCCCAGCAATCTCAACCTCGCATCCATCGGTATCGGATCATTGACCGCTCCAGAGACGATTACTCGAACGGTGACCTCCACTCAGGCTGGCACGTTCGACTCCTCGATCTCGATCCCCGGAATCGACGCCACGGTATCGCCCTCAACGCTGACCTTCGGCGCTGCGGGAGAAACTCAGAGCTTTGAGGTGACACTCAGCCGAACGGATGCTCCGCTCGACCAGTTCGCCACCGGAGCCCTCACCTGGACCAGCGCTGACACGGTCGCGCACAGCCCCATTGCTGTGCGTCCGGTCACGATCGTTGCCCCGGACTCGGCCAGCGGCACCGGAACGTACGGCGCAGTTGACGTAACGGTGACCCCGGGAGGAAGCGGCGACATCCCACTGGCAACCACCGGACTCAGCGCGGGAATCTTCCATCAAGACCCCACCGGCACTGAGACGGAGCATTCTGGTTCGGGTGTCAGCGGTGATGAATTCACCTACGACGTGACCGTTCCGGAGGGCACCAGTTATGCGCGCTTCGACCTCGACTCGATCGACGACACGGCCGACCTCGACCTAATCGTGTATCTGCTGGATGATGCCGGAACGCCGATCGCGGGGTGGCAGTCAGCCACCGGAGCTGCTGATGAGCGAGTAAACCTTGTTGATCCGGTTGCGGGTAGCTACCAAGTTATTGTGTCGGTCTATTCGGCAAATCCGGCAACGGCCTTCGACCTGCGGACCTATGCGGTTTCACCGGGTGGTGAGCCCCTCGGGCTGAGCCCCGAAGTGCTCCCTGGCGTGCAGGGTGAAGCGGTGACCTACACCGCATCGTGGGAGGGCCTCGCCCCGTTCTCGAGCTATCTGGCGCTCGTCAACTATGGCGACACCGGTGCGGTCACAGCAATCGAGGTCATCACGCAAGAGGACGTCGTGCCGGGTACCCCGGTGAACACAGTGCTGCCGTCGATTACCGGCAAGCCCATCGTTGGCAAGAAGCTCACCGCTAACCAGGGGGAGTGGGATGTTGACGGGCTGAAGTTCAGCTATCAATGGCAGGCCGATGGGTCCGATGTTGCGGGTGCTGACAAGCGCAAGTACAAGGTCACGAAGGCGGATGAGGGCAAGGCGATCACGGTCGTGGTCACCACCAGCAAGAAGGACCTGCCGAGCGCAACCGCTGTTTCTGAGTCGGTGCTGATCAACTACAGCTCGAGCGTGAGCCTGTCAGTGAGTCGTCACGTCGCGTTTTCGTGGAACACCGTTAGTGCGACTATCCGTGTCGCCACGAGTGCGGATGACGCTGCTACTGGAACCGTAAAGGTGACGGTCGACGGCAAGAAGGTCGACACCATCACACTGGGAGAAGCAGACAACGGAAAGGTGACGGTGAAGCTACCGAAACTCGAGCGCGGTCTGCACCAAGTGAAGACGCAGTTCACCCCGGCTGGCGACAATGTGACCGGCTCGACCAGTCGCAACGATTGGGTGTACATCGTCTTCTAGACGGTAGAAACCGAAGTGCTACAGCAACGGCTAGTCGCTCCCACAAGCGGCTGGCCGTTGTTGGCGTTAACTGTCGAGCGTGGCCGTGGCTTCGGGTGTTGAGGGCAGGTCGCTGTAGCCGAACTCAGTCGTCGGCGGGGCGACGAACTACTGGCGGCGGCCAGGAGGTGTAGCCGAGCTCACGCGAAATGTTGCGGGCGGTCTCTCTCAATACGTTCAGCACATTGTCTTCTGGTGGCCACTCGCTTGAGGGCAGCACCACGGCGACTGCGGCGATCACGCTACCGTTTCGATCAGCGATGGGGGCCGCGATCGATGACTCCCCGAGCACGGCTTCGTCTTCTTCGGTCGCGATTCCGCGTTCAGCAATTTGGGCAAACTGAAGAATCAGTTTGGCGGGGTCGGTGATGGTGTCGCCGGTAAGGCTGCGCAGCGGCTTCTCGAACAGTTGGTCAGCGGCATCCGCGTTGTAGGTCAGCAAGATTTTTCCCATAGCCGAGGCGTGCACGGGTATCGACAGCCCTGTTTCTGGCATTTGTTCGCTGCCATCTGGCCGGTTGTTGTGGTGGATGACGATCACTTCGTCAAAAAGTTCAGAGCCAAGGCGTGTGGCGAGCCCGGTTCGCCGCGAAAGTTCTTGGGTCCAGCGCATTGCTCGGGCGCGCACATCGAGGGTGTCGAGATAGACGTTGGAGAGTTTGAGCAGGGCGGGGCCGAGCATGTAGCGGTTGCCGCCGGGTTCTTTTGCGACGAGTCCGTGGGCTTTTAGCGACTTGACGATCCCGTGGACTGTCGACGGAGGAAGGCCGAGCAGCCCCGCGAGTTCGGTGATGCCGAGGTGGCGCGCACCTTGAAGCGATGACAGCACTTGTGCTGCACGATCAATGGATTGGATCAACGCGGTCCCTCATTCGTGGGCAGGGTTTCATTATGTCTGCATTGACTGTTTACTTTCGCACCCTCTCCGCTTGACAAGATGATGGTGAACATAGCATATTCGACATTATCGAATAACGTTCCGCTACAGCCGAACGTTGGCGAAACCCGGTCGCACGTGCGCAAACCAGTTCAAAGGAGAACTAATGGATGAGAACAAGCAGTGGCAGAAGCTGGCTGCAGAGTTCCTCGGAACCGCTTTCCTCGTATTCGTCGGTGTCGGCTCAGTGCCGGCAACCTTCATCCTGAACGGTGATGCACCGTTCACCATGGCTAGCCTCGGCATTATCGCCCTCGCGTTCGGCCTGATCGTCGTTGCGACGGTCTACGTCTTTGGGTACATCTCGGGAAACCACATCAACCCAGCAGTCACGCTCGGTCTCGCCGTCGCCGGCAAAATCCCCTGGCGCGAAGTTCCCGGCTACCTCGTTGCACAGATCCTCGGTGCCACGGCAGGAGCCTTCGCCATCGTCGGCGTTCTCGCAGCACTCGCATTCGGATTCATCTCCAAGACCAGCGCAGATAGCACCACCCTCACCGAGGCACTGACGGAAGAGAAGGCAAAGTAATGAAGAAACTGATCAACACCCCAGAGTCGGTACTTGCCGACGCACTCGCCGGCATCGACGCCGCGCACCCCCACCTCAAGGTCGACCACGTCAACCGCGTGATCTACCGCGCAGAACCCACCCGTGCCGGTAAGGTCGCTCTGATCTCCGGCGGTGGCTCGGGTCACGAACCGCTCCACGGCGGGTTCGTTGGCTTCGGGATGCTCGATGCCGCGTGTGCTGGCGAAGTCTTCACCTCGCCCACCCCCGACCAGATGCAGGAAGCCACCAAGGTTGCCGATTCTGGCGCCGGCGTGCTGCACATCGTCAAGAACTACACCGGCGACGTCATGAACTTCGAAATGGCGGCCGAGATGGCAGAGGCCGAAACCGGCGTCAAGGTTGCCTCGGTTGTCGTCAACGACGATGTGGCTGTGCAGGACTCGCTCTTCACAGCAGGACGCCGTGGGGTCGGCCTCACCGTATTGCTCGAAAAGATCGTCGGCGCAGCAGCAGAAGAGGGGCAAGACCTCGCCGCGGTCACCGCACTGGCACACCGCGTCAATGACTCCGGCCGCTCGATGGGCATGGCTCTGACGAGCTGCACCGTCCCCGCAGCAGGGAAGCCCACCTTCGATCTGCCAGACGACATGATGGAAATCGGCGTTGGTATCCACGGAGAACCCGGTCGTCACCGCGAGAAGCTTGCGGATGCCGCATCCATCGCCAAGCAACTGGTTGACCCGATCCTGTCCGACATGGACTTCACAGGCTCAGCAGCCATTGTGATGCTCAACGGTATGGGTGGCACACCGCAGATTGAGTTGTACATCATGTACAACGAGGTCGCGAAACTGCTCGAAGCGGCCGGTATCACTGTTGCCCGCAACCTTGTCGGCGACTACATCACGAGCCTTGATATGGCCGGATGCTCGGTCACTATTCTCAAGGCTGATGAAGAAATGGTAAATCTATGGGATGCCCCGGTAAACACCGCCGGGCTCCGCTGGGGAGTCTAAGAACAATGTCTACAAGCACCATCTCTCTCGACCAACTGATCGCCTGGCTTTCGCGGTTTCGCGATCTCGTGACCGAGAAAAAGAGCTATTTGACTGAACTTGATTCGGCCATCGGCGACGCTGACCACGGTTCGAATATGACCCGCGGTATGGGCGCGGTTATCGAGAAGATCGGTGCGGCACCCTCGACCGCCGTCGACGAACTCTTGAAGTCAGTGGGTATGACTCTCGTGACTTCCGTCGGCGGCGCAGCGGGCCCACTTTACGGCACCCTCTTTTTGAGGATGGGTGTCAGCGCCGGGCCCGTCACCGAACTCGACGGTGCAGCCTTCGGTGCTGCACTGCGAGCCGGTCTCGATGGTGTTGTTGCTCGCGGCAAGGCTGAAGCCGGTGACAAGACAATGTTTGACGCTATTGATCCTGCGCTGGATGCCTGGGATGCTGCCGTCGCTGGCGGCAGTGATATTGCTGCTGCAGCATCCGCGGCTCTCGCAGCAGCTGAGAAGGGTCGCGATGCGACCGAGCCTCTCGTTGCCCGCAAGGGTCGCGCGAGCTACCTCGGTGAGCGCAGTGCCGGGCATATCGACCCCGGCGCAACCTCGAGCACTATGTTGTTCCAGGCGCTCGCCGACACCGTTACGAGCTGAGCATGATCGGGATTGTTGTGGTGAGTCACATCCCCGCCTTGGCGCGAGCCGCAGTGGATCTCTCCTTGGAGATGGTCGGGGAGACCCCGCCGGCCATTGCGATTGCGGCCGGTGCCGGTGAAGGCGTGATCGGAACTGACGCGGTGAAGGTTGCCGAGGCGATCGATGAGGTCGCCAGCGGGGAGGGTGTGCTTGTTTTTATGGATCTCGGCTCTGCGGTGCTGAGCGGCACGATGGCTACTGAGTTCATGACCACGAGTGACGAGGTCAGGCTCACAGATGCTCCCTTCGTTGAAGGGTTGATCGCCGCGGTCGTACTGGCCAATGCCGGTGCGTCGCTTGACGAGGTTGATCGTGAGGCTCGAGCAGCGATGGGCGCCAAGCAGAGCCAGCTCGCTGGCCACGGGGAAGTGCCTGCCGCCAGCTCGAACGCCGCAACCGCAGCACTCTCTGAGATCAGCGCAGAGGCACCTCTCATCAATCCAGACGGTTTGCACTCGCGACCAGCGGCAGCAATCGTTCAAGCGCTCGCCAAGGTTGAGGCGAAGGTCACGATCACCGACGTCACGTCGGGCAAGGGGCCGGTGGCAGCGAACAGCTTGATCGGCATCATGTCGCTCGGCGCAACCAAGGATCACGTGGTGAAGTTCTCCGCGACAGGAGCTGCTGCTAAGGATGCGGTTGATCTGCTCGTGGCGATGGCTGCTGAGGGCTTCGGTGAACTTGCGAGTTAGATCCCCGTCGGCGCAGTAATTGCTCGCTGTCAGATCACTCTTTTGCGGTAGGCCGTCGCCGTGGCGGCTGAGAGTGGGGGTACGCTCACGTTCGATATGAATCGCCAGCTCACCCTCCTCTTCGCCGCCTTTGAGGCGCTCTTGGTGGTGGCAATTGGAATCGCAATACCGCTTGTTCCGCTAACACTGTTGTGGGGCATCCACTACGGACTGGCCATTGATTGGACAGTATTTTGGCGCGCGGCTGTCGATATTTGGTTGGTTGGGCACGGCACCGACATCACGGTGGTGCTCGATCCGACAGTGTCGGCATCTCTGGGGTTGGCTGAGGCAAACACCCCGGTGACCATCACGATTGCGCTGCTGGGCTTTGCCCTGCTTACGGGGTTGCTGGGGATTCGTGCGGGGCGTCGCGTTGCGGAGACCTCCCACGCGGTGTTGGGCACCTTGGCCTCACTCGCCACGTTTGGTGCTGCATCCTTAGTGGTCACTTTTTCTGCACTGCATCCGCTGGCGAACCCCTCGCTGTGGCAGGGCACGCTTTTGCCGACGCTCGTATTTGCTGTCGGGTTGCTTATTGGTGGCCAAGTGGTGACCGCCAAGAGTCGTGCCATTGGGCCGGTTCGCCGCTGGGTTCTCGGCTGGCCAACCCACGTGCGCACTATTGTTGCGACGTCGTTGCGGGGCGGGGCAATTTCGGCTGCTGGTCTGCTGACGATCGCATCGATTGCCACGATGCTGGCGATTGTGACGTCGTATGCGGAGATTATCCGCTTGTATGAATCGCTCCACACTGAGGTGCTGGGTGGCGTTGCGATCACGCTGGGTCAGCTCGCGATTCTGCCCAACCTTATTGTGTGGACGGCGTCGTGGCTGGTGGGCCCCGGTTTCGCGATTGGTACTGGTTCGACGGTTTCTCCGTTGGCCACCTCGTTGGGCCCAATTCCGGCGATCCCTGTGCTTGGCGCCCTGCCCGATGGTGAATTCGCCTTTGGCTTTATGGGCCTGCTGGCACCCGTGGTGGTGGGGTTCATAGTGGCGGCGGTGTTTGGCCCGCGGATCGCGGGAGAGTTGCGCCGTCGTGAGCTCGCCATTGTTGCTGTGGGTATTGGTGTGATCGCGGCAATTATCGTCGGCCTGCTCGTGTGGGTCTCGGCGGGGTCTGCTGGCCCAGGTCGGCTTCAGGATGTTGGCCCTCAGCCGTGGATCGTCGCCGCGTGGGCCTTCGTTGAGTTCTCGGTCGCTGCGGGGCTCGGATTATTCACTTCTGCACGCCCTGACCGTGCCGAAGGGGGGTTTGCGCGCCGCTAGGCTGAGTGTGTGCTCACACTCGTTGTCTTGATCTCAGGGGGCGGGTCTAACCTCGCTGCCCTTCTTGAAGCAGCCGAAAGCGCCGACTTTCCTGCCCGCGTCATTGCTGTCGGTGCCGATCGTTTCGCCGAAGGTTTCGATCACGCTGAGCACTACGGCATCCCCACATTCTCGGTCGCCATGTCTAACTTCGTGAACCGCGATGAGTGGGGCGACGAACTGCTCGAACAGATTCAGGTGTGGAAAGCCGACCTTGTGGTGCTGAGTGGTTTCATGAAGCTGCTGCCGCCGCGCGTCGTCGAGGCACTGTCTCCCAATATCATCAACACGCATCCGGCGTACCTTCCTGAATTTCCGGGCGCCCATGCGGTGCGCGATGCGCTTGCGGCGGGGGTAACCGAGACGGGCGCCAGCGTCATCAAAGTCGACAATGGTGTCGATAGTGGCCCCATCATCGTGCAGGAGCGCGTTCTGATTGAGCCGGGGGATACCGAGGAGCACCTGCACGCCCGCATTAAACCGGTCGAGCGTCGACTGATGGTGCAAACAATCAAAGACATTGCCACTAACCGCATCAACCTAAAGGAACTCTGAATCGTATGAGCGGCCCACGCCACAACCCTGCTGACTTTCGCGAACGCGACACTGTGCCCATTAGCCGTGCCCTTATTTCGGTGAGTGACAAGTCGGGCCTCCTCGAGCTTGCCGAAGGGCTTGCGGCCGCCGGCGTTGAGCTGGTCTCAACGGGGTCGACCGCGAAGACTATTGCCGCCGCCGGCCACGAGGTCACCGAGGTGTCGAGCATCACCGGCTTTCCGGAATCTCTGGATGGCCGGGTGAAGACTCTGCACCCGGCAGTACATGCAGGCATTCTCGCCGACCTTCGCCTTGAGTCCCACGAAGCTCAACTCGCCGACCTCGGTATTGACGCGTTTGATCTCGTTGTGGTGAACCTGTACCCGTTTGTCGCGACCGTCGCATCCGGGGCCGCGCCGGCAGACATTGTTGAACAAATTGATATTGGTGGCCCCGCGATGGTGCGAGCCGCCGCCAAAAATCATGCCAATGTCGCCATCGTTACGAGCCCCGATAGCTATGCCGACATCATTGCGGCGGCCACCGGAGACGGAACCAGCTTCGAGCAGCGTTACGCTCTTGCCTCGCAAGCCTTCGCACACACCGCCGCCTACGACACCGCCGTGTCTCAGTGGTTCATGACGGGCGCGCTCCTCGGCGACGGGAATACGGCAGCCACGGCTCCCGCGTTTCCCCCGCATATTGACGTTGGAGCAGACCAGCTTGCGGTGCTGCGCTATGGCGAAAACTCGCACCAGCAGGCGGGACTCTATGGTGTTGCCGACTCAAGCGGCATCGCTCAGGCCACCCAGCTGGGCGGAAAAGAGATGTCGTACAACAACTACGTCGATGCCGACGCCGCCCTGCGCGCCGCCTACGACCACCAGACTCCCACTGTTGCGGTCATCAAGCACGCAAACCCGTGCGGAATCGCCACTGCGGCCACGATCGCAGAAGCTCACGCTGCGGCGCACGCCTGCGACCCCATCTCAGCGTACGGCGGAGTGATTGCCTCGAACGGCGTCATCACGAAGGCCGCGGCGGAATCGATTGCTCCGATCTTTACCGAAGTTATTGTTGCTCCCGGTTTTGAGCCGGAGGCGCTGGAGGTTTTGCAAGCGAAGAAGAACCTGCGGTTGCTGCAATTGCCGGAGGGCTATGTGCGCGAGAGCCGCGAGCTGCGACAGATCTCCGGGGGACTACTCGTGCAGCAGCTCGATGATCAGTTTGCGTCGGTCTCGACCTGGACGTTGGCGGCGGGCGACGCCGCGAATGCTGAGACACTCGCCGATCTTGGGTTTGCGTGGCGAGCGGTGCGCGCCGTGAAGTCGAACGCTATTTTGTTGGCCAATGGCGGAGCATCCGTCGGGGTGGGCATGGGCCAGGTTAACCGCGTTGATTCGTGCCGGTTGGCAATTTCGCGTGCTGGGGATCGCGCTGCGGGCTCGGTGGCGGCTAGTGATGCGTTCTTCCCGTTCGCTGACGGATTGCAGCTGCTGCTCGATGCCGGCGTTCGCGCCGTGGTGCAGCCCGGTGGATCGATTCGTGACGAAGAAGTGATTGCTGCCGCAATTGAGGCGGGCGTCACAATGTACTTCACGGGCGAGCGTCACTTCTTCCACTAAGCCGTCCGCTACAAGGCAAACGTAAAACTCTCGACAGATAGGTTTGTGGGCATGATTAGTATGGGTCGGCGTTTAGCCGCAGCGTTTATTTCTGGAATTGCCGTGGCAGGCACCGTCTACTTCGCAACAGCGTTGGCGTTCTTCACCGCGAACGGTGCGGCAGCCGAGAATCTGCCCGCTATTGCGGAGTATTTCTTGCCTATGGGCGCTGTGCTCTTTGTGCTGTACTCGCTTATTGCTGCCCTCGAGATTCACCGCTACTGGTTTACGGCCGCTGTCGCTGGCCTTGCCTTGGGCATTATCTCCGCCGTCGGAGGCACTGCGCTCGGAATCGCGGCGACGGGAGCTGAGCTCAATGCGGAGGCGTTCACCTTTATCCTTGCCACCCTGTTGGGCACCAATCTGATCTTTGTCGTCGTTACCACCCTTGCGGCGGTTACGGTGGGCCGCCGCGTCTGGAATGCGGTGGTTGCCGGTGCCGTTCAGCCCACACGTCTCGTTGCTTTCGTGCGCCCACCGTCAGCCCGGTTGGGCGAGGGTGAGCTCACCCACCTCGATCGTGTTGTTGTCGATGCTGACCTTGCCGACGCACAGTGGGAGGGCTATGTGGCAGCCCTGCGCGCAAACGGGTTTGAGACCATTGAGGTCGCTGGGGCCGACGAGCTTGCCGATGCAGTGTTCATCGAAGACACGGTTGTCATTTTTGGCGATGTCGCGGTGCTGACGAACCCCGGTGCCGCCAGTCGCAAGCCCGAGGTGGGGGCGGTGCGCGCGAGCGTTGTGTCTCTCGGTCTCGAACTTCATGAAATCACTGAGCCCGGAACCCTCGATGGGGGCGACGTGCTCAAGGTCGGTTCTACTGTCTACGTCGGTCGGGGTGGGCGCACGAATGCCGACGGCATCCGGCAACTGCGTGCCATCGTTTCTCGGCTCGGATACTCACTGATTGCGGTTCCTGTCGAGAAGGTGCTGCACCTGAAGAGCGGTGTGACTGCTCTGCCGGACGGAACCGTCATCGGCTTCGCCCCCCTCGTCGACAACGGTGATCTTTACGACCGTTTCTTGGCCGTTCCGGAGGCCGAGGGTGCCGCTGTTGTCGTGCTGTCGGATGATGCGGTGCTCATGTCATCGTCGGCACCCAAGACTGCGGCACTCATCGAAGATCTCGGGTATCGCGTTGTCACGGTTGATGTCACCGAGTTTGAGAAAATGGAAGGCTGCGTCACGTGTCTCTCTGTTCGCGTCCGGTGAATTGAGCCTCTGTCAAAGGATTTACCGATAACGATTGTGATTGCACAGAAGCAGGCATAGTCTAGAAGGCTGTCTGCTCAGCGTCGACTTCGACATGATGCAGCGGTTAGCGGTCGCGCATTCAGCGAGCCGCAGTCGCCTTGATCACCCACTATGGTGCTCTCTTCTCGTCAAGGAACCACGTTGTCACAACAGTCAGTCAAGCCTGAGCGCACCAAAGCGGTCGGTACCTTCGCGGCAATCCGCCGGCTCTACCCCTACGTAAAGCCGGCGCTGCCGCACATCTACTTGGGCATGGGTGCTGCGCTAATTGCTGGCGTCGTTGCGCTGCTGATCCCTCAGGTCTTGCGTTCGCTCGTTGATGGCCCCCTGCAGTCAGGTGATTCCTCCCAAATTTGGCCCGCATTTTTCATCGTGCTGGCCCTCGGTGTGGCCGAAGCGGTCATGATCGCCCTGCGGCGCTACTTTGTGCTCACCCCCGGAACCCACGTTGAGGCGCGAATGCGCAACACGCTCTACATGACGCTCCAACACCTTCCCGTCAGTTTTCACGATCGCTGGCCGAGCGGTCAACTGCTATCGCGTGCGGTCAGTGACCTCAATTTGATTCGCCGTTGGTTCTCTTTTGGCCTAGTACTGCTCGTTGTCAATATCCTCACGATCGTTGTCGGTCTCATCTTCTTGATCAATATCTCGTGGGTCCTCGGGCTTATTTTTCTCGTCAGCTCAATTCCGTTGTGGATTTACGGGTACGTCTTCGAGAGCAAGTATTCGGTCGTGGCGCGTCGCAGCCAAGATCAGACCGGAGACCTCGCAACCGCTGTCGAGGAGTCGGTTCATGGCATTCGAGTTCTCAAAGCATTCGGGCGGGGCACTCATGCTCTTGCTGGATTCTCGGCCAGGGCAGAGAGTTTGCGCGGCACCGAGATTGAGAAGGCGCGAGCAATCGCCGGCATCTGGTTGTGGCTTTTGCTGGTGCCGGATGTCACCTTCGCCCTGTCGCTGCTCGGAGGAGTCTGGCTCGTAGTTGAGGGCAATATCTCTGCCGGTGATTTGGTCGCATTCTTTGCGACCGCAACCGTGTTGCGCTTTCCGGTGGAGTCCATCGGCTTCCTGCTTTCGATGACCTTCGATACCCGCACTGCGGCTGATCGCTTCTTTGAGGTCATGGATTCGGAAAACTTAATCACCGATCCCGAGCACCCAAAGACCATCGAAGAACCGCGGGGGCTCGTTGAGTTCTCCAATGTGCACTTTCGTTACCCGGATTCTCCAGCCAACGTGCCCGATCTCGTGAATGGTATCGATCTGCGGATTGAGCCCGGCGAGACCATGGCACTCGTGGGATTGACAGGATCAGGCAAGTCGACGCTCACTGCTCTCGCCACGCGGCTCTACGATGTTACCGAGGGGGCGATCATCATCGACGGTGTTGATGTTCGCGACCTCACGCTCGTTGAGCTTCGCCGCCACCTGGCGATGGCGTTTGAGGATGCGACGCTCTTCTCGTCGAGTGTGCGTGAGAACGTGCTCATGGGGCGCCCGGATTCGACCGAAGAGGAACTGCGTCAGGCGCTCACTATTGCTCAGGCTAACTTTGTCTTCGATCTGCCTGCCGGTCTTGACACTCTCGTCGGAGAGGAGGGGCTCAGTCTCTCGGGCGGCCAACGGCAGCGACTCGCCCTCGCTCGTGCCGTAGCGGCCAAGCCGTCGGTTCTTGTGCTCGATGATCCGCTTTCAGCGCTCGATGTTGATACCGAGGCACTCGTGCAGGCGGCGTTAAGCGAAATTCTTAGTTCGACGACGGCGCTCATTGTGGCACATCGGCCGTCGACGGTGATGCTCGCCGACCGGGTCGCCCTGCTGGAAGACGGCAAAGTTACCGCGGTGGGAAAGCACTCCGACCTGCTGGCGACCAGCAGTCACTACCGCTACGTCATATCCAGTCTTGAAGAGGAAGAGCAGGGGGTCACCTCATGACCGTATTGGGAACCTCTGGTGAAGATCGAAACGACTACACCAAGGATGAGAGCCGCCAGATCAGACAGCGCTCGCTGCGCCTGCTCGGTTCGTTGATCTCGCCGCTACGCGCCCGAGTCACTCTCACGATGGCTGTTGTTGTGGTCAGCACGGCAGCGCAGGTCGCAGGCCCGGCGCTGATTGCGTTCGGAATCGACCGGGCACTCCCGGCTCTCGTCAATGACAACAGTCTGCCACTGCTGCTCACTGTTGCCGCTTACCTGCTGACCGGTATCGCTGGCGCGACGATGATCGCCTGGTACACCGTACTGAGCGCGCGGGTGAGTCAAGCTATCTTGTTCGATCTGCGCAAACGTGTCTTTCTGCACACACAACGGTTGAGCCTAGAATTTCACGAGAGCTATACCTCGGGGCGCATCATCGCGCGTCAAACTAGTGACTTGGATGCGATCCGCGAACTTCTCGACTCCGGCATCAACCAGCTGGTGCAGGGCGCGCTCTATATGATCTTCATCGCCATCGCGATGTTCTCGCTCGACTGGGTGAGTGGTCTCGTATTGTTCTGCTCGCTGATTCCGCTGGCGTTCCTCACGCGCTGGTTCCAACTGCGCTCCCAGCAGCATTTCCGTGAAACTCGCACAACTTCAGCCAAGCTGATCGTGCACTTCGTCGAGACCATGACCGGCATCCGCGCGGTCAAGGCGTTCCGCAAAGAGGAGCGCAATCGGAGTGAATTCGGTGGGCTCGTTGAGAATTATCGGGATGCTAACGCCCGCGTTATCCAACTGTTCGGAATCTTTGATCCCGGCCTAGTTTTCATCGGAAACGTTGCCCTAGCGATGATTCTGCTGGTCGGTGGGCTTCGTGTATCCACGGGTGATCTTGCGATCGGTGCCCTTCTGGGGGCGCTACTCTATGCGCGTCAATTCTTTGCTCCGGCACAAGAGATGGCAATGTTCTACAACTCATACCAGTCTGCTGCGGCAGCGCTTGAGAAGATTTCTGGCGTGCTAGAGGAGCGTCCGGGTGTCCCTGACCCGACGACGCCGATCGATCTCCGTAAGGCCAGCGGCACTGTGAAGTTTGATGGCGTTGAGTTCGCTTACAACTCGGAGAAGGTGATCCTGCCAGAGTTTGATCTTGAGCTTCCGGCGGGGCAAACCGTGGCCATGGTGGGTACGACCGGTGCGGGCAAATCTACGCTGGCCAAGCTCATTTCGCGGTTCTATGATCCCAGTAAGGGAACCGTGTCGCTCGATGGAGTCGATCTGCGCAAGCTGCACCCCAAAGACCTGCGTCGCGCAATTGTCATGGTGACTCAGGAGGCATATCTGTTTTCGGGCAACGTTGCCGATAACATCGCTCTGGGAAAACCAGAAGCAACGCGCGAGGAGATTGTCAGGGCGGCGAAGGCTGTCGGAGCGCACGAGTTTATCGAGGCTCTACCCAACGGCTACGAGACGAACGTGAATAAGCGCGGTGGCCGAGTGAGTGCCGGTCAACGACAGCTGCTGTCGTTTGCGCGCGCCTTTATCGCTGATCCGGTCGTCTTAATTTTGGATGAGGCTACCGCTTCGCTCGACATTCCGAGCGAGCGACTCGTGCAGGCTGGTCTTCAAACGCTGCTCGCCGACCGCACCGCAATCATCATTGCGCACCGCCTGTCTACCGTCGCGATTGCTGACCGCGTTCTCGTGATGGAACACGGTCGAATCATCGAAGACGGCACCCCGCAGGAGTTGATCTCGGGCAGTGGTAAGTTCGCGCAGCTGCACGCGGCGTGGCGCGATTCGCTTGTTTAGCAACTGTGGGTGTGCGCCGCAATCGTGGCAACTGTGGCGTGATCACGAGGTCGTACGAAGCACAAGCAAAAGCCCAGCTGGCCGCGTATTCGCTTGTCCAACCGGGCTCTTGCTTGCTAAAGCAGGCTATTCGACGTCTTCGTCTACCCAGTCGAAGGTCTTCGTCACTGCCTTCTTCCAACTGCGCAGCAGACGTTCGCGCTCTTCTTCACCCATCTTCGGCTCCCAGCGGCTGTCTTCCTGCCAGTTCTTGCGCAGGTCATCAAGACCATCCCAGAAGCCCACGGCCAGCCCGGCGGCATACGCAGCGCCCAGAGCGGTTGTTTCGGCGACCACGGGGCGAACGACGGGCACACCGAGGATATCGGCTTGGAACTGCATGAGGAGATTGTTGGCGATCATTCCGCCATCGACCTTGAGCTCGGTAAGGGGAACACCTGAGTCCGCGTTGACCGCGTCAATAACCTCGCGCGTTTGGAACGCAGTGGCCTCAAGTGCAGCCCGCGCGATGTGGCCCTTGTTGACGAAACGTGTGAGTCCAACAAGTGCACCACGAGCATCAGCGCGCCAGTATGGGGCGAACAGCCCCGAAAACGCGGGCACAAAGTACGCCCCACCATTGTCATCGACTGTCTTGGCGAGCGTTTCGATCTCCGGGGCATCCTTGATAATTCCGAGGTTGTCGCGAAGCCACTGCACCAGGGAGCCTGTGACGGCGATTGAACCTTCCAGCGCGTAGTGAGCAGGTTCGTCACCGAGCTTGTATCCGAGAGTGGTGAGCAACCCGTTTTTGGAGTGCACGATCTCGGTGTCGGTGTTGAAGATCAAGAAGTTGCCGGTGCCGTACGTGTTCTTCGCCTCGCCTGCGTCGAACGCGGCCTGCCCGAATGTTGCCGCTTGCTGGTCACCAAGAATTCCAGCAATAGGAACCTCTCGAAGCAGGCTGTTTGGTTCTGCCTCTCCGTAAACTTCGGAAGAACTTCGAATCTCGGGAAGCATCGACAGGGGAACCCCGAAGACGTCGAGGATGTCCTCACGCCATTTGAGGGTTTCGAGATCCATGAAAAGGGTGCGGCTGGCGTTGGTGACGTCCGTTGCGTGCACGCCGCCGTTGACGCCGCCGGTAAGGTTCCACAGCACCCAAGTGTCGGTGGTTCCAAACATGAGCTCGCCGGCATCTGCCTTTTCTCGTGCGCCCTCGACGTTCTCAAGGATCCACGCAATTTTGGTTCCCGAAAAGTAGGTTGCCAGTGGCAAGCCAACAATGCTCTTGAAACGGTCGACGCCGCCGTCTTTGGCAATTCTGTCGACGATCGGCTGAGTGCGAGTGTCTTGCCAGACGATCGCGTTGTAGATCGGCTTGCCAGTGTTGCGATCCCAGACCACCGCGGTCTCGCGCTGGTTGGTGATTCCCACCGCGGCGATGTCGTGGCGGGTGAGGTTGGCGGTCGAAAGGGCCTTGCCGATTACCTCGCGGGTATGAGTCCAAATCTCTTGAGGATCATGCTCGACCCAGCCGGCCTTCGGGAAGATCTGCTCGTGCTCGAGCTGTCCCATGGAAATGACCGAGCCTGATTTATCGAAAATGATGGCACGTGAGCTTGTTGTTCCTTGATCGATGGCCAAAATATATTTACTCATTTGTAAACTCCTTTGTTATTTCGTGAAAACTACGAAGAGGAAACCACCCCAACCTAGGGGTTGTTTCTGTTAGGTGAGGATGGGCAATAGTGGGATCGATGCGGCACCAGCGAGGACTCCACCGATGATCGGTCCGAGCACAGGAACCCAGGAGTAGCTCCAGTCGCTGGTGCCCTTGCCCTTGATAGGGAGAAGCGCGTGAGCGATTCGGGGCCCCAGGTCACGTGCGGGGTTGATGGCGTAGCCGGTCGGACCACCGAGCGATGTACCGATAACGATAACGAGCAGCGCTACCGGGAGCGCGCCGAGAGACGCGAGCCCTCCACCCGCATCTTGACGTCCGAACCCGATGACGACGAACACGAGAACAAATGTGCCGATAATTTCGGTAATGAGGTTCCAGCCGTAGCTGCGAATAGCGGGGCCCGTTGAAAACACGGCGAGCTTGGCGCCGGCATCGACTTCCTGGTCGAAGTGCTGCTTGTATGCCAGCCACGTGAAGACGGCACCGATGATCGCACCGATCATTTGGGCAAGGATATAAGCGAGCACCGAAACGACGCTCACGCTGACTCCCGCCCCGAATTCGGT
Organism: Rhodoglobus vestalii; assembly: GCF_006788895.1. NCBI lineage: Bacteria > Bacillati > Actinomycetota > Actinomycetes > Micrococcales > Microbacteriaceae > Rhodoglobus > Rhodoglobus vestalii. The sequence goes on from NZ_VFRA01000001.1 coordinate 2,090,987, forward strand.
TGCACCGCTAGCGACGAGACCGAGCGTGACCGCAGGGTTGATGTGCGCGCCCGAGTTGTAGGCGACGATCACACCGGCGAAGACGGCGAGTCCCCAGCCGATGTTAATCATCAGGAATCCACCGTTGAAGCCCTTATTTTTGCCGAGTACAACGTTGGCTACAACGCCGGTTCCCAGAAGGATTAGCAGGGCGGTGCCCACCACCTCCGAAAGAAATACTGCTCCTAGATTGTCCACATTGACCTTTCTTGGTTGGGTGTTTTCGCGATGTGCGACGTCACTCGAGTCATAACGCGATGACTGAAAAACTATCCCCAGTTGGGGCATTTCAACAGGGTTTTGGGCTGCACGTTGGTGCACTTTTAGCGTCTCCACAGCCGGTGGAACGTTTCGCGGGGAGGCATCCACTGGGCCCGATTCTTCGTTGCGGCAACGAGAACAGGGTCGCTTTTTCTTCTGCACGCAGTGGTCTCCTGGTGGGGCGAGATGTCACCACGGAAGCGACGGCACCGTGGCGACAGTTCGGTGCGGAAAACCCCGCGATTCTCTGCGTTCAGCGGGTGTCGTGGTTCCGTGCGTTGCTGTTTTCAATTCTGTGACGGGGTGAGCGTGCACAGCGTCGTTTTACGGCGGTGCAGCTTGGTGCTGTTGCCAGCGTGGGTGACGCATGGGTCGCTCGATATTCATCGCCTTCGCTGACTTCGAAAAGAGACGTCCAGCCCGCACTCGTCTGCACTCTCGTTGCAAAAACGTGCACGCGCCTAAATGGGCGCCTAAGTCAGGCGAAAAGCTGCGCGAAACCAGCAATCAATCGGTCGTGATCGGGGCGCGCGCTACCGTGAGGTTGACGCGATAACTGCCGTCGGGCATCCATCTCAGCGGCGTTGATTCTGCCTTGTAGTGTTCGAGGGCTTGGTCGGCGTGGCAGAGGGGCGGATGACCGCCTGCCCGAATCACGCGCCACCACGCCACCTCAGAACCGTAGCGGGCCATCACTTGGCCGACAGCGCGCGCGGCGCGAGAGCCGATGGTTGCCGCGACATCGCCGTAGGTCATCGCGAGGCCGGGCGGGATTGAGTCGACGACGGCCAGCACGCGACTCACAAAATCGTTGCCGGTTACGTTCGGGACCGGAGTACTCGCGTTCATACCTTGCCGTGGATTGATCGTCGAAACTTTTGGTGAGAAGCGTCAGCCTTACAGGGTGTACGCGCCGAGCTTCTCGCCGTACTGGGTTTCGCCGACGACGGTGAAGCCAACCTTGAGGAAGAATTGTTCCGGGCCGTCATCACCCTCTTCCCAAATCGCTGTCACGTGATCGAAGCCGCGACTGCGCGCTTCTTCAGCGAGGGCCTTCACGGCGAAACGGCCAACGCCCATGCCCTGGGCATCACCGGAGACGCTCACGCGCCAAATGCAGCTGCGGAACTCTTCCTGCGATGCATCGGGGTCAAAATTGCCGCGGATGAATCCCACGACGGTGTCGCCGTCGAGCACAACTCGCGGCCACGAGGTGAGCGGGTCGATGTACGCATCCGCAATCGCATAGGAGGGTGGCGTCACAAACTGCTCCTGGCCGCGACGCAGTGAGAGGTTGTTGGCGGCAACTATCGTGCCTGCCGATAATTCTTCAAGTCTTAGCTCACCCATGGATACAGGCTAACCCGCGGTAGACAGATGCGCCAAGGTATCTCTATGTCGAGATAGTTGGGAAAAAGAGTAAGCTGGTCGAGGCCACCAACTAAGGAGCAAAGCTTGTCCAAGATCAAGGTAGAAGGCACCGTCGTCGAACTCGATGGCGACGAAATGACGCGCATTATTTGGCACCGGATCAAAGAAACACTGATCCACCCCTATGTCGACGTCAACCTCGAGTACTACGACCTCGGAATTGAAAGCCGCGACACAACCGACGACCAGATCACCGTTGATGCCGCTCACGCCATCCAAAAGCACGGTGTTGGCGTGAAGTGCGCAACCATCACGCCCGACGAAGCCCGCGTTGAAGAGTTCGGTCTCAAGAAGATGTGGCGCAGCCCCAACGGCACGATCCGTAACATCCTGGGCGGCGTAATTTTTCGCGAACCCATCATCATCTCGAACATCCCGCGACTGGTTCCGGGCTGGAACAAGCCGATCATCATCGGCCGTCACGCCTTCGGTGACCAATACCGCGCCACCGACTTCCGCTTCAAGGGCAAGGGCAAGCTGACCGTAGAGTTTGCGCCCGAAGACGGTTCAGAGCCGATGAAGTTCGAGGTTTACGATGCCCCCGGCGACGGAATCGCCCAGGTTCAGTACAACCTCGATGACTCGATCGTCGACTTCGCCCGCGCCAGCCTCAACTACGGACTAACACGCAACTACCCCGTTTACCTCTCCACCAAGAACACGATCCTCAAGGCCTACGATGGTCGTTTTAAAGACATCTTCGAAGAGATCTTCCAGAACGAGTTCAAGGACAAGTTCGACGCTGCCGGGCTCACCTACGAGCACCGCCTCATTGATGACATGGTCGCATCCGCCATGAAGTGGGAGGGCGGCTACGTCTGGGCCTGCAAAAACTATGACGGCGATGTGCAGTCCGACACCGTCGCTCAGGGCTTCGGCTCACTCGGCCTCATGACCTCCGTTCTGGCAACACCAGACGGACAGGTTGTTGAAGCGGAGGCAGCCCACGGCACTGTGACTCGTCACTACCGCCAGCACCAGCAGGGCAAGCCCACCTCCACCAACCCGATCGCGTCGATCTACGCCTGGACCCGTGGACTCGCTCACCGTGGCGTGCTCGACAGCAACCAGGAACTCATCGACTTTGCCTCAACCCTCGAAGATGTGGTCATCAAGAGTGTTGAAGCTGGCCACATGACGAAGGACCTGGCGCTGCTCGTCGGGCCAGATCAGAAGTGGGAAACCACCGAAGAGTTCCTCGATACCCTCGACAAGAACCTCGCGACGCGTCTGGCATAAGCGAGTATCGCCCTTGGTCCACCCCGGGGGCGAGATGAGCCGTGTGATTTGGGGAGAGTGAAATGACCGTTGTAATTGCCGGCTGTGGTGATCTGGGTACCGAAACTGGGCTGCGTTTTGCTGCGCTGGAGCACCGCGTGATTGGGCTGCGACGGTCAGCAGAAAAGCTGCCGCCCGAAATCGAAGGCCAGTCGGTTGACCTCTCGGCAGGACTGCCGCTACTGCCGGCGGACACCACGATCGTGATGATTGCGATGAGTCCCGATGAACGCAGCGTCGATGGGTATCGAAGGGCGTATGTTGACAGTGTTCGCAGCATTGCAACGGCAATCCACCGCGATTGCGCTCAGCCGCCGCGTGTCGTATACGTATCATCCACGGCCGTGTACGGCGTCACAGACGGCAGCTGGGTCGATGAGTCGACCATCGCTGAACCCACCTCACCCACCGCGATCGTATTGCGAGAAGCAGAAGACCTGTTACTTGAGTTGATCCCCGCCGCGACGATTCTGCGCTTGGCTGGAATCTACGGCCCCGGTCGCACCCGACAGGTGGACCGCATCCGCGAAGGGATCGAGACGATGTCGCCGAAACCACGCTTCACCAATCTGATCCATCGTGACGACGCGGCGGCGGCGATCGTGCACCTGACCACCATGAATGCAGAGCCAGCGACCGTGTATATCGGTGTGGATGACTGCCCGACCGACCAGCGCGAGATTGTCGAGTTTCTGGCGCACAGCCTTGACCGACCGGTGCCCCCGGTTGCAGCAGATGCTGATGGTGGTAGCAGAGGTCAGGGCAAGCGTTGCCGCAACACCCGGCTGCGAGAATCAGGATTTGAGTTCACTTACCCCAGCTACCGGGAAGGGTATGTGGCCGTTCTGGCGGGCACTGGCATCCGTCATCCCTAGAGGGCGAAAATCACCAGCAGGATGGGGTAGGTGATGAACAGATTTCGGGCGAAAGCTTTCGCTTCTTCGTTCACGATACGTGTTTGGAATCTGCGCCGTCCGGCCCTCGGGAACGCCATCGTAGGCTGTACTCATGACGGCGACGGGCGGTAGTGCGGATCCGGTGCGAGTCGATGCCGCGCGGTCAATGCGGCTAGCCACCCCGGCAGATTTGGCGGATGTGGTCGGCACCCTTGTTGAGGCGTTCGATCAGGACCCGGTCTGGAGTTGGGCCTTTCCTGACCAGGAGGCGCGCGCAGCACAGCACGCTGTTGTCTTCCGGATGACCGTCACTCATGCCATCGCCAATGACGCCGTCTGGCTCACCTCCGGTTGCGGTGCTGTCGTCACCGCTTTTGGGCCCGGAATCAACGAAATGTCGGATGCGGATGCGGAACGATTCTCGAGCGTTCTTGGTGATCTTCTCGGAGATCACGCCGATGCGGTTAACGGGCTCTTTGAACGATTCGAGCATGCTCGCCCCGTCGATACTCCGCACCTGTATGTTTCGATGCTTGGCACTCGAAATCGGGCACGCGGTCACGGAATTGGGATGGCGTTGCTAGCCCACGTTGTGGAGCAGGCCGATGCTCAAGGAATCGGAACCTTTCTAGAGTCGAGCAATGGGGCCAATGACCACCGGTACGAATCGGCGGGATTCCGCGTGCACGGCAGCATCCCGGTTGCCCCGGGTCGGCCAGCAGTAAACACAATGTGGCGGGGTCCGGCGCGCAGCAACTAGGTGCACTCGGCCGCGCGATAATCGCTAATCGAAGCGGACACCCTCGATACGCGAGCGGCGCGCTGCGAGGAAGAATAGGATGATTGGACCGGGCGGCGTGAGCGCCAGTAGCACCCACCAGCCGGAGAGGTTTGAGTCGTGAAGGCGACGCACCGCGACAGTGAAACCGGGAATTGCGGTAGCAAGTACCCACCCGCCGCCAATGATCGAGAGTACCGCGATGACCGGTGAGTCGACCGCTCCTTGGCTGTTCCAAGTGAAGAGTTCGATCGGAGCGAGTGCCCAGGAGCCAAAGGGGCTAACGGTGATGTTCGCCTGAAAGTTGCGGCCCAAGATGATGGCGGGAATGACGAGCTGCGTGATGATGAGCGCAAGGACGTTCACGAGCATCCACCACCAGTATTCGCTTATGCTGGCGCGACCACGCAGGCTGAACGCCCGGTAGAAGAACCGTCGCATTGACACGCGTAACGACGCACCCGGAAGGGGCGACGTCACTGGCGCGGCGTTGGTGGTCATCACCGTCTCAGCATAGGTGAGCGGCTGTCGTTTCGTAAGGGGTGGCCGCGAACGGCGGCGGCTTAATCGGCGGAGCGCCAAATATCCGTTGTGACTGCGCCAGCTATCTCCTGAAGCGCTCGAACGTGCGCATCGAAGGCGTCTCTTCCGGCGGGCGACAGCGACAACCACATAATGCGTCGAGCATCGCCACGATCCGACGTCGATGCCTTGTCGGAGACGACGTATCCCGCCCCGATTAGGGTTTTCAGATGCTTCGAGAGTGTGGCGTCTGAGACGTCCAGTGCATTCCGGAGAACCGCGAAATCGAGTTTGTCGACGGGGCGGAGCAGCCCGCTGATGCGCAGACGCAGCGGTGCATGGATGACGTCGTCGAAGCGCACCTTATCCACGACGGAGGGTTTCTGCTGCAGAGCGGTAGGCGACTGCGGTTAGCCACGTTGTTAGGGCAAACGCGACAACGCTGGTGAAAGAGACCGCCCACTGCATCCCAAAAGATACCAACCCGAGAGAAACGCTGAATAGCGTGAAGCAACCGAAGAGAATCCCGACCATAGCCAGCACCGCGCGCGATCCCATCCGTTTGAATCGGATGCCGGTTTCTCGTTGGATCAGGTAGGCGATCACGAAAATGATGGCAAAAGCTAACCCGCTGGTCGCCGGCGGTTCAAAGTTCTCACCCGGCGAGGTTGTGGCAGCCGCGCCGACCCACCATGCAGCAACCGCTCCGAAGCCAGCCAGAAGAGGCCAAGGAACACGGATGCTGTCTGCTAGCCGATTGCGGTCGGCTGTCAGCTCGCCCAATTTATTGATGGCTTCGCTGCGGGACAGAGAATCGAAGTCACTTTCCATAACGGAAAGACTATAAGTTTTTTGCCGCAACGGCAAGTGACTTTATTCATTGCTGATCCTTGCGACAGTAAGGGCAGCCTGAACTTGCTGGCCGGATGCTGCGATTGCGAGTAGAACAAGAGCATGACAACTCTCGTGGCCGCAGTGCGCCGGTATCCGCTCGTGGCGCTAACGGTGGTTGTTGGGGTGGTTGGCCTCGCACTGAACTGGACTCCGGCATCCGCTGTCGTACCGTGGTTGCTGTCGGGGTATTCCCTTGTGGTTGCAGCGCGCGAAGCAGTCTCGATGATTCGACGCCTGTTCCGCAAAGAGTTTGGTCTCGATGTTCTTGCCGTCACGGCAATCATTGCGACAGTACTCGTTGGCGAGTATTGGGCGAGCATCGTCATTGTGCTGATGCTCACCGGGGGTGAGGCTCTTGAAGACTTTGCCGCTGGCAGAGCGCAGCGTGAGCTGAAAGCGCTTTTAAGCCGCGTGCCCCAGATTGCCCACGTTTTTGACGACAGCGGCGAGCTCGTCGATGTTCCGGTCACCGCGGTCACCGTTGGCGAGCGCCTTGTCGTGCGCCCCTCGGAAATTGTTCCCGTGGACGCGGTGCTTGTTTCTGCGTCGACCGCGGTAGATGAATCATCCCTTACCGGCGAAAGTATGCCGGTTGACAAGGTTGCCGGCGATCTCCTGCTGAGCGGTTCCGTCAACGGACCGGAAGCGGTCACCGTGACGGCCGCTGCACGAGCATCCGAAAGCCAATATCAGCGGATTGTGCAATTGGTCAGCGAAGCAGCCGCCAGCAAGCCTGCCCTGGTGCGGCTCGCCGATCGCTATGCTGCACCATTCACGTTTGTTTCCGTTGCATTGGCGGGGATCGCATGGTGGCTCTCGGGAGACCCCACACGGTTCGCTGAAGTATTGGTCGTTGCCACTCCATGCCCGCTGTTGATTGCCGCGCCGGTCGCATTCATGGCCGGAATGTCGAGCGCATCCGCGCACGGTGTGGTCATCAAAAATGCGGGCACCCTTGAAGTGCTGGCACGGGCAAAAACTGTCGTCTTCGACAAGACCGGTACGTTGACGCGCGGAACCCCCGAAGTGGTCGCGATCAGGCCCGAGTCAGGGCGAAGCGAAGAAGCAGTGCTCACACTGGTCGCCGCCGCAGAACAATACTCCTCCCACGTACTTGCAGCCTCACTCGTGGCAGAAGCTCGCCGCCGCGGCTACTCCTTGCCGGCCGTTACGGATGCGCGCGAAGTCGCGACGCACGGAGTTCAGGCACGCATCGGCACCGAAGTTATCACCGTCGGAAAGCCAGCCTTCGTCGCCGAACAGGCGCCCGGTCTTGCTCAAGTTGATCTCGGCAGCGGGGAAGCAGCCGTATATGTCGCCGTCGATGACCAATTGGCCGGGGTGATCATTCTGCGTGATGCGGTGCGAGATGAAGCACAACGAATGCTGCACGATCTACAGGCACTGGGCATCCAGAAGACCCTGATGGTGACGGGTGACATCGAACAGACCGCACAGAAAGTCGCCGACGAATTGCAGCTCAGCGAGGTGCACGCCGAGTGTCTTCCCGAAGACAAGGTGCGCATCGTGCACACCATCACACCGGGGCCGGTCGTCATGGTGGGGGATGGAGTCAACGATGCACCCGTACTTGCCGCCGCCGATGTGGGAATCGCGATGGGCGCAAAAGGCTCAACCGCGGCAAGCGAATCTGCCGACATCGTCATTCTGGTTGACGACCTCTACCGTGTGGTGGATGCCGTATCGGTCAGCAAGCGCACCGTCTATATTGCGCTGCAGAGCATTTGGATCGGTATCGCCATCAGCATCGCGCTCATGCTGGTGGCAATGACCGGGGTAATGCCCGCCATCGTTGGTGCCGCTCTTCAGGAGGTCGTGGATCTCGTGACGATCCTTAACGCGCTTCGTGCACTGAATCTTGGCCGTAATGCCGGGTCGGCGCGGGTCGCTAGTGACTCGTCGTCACCGTTGAGTGCGGGCGCTCGCTGACGCCTAACAGTTAGTACCCCGAGAAGTAGTCAGTGTGGATGCGCCGGGCCCCGTTCGTGCGCAGTGCCAACTTCAGGTCGTTGACGAGTGCTGGCGGGCCCGAAAGGTAAACGCGTCGGCTGGCCAGATCGGGCACCAGCGCGGAGAGTGCGTCGCCATTCATCCGCCCCTCGCCACCGAGTTCCCACCCGGCCGGCAGCGATTCGGCGGGCTGCGGCCCAAAGACAATTACACGAACGCCCGCTTCGCTGAGCACGTCAGTGAACGGCAGCGGTTCGCTGCTCGAGCTCGCATAAACCACAACGATGTCGCGACCCTCGCTGTGGCGCTGGGCATGCGCCACCTGGCTGGCGAAAGGGGTGACACCAATTCCGCCGGCAACCAGCAGTACCGGCTCGGAGATCTTGCGCGGCAGCACAAAATCGCCCCAGATTCCGGTGGCATTGACCTGAGCCCCCCGGGGAAGCGCCAAGAGTGCCGTCTTGAAACTGCTCGATTTTTCGGATACCGAAACAGTCACCGAGAGGGTGGCCCCGGCATCCGGCGCCGAAGAGATGGTGAAGTGGCGACGAACCCCACGAAAATCTGCCGCCGTGTGCGGCAGCGACAGCTCAATGTATTGTCCCGCCCGGAACGTGATGGGGCGGTGTGGGGCAAAAGTGATCTCCCAGATGCCGGGCGCAACCTCGGTTGTCTCGACGCGCGTCATGCGGATGGTTCGGCGCTGGGTGAAGAAGAACGCAATCAGGTTGCCAATGAGCAGGGCAAGCAGGGGGTCGCTGTAGAGGGGGCCGATGGAGAACGGGATGGAAAACAGAAGCGCGACGATCACGGCGATACTGAGTCGTTGCCAGCGGCGCGGCGGTTGGGTCAGGGGCTCGCTCAGCATGAAACCCACGAAGAAGAGCAGCGGGGAGGATGCGAAAGTGAAACTGAGTGCCTCGGTCAGCGAACCGCCACCGGCAATTGTCAGGGCGATGCGTGTGCTCGCCGCAACGACCACAAACACCACACCCAGATCGAGACGTTGCGTGCGGTAGAGGATGAGGAAGGCCGAAAGGACGATCAGCGGTTGCAGCCACGGGGTGCCGATCCACCAGGTCGGAAAGCCGAGGGGCGCGAAGATGAAAACGTACGCACCAATGGCTGCGGGATTGAAGATATGGCGCCCGCGGAATGCGATCAGAAACTTGGATGCGCCGGCAATGGTTGAGGCGAGAGCGATGCCCAGCAGCCCCGTCAGCTCGAGGCTCGGAGCCATGATGAAGAACACGATCAGGCCGGTGACCAACGATGATTCGAGGTGTGCGCGCTGGCGAACGATGCGGGCCCCAAGCCAGCTCGAGACGAAGCTGAAGACGACAGCCACGGGCAGGCTGGCGAGCAAAGCCAACGGATCGGGTGAAATTAGGCCGAAGAATGCGAGCACGATGGCGAGGACCGTAAGAAGCACAAGCGACGCCAGTACCAGTTTGTACATCGCGAGCGAGCCGAGTGTTCGATCTAGCCAGCGCTTCATGCGCGTGTCCTGTGCGTGAACAGCTCTCCGTTGAGGCTTGGCGACGACTCTACTCGGCCGGTCGCAAACATCCGCACCCAGTGAAAGTCGAACTCCGCTAAAAGGCTGGCTGGTTCAGCAAAGAACAGGGCGGTGGCGAGGCCATCTGCCTCTAGCGTGGTGGCGGCTATCGCCCACGTGGCGATGATGCGATCGGTGGGCAGACCCGTGCGGGCATCAAGGATGTGGTGAAGCCCCGCCCACGCACGTCGGTTGGGGGCTGAGGCGCAAATTGCTTCGTTCTGCACGGTCACCACGCCGATGGCTTTGCTGGTGTCGAGCGGATGTTCCAGCGCGACCCGGAGAGGCGTTTCGCCGCGGTGCAGAATATCTCCGCTCGCGTCCACCGTCATGGTGGTGACACGATGCGCGCGCAGTACCTCGGCGACGAGGTCAACAAGGTAGCCCTTGCCCGCGGCTCCGACGTCGAGCAGCGCTGGGGTGAGGGTGGTAAGTTCACTGCCATTCCAACTGATCGCCTCCTGCCATTCGGGCACGCGACTGCGGGTGGCGGCGGGCTGCAGTGAGTAGGTGCGGTCGTAGCCGAGCTCTTCGAGCGCGTGGCCGACTAGTGGGCTCATGGCCCCGCTGGTTGCGGTGTAGAGACGGCGATACAGTTCGAGGAGCGGCGCGGCATCCGCTGGGAACTGATAGGTGCCGCGGGTTCGGGCGATGCTGCTGACGAGGGAGTCGTCACGAAAACGCGAGTAGGTGCGGTCGAACTCATCGATGCGTGCGTGCAGGGCAGCCTCTGACCCAGCAGTCAGCGGCTGATCCGTGTCGATCTGCCACGGCGCACCAATGGCATCGAACCTGTGACTAGGCGAGAGCGTCTGTCTTGATTGCATCGACGGCCTTATTGAAGCCGCCGCTGGTGAGTGAGGAACCGGCAACTTTATCGACGGACAGGTCGTCGATGTTCTTGCCGACAACCTCGGCGGCGATCCCACTAATAAATTCGCCCTGGTATTGCTTGGAGTTGGGGCTTTCGCCGTAACCCTTGACCGTGACATCGGTGACGACGTTGCTTTCGAGGGTGAGCGTGACATCCACTTTTTCGGCACCGTTCGGCGAGGTGTAATCCCCGGTCTCGGTGTAGGTTCCGTCGGTGTAATCGCCGCCGGCAGCGGGGGCGCCCGCGTCGGCTGCTGCCCCATCGGTGCCGGTGGCGGGGGAGGAGCAGGCGGAGAGTGCTCCCACGAGGGTCACTCCGGCAAAGAGGGCGGTGGCGGTCTTCTTGTCGGCGAGGCTACGCATGGGGCTCCAGTGGGGTGGTCGGGCTTTTAGTATGACGGAGAGCTGCTGTGAAGCAGACGAATGACCGGCGTCTTCTAGAGCATTCTCAGCGGGCCAATTGCGGGTACACCACTCTGCACGTTAGGCGCCGCGCATGAGACAGTAGCCTAATGGCAGAAGTAGTAATCGTTGATTCGAAAGAGGCCGCGGGCGAGGTTGCCGCTGACCTCATTGAGGCGCTCGTGCGCCGAAGGCCGGATGCCGTACTCGGCCTGGCAACAGGGTCGACGCCGTTAACGACGTGGGCGGCGCTCGCGGCTCGCGCCCTCGATCTTTCTGCTGTGCGGGGGTTTGCTCTCGATGAGTATGTTGGATTGCCTGCTGGGCATCCCGAAAGCTACCGTTCGGTGATCACCCGGGAGGTTGTTGAGCCGCTCGGGTTGACTCCGTCGCTGGTGCAGGTTCCTGCGGAGAGTGGGCCGGTGGAGACGGCGGGGGCTGACTATGAGCGGGCGATTGTTGCGGCGGGTGGTGTTGATCTTCAGATTTTGGGAATTGGTTCGACGGGTCATATTGGTTTCAATGAGCCGGGGTCGTCGTTTGCGTCACTCACCCGGGTGAAGACCCTCACGCAGCAGACCCGGCTGGACAATGCGCGCTTCTTTGATTCGCCCGAGCTGGTGCCGACGCACTGTGTTACGCAGGGGCTCGGCACGATTCAGCGTGCCGGGCATCTGGTGCTGATCGCGTTCGGTGAGGCGAAAGCTGCGGCACTCGCGGGTGCTGTGGAGGGTCCGGTGACGGCGAGCCTGCCGGGATCGGCAATTCAGTTGCACTCAACTGTCACGGTAATTGTGGATGAGGCTGCGGCATCCGAGCTCACGTTCGCAGACTATTACCGCTATTCGTGGGAGAACCGCCTCGACTGGGAGCGGCTGCACTAGCGGCGCGAGGGTGCCGCGACAGCCTTTAGCGGAAGATGATGGTGCGGGCGCCGTCGAGTAGTACCCGATTTTCGGCAAACCATCTCACCGCTTGGGTGAGGGTTCGGCTTTCTTCGTCTTGACCGATCGACACCAGCTCTCGTGGGGTGCTGGCATGATCGACCCGCACCACGTTCTGCTCGATGATGGGGCCCTCATCGAGGTCGCTCGTCACGAAGTGAGCGGTGGCACCGATGAGCTTCACGCCGCGAGCGTGGGCCTGCTTGTAGGGGTTGGCTCCTTTGAAGCCGGGAAGGAAGGAGTGGTGGATGTTGATGATTTTGCCGCTCAACTGTGCGCACAGTTCGGGCGAGAGGATCTGCATGTAGCGGGCCAGCACTACCAGCTCAATGTCGTTCTGCTCGACGACCTCGAGGACGCGATCTTCGAAAGCCAGCTTCTGGCCCGGTGTCGTGACGGGGTGTGATTCGAACGGCACCTCATAGAACTTGGCAAGCGAACCCAGATCGGGGTGATTGCTCATGATGAGCGGCAGTTCGATCGTCAGCTGTCCGGCCCGCTGGCGGTAGAGCAGATCGTTGACACAGTGCCCGGCCTTGGATGCCAAAACGAGGGTGCGAAGGGGCCGCCCCACAACGTCGAGTTGCGATTCCATCGCGTACCGCTCGGTCACGGGGGCGAGAGCCTGCTCGAAAATCTCGCGCGGAGCATCCGATTCCACCTGCAAACGCATGAAGAAGCGACCGGTGTCGTCACTGGAGAACTGCTGCGATTCGGTGATGTTTCCGCCGGCTTCAACGATCGCGCCGCTGATGGCGTGCACGATGCCGGGCTTATCGTCACAGGTGAGAGTCACGATCCAGTGTGTTGAGGTGGTCACAGATTCAGCGTACCGGTGCCAGCGGTAGGATTAGGTCCATATGAGTTCGCCACGTATTTCTTCAGATTCTTCGTTTCAGGCCTTTCCGTGGGCAGGGCTTTTCACCCTCTCGGCACTCATTTTTACCTCGGTTACGAGCGAGTGGTTGCCGACCGGCTTGTTGCCCGAGATTGCCACTGAGCTGTCGGTCTCTGAGTCACAGGTCGGGCTGCTTATCACCATCTTTGCGGCCACCGTTGTGATTTCGACCGCCCCACTTGCCGCCCTTACCCGCAACTATTCGCGCAAGTCACTTGTGATCACCGTGCTGCTGGTGTTTGTTGTCGGAAACCTGTTGGCCGCGGCGGCACCCAACTATGCGGTACTCGTTGTTGCTCGAGTGATTGGCGGCCTGTCGCACGGACTCTTTTGGGCAGTGGTTGGTGCGTACTCTGCGCACCTCGTGCCGGCCCACCAAGTCGGTCGGGCTGTTGCCGTCACTAGCGCCGGAGCCACCGCTGCGTTCGTGCTTGGCGTACCCGTCGGCACCGCTCTCGGTCACGCTCTCGGGTGGCGACTCGCCTTCGTCGTGATTGCGATCATCATCCTTGCGCTCACGATTATGGTCGTGCGGGTACTGCCCCCGGTCGACCACCGCCACACCCTCTCCACCGGCGAGATTTCGATCCCGCTGCGCAAAGACCGTTCGGTTCCCGGGGTGATCTACGTGTGCATCCTGGTTGCGCTGGTGATGCTCGGCCACAACCTCTTTTATACGTACATCGTTCCGTACCTCATCGGGCCGGCGGGCATCGAGCCCGGTGCGGTCGCGGGCATACTGCTCATATTCGGAGCTGCGGGTGCTGTCGGCCTTGCGCTCGCGGGGCTTCTCGTCGACCGCTTTCCGCGCAGCATCATCTCGGTCACGGTCGCTCTCGTGGCAATCTGTGCGGCACTGCTCGGCCTATTCCCCGCCGAACCCTGGATCATGTTCCCCGTCATTATCGTCTGGGGAATGGCGTTCGGCGGCGTGCCCGCGATGATTCAGACGCGCCTCCTGCAGCTCGCATCCCCACGCATGCGCGATGTCGGTTCGGCCTATCTTACGACGTCGTTCAACATCGGGATCGGTGGCGGCGCACTCTTCGGCGGCATCCTGCTCGACCAGTACGGCATCCTTTCGCTGCCGGCAGTCGACGCCGTCATTCTTGGTATCGCGGTCGTGTTCGCGATCGTCGGTGGTGAACTGCTCAGGCGTCGGGATGGCCGGGCCGCGGCACTTCGCGACCTGCAGCCCACACCGCCCGCACCCTAAAGTCGGCGTCGAGAAGCACGGCGTCGGCGGCGAACCCAGCAGCAAGAGAGCCCAGATCGCCAGCGCGTCCGATTGCGCGAGCCGGCACGACGGTGGCGGCCGCAACAGCCTGCGGAACGCTCAGGCCGACCTCGGTGATGGCTCGACGCACCGCGGCATCCATTGTCAAAGTTGAACCGGCAATTGCGCCACTGTCACTCAACCGGGCGACGCCATCGTTCACGGTGACAGCGAGCGAACCGAGTAGGTAGTGCCCGTCGGTGGAGCCGGCTGCGGCCATCGCGTCGGTGACGAGCGCGACGCGACCGGGGGCCAACGCAAACAACATCTTCACAACATCCGGATGCACGTGCACGCCGTCATTGATGACTTCGAGTGTCACGGACTCGCGACGGATCGCTGCCGTGATTGGGCCCGGTTCGCGGTGGTGGATGCCCTTCATGGCGTTGAAGGCATGGGTGAGCAGTCGTGCTCCGGCATCGAACGCGGTGAGGGTTTGCTCGTAGTCGGCCGAGGTGTGGCCAACAGCTACCGTGACGCCCGCTTTGGTGAGTTGGGTGATCGCAACGGCGGCTCCGTCGAGTTCGGGGGCCATTGTGATCTGCCGCAGAGTGCCCGCGGCAGCAGCCAGAAGTTTATCGATCTCGCGCGGCGTCGGGTTGCGCAGCACTTCAGGGCTGTGGGCGCCCTTGAATGCCGCGTCGAGGAATGGGCCCTCGAGGTGACTGCCGAGTACGAGGGGGTCAATTGCTGTGACGTCAGCTATTGCCGCAAGGTTCTTTACGAGACTCGCGTGATCGCCGCTAACCAAAGAGATGACCGAGCGGGTGGTGCCGTGGGCGCGGTGCACACTCAGGGCGCGTCGGATCGCGTCGGCACCATCATCGAAAGCGGCACCATTTCCCCCATGACAGTGGATATCGATGAAGCCGGGCGTGAGGTACCCACCTGCTGCGTCGGTGACGTTGGTGTCACCGCTCGTGTGTGCTCTCCACGCCTCGCCCACCCCGTTCGCGCTAATTGTGTCGCCGCTGGACGCCACCCAACCGTCGACGACAATCGCGTCGGCTGTGACGAGCTGTGCAGAATGGATGATGTGGTCGTTCACGATTACCAGCTTAGGCGCAGCTTAGATCTGCGATCGCTCTCGCGAGGTTGACCAGCACCGGGTAGATTTGATGTATCCACCCCAGTCTCAAGGAGCCCATCTGTGTCAACCTTCCTTTCGCCTCTGTCTGAGGTAGATCCCGAGATCGCTGCCGTTCTCGGTCAAGAACTCGAACGCCAGCGCAACACCCTCGAGATGATCGCGAGTGAGAACTTCGTCCCCCGTGCTGTCCTTGAAGCCCAGGGCTCGGTTCTCACCAACAAATACGCGGAGGGCTACCCGGGACGCCGCTATTACGGCGGTTGTGAATTTGTGGACATCGCAGAGCGCCTCGCCATCGAGCGCGCCAAGAGCCTGTTCGGTGCCGCCTACGCCAACGTTCAGCCGCACTCGGGTGCATCCGCCAACGCCGCCGTCATGTCGGCCATCGCACAGCCCGGTGACCGCATCCTCGGCCTCTCCCTCGATCATGGCGGGCACCTCACCCACGGTATGCGTCTCAACTTCTCGGGCAAGCTCTACGAAGCTCACGCCTACGGTGTGAATGAGCAGACCGGTCTTCTCGAAATGGAGACCGTGCGCGCCAAAGCCATCGAGGTCCAGCCCAAGGTGCTCATCGCCGGTTGGTCAGCTTATTCGCGCACGCTCGACTTCGCGGCGTTCCGCGCGATCGCCGACGAGGTTGGGGCGATTCTGTGGGTAGACATGGCGCACATTTCAGGCCTTGTGGCCGCCGGACTGCACCCCTCACCGGTGCCCTACGCCGATGTTGTGTCGTCGACCGTGCACAAGACCCTCGGTGGTCCGCGTGCGGGCTTCATCCTCACCAACAACGTCGATATCGCGAAGAAGATCAACTCCAATGTGTTCCCCGGTCAGCAGGGTGGGCCGCTCATGCACGTGATCGCCGCCAAGGCGACCGCATTCATGCTGGCGGCATCCGATGAGTTCAAAGATCGCCAGCAGCGCACCGTTCGTGGGGCCCAAATTCTTGCTGAACGACTCGTTCAGAAAGACATGACAGACCTCGGCGTTGACGTGCTCACGGGAGGCACCGATGTGCACCTGGTGCTCGTCGACCTGCGGAAGTCTGAACTGAACGGTCAAGAAGCCGAAGACCTGCTGCACTCCGTCGACATCACCGTCAACCGCAACGCGGTTCCCGCCGACCCGCGTCCACCAATGGTGACCTCCGGTCTGCGCATCGGAACACCCGCGCTCGCCACCCGCGGATTCGCTGACGCCGAATTCACCGAAGTGGCCGACATCATCGCCGAAACGCTCAAGCCGGGAGCCGACCTCGCCGCACTGAAGGTTCGTGCCCGCGCGCTCGCCGATGCCTTCCCGCTCTATGAAGGACTCGAAAGCCCCGGTAGCTGGTCTTAATCAGCCCCGCTAGAGAGCCCGCCGCCGCGTAAACATGGTGACGGGCTCTTTAGCGTTTAATAGACGTGGCAGTCGTGCAGGCAGCTGCACACGCATTAGCCCGATTCGAAGGGAAAACGATGACCGCAGTGAAACTTGACGGTGTCGCCACCGCAACCGCGCTAAAGAACGAACTGCGTGTTCGCGTGGATGTCCTCAAAGCCCGTGGAATTACTCCCGGCCTCGGCACGCTACTCGTCGGCGACGACCCGGGCTCGCGTTCCTACGTAACCGGCAAGCACCGCGACTGTGCCGAAGTGGGCATCGAATCTATCCGCGTCGATCTGCCAGCTACGGCATCCGCTGACGAAGTTCGGGATGCCATTGTTGCGTTAAACGAGAACGCTGCTGTCACCGGATACATCATTCAGCTGCCGCTGCCCGCCGGTCTTGATGAGAACGCGATGCTCGAACTCATGGATCCCGCCAAGGACGCGGACGGTCTGCACCCCACCAACCTTGGCCGTCTCGTGCTCGGTGTTGGTACGACGCTTGATTCGCCGTTGCCGTGCACCCCGGCCGGAATCGTCGAAATGCTTGAACGCTATGACGTACCGATTGCTGGTAAGCACGTTGTCGTTGTCGGTCGCGGGATCACGGTCGGTCGCCCCCTCGGACTTGTGCTCACTCGCAAGGGACTGGATGCCACGGTCACCCTCACTCATTCCCGCACCACCCAGCTCGAAACGCATGTTCGCCAGGCGGATATCGTGGTTGCGGCTGTCGGCTCTGCTGGCCTTATCCGCCCTGAATGGATCAAGCCGGGCGCTGCGGTGCTCGATGTCGGAATCACTCGTGTCGTCGACGAGGCAACCGGCAAGGGGCGACTCGTCGGAGACGTTGACCCCGGTGTTGCGGAGGTCGCGGGTTACCTTTCGCCGATGCCCGGCGGTGTCGGGCCGATGACCCGTGCGATGCTCGTCAAGAACGTTGTTGAGGCGGCAGAACGGCTTGCACAGTGACCAAGAAGCGCCCCCCGACCACGCCGCCCGCCTACCCGGGGATGCGCACCCCTCGCAAGCGCCGCTTCCCCTGGGCTCGCCTTTGGGTGTGGACGGGCACCGTCGTTGGGATTGGGTTCATCGTCGCGTTCGTGCTCAAGGTTGTGGCTTAGCGGTCGCGCACGGCACCCTGTGACGGCGACACTTCCTCCACGGTCGGTTGCCCCATCGCGTGCTCGGCGAATGCGCCATCGAGCGCAACCCGCACCCGGGATGCCGTGTCGGTGTCGACGAGGGCGACGGCTACTCCGCTGAAGGGGCGGCCGAGCATCCGCGCCCCTAAAGCACCGGCGGCAACGGCAGTTTCGACGGCGAGGTCAACTTCGGTGGTGGAGATCCGGTAGTCGTCACGCAGGCTCACGTGCGAGGCGTCGAGTAGGGCGCCAAGCAGCCGGGGTGTCTCGTCACGGATGGCGAGCACCGCATCGCGTATCCGCTGGTTCTCGGTGACCGTGTGCAGGGTTCGGCGCACCTCGTCGTCGGCTGTCGCCGTTTCGAGGGCATCAGCGGTCGGGGCATCGGTGTCGATCACGAGCAGTTCGAGGCCGGCGGTCGTCCAGTCCAGTGGCAGTGGCTCGGGGCGACTCTCACCCTCAAGCCGCACGAGCGCGTGGTCGTTGAGCGCAAACACGCAGGCGGCAGCATCGGGGTGGTGGGAAAGCTGGGCAGTTTGCGCGTCCAACTCCCACAGGTCGGTGAGCGCCAGCGCCAGCGCAGCCTCGAGCGCTGACGAGGAACCCAGCCCGGCACCCACCGGAATCGTCGTATCGATAAACACGTCAACACCACTGAGCTCATGCTGGTGGGCGGATGCCGCCATCACCTCCTGCACAATCGCCAGCGCCAGACGGCTCCACCCCGCAATCTCGCTGGTGTCGAGCTCATCGAGCTCCACGGTGATGAGTTCATCAACCAGCGCACTGGCAATACGCACGCTGCGATCGCTGCGGGTGGAGGCGGCCAGCACGGTACGGCGGTTGATGGCAATCGCAAGTTCGGCATCCGTGTCGGGGCTGTTGGCGGTGCCGAGTAGTGTCAGGCGGCCGGGGGCAGACCAGACGCCGGCCGCGGGGTGGCCGAAGACGGCCTCAAAGTCGTTGAGTACGTCGTCGCGAATATCTGACATGGGTTCTTTCTGGTTTGTGAGTTTTACGCCGGTAGGCTGTTGCGGTGAGCGCACCCACCGGAACCCAGTACATCATTACTCGTGCCACTGCGGCGGGGGAGGCGTGGGCGACCGTCACCGAACTTGCCGCGTCCTTGCGCACATTCAGTATCGGCGGTGTTGATCTCATTGAGGGATACGCCGAAACCAAGCTGCCTCCCTTTGCGGATGGCATCGTGTTGGTGCCGTGGCCGAACCGGGTCGAAGATGGCCAATGGATGCTCGATGACGATCTTCAGCAGCTCGATATCACTGAGGGCGACCGAAACACTGCCATCCATGGGCTGCTGCGCAACACCGGTTACACACTCACCGAGCGTACCGACAGCTCAGTGACACTGGGCGCCACAGTTTTTCCCCAGCATGGGTACCCGTTCCACCTGCATACGACGGTGCGCTACGAACTGATCGAGACAGGGCTGCGCGTTACCCACACCGCCACCAACCTGTCGGAGGCTGCTGCCCCGTATGGACTGGGAACGCACCCGTTCTTCAGGATTGGCAACACTCCCACCGCGGAGCTCACCCTCAGGATGACGGCGGCCACCCACTTCGAGGTGGACGAGCGACTTATTCCGACCGCCGAAGTAGCGGCACCCGGCACCCCGTTCGATTTCAGTGCTGGACGACTCGTGGGTGAGCTAGAACTGGATACCGCATTCGGTGGCGTAGAAGTTGTCGATGGGGTTGCCGTTCGGCTGACCGCACCGGATGGTGGAGAGCTGCGGTTGATGGTCGACGACAACTTCGACTTCATCCAAATCTTCACCACCGACAGCTTTCCCACGCCCACCGGACCGGGGCGCGCTGTTGCCATTGAACCCATGACCGGGGCGCCCAACGCCTTCAACACCGGTCGTGGTTTGTTGTGGCTCGAACCGGGCGTTGAATTCTCTGCCAGCTGGGGAGTGGAATACTCCGCATGAGGTGCTACGAATGAGGGACGCCGCATGAGGTGCCACGCATGAGTCCAGAACCGAAAACACGCGATGTGCGCCGGTGGCGACGCTACCTTGCCGCAGAACGGGCTGAGGCGGCGATCTATCGTGACCTGGCATCCCGCCGCACGGGGGAAGAGCGCGAAATTCTTTTGGCGCTTGCCGCGGCCGAAAAACGCCACGAAGATCACTGGTTGAGACTGCTGGGTGATCGGACTGGGCGACCGCTGCCAACTGATCCGCGCACGAGTCTGCTGGGGCTGCTGGCACGGCGTTTTGGTTCCGTCTTTGTGCTTGCGCTCGCCCAGCGAGCAGAGTCTCGGTCGCCGTATCTGGATGACACCGACGCCACCGATACGATGGCCGCCGATGAGGCTGTGCACGAGGAGGTTGTTCGTGCTCTCGCCACTCGTGGCCGCCAACGTCTCTCGGGCACCTTTCGCGCCGCAGTGTTTGGAGCGAATGATGGGCTCGTCTCCAACCTCGCCCTCGTTCTCGGCATGAGCGCGGCAGGCCTGCCCACCGCGGTGGTGCTGCTCACCGGAGTTGCCGGTCTCCTCGCTGGTGCGCTCTCAATGGCCGCCGGTGAATACGTGTCGGTGCGCTCCCAACTGGAGCTTGAGAACGCCGCCGCGCACGGCCCCATCCCGACGGACTCGGTCACCAATCTCGACGTCGATGAGAACGAATTAGCTCTCGTGTATCGTGCTCGCGGGATGAGCACTCGCGAGGCAGACGTGCACGCGGCAGAAGTGCTGGCGGGCACACCCGCTCAAGCGGTGGCTACGGCGCCAGCGCACAATCCGATCGGCTCAGCTCTCGGAGCGGCGGGCTCAAGTTTCGTGTTCTTTGCCTCGGGCGCGATCATCCCGGTGTTGCCGTACCTGTTCGGTGCTGAGGGGCTCACTGCAGTGTTCATCGCCGCCGGCCTGGTGGGGGTTGCACTACTTCTCACCGGCTCAATTGTTGGTCTGCTTTCGGGTGCATCGCCGTTGAAGCGTGCGCTCCGCCAGTTGGCAATCGGTTATGGTGCCGCCGCGGCCACCTACCTGCTCGGGCTACTATTCGGGGTGAGTGTCGGCTAGCACTGCGACGCCATTAATGATGGGGAGGTCGCGATGACAACAGCACTGATCGTGGTGGATGTGCAGCTCGGCTTCGACGACGCCGACTACTGGGGCGAGCGCAACAATCCCGACTGCGACTCCAACATCGGCATGCTGATCGGGCATTGGCGTCGCCAGGGTTGGCCGATCGTCTACGTTCGACATGATTCAGCGGATGCCGCTTCGCCGCTTCACCCGAGCTCTCCCGGCAATCGGTTTAGGGATGTGCTCTCGGGAACGCCCGATCTGCTGGTGTCGAAGACGGTGAACTCGAGTTTTCATGGCAGCCCCGATCTGGGTGCGTGGCTGACAGCATCCGGGATCAACTCCATTGCGATCTGCGGCATCACAACGAACCACTGCTGCGAAACCACCGCGCGGGTGGGAGGCAATCTCGGCTATGACGTGACGTTTGTTGTGGATGCCACCCACACGTTTGATCGCGTCGGACCGTTCGGCGAAGAGATCGCCGCCGATGAACTCTCGACGATCACCGGGGTGAACCTGCACGGGGAATTTGCGCGAGTCGTGGTGACGCACGACCTCCTGGGTGCCGCTCCGGACGGCTTCGACGCCTAGCCGAGCGCGCCCAGCCGATCCGTGCGTTTTCAGCGCTGAAGGTTATGCTGGAACGAGCTAACGGCACGCCGATAATCGGGCGGCCGGGCATCTCAGCCAGGCTCGAACGACGGGGCCCCATGATCGATCATGTTTCTTCTCCTGCGGTGGTGAATCGCGACGATGTTGTTGTGCACGATGGACTGCTTGCGCTCACGAATAACACTCTGACGCCGCGCGAGGCTGCCACCGCAGACCTCCTGTTTCTTCGCGGTGTGCTCGACGACGCGAACATCCCGTTTTTGCTGGTGCGGGGTGGGGGCGATGCGGCGGTGTTGGCTGTTGACTGGAAAGATCGCAAGGCGCTGACGGTTGCGTTGGTGGCGGCCTGCCAGAATGAGCCGTTTTATGTGAAGCCTGCGCGCATCAAGGAGACGGGTAAGCCGGTCGCGTCGGATGTTCGCGATAGCCCCGTGCTGGTTGCGGATGGCGTGCTCACCTCGGCGATTAAGGCGAAAGCCATGGTGTTGTTTCGCCCGCGGGTGGAGCCTGCGGGTCGCATACGTTTTGATGTGTCGTTTTGTGTGCGGGTGGAGCTGTGGGAGTACGTGCGGGATGAGGTTGTGGCTCCCAACCCCAATGCGCTGATGCGCCGTTGGTTGCCACGCTCCGAAGCGATTGCCGCCACCGTTGAGTTGCATAATCAGACGTGGCCAACATTGCAGGGCATGTTCGATCCACTGGCCAGCGACATCCAGTTTGATATCGACATTGTCTTTTCGTGGGTGGATGGCGCCGAGCTCGAGTGGCAAAAGGCTAGGGCCTCCCAGATGGAGAATTACGTGGTCGGCGAGGGCGACGATTCGGTTGCCCGCTTTCGGCAGTTGGATGAGCTCAAGTACGCCCTGCGTTCCGTCTATCTGTTCGCCCCTTGGATTCGCAATATCTACATTGCCACTGACTCGCCTCGACCGGCGTGGTTGGCCGAGCATCCGCGGGTCACGTTGGTGCGCAGTGAGGGCTTCTTCGCTAACCACGACGATCTGCCCACCCATAACTCGCATGCTGTGGAAAGCCAGTTGCACAACATTCCGGGGCTGAGCGAACACTTCTTGTATTCCAACGATGACATGTTTTTTGGTCGCCCGGTGAGCGCTGCGGCCTTCTTTACACCTGGCGGCGTCTCGAAATTCATTGAGGCGCGCACCCGCATCGGTTTGGGGGAGAGCAGCGTTGAGCGTTCCGGGTTTGAGAATGCGGCTCGCGTCAACCGCCGCTTGTTGCAGCAAAAGTTCGGTGCAACGATCACCCGCCACTTGGAGCATGCGGTAACGCCGCTGCGCGTGTCAGTGATGAAAGAACTTGAGCGCGAGTTTCCTGACGATTTTGCTCGCACGAGCGCGAGCGCGTTCCGTCAGGCGACAGACATTTCGGTGACCAACTCGCTGTACCACTATTACGCGCTGCTGAGCGGTAAGGCGATGGTGCAGGCGGATGCCAAGGTTAAGTACATTGACACGACGTCGCTTGATGGGTTGAGAAAGATGCGGTCGCTGCTGCGTAAACGCTCAAGCGACTTTTTCTGCCTCAATGACGGCAGCTTCCCGGAGCTTTCGGCGGAAGATCGAGCAGCGGCACTGCGGTCGTTCCTCGACGAGTACTATCCGATTGCTGCACCGTGGGAGTTGCCCGAAGCGGAGTAGTCGGGTCGTTTTAGACCCGAACAATGCTGGGGACAACGCGCGGGTTCGTCGCGGGCGCGATCGTGATGTTGTGCTGAGCCAGTATTGCCGCAGTCTGTTCTGGGGTCACGTAGGAGAGGCTGTCGTATTCGCCGAGGGGTACCACCGAGTGCAGCACGGTTTCGTCGTACACGTGGACCAGGTTGAACGATTGTGCGCCATCCCGGCTTCGACTGCCGCCGACCGCAACGTTGAGATCTTGGGTGTAGCAGGTTGCTGAGGCAACTGAGACGGGGATGCCGGCGAAGGTTGCGGTGGTTGAGTAGTGCAGGTGGCCGGCGATGATGCTGCGGATGTCGCTGCCGCGAATTACGGCCGCAAGATCTTGTTGCGCCCGCAGTTCGACGGTCACGGCAAGGTCGAGCATGCTGGGCACCGGGGGGTGGTGCATGGCGAGGATGGTGCCGTGGGGTGCCGGGGTGGCGAGCACGTTGTGTAGCCACAGCAGTTGGGCATCCGAAATGTGTCCGTAGTGGTGGCCGGGCACTGTGGAGTCGAGGGTGATGATGCGCAACCCGTTGATGTCGATGACGCGGTCGATGGGGTCTTCGCTCGCCGGCTCATCAAGCATCACGGTCGCGAAGGTGCTGCGGTCATCGTGGTTGCCCATGACCCACACAACCTCAGCGCCTAGGCGCTCTGCGGCGGGTTCCACGATTGCCTTCAGTAACCGGTAGGCGTCGGGTTCACCTTTGTCGGCAAGGTCGCCCGTGAAGATGATCGCTTCGGGTCGGGACCCGGACGCTTCGAGTTCGGAGAACAGTTTCTGTAGCTTCACCTCGCTATCAAGGGTGTTGTACAGCTTTCGTTCGCCCGCAAGAAAGTGTGTGTCACTCAGGTGCAACAAAAAGTGTTCGGGTCGTGGGTATTGCGACTCGTAGCCGGTCATACGGATAGTCCAGCACCTCAAGGTGGATGCGCGGTGAACATTCTGCGGCGCGTTGCGGCGTGTGCCCCGTTTTGGGCGGAATCCCGGGGGTGGCGTAACCCGATTTGGGGGCGTGTCCGCCACGGGCGGAAACGAAACCGGTCTCGGGATGCCTGGTTGGGCGCCCAGTGGCATCCCCGCTTGGGGGCCGTGGAGAATTCCGCAAACGAGTTAGCCTCGAAGTAGTGCGTTCGGAGCAGCATTTTTGGGGGACGGATGATCGAAAATACTGGGGCTGAGCGAACTCAGGTGCCACCGACGTTCACGCTGGAGGACCGCCCTGCGGCATATTCTGTGATTGCGGAGCTCCTGCGCCTGCAAGCTGAAGTCGCGCCGCGCACTGCTCTGAAGCGTTTTTTTGGCGTGCGTCCCCTGCATGCGGATGCTGCGAGCTGGTTCTCCGGCGCCCACGGCGAGCTGAAGGTGGGGGCGTTGCTCTCACGCCTCGGCACCGAGTGGACGGTGCTCCATGCGGTTCCGGCGGGCACGGGCGATAGCGATATCGACCATGTGGCGATCGGCCCGGCAGGTGTGTTCACGATCAACACGAAGCGTCATCGGGGACAAAAAATCTGGGTTGGCAACCACGTGCTGATGGTTGGAGGTCACAAGACCGACCACTTGCGCAACTCTCGCCATGAGGCGGCCCGTGCTGCCGAACGTCTCACCGCAGCGGCGGGCATACCCGTTGACGTGCACCCCATCGTGGCGATCGTTGATGCAGCACCTTTCACCGTGAAGCAGTCACCCAGCGAGGTCAGTGTCATGGATGCTCGTTCTCTGCGGCGTTGGCTCAAACGCCGTAAAGCTCTCCTCGACCCTGAAACGGTGCAGCGCATCTCGGACGCGGCCATGGACTCGCGAATCTGGCACGCCGCGCCGGATCTCACCGTCGACCCCACCTATCTCGAGCGCTTTCACGCGCTCAACCGCGAAGTAAATCGCGCAAGAATCGCAAGGGTTCTCTGGGCTCTCGCGGTGATGATCGGTATCGGTTTCGTGGCGGTTGTTTATGTGATCCCCGTGCTGACGTCTGTGCTGGTCGCTGCAATTACCGGAGCTTGATGCAGCACGATACCGAACCAGGTGAGCCTCTAGCTAGTCGCGCCAGCTGTGCTGCGCCACCCAGCCGAGCAACCGCTCGGCCTTCGCGGTCGACGTGAGTGACAGATTTACGCCGAGCTCGCCGCGAATCTCGACGCCGGGAAACACTTCTGCAACGAGCTCTGCATTCGACCGCGACATGACGGTGTCGGCGGCGAAGATGTTGAAGACGTCATAGCCGGGGCGGGAGGTTTCCAGGGCCAAACGGATAGCGTTGGCGCCGTCGCGGGCGTCGATGTAACCCCACAGATTCCAAGACCGCTGCCGGGCATCCGCATCGAAGCTCGGGAACTCGGCGTAGTCGGCCGGGTCCATCACATTCGAGAAGCGCAGCGCAGTGACGCTGAGCGACGGATCCCAGCGCACAAACTTCTGCGCCATCTGCTCCTCAAGGTGCTTCACCATCGAATAGGTCGACTCGGGGCGCGTCTCATACTCCTCATCGAGCGGGATGTACGGCGGGGAAGTCTCAAACGGCAATCCGAGCACAGTCTCACTCGACGCATACGCAATAGTGCGGATACCCAAACGCTTGCACGCCTGAAACACATTGAACGTGGCATTCATGTTGTTGTGGAACGTCGCCACATCTGACCAGAGACCGGGCGCAGGAATCGCACCGAGGTGGGCAACGGCATCCACACCCTCATGACGGTCATTGACGCCGGCGAGAGCGTCCACTACTTGGCCGTAATCGGTGAGGTCAACGTAAGTGAACTGGGTGCGATCAGGGCCAGCCATATCGAGCACCGTCACCGTGTGACCGGCAGCACGAAGTCCGGCAACCGTGGCGCGACCCAGCTTGCCGTTGCCGCCCGTAACGGCGATACGAAGGGGAGTGGATGTCATGGTGGGCTCCTTTTGTGATGTGCCCGCATACCGGACTAGACAATATCACCGAGCGTAGTCCTGCCGAAGGTCCTGTTCACTCGGTCCCGAAGTGCGACTCGTCGGCAAGGAGGTTAGCAAACAACGCAGCCGGAATGTCGGCACTCCTTACGTTTTTGCCCTGATAAACGGCGTGATTAGGCGAACAAAGAATGCACCCAGTTAGATGTGATGCCTGTTTTTTAGGAATGAATTGCTGGAACACCTGTGGGCCTTCACGGGCTTATTGAAACTCACGTCGTCCCCGGCCTCGCCGCAATCCATTTCCCGGGCCTTAGACCGAGAGCTAGGAAGCAACGATTCACTCGCCTAGCTCTTGTTTAGATCCGATTTGAACGAGGTTCGATACTCACGAGCACTTCTGGGAGTCTTTGTTTTCGTGCGATCAACAGAAGAGCGCGCAGCCTTGCCAGCGAGTTGGTAGCCGTACAGTCGCACCCCTTGGGGCGGTCGCCAAATGGTTCAGGCTAAATTCACCTCACCTAGGGCGTGTCTCCTAATGCTGCCGGGCCTGTCTGACAGACTTAATCCATGTCTCGTGCTGCCGTGTTGTCTGACAGTGAGTGGGCTCGCCTTGAGCCGTTGATGCCGTCCTCGAAGAATTGCCCGGGTCGTCCGTTCCAAGACCACCGCCGCATTCTGGAAGGCATCATTTATCGGTATCGGGCGGGGATTCCCTGGCGGGATTTGCCGGAATCTTTTGGTCCGTGGCAGACCGTCTGGAAACGTCACCGGCGTTTCAGTGGCGACGGTACGTGGGACGCCATTATGACCCGGCTGCTTTCGCAGGCTGACGCTGCTGGGTTGATTGATTGGGAGGTGTCCGTGGACTCCACGGTCAACCGCGCCCACCAGCACGGCACCAATCTTCCGCGCACCACAGGGGGAACTTCAGAACTACACGAATCTGCTCACTGAGCCTGCTGACCACGCAATTGGCCGGTCACGCGGCGGATTGACGACGAAGATTCACGCGTTGTGTGACGCGAATCTTCGACCGTTGGTGATTCTGCTGGGACCGGGGCAGGGCGGTGACTCACCGATGTTCCCCGAAGTCTTGGGGAGCCTGCGAGTGCCTCGGCTCGGCGGGGGTCGGCCTCGCACGACGCCGGATCGAGCGATGGGTGACAAAGCGTATTCGTCCAAAGCTAATCGGAAAATGCTCCGGGATCGTGGCATTCATGCCGTGATCCCGGAACGATCGGACCAGGTCGCCAATCGGAAACGACGTGGCCAAGCCGGAGGTCGCCCTCCCACTTTTGACAAGGTGTCCTACAAACGCCGCAACGTCATTGAGCGGTGTTTCGAGGTCTTCAAGCAGTGGCGTGGCATCGCCACCCGCTACGACAAACTCGCCCTCACCTACCGCGGCGGGGTTGTCCTCCGGGCCATAATCATCTGGGCTAAGGCATTAGGAGACACGCCCTAGTCGCGTCGACCAATGCGGCATACTGACTTGAGTGAAGCGTGTTTCGCACTTCGAATGCGGAAGCCGGTTCGCCGTTGGGTTTAGTTTAGTAGAGCGCTCTTGGAGAACATAGATGATCTCGACCGTCAGAGAATACTCCGGAAGGCGTCTACGCTCGGTATTCAATAGTGCACGTGCACGTGCCAAAACATTAGCGGAGCGCGCTCGAACAGCAGCAGAGCCAAAAAGAGCGCTGCTCGAGGTCCGATCGTTGCGCCCTAGATTTCTGCATGCAGCACATGGGCTCTATGTCGAGATTCTTCTCAACGAGCTAGCAAAAAAGAATCCGGCGCGAAACATCGCTTTGTCCGGGGCTTACGGCAGCGGTAAGAGTAGCGTTTTACTAGAAGTGCGAAGGCGGTGGAAGAAATTCGGAGTAGTCGAGATCGCGCTGGCAACGATCGAAAACGACACGTCTTCGTTCACAGCTAGTCGTGACTCACTTTCCTCGAATTCTATGTCGCTTGTGACCGAAGCGCTACAGAAGGAGATCGTCAAGCGACTTCTTTACTCCGCAAAGCCAGCGAAGCTCTCGCGGTCTCAACTGAATCGGATTCGTGGGCTTAACATATCGAGAGCTATTGGGCTTGCTGTGCTCGGGGGTCTCGTGATTGGAAGCTTGGCATGGCTCTACGAGCTGCCCGCCCCTTTTTCGCAATGGGTAGAGAATTGGTCCGGTACGGCGTTCCCCTGGGTGCCGATGAATATTCAAGAGCCAGCTGGGCGAATTTTAGATGGCGCGCTTGTGGCGGGTGCTTTGCTGCTGGCCCAATGGGGATTCTCGCACGCACGAATTCGCGAGGTCGCGGTAGGTGAATTCAAGCTCACTGGGAGCGATCCTGTCCAGAACTACTTTGATCAATATCTCGACGAGATTGTCTATTTCTTTTCCCGCACGAAGACCAGCCTTGTCATTTTCGAGGATTTGGATCGCTTTGGAGATAAGGGAATCTTCATCGCACTGCGCGAGCTGAATGTTCTTCTGAATAATTCGGCTGCCGTGGACAAGCCGGTGACCTTTATTTACGCGATACGCGACAGTATTTTCACTCCAAAAGTTCGCGTTCTTGGGCCTGAAGGTGTGGCCGCAGCCTCGACTGATCGCGCAAAATTTTTTGACTTGATCGTTCCCGTTGTGCCTTTTGTGTCAACTGAAGTGTCTGGCGGCCTTCTATCGGACGAGCTCAACTCGCTTGTCAAGGACGAACAGCCCGCCGGAGAGCTAGTGAGCTTGGCCGGACGTTACTTCCCAGATATGCGCGTGATTCTCAGTATTCGAAATGAGTACGATCTGTATCTTGATCGATTGGTACGGAACGGCGCAGTTGACTTGGACCACAATCACCTATTCGCAGTCCTACTTTTTAAGCATGCTTACCCTGAGCAATTCGAGCTGATTCAATTCGGTACGAGTGCTCTTGACGCTCTCGTCAACTCGATGGACACCTGTGTGACGCAAAGGCTGCGAGGGCTCGATTTTGAGATTACAAATCAAGAGAACGAACTGGCAAGCGAAGCGGGATTGGAGACGCGGTCTAAGGAAGCGGGCGCGAGACTTCTTGCTCTCATCGGCCTTTTTGCTGGTAACGGCCGAGGCGACTTGACACAGTTGGACTTGGGCGGAGTGGTCTCAGAACCAAGCAGAGCGAGTACACCCGATTTTTGGCGAGAACTCGACGCTGATCCAACAGGAGACCTCGGTATCGCTTGGTCATCTGGCCGCACGTTCAGCATTAGGCGGTCGGATCTGAATGTCGCGCTTGCCCAATACTTGCCGGCCGAGTCGTGGATCACTCAGGCCTCTCACGCGAATCGAACGCAATTGGAGCGTCTGAGGAGCGCTCGTTGGGACCTTCAGCACGCAAGCTTTATTGAACGCCTCACCGACGGTCGTTACCAAGGCGCCGGTATCGATGATAAGAAGCATACGATCGAAGTTGATTTCCTCGCGAGTGCTCGGAACATTCTCGGCGAGGGGTTTGCGCTCGAGTTGGCGCTCAGCGGGTACTTGGACGGGAACTTTGCGCTCTATACGAGCGTCTATCAAGGTTCTTTAGTTAGCTCAGCTGCGCAAAGTTATCGGATACAGTTCGTGAGCAGGCGGCGCAGTTCGCCGCTTACAACACTGAGCGCAGCTGACATCAGGGAGATTCGCACGAAGGTTGGCGACCGATTTCTTGAGGAACCGAGCGTTCTCAACATATCGATATTCGACGATTTGTTGGAACGCGGAGCTTTGGATAAGACCATTGACTTGCTCGCGCGACAGGAAATCGAAGGATCGCGCGAGTTCGTCCTGACCTACCTAGCTGGAGGCAAACACAAGCTCGCATTACTGCGAAAGATCGCTCCCAACGCGAACTGGATATTGACCCTCATTGCAGATGATCTCCGCGCATCGAACCAGAGAAAGTTGGAGTTCCTCGGTGAAGCTTTGTGCGCGATGGCGTTCGAATTGAACTACGAACTTTCTCCTGATGTTGAACGGTTGATCCGTGAACTCGCACACGATTCACTGAAACGAATCGGCCCTGTTTTGGGTGGCGGTGCAGCTAGGGGTGTCGCGCGCCTTCTAAGTCACGTTCATGCGCAAGTACCGGATTTGACCGCTCTCAGCGCTGATGCGAGAAACGCGATTGGTGGCATCGGTGCTTATGTAATGAGCAGAAGGAATCTGGCTTCGCTTGCGCAGGCGAAGGGAAATATCGGTTTGGACTCGATTGGCAGACAGTCTCCGCACGCTCTCCGGCAAGTCCTCAAACGCCTTAGCGAATATCTCAAGGTGCTTGACTCCACGGGAGAGGAGACGTTAAGCATTGACCGGGGGGAAGACCCGCTCGACCTAATCATTTCGATTTCTGATTTCGGACCGCGCGCGGTCGAAGAGGTTCTGCGGCGCGCGAACAAGGCAGCTGTCATTCAACACTTGCCCGAAGCGAGCGACGACATTGGCGAAGAATTGCGTTCAGCATTTCCGAGCTTGGCGCAAACTAGTAGTTTTGTGCCGACAGCCAGTAACGTACTCACCTACTTTGACGTGGTCGGACAAGTCGACGAAGCGCTGAGTGGCTACCTTATTGCGCACCCAGTTTTGGACGGTGTGGTCAATGCTGACGACGAGCATGGTGTGCGTCTGATCCAAGCGCTCCTGTCTTCGAGTCTCGCTCTTCCAACGCTTGCCTCGGTTATAATATCCGTTTCGCTGGATGGCAAACTCGACGCTCGCAAGTTCAGAGTCGAACGCCCAGAACTAATCAAGGCGCTCTTGGATCAGGCTGTTTTTACCGATGACATCGTCACTTTCACTGCCATGGGGCGGTGGCCTTGGGAAGTGCGAGAAGCCGCGTATGCCCATACGAAAGTTTGGGCCGACTTGGTTTCTCAACTCCAGTTCTCATCTGGTGATATCGAGCAGCTTCTTTCGAGCCGTAAAATTGCAGCAGAACGCAAAATCGCCCTTCTTCGCGAACCGGCGTTAGTAGCAAATATCACCACACCAGTCGGGGCGAACGCTGCGCTTAAAGTTTCTATAGAGCGGTGTCTATTGCTCAGCGCTACTCAGCTGGATGCTCTTGTTGCAGCCGGCGCGTCAGATCGAGCGATCATCGAGTACTTGGGAACCAATGGCGATCAAATTGACGACGATGAGGTGGTGGCGCTGATCGGTCGTCTGAGCCAAGAATGGTCCGTTCTTGCTAGACACAGCTCCAGTTGGCGAATATACAAGCGTTCGAAAGCGCTCGATTCGTTGCTTAAGCGGCTAATCGACCTCGGTCTGGTGAGCAAAGTTTCGTGGGCTAAGGGTGATCGCGTTCGTGTCACCATGCGATCGAGCTAGGGCGGCATATGTCTTACGTTTCGAGCGAAGTATCGCCGCCGATTACGTCGTCGGTCTAATTGGATGACGTTGCCTTCGACTGGAATGTATTTCATACCGATAGTCCACGGTGTAAAGCTTCAGCGACACTCCCGAACTTATGGGATACGCGCGAGGATCCACTCTGGGGCTGGAAGATACCTTCGACAACGCCGGATTATTCCATCAAAAAATGTGGGCCCGCCGGGACTCGAACCCGGGACCCGCGGATTAAAAGTCCGATGCTCTACCAAC
Organism: Rhodoglobus vestalii; assembly: GCF_006788895.1. NCBI lineage: Bacteria > Bacillati > Actinomycetota > Actinomycetes > Micrococcales > Microbacteriaceae > Rhodoglobus > Rhodoglobus vestalii. The sequence goes on from NZ_VFRA01000001.1 coordinate 2,122,490, forward strand.
TGAGCTACAGGCCCCACATGTTAAGCGTACCGTGATCTTATGGTCGAAAATTTCCACAAGCCCACGCAGTACTCGACAGATAAGTTTGACACATTTGAGGGCGGTCAAGATCCCGCCCAAATCATACGTGCAGCCCACGATACCGCCCACGCACTCATCGATCACGCACGCGACACGGATGACCCTGCCGTGCTCGACCGAATCGTCGCCTACACCGACAAACACGGCATCGATGCCATCGCTGAGCTCTGGTCGAGATCGAGCCCTGGCAGCCTGCCCGGTGCCCTCTGGCGCATCTATTTGCTGCGAGCCGTCATCCAGCAGGATGCGCTGGGAACCAGCCTGCTCTTTCAGCGCGGCATCGACACTCTCAGCACCATCGACGCGGCCGTCACGGGCGCCGTCAATCCCACCGGCCCGGCAGAGATCAAAGACTTAGCCGACCAGATCTTGCGCGGTGTCTTTCGCGGCGACTTTGGGGTGGCCCTTGATCGGGCCGCCTCATTCAGCCGCATCCTAGCGTCGGGTGCCGGCAGTATCGCCGACGACCAAGAATCGCTGAACCCCGAACGTGCGAGCGAACTCACCACCCGTGCCGACCGCTACTCGCGCACGGCCGACGAGTTCTCGACCTGCGTCAGACTGTTCCGGGCCGGAACGCTCGACTAGCCTGCGCGACCTAGCTCATCTTTGCGAGACGCTTGGCGCGTGCAGCGCCAGTCACCTGCACGGTCACCACAATAACCAACGCCAAAATGAACACGGCTGAGGCGAGCACGTTGGCCTCAGCGGGAATACCGCGAGCTGCCGAGATCCAGATGTACTTAGGGAATGTCGACACAGCGCCAGAGTTGAAATTCGTGATGATGAAGTCATCGAACGACAGCGCGAACGACAGTAGGGCCGCGGCCATAATTCCGGGAAGCAACAGGGGGAAAGTGATTCGCAGAAATACCTGCAGCGCCGACCCGTAGAGGTCTCGACCGGCCTCCTCAAGGGCCGGGTCTAGGCCTGCGACTCGCGCCTTCACGGCAACCACGACAAAGCTGATGCAGAACATGGTGTGCGCCAGAATGATCGTCAGCATGTCCTTCGGTACGCCGACCGACAAGAACTGCGCAGCAAGCCCCGCGCCGAGTACGACCTCCGGAGTCGCCATCGGAAGGAAGAGGAACAGGCTCAGTTGCGAGCGAAACTTGAACCGGTAACGCACAATAGCGATCGCGATCATGGTGCCGAGCGTGGTCGCGACCACCGTCGCCACCACCGCGATGAAGATGCTGTTGCCGAAGGCCTCACAGACAGCACCGTTCTGCACATTGCAGACGTTGAGCCACTTGTCGAAGGTGAAGCCGCGCCACACAATGTTTGACTTGAGTGAATCGTTGAAGCTGTAAACGAAGGTGTAACCGATCGGAATCATCAGGATGAGCAGCGCAAGCGCGCTGTAGGCGGGCAAGATCCATTTGCCGGGGGAGAGTTTCATAGAAGCTCCTCAGTTCCAGACCTTTTCACATAGAAACTGACCATCACGAGAATGACTGACATCAGAATGATCGAGAGAGCGGCGCCGGCGGGAAAATTCTGCAACACCAGGAAGTTTGCCTCGATGACGTTGCCCATCATCTGGGTACCGGTGCCACCAAGAAACTCTCGGCTCGCATTAATGTAGTCACCTGCCGCTGGGATGAATGTCAGCAGCGTTCCCGCCACAATTCCCGGCATTGAAAGCGGAATAGTGACCTTACGGAATACGTGGAACGGACTGCCATAGAGGTCACTCCCCGCTTCGAGGTAACGCACATCCAGCCGCTCCAAAGTCGTATACAGCGGCAAGGTCATGAAAGGAATGAAGTTGTAGGTGAGACCGAAGATCACCGAGAACGCGGTTCCCGTCACGTACGCGTCAGGGGCGAGCAGCGACAGGGCCTTGAGGGAGCTCACCAAGAATGATTCGTCGGAGAATATTTGCTTCCACGCCAGCGTGCGCAGCAGAAAGCTGATGAAAAACGGTGCGATAACCAAAACCAGGGCGAGGCTTTGCAGCAACGGCCAGCGCCGAGCCTTCACTCCGATGAAATAGGCCAGCGGATAACTAATGATGAGAGCGAAGAATGTGGCAGTGAGGGCATAGCCAAATGAGCGCATAATGTGCGGCCAGTAGGTCGTAATGACCTCAACGTAGTTCTCCCAGCGGAACGCGTAGTTGAACTCACCGAAGTCACCGAACTCCGTCGGCGCTTTGAACGAGGTTAGGAGCAGCGAGACCAGTGGAGTGAGAAAGAAAAGAATCAGGTAAAGGATGCCCGGTAGGAGCAGAAGGAGTGCTACCGGACTTTTCTTTCGCGCCATGTTAGCCGCAGCGGGCGCAGTCGTCGATGAGAATGCGGCAAAAGCCATCGCTACGCATCCTCTAACAAATGTTGGGCGGCAATGGTGCGAGTGTCGAGATCAGGGGAGAACCGTGGTGCATCCGCCGGGTCGTCGTCGAGACCGAAACCGTGGTCAATCGTCCAGCTGAGCCACACCTTGTCGCCTTCCTGAACATCCGACCCAAACGTCATATTCTGCGCGAAAACGATGAGGTTGCCGGCGCCAGGAACATCAACCAGGTACTGCGTGCTCACCCCGCTGAACGAGACGTCGATTACCTGGCCCGGGCCCAACACGTTGACTCCGGCATCCCGGGCGGGTTTTCTGCTGTGCAGGGTTATCTTTTCGGGGCGAACACCGATCGTGATCTCACCACTGGTGCGATGCGCGCGGTCGATGGGCACGGTGATCTTCTGGCCGGCAACGTCGACCGAGATCCCCGTGCTGGTCGTGTTCACGACCGGGCCCGTGAACAAGTTCGACTGGCCAAGAAAGTTCGCGACGAACGATGTTTTCGGCAATTCGTAGAGCTCTTGCGGGGCGCCCATCTGCTCGATGCGACCCTTGTTCATCACCGCGATCGTGTCAGCCATAGTCATGGCCTCCTCTTGATCGTGGGTCACGTGCAAGAAGGTGAGGCCGATATCCTCTTGGATAGTTTTGAGTTCAAGCTGCATCTGGCGGCGCAGTTTGAGATCGAGCGCACCAAGCGGCTCGTCAAGAAGGAGTAGTGCCGGGCGATTGACGATGGCACGAGCCAGCGCCACCCGCTGCTGCTGCCCACCCGAAAGCTGTTGCGGCCTGCGACCCCCCAGGTGGTCAAGCTCCACGAGGCGCAGAACCTCGTGAGCTTTCTCCAGCGGGTCGGCCATCTTGCGGCGGCGCAGCCCGAAAGCAACGTTCTCCAACACGGTCATGTGGGGAAACAGGGCATAGCTCTGAAATACAGTATTGACCGGACGTTGGAACGACTTCTGGTCGGTCACATCATTACCACCGAGCAGGATCCGCCCTGCCGTGGGAGCCTCGAGACCGGCCACGAGCCGCAGAGTTGTTGTCTTGCCGCAACCAGACGGCCCCAGCAGGGCGAAGAACGACCCTGCGGGGATGGTGAGGTTGAGTTCCTCGATGGCGGTGAATCCAGGGAAACGTTTATGAATCCCCACTAATTCAAGATCGGCTCCACTCTCGGCAAAAGTGCCTGTCGCCATTAGGCGGCCCCGAGCAGGATGCTCTGGAACGCGGTGTTGTACTTCTGCTCCTCTGAGTTGTCGAGCCCGCGGAACACAAACGCTTTCGAGAGCGTGTCCTCATCAGGGAAGATGAGCTGATTGTTCGCGAGTTCAGGGTCGATGGCCGCTGCGGCCTCTTTGGCTCCGGCAACCGGCGTGATGTAGTTCACGTAAGCGGCTACCTCAGCAGCGACAGCGGGATCGTAGTAATAGTTGATCATTTCTTCGACGTTCGACTTCGCGGGGCTGCCGATCGGCACCATGAAGTTGTCGTTCCAGAGGGTTCCGCCCGCATCGGGAAGGACAAAGTCCCACTTGTCACCGTTCTCGGCATTTAGCTGAACGATGTCACCCGACCACACGATCGCCGCGAGGGTGTCCTCGTTGACGAGGTCCTCCTTGTAGGCGTTGCCCTTGATGTTGCGAATCTGGCCGTCAGTCACCTGCTTCGAGAATTCATCAATCGCGGCGTTGAACTCGTCATCGCCCCACTTTCCGGAGATATCGACACCCTGATCGAGCATGATCAGGCCCATCGTGTCGCGCATCTCAGAGAGCACACCGACGCGGCCCTTGAGTTCTGGTTTCCACAGATCCTGAACGGATCGGAGTCCGTTGGGCAGTTGCTCCTTGTTCCAGGCGATGCCAGCGAACCCGCCCTGCCAAGGGAGGCTCATCTCGCGACCCGGGTCGAAGTCGACGTTCTGCAGCGAAGGCAGCAGGTTAGCCGCGTTGGGCATGTTGGCTCGATCGAACTTCTGGGTGTAGCCGAAGCGGATTAAGCGAGCAACCATCCAGTCGGTGAGGCAGACAACAT